>NZ_JBHXIW010000013.1:0-1353 GCF_042723515.1 Pseudarthrobacter sp. NPDC058362 | reverse complement strand
TGTGATGAGTCGAGACATCCTTCACGGATGAGTCGGGTCATCGGTTACACCCCGGTCTTCGGACCGGGGTGTTTTTCTTTGTCCGGATGTTCTGGGTTGGTAGTTCCGGTTTGGGTTGATGGTGAGCTCGCGGATGATTTCTCCGGTGGTGGCGTCGCTGATGATGACATCGGTGTCGTGGATGAGCATGAGGACGTGTTTGCGGGCGTGGGCGCGGCCGATTCCGATGTGGCGTAGCCTGCCTGCGTAGCGGAGGGTGAGTTTCCCGAATTGGTCGACCCGGTCTATCCGGTGTCGCCAGTGGTCTCCTTGTCTTGCCCCTGCGGGCGCTGCTTTGGGTGTTGCTGTGTAGGCTGTGGCCGGGGTGCGGCGGTCCAGGGCGCGGTGCGGGCGTTCGTGGTTGTAGATGTGGCGGAACTTTTCCAGCTGTTCGTTCAGGTCCTCGAGGGTGTGGGCGCGCGGCTGTCCGGTGAGCCAGCGTTTGAGGGTCTGGTGGAAGCGTTCGATCTTTCCTTGGGTTTGCGGGTGGTTCGGGGAGCCGTTCTTCTGGGTGATTCCGAGGGCGTGGAGTTGGTGTTCGAAGGCGTTCCGGCCGCCCCGGCCGCCGGAGAAGCGGGTCGTGTAGACCATGCCGTTATCTGTCAGGGTCGAGGCCGGGAGCCCGTATTCGGCTGCGCAGGCCAGGAATGTGGTCACGACTGTGGTGACGGTGACTGGTTGGAGCGCGGTGCAGGCGAGCAGGTAGCGGGAGTGGTCATCGAGGAAATTCAGGATTTCGGTGTCGGTGCCGTCGGCGAGGGTCCAGTGGGTGAAGTCGGATTGCCAGGTTTCGTTGGGCTGGTGCGCTTCGAAGCGGTGCAGGGAGGCTTTGGGGCGTTTCTTCGGTTCAGGGGTAACCAGGCCGGCATGGTGCAGGATCCGGCGGATTGTTGAAGTCGATGGGGGTCGCAGTCCTTCCCGTTCGAGGTGCCAGGCGATGGTGACCGGGCCGGCGTCCAGCCCGGCGGTCTGCAGGTCGTGGCGCAGGGCCAGGATCCGGGCAGCGGTCTGCGGGTTAGTCCGGCGGGGGTTGTTCAGCGGGCGTTTGGAACGGGGCTCGATGGCGGTGATGCCTCCTGCGGCCTCACGCCGGAGGAGTTCGTGGACCCAGCGGCGGCTGACTCCGTAGCGGCGGGCTGCATCCGAGACGGTCAGCCCTTGGTCGCGGACGGCGAGGACGATGACTTTCTGCTTCGACATGCACCATGCTCAGCCGCTCCAGGGTGTGAACGATGTCCCGACTCACCGGTGAAGCATCAACTGGGAACGATGTCCCGACTCATGTGAGAACTATGTCGTGAAACTAGACACCCC
>NZ_JBHXIW010000012.1:0-5680 GCF_042723515.1 Pseudarthrobacter sp. NPDC058362 | reverse complement strand
TTAAATGTGGGAGGCCCCAACCGTGTGGTTGGGGCCTCGACCAGGTGTGTGTCCGGCGGTGACCTACTCTCCCACACCCTCCCGGGTGCAGTACCATCGGCGCTGTGGGTCTTAGCTTCCGGGTTCGGAATGGGACCGGGCGTTTCCCCCACGCTATGACCGCCGTAACCCTTGTACCCGTCACCAGCCCTGGGGGTGGTGTGGGAAATCTGTGGTTACAACTTGCTGTCCCCGTTGTGGGGGCAGTTTTGTGGTGTTGTTATTTAGTTGTTGGTTCCGTGCCGGGACAACCCGTGGGTTGTTGGTTGGGAACCACATAGTGGACGCAAGCAGTCTTGTTTCTTGGTGGTGTAAGTTGTTGGCCTATTAGTACCGGTCAGCTTCACGAGTCGTTAGTCCTCGCTTCCACATCCGGCCTATCAACCCAGTGGTCTGGCTGGGGGCCTCTCACACACGAGGTGTATGGAAATCTCATCTTGAAGCGAGCTTCCCGCTTAGATGCTTTCAGCGGTTATCCCATCCGAACGTAGCTAATCAGCGGTGCACTTGGCAGTACAACTGACACACCAGAGGTTCGTCCGTCCCGGTCCTCTCGTACTAAGGACAGCCCTTCTCAAATTTCCTGCGCGCGCAGCGGATAGGGACCGAACTGTCTCACGACGTTCTAAACCCAGCTCGCGTACCGCTTTAATGGGCGAACAGCCCAACCCTTGGGACCTACTCCAGCCCCAGGATGCGACGAGCCGACATCGAGGTGCCAAACCATGCCGTCGATATGGACTCTTGGGCAAGATCAGCCTGTTATCCCCGAGGTACCTTTTATCCGTTGAGCGACGGCCATTCCACAATGTACCGCCGGATCACTAGTCCCGACTTTCGTCCCTGCTCGAGATGTCTCTCTCACAGTCAAGCTCCCTTGTGCACTTACACTCGACACCTGATTGCCAACCAGGCTGAGGGAACCTTTGGGCGCCTCCGTTACTTTTTAGGAGGCAACCGCCCCAGTTAAACTACCCATCAGGCACTGTCCCTGACCCGGATTACGGGCCGAAGTTAGATGTCCAAAGTGACCAGAGTGGTATTTCAACGATGACTCCACCCGAACTGGCGTCCGGGCTTCAACGTCTCCCACCTATCCTACACAAGCCACTCCGAACACCAATACCAAACTATAGTAAAGGTCTCGGGGTCTTTCCGTCCTGCTGCGCGTAACGAGCATCTTTACTCGTACTGCAATTTCGCCGAGTTTATGGTTGAGACAGCGGGGAAGTCGTTACTCCATTCGTGCAGGTCGGAACTTACCCGACAAGGAATTTCGCTACCTTAGGATGGTTATAGTTACCACCGCCGTTTACTGGGGCTTAAATTCTCAGCTTCGCCTTGCGGCTAACCGGTCCTCTTAACCTTCCAGCACCGGGCAGGAGTCAGTCCGTATACATCGTCTTGCGACTTCGCACGGACCTGTGTTTTTAGTAAACAGTCGCTTCCCCCTGGTCTCTGCGGCCCCGATCCCCTCCCACCAGCAAGTGGTGTTCAAGGTTGGGGCCCCCCTTCTCCCGAAGTTACGGGGGCATTTTGCCGAGTTCCTTAACCATAATTCTCTCGATCGCCTTAGTATTCTCTACCTGATCACCTGTGTCGGTTTGGGGTACGGGCGGCTAAAACCTCGCGTCGATGCTTTTCTCGGCAGCATAGGATCACCAAATCCCCCCATACGGGGGTCCCATCAGATCTCAGGCATCATGAACAGCGGATTTGCCTACCGTTCGCCCTACATCCTTAGACCGGGACAACCATCGCCCGGCTCGGCTACCTTCCTGCGTCACACCTGTTAATACGCTTGCCTCCCAGGATCAGGTCCCGCGCTCCACCAAAACCCTTCACCCACAAGGGGTGTCGGGCAGGTCTCGGGCGGTTAGTATCCCCTGTTCAACATGGGCGGTTTTTCGCCGGTACGGGAATATCAACCCGTTGTCCATCGACTACGCCTGTCGGCCTCGCCTTAGGTCCCGACTTACCCAGGGCAGATTAGCTTGACCCTGGAACCCTTGATCATTCGGCGGACGGGTTTCTCACCCGTCTTTCGCTACTCATGCCTGCATTCTCACTCGTGTAGGCTCCACCGCTGGTTTACACCGCGACTTCACCGCCCACACGACGCTCCCCTACCCATCCAGGCGCCTGAACCACAAGGGCTTAGCTAATACCTGAATGCCACAACTTCGGCGGTGTACTTGAGCCCCGCTACATTGTCGGCGCGGAATCACTTGACCAGTGAGCTATTACGCACTCTTTTAAGGATGGCTGCTTCTAAGCCAACCTCCTGGTTGTCTTCGCAACTCCACATCCTTTCCCACTTAGCACACGCTTAGGGGCCTTAGTTGGTGGTCTGGGCTGTTTCCCTCTCGACTATGAAGCTTATCCCCCACAGTCTCACTGCTGCGCTCTCACTTACCGGCATTCGGAGTTTGGCTGACGTCAGTAACCTTGTAGGGCCCATTAGCCATCCAGTAGCTCTACCTCCAGCAAGAAACACGCAACGCTGCACCTAAATGCATTTCGGGGAGAACCAGCTATCACGAAGTTTGATTGGCCTTTCACCCCTACCCACAGCTCATCCCCTCCATTTTCAACTGAAGTGGGTTCGGTCCTCCACGACGTCTTACCGTCGCTTCAACCTGGCCATGGGTAGATCACTTCGCTTCGGGTCTAGATCACGCCACTGCAACGCCCTATTCAGACTCGCTTTCGCTACGGCTCCCCCACACGGGTTAACCTCGCGACGTAACACTAACTCGCAGGCTCATTCTTCAAAAGGCACGCCGTCACAACTACAAGGCTGCTCCGACGGATTGTAAGCACACGGTTTCAGGTACTGTTTCACTCCCCTCCCGGGGTACTTTTCACCTTTCCCTCACGGTACTGGTCCGCTATCGGTCATTAGGGAGTATTTAGGCTTATCAGGTGGTCCTGACAGATTCGCACGGGATTTCTCGGGCCCCGTACTACTTGGGATACTTCCCAGGCGGCGCACAACATTACGGTTACGGGACTAACACCCTCTCTGGCCGGCCTTTCAAAACCGTTCACCTATGCACGCGCTCTCACCTCACCAGTCCGGCAGAACTGGAACGGAAAGTCCCACAACCCCGACCATGCAACGCCCGCCGGCTATCACACATGGAACGGTTTAGCCTGATCCGCGTTCGCTCGCCACTACTAACGGAATCACTATTGTTTTCTCTTCCTGCGGGTACTGAGATGTTTCACTTCCCCGCGTTCCCTCCACGCACCCTATGTGTTCAGATGCGGGTCACCAGGTAACTCGCGCTCCTGGCGGGGTTTCCCCATTCGGACACCCTGGGATCACAGTCCGGTTATCGACTCCCCCAGGCTTATCGCAGATTCCTACGTCCTTCTTCGGCTCCTAATGCCAAGGCATCCACCGTGTGCTCTTAAAAACTTGACCACAAAGATCAAAAACAAAAAACACTCGAGAGAACCACGAAAACCAACCACACCCAACACCCCAAAGGGCATCAACAGCACGGCCAGATCCAGGTTCATATTCTTGGAAATTGCTTCTTATAAAAGATGCTCGCGTCCACTATGTAGTTCTCAAACAACAACCCCGTACCACACACCCCACACACAACACCCCAAAGGAGCGAACCATGCATGATCGATGCAGCCAGGAAACCAGAAACAAACAAACCCGGGCAAAACCCGGCCCTGTTGCCTCAGGACCCAACAGTGTGCCAAACACTAAACCACCCATCCCCCAACCCGCCGTTCCAGGACACCCCCACAAAGGAAGACATCCGTACTGAACAGGAAAAGAAACACGCAGCCGCTATTCGTTGATATTCCACCCTTGAGCACCCGCCGCAGAACAATCGTCTGCGCAACGGGCATATACTCCTGACAAACCACACACCCCGCATACACGAGGCAATGACCTGTAGGTGCTCCTTAGAAAGGAGGTGATCCAGCCGCACCTTCCGGTACGGCTACCTTGTTACGACTTAGTCCCAATCGCCAGTCCCACCTTCGACAGCTCCCTCCCACAAGGGGTTAGGCCACCGGCTTCGGGTGTTACCAACTTTCGTGACTTGACGGGCGGTGTGTACAAGGCCCGGGAACGTATTCACCGCAGCGTTGCTGATCTGCGATTACTAGCGACTCCGACTTCATGGGGTCGAGTTGCAGACCCCAATCCGAACTGAGACCGGCTTTTTGGGATTAGCTCCACCTCACAGTATCGCAACCCTTTGTACCGGCCATTGTAGCATGCGTGAAGCCCAAGACATAAGGGGCATGATGATTTGACGTCGTCCCCACCTTCCTCCGAGTTGACCCCGGCAGTCTCCTATGAGTCCCCACCATCACGTGCTGGCAACATAGAACGAGGGTTGCGCTCGTTGCGGGACTTAACCCAACATCTCACGACACGAGCTGACGACAACCATGCACCACCTGTGAACCAGCCCCAAAGGGGAAGGACTGTTTCCAGCCCGGTCCGGTCCATGTCAAGCCTTGGTAAGGTTCTTCGCGTTGCATCGAATTAATCCGCATGCTCCGCCGCTTGTGCGGGCCCCCGTCAATTCCTTTGAGTTTTAGCCTTGCGGCCGTACTCCCCAGGCGGGGCACTTAATGCGTTAGCTACGGCGCGGAAAACGTGGAATGTCCCCCACACCTAGTGCCCAACGTTTACGGCATGGACTACCAGGGTATCTAATCCTGTTCGCTCCCCATGCTTTCGCTCCTCAGCGTCAGTTAATGCCCAGAGACCTGCCTTCGCCATCGGTGTTCCTCCTGATATCTGCGCATTTCACCGCTACACCAGGAATTCCAGTCTCCCCTACATCACTCTAGTCTGCCCGTACCCACCGCAGATCCGGAGTTGAGCCCCGGACTTTCACGGCAGACGCGACAAACCGCCTACGAGCTCTTTACGCCCAATAATTCCGGATAACGCTTGCGCCCTACGTATTACCGCGGCTGCTGGCACGTAGTTAGCCGGCGCTTCTTCTGCAGGTACCGTCACTTTCGCTTCTTCCCTACTGAAAGAGGTTTACAACCCGAAGGCCGTCATCCCTCACGCGGCGTCGCTGCATCAGGCTTGCGCCCATTGTGCAATATTCCCCACTGCTGCCTCCCGTAGGAGTCTGGGCCGTGTCTCAGTCCCAGTGTGGCCGGTCACCCTCTCAGGCCGGCTACCCGTCGTCGCCTTGGTAAGCCATTACCTCACCAACAAGCTGATAGGCCGCGAGTCCATCCAAAACCACAAAAAGCTTTCCACCCCCCACCATGCGATGAGGAGTCATATCCGGTATTAGACCCAGTTTCCCAGGCTTATCCCAGAGTTAAGGGCAGGTTACTCACGTGTTACTCACCCGTTCGCCACTAATCCACCAGCAAGCTGGCTTCATCGTTCGACTTGCATGTGTTAAGCACGCCGCCAGCGTTCATCCTGAGCCAGGATCAAACTCTCCGTTGAAGAAAAACAGACACAACCCCAAGCCCCGGGAAAACGGGACCAAAAGGCTGCACAAAATTTGAAACCAGCTGTAAAAACCATGCACACCACGGGGTGGCGGCACAGCAAAAACAACCAATCAATAAAACAATTGGTATCAACAAACTTGGCACACTATTGAGTTCTCAAACAACAGACACA
>NZ_JBHXIW010000011.1:0-67781 GCF_042723515.1 Pseudarthrobacter sp. NPDC058362 | reverse complement strand
ACCACGGGGTGGCGGCACAGCAAAAACAACCAATCAATAAAACAATTGGTATCAACAAACTTGGCACACTATTGAGTTCTCAAACAACAGACACATTCGAATATTCCCGAAGCAATTCATTCAATGAATTTCGCTTCGTATTTCTCCGCTGCGATGTTTTTATCTTATTTCATCTTCATTGGCTTTTGCAAATCCGGTTGTTTTCCCGGAATTCACCCAAACGAGATGAATCCGCCCAGCAAAATATCGAAGGACTCTTCAATCCGTGCCCTGCACGGCCAAGAATCGCTTCTCATTTGTTGGGGGTTTGTCACCACTCAGCGGCTGCGACTCAGAAAACAATACACGCCCCTCCGCGGCCGTGCAAATCGGCTTCGGAAGGGCGTGCATCGGGCTGGGCGGGCAGGCTGCCGGCTAGGGAACCAGGACCTGAACCGTCGCGAGGTTCTTCTTGCCACGGCGCAAAAGGAGGTACTGCCCATGGAGCAGTTCGGACTCCGAAATCACGGCTTCCGGGTCCAGTACCTTCTCGTTGTTTACGTAAGCGCCACCCTCCCCTACTGTGCGCCGGGCAGCAGACTTGCTCTCCGACAATCCGGAGGCGACGAGCAGGTCGATGATGCCAAGCGCGTCGACCTGGACCGTGGCGGAAGGAAGCTCCGAGGTGGCTGCCTGCAGCGTCTGCTTGTCCAGCGCAGAAAGGTCGCCGTTACCGAACAGCGCGGCGGAGGCGGCGATGACCTTTTCCGTGGCCTCGACACCGTGCACCAACGAGGTAACCTCGAACGCCAGCTTCCGCTGGCCTTCCCGTGCGAATGGGCGTTCTGCCACGGCCACGGCAATCTCTTCGATCTCGGCACGCGACAGGAAGGTGAAAACCTTCAGCCGGTCCACCACGTCAGCGTCGGCCGTGTTGAGCCAGAACTGGTAAAACGCGTACGGGCTGCACATGCCGGCATCCAGCCAGATGGCATTGCCCTCGCTCTTGCCGAACTTGGTTCCGTCGGAGTTGGTGATCAGCGGGGTCCCCAGCGCGTGGACGCTCTTGCCTTCGACCTTACGGATCAGTTCGGTACCGCTGGTGAGGTTGCCCCACTGGTCGGAGCCGCCGGTCTGCAGGACGCAGCCGTATTCGCGGTACAGCTCCAGGTAGTCCATGCCCTGCAGGATCTGGTAGCTGAACTCCGTGTAGCTGATGCCCTCGTCCGAGCTCAGGCGCGAGGCCACCGCATCCTTGCGGAGCATGGTTCCGACGCGGTAGTGCTTCCCTACTTCACGCAGGAAGTCGATGGCGCTCAGCGGTGCGGTCCAGTCAAGGTTGTTGACCATCCGCGCGGCATTGTCGCCCTCGAAGCTGAGGAATCGGCGCACCTGGGCCTGGAGGTACCCGACCCATTCAGCAACGGTGTCCTTGGTGTTCAAGGTGCGCTCCGCCGTCGGACGCGGATCACCGATCATGCCGGTGGAGCCGCCCACCAGGCCCAGGGGGCGGTGCCCCGCCAGCTGCAGGCGCCGCATGAGGAGCAGCTGGACCAGGTTGCCCAGGTGCAGGCTCGGTGCGGTGGGGTCGAAGCCGCAATAGTACGTAACCGGTGCACCGGCGAGGAGCTTTTCCAGCTCCGCTTCGTCGGTGGAGACGTGGACCAGGCCACGCCACTTCAGCTCCTGCCAAATATTGGCAAAGGTGGGGTCGTTCTGCTGCGATTCGAGGCTGCTTAGTTCTGGCACGCCTTCTAAGTTAGCAGTATTGCCGCGGCCTCCCTCAGCGCCGCGGGCGGCCCTCCACTTTCACCGGATAATGCCTGCCGGCACCGGCTGCCCTGCGATCAACCGCAGCCGCTGCGTGGCACGGGTCATGGCAACATACAGGTCCCCCACCTTGCCGTGCTCATGGTTGAGCATCATGGCAGGCTCCAGCACCACCACGCCGTCGAACTCCAGGCCCTTGGCCTCACGCGGACTGATCACCACGATGTCCTGCTCGTAGCTGCCCGCGCCGTTGCCGATGCGCCGGCCGTAGGCGGCACGCAGGGCGGATGCAGCTTCAGCGAGAAGGGGACCGTCGGCAATCACGGCGAGCAGGCCGCCGTCGAGCGCTGCAAGCTCCTTCGGCAGCACCTCCACCAGGCGGTCCACCAGCGCACCCGGCTGCACCTGGTCCACGATCGGCGCCCAGCGGCCCTCCCGGACCGCCTTGGGCGCAGACACCACCAGGCCGGCGGCGTTGGCCATCCGCACCGCGGCCTCGGCGATCTGCGTGGGCGTACGGTAATTGACCGTCAGCTCCTCCAGCTGCCACCTGTCACCGAACATGGGCCCCAGCGCACCCTGCCACGAGTTGGCGCCGGCAACGGAACTGGTCTGGGCAATGTCCCCCACGATCGTGAAGGACTTCAGCGGGCACCGGCGAACCAGCAGCCGCCACTGCATCGGGGACAGCTCCTGGGCCTCGTCCACCACGATGTGCCCGAACGCCCAGGTCCGGTCCGTGGTGGCGCGCTCGGCCGCGGTGAGCCGGGCCTCGCGTTCCTGGTTCTGCTCCATCAGGTCCTCGGCCGTCATGAGCGCATCAACGCCGGCCGTTTCCATGTTGACCAGCGTCTGCTTGGCGTTGGCCAGGTCCCGCGCGCGGTCGTGTTCCTGCTGCGCCAGGCCGCGGCCGGCCGCCGGGTCGAGTTCGCCCAGCAATTCGGCGGCTTCGTCCAGCAGCGGAACGTCGGATTCGGTCCACGGGGCGTCCGCCGGGCGCAGCAGCAGATCGCGCTCGGCGGGCGAGAGATGCGGGGTGCAGAACTCCAGCACGGCGGGCTTGCTGAACAGCTCGGAAATCAGCTTCTCGGGCGTCATCGGCATCCAGCAGAGGTTCAGCGCGATCCGCACGTCCCGGGCGGTCCGGACATCCTCGGCCAGGTAGGAGCGGTCCGCGTTGTTGCCGATGTTCCCGGCTTCCACCATGTCCGTCAGCTGTTCGGTCAGCTCACGCAGCAGGATCTTCACGAAGGTCACCCGTGCCTCGTTGTACGGCTTTCCGGTGGACCGGGCGCGTTCGCGGGCGCGGCGCACCTGGCGCGGCGTGAGGGTGAGCTTGCGCCCGTCCACCTCCAGGATCTGGTTCCCGGCCGGGACCCGCTGGCGGTTGGAGACGGCGTTGGCCACCACGGTGGCCATGTCCAGGCGCCCCTTGATGGCCGCCACGGCGGCTTCCGTTTCGGGAACAGCCTGGATCCCGGGCATCAAGCGGCCCAGGCTGGCCATCACGACGCCGGTCTCACCCAGCGAGGGCAGCACCCGTTCGATGTACTTCATGAACGACGACGACGGGCCCACCAGCAGGACACCTGCACTCTTGAGCCGGTCCCGGTGGGTGTAAAGAAGGTAGGCGGCGCGGTGCAGCGCCACGGCAGTCTTGCCCGTACCCGGCCCGCCCTGCACCACGAGGGCACCGGAGATGGAGGAACGGATGATCCGGTCCTGTTCCGACTGGATGGTGCTGACGATGTCCGACATGCGGCCGGTCCGCTTCGAATTTAGGGCCGCCAGCAGGGCCCCTTCGCCCTGCAGCGACTCGTTGTCCGCGAGCATGGAGGCATCCAGCACGTCATCCTCGATCGCCTTGACCTCGCGGCCCTGCAGGATCAGGTGCCGGCGCCGCCGCACGCCCTGCCGGTCGAAAGCGGTGGCCTGGTAGAAGTGGCCAGCTTCCGGCGCGCGCCAGTCCACCATGAGCCGCTGCAGGTCCTCGGTGGACAGGCCGATACGGCCGATGTACTGCGCTTCCCCGGAATCCAGGTCCAGCCGGCCGAAGACCAGCCGGTCATCCACGGCGTCCAGCTGCGCAAGGCGGTCCTCATACAGGGCAGCAAAGGCGTCACGTTCGGAAACATTCTGCATGGTGCCCACGGCGCCGGCCCGCCGGACCTGCGCCAGCTGCCGGCGCTTTTCCTCGCGGAGCTCTTCCAGCCGGGCATAAAGGCCGGCCACATACTCCCGTTCGTGGGCCAAATCCGCGTCGAGCATTAACGTTCCCCTATCGCAAAAGACAGACCTACCATTCTACAACCATTTCCGTTAACGGGCGCCAAACGCGGGCGGTCCGGCCTTCCCCGGGCGCGGCTTCGCGGCCTTGTACCGGGACACGGTGGGATCGCCCGTGATCCAGTACCGCCATGCATACTCCCCGGACCCGCCGGCGCCGGACACCCCCACCCGCGGACCGGAGCTGACCGCCCCAGCCGGGCGGGGCGGAAGTACCAGCGCAAAAGGCGGCGCCAGGGCATCCCGGCCGCTGTCCGCCGTCGTAAGGCCCAACGCCTTGGCGAGCCGGGCAGGGCCGCTGGCGAGATCGGCGGCGGTCCTGGACGTGTGCCGGCGTTTCCGTGCCAGCTCGAGGCCGTCCACGATTTCGCCGGCGCGCAGCAGCAGGGCGGAAGCTGTGCCAGGGGGGCCGCACACAATATTGGTGCAGTGGTGCATCCCGTAGGTGAAGTAGACGTAGAGATGCCCGGCCGGGCCAAACATCGGCGCGTTGCGCGGAGTGGGGCCGCGGTACGTGTGGGAGCCGGGGTCGGGATGGAGCGAATCCTCCGGGCCCAGGTACGCCTCAACCTCGGTCAGCCGGACAGAGACCGGCCCCTCCCGGGACTCGTGCGTGAGGACGGCACCGAGCAGCAGCGGGGCAAGGTCGCGGGCGTCTCCGGACAGGAACCGGCGCAGGTCGTCCGGGCCATGAGACAGCTGGTCACTCATGGGCAGACTCTATCGAGACCGGCAGGAAACCGGCTACGCAGCCATGTCCGATTTCCGCTAGGTGCAGCCTCTTCGGGCTGGCAGGATGGAAGCATGGATTTCTGGCAGCGCTACCGGGCCATCGACGCCCGGGATACCCGCTTCGACGGGCAGTTCTACACTGCCGTGCGGACCACGGGGATCTACTGCCGCCCCTCATGCCCGGCCCGGACGCCCAAAGCGTCCAATGTCACCTTCTACGAGACCTCCGCTGCGGCGCACGACGCCGGCTACCGGGCCTGCAAGCGATGCCTCCCCGAAGCGGTCCCCGGGACGCCGGCGTGGAATCTCCGCCAGGACGTTGCCGGCCGGGCCATGCGCCTGATCAACGACGGCGTGGTGAACCGGGAGGGAGTGGAGGGGCTGGCGGCGCGGCTGGGCTACTCCGCGCGGCAGCTCAACCGGATCCTCACCCACGAACTCGGCGCCGGGCCCCTCTCCCTGGCCCGCGCTGGGCGCGCCCAGACAGCCCGCACGCTGCTGGTGTCCACTTCCATGAAGCTGGGCGATGTCGCCTTTGCTGCCGGGTTCAGCAGCGTCCGCCAGTTCAACGAGACCATGCTGGCGGTCTTCGCCATGACTCCCGGCGAGCTTCGCCTCGCTGCCCGGCCGCACCGGCCCGCCCGCGGAACCACCGCCCTGACGCTCGCACTCCCCTACCGGCAGCCCTTCGACCCAGGCGTTTTCTCCTTTCTGGCGGTCCGCACCATTCCCGGGATTGAGGCCGGGACGGAGGCCTCCTATGCGCGCACGCTGCGGCTGCAGCACGGAGACGCGAGGTTCCGGGTGGATTACGACGACGGCGCCCCGGGCCGGCCGCTGACCCTCACCGTGGGGGCGGTGGACCTTCGCGACCTGCCGGCACTGCTGGGCCGGGTGCGCAGGCTGTTCGACCTGGACGCGGACCCCGAGGCCATCGACGACGCCCTCCGTGGTGATCCCCGGCTTGCACCGTCCGTGGCCGCCGCGCCCGGGCTGCGCATGCCGGGGGCAGTGGATCCGCAGGAGCTGCTGGTCCGGGCCATGATGGGCCAGCAGGTCACGGTCGCTGCCGCCCGCACCGCCCTTATCCGATTGTCTGCCGCGGGCAGTCCAAGTACCGCCGCCGGTGACAGCCTGGAGCGGCTGTTTCCCACGCCGGCGCAGCTAGCGGAGGCCGGACACCTCCTGGCCGGCCCTCGGCGCAGGATCGATGCACTCCTTCACGCAGCATCCGCCATGGCTTCCGGCGAGCTGGACTTTGGCTACGGCAACGATGTGCCGGGGCTCGAAGCCGCCCTCCTGCCCCTGCCGGGCGTGGGAGCATGGACCATAGGCTATGTGGCCATGCGGGTCCTCGGCGCCCCGGACATCTTCCTGGCCAACGACGCGGCGGTACGCAATAGGATCCGCGCGCTCGATCATGGGGGCAGCGCCCTTAGCCCTGACTTCCGGGAAACCAGCCCGTGGCGCTCGTATGCCACCATGCACCTCTGGCGCGCCGCCGCCCGCCCGTCCCCCACAACCACCGTTCCCCTGAAAGGGATGCCATGAAAGCCCAACTTCTGCAGCTGTCCACGCCGGACGGGCCGTTCACCATCCTCGCGCGTGACGGTGTGGTCCTTGCCTCGGGCTGGACGGCTGGCCTTCCGGAATTGACCGGGCAGGTCCATCCCGGGCTGCGGCCGGACGCCGTGGACATGGTGGCGGATCTCGGAGCCATCTCCTCCGCCGTCGAAGCCTTCTATGCCGGTGACCCCGCCCCGGCCATGGCGGTGCCCGTCCTCCAGCAATCTGGCCCGTTCCGTGCCCATGCCTGGGATGTGCTGCGGCAGGTCAAGCCGGGCTCACCCGTCACGTACTCGGAGTACGCCGCCCTGGCCGGCAATCCGCGCGCCGTGCGGGCCGCGGCCAGTGCCTGTGCCTTCAACGCAGCGGCCCTGTTCGTCCCGTGCCATCGTGTGATCCGGACCGATGGCTCGCTGGGCGGGTTCCGCTGGGGTCTCGCGATCAAGGAAAGCCTCCTGGCCCGCGAAGCCAACCAGCCGCCGTCGTCCGCGTACCCGAACGTCCACATACCCGGACGCTCTCTCACTTAATGCCTGAAAAACACCAACGCTCTCTCATTTTCCTGAAGAAAGTGAGAGAGCGTTGCCCCAAAAGCCGCATTAAGTGAGAGAGCGTCGGGGGGTTAGGCGGCGTAGGTGCGGGCCGTCTCCAGCTCGCCTTCCAGCGCGGCCAGTTGGCGTTCGACGGCGGCCGGTGCCGTTCCGCCCTGGGAGTTGCGGCTGTTCAGCGACCCCTCCGTGGACAGGACAGAGCGGACCTCGGGCGTCAGGTGCTCCGAAATGGCGGCGTACTCCTCATCCGTTAGGTCCCACAGCTCAACGTTGCGGGACTCTGCCTGCTTGACCGCGGCGCCGGAGAGCTCGTGGGCTTCCCGGAACGGCACGCCCTGCCGGACCAGCCACTCGGCAATGTCCGTGGCCAATGCAAAACCCTGCGGTGCCAGCGACTCCATCCGTTCGGTGTTGAACTTCAGGGTGGCGATCATGCCGGAAACCGCCGGAAGCAGCAGCTCCAGGGTGTCCGCCGCGTCGAAGACCGGTTCCTTGTCCTCCTGCAGGTCGCGGTTGTACGCCAGCGGCAGTCCCTTGAGGGTGGCCAGCAGCCCGGTCAGGTTGCCGATCAGGCGCCCTGCCTTGCCGCGTGCAAGTTCCGCCACGTCCGGGTTCTTCTTCTGCGGCATGATGGACGATCCAGTGGAATACGAATCATGCAGCGTCACGAAGGAGAACTCCTTGGTGGCCCAGAAGATGACTTCCTCGGAGATCCGGGACAGGTCCACGCCGATCATGGAACACACCCAGGCGAACTCGGCGAAGACATCGCGGGACGCGGTGCCATCGATCGAGTTGTGCACCGCGGAGTAGAAGCCCAGGTCGGCGGCCACCGCCTCAGGGTCCAGGCCCAGCGAGGAACCCGCCAGGGCACCGGAACCGTATGGCGAAACACCTGCGCGCTTATCCCAGTCCTGCAGCCGCTGTACGTCGCGCAGCAGCGCCCAGGCGTGGGCAAGCAGGTGATGGCTGAGCAGCACGGGCTGCGCATGCTGCAGGTGGGTCCGGCCTGGCATGGCCACGCCCTGGTGGGCCTTGGCCTGTTCCACCAGCGCGTCCACCGTGTCCAGCACGCCCCGGGCGATGATGCGGGCATGGTCGCGCAGGAACATCCGGCCCAGCGTGGCCACCTGGTCGTTGCGGGACCGGCCTGCCCGGAGCTTGCCGCCCAGCTGGGCACCAGCGCGCTCTATCAGGCCACGCTCCAGGGAACCGTGCACATCCTCGTCGGACTCCGCAGGCTGGTACGCGCCGGAGGCTACGTCCCCATCGAGCTGCGTCAGCGCGGCAAGCATTCCTTCCAGCTCAGCGTCGTCCAGCAGGCCGGCCTTATGCAGCACCCGCGCGTGCGCCTTGGAACCGGCAATGTCGTAGCGGGCCAGCCGCCAGTCGAAGTGCGTGGACTTGCTGAGCGCGGCCAGCGCGTCCGCGGGGCCGCCGGCGAACCGGCCGCCCCACAGTGCGCCGGTGTTGGTAGCTTCAGACTTTGCGTCAGCCACGCGGGCTACTTCCCTGCGACCCGGATGTCGCGGCCGGAGGCAACCTTGGCGGACATGCCCCACAGCTCGATGAAGCCGCGGGCCATGGACTGGTCGAACGTGTCACCGGTGTCGTAGGTGGCCAGGTCGAAGTCGTACAGCGAGGTGTCGGAGCGGCGGCCGTTGACGATGGCCTGGCCACCGTGGAGGACCATGCGGATGTCGCCGGAGACGTACTTCTGGGTGTCCTCAATGAATGCGTCAAGGGAGCGCTTCAGCGGGGAGAACCACTGGCCGTCGTACACCAGCTCTGCCCAGCGCTGGCCGACCGTTGCCTTGAAGCGGGCCTGCTCGCGCTCGATCGTCACGTCCTCGAGGTGCTTGTGGGCGGTGATCAGCGCCATCGCGCCGGGTGCTTCGTAGATTTCGCGGGACTTGATGCCCACCAGGCGGTCCTCGACGACGTCAATGCGGCCCACACCCTGGGCACCGGCACGGCGGTTGAGTTCCTGGATGGCCTGCAGCGGGGAGACCCTGACGCCGTCGATCGCCACCGGCACGCCGGCCTCGAAGGAGATGGTGACCTCATCCGGTGCCGGCGGGAATTCCGGAGTGGCGGTGTAGTCGTAGATGTCCTTGGTGGGCGCGTTCCAGATGTCCTCCAGGTAGCCCGTTTCGACGGCGCGTCCCCAGACGTTCTGGTCGATGGAGTAAGGGTTCTTCTTGGTGGTTTCGATGGGCAGGCCCTTTTCCTCGGCGAAGGCGATGGCCTTGTCGCGGGTGAGGGCGAGGTCGCGGACCGGCGCGATGCACTTCAGGTCCGGGCCGAGGGTCTGGATGCCCACTTCGAAGCGGACCTGGTCGTTGCCCTTGCCGGTGCAGCCGTGCGCAACCGTGGTGGCGCCGAATTCGCGGGCTGCTTTGACCAGGTGCTTGACGATCACCGGGCGGGAGATGGCGGAGACCAGCGGGTAGTGGCCCTGGTAAAGGGCGTTGGCCTTCAGCGTGGGGACGCAGTATTCGTTGGCGAACTCATCCGAAGCGTCGGCCACGTAGGCCTCCACGGCGCCGCAGCCCAGTGCGCGCTGGCGGATGGTTTCCAGCGATTCGCCGCCCTGTCCGACGTCCACGGCCACGGCGATGACCTCTGCCCCGGTCGCTTCGCCGATCCAGCCGATGGCGACGGAGGTGTCCAGGCCGCCGGAGTAGGCCAGCACAATGCGTTCAGTCACTTTGTTTGCTCCTTGTTGGGGGTTGTTTTGATGATTGTCTTCAAGCTTATTGCCCGGCTTCCTCAGCCAGTTGCAGGAAGCGGGCGGCAAGGTCCGGGCCGCCGAGCGGGTCGCGGGAGACCAGCAGCACGGTGTCGTCACCGGCGATGGTGCCCAGGATGGACGGCATGACAGAGTGGTCGATCGCCAGGGCGAGGAAGTTCGCGGCACCGGGCGGGGTCCGCAGCACCACGAGGTTTGCCGACGCTTCTGCGGTGACCAGCAGTTCGCTGCAGAGCCGGGCCAGGCGGGCGTCCAGGATTTCCTGGCTCACCCCCGCCTTGGCCGCGCGTTCGCCGCCCTCGCCCGGAACCGCGTAGACCAGCGCGCCCTCCTGCCCACGGACCCGGACGGCGCCGAGTTCCACGAGGTCCCGCGACAGCGTCGCCTGGGTGACCTGCACGCCGTCGTCCGCGAGCAAGGCCGCCAGCTCGGCTTGGGAACGCACCGACTGGCCCGTAAGGATCGCGGTGATGCGCGCCTGGCGGGCTGTCTTGGTGGCCGGGCTGGAGCCCGCGGCGGTGGGCTGGGAGGACACTAGAACGTGCTCTCCCCGGTGCCCTCGACCGGCGCGAGGCCGTCCACAAAAGCCAGGCCGGAGCGGTGCATCAGCCATGCCATGAGCGCCTTCTGCGCGTGCAAACGGTTTTCGGCCTCGTCCCAGACGATGGACTGCGGACCGTCGATCACGCCGGCGGAGATTTCGTAGCCGCGGTAGGCGGGCAGGCAGTGAAGCACGACGGCGTCATCCGCAGCCAGGGCCATGGCCTCCTCAGTCACGGAGTACTCCCGGAAAAGCTGCATCCGCGCCTCCTTTTCGGCTTCCTGGCCCATGGAAACCCAGGTGTCGGTGGCTACCACGTCGGCACCCTGCAGGGCTTTCGCGGCGTCGGTGGTGATGAGCACGGACCCGCCGGTCTCGGCGGCGCGTTCCTCAGCTGCGGCAACGATGTCCGCGGCCGGCAGGTACCCCTCGGGACCCGCGATCCGGACGTGCATGCCCGCGGTGACGCCGGCGAGCAGGTAGGAGTTGGCCATATTGTTGGCGGCGTCGCCCAGGTAGCTCATGGTGAGTCCAGTGAGCTTCCCCTTGTGTTCCTTGACCGCCAGCAGGTCCGCCAGCAGTTGGCACGGGTGGTAGTCGTCGCAGAGCGCGTTGATGACGGGCACGCTGGAGTTTTCCGCCATGGCCACCAGGCCGGCATGGGCACCGGTCCGCCAGACGATGGTGGATACCATGCGTTCCAGGACCTTGGCGGTGTCCTCCACGGACTCCTTGTGCCCGATCTGGGCTTCACCGGGGTTGATGATGAGGGCGTTGCCGCCCATGTCGGCGATGCCGGTGGCGAAGGAGACGCGGGTCCTGGTGGAGGTCTTGTCGAAGATCACGGCCACGGTCTTGCGGCCGTTTCCGTGGGCGGCATACGGCTGGACGCTGTACGGTGCGGCCTTCATGCGGGCGGCCAGGTCCAGGACTTCGGCCTGTTCGGCGGGGCTGAGGTCCGTGTCCTTGAGGAAGTGCCGGGTGGAGGAGCGAGTCACTGGGCGTCCTTAGCTGTTTGGAGGATGGCGGGAAAAGCGGCGAGGAAGGCGTCGGCCTGCGCTTCGGTGAGGATCAGCGGTGGGGCCAGGCGGAGCGTCCTCGGGCCGGGGCTGTTGACGATAAAGCCGGCGTCGAGGCCTGCCTGCACCACCGCGGGCGCCACGTCGGCGTCCAGGTCGAAGCCGATCAGCAGGCCTTCGCCGCGGACCTCGGTGACGCCGGGAATGGCGCGCAGCCCGTCCCGCAGGTGCTCCCCCACCGCAGCGGCGTTCGCCAGGACGTTTTGGCTTTCCAGTGCGTGCAGGGTTGCGAGGGCGGCCGCGGTGGCCACGGGGTTTCCGCCAAACGTGGTGCCGTGCTGGCCGGCGGACAACAGCGACGACGGCGCCTCGCCCAGGGTGATCAGCGCACCGACCGGGAACCCGCCGCCCAGCCCCTTGGCCAGGGTGATAGCGTCCGGAACGATGCCGGCCTCTTCGCTCGCGAGCCACTTGCCGGTGCGGCCGATGCCGGTCTGGACCTCGTCGAGGATGAGCAGTGCGCCCGCTCTGGTGGTGGCGGCCCGGGCCGCCTGGAGGTAGCCGGCGGGCAGTGGCCGTACACCGGCCTCGCCCTGGATGGGTTCGAGGAAGACCGCGGCAACAGTGTCATCCACCGCGGCCTCCAGGGCGGCGATGTCACCGAACGGGATGTGCTCCACGCCGCCGGGCAGCGGCTCGAACGGGGTCCGGTAGGCTTCCTTGGCCGTGAGTGCCAGTGCCCCCATGGTCCGGCCATGGAAGGCACCTTCGAGGGCGATGATCCTGGTCCGCCGCGGAGCCTCGCCCGGCGCGGAGCCGGTGTTGCGGCGGGCCAGCTTGAAGGCGGCCTCGTTGGCTTCGGTGCCGGAGTTGGTGAAGAACACCTTGGACCCGGCGGGCGCCTTCGCCAGGGCCAGCAGCTTCTCGGCCAGGGCAATCTGGGGCGGGCTGGTGAAGAAGTTGGAGACGTGCCCCAGGGTGGCCAGCTGGCTGCAGATCACGGACGTCACGAAGGGGTGGGCATGGCCCAGCGCGTTGACGGCGATGCCGCCCAGCAGGTCAAGGTATTCCTTGCCGTCGGCATCCCAGACGAGGCAGCCGGCGCCCCTGACCAGGACGCGCTGCGGGGTGCCGAAAACCCCCATCAGGGAGCCGGAATAGCGGGCCAGCCAGTCGGCGCCGCTGCCGTCGCCGGTGATCAGCGCGGCTTCGGCGCCGGCGGCGGCGGGGTTGACGTCAACAGTGTGGTTCATGCGTTGACCTCCTGGTCAGGAACTACCTGGGTGCCGATGCCGGCGGTGGTGAAGGTTTCCAGCAGCATGGAGTGCGGCAGGCGCCCGTCCACGATGTGCGCGCGTTCCACGCCGCCGTCAACGGCCTTCAGGCAGGCCTCCATCTTGGGGATCATGCCGGATTCCAGGGTGGGAAGCAGTTCGCGCAGGTCTGACGCCTTGAGCGACGAAATCAGCGAGGACCGGTCCGGCCAGTTGGCGTACAGGCCCTCCACGTCGGTGAGGATCACCAGTTTGGAAGCGCCGAGAGCTTCGGCGAGGGCGGCGGCTGCCGTGTCCGCGTTGACGTTGAGCACCTGGCCGGTGGTCTGGTGCGCCTCCCCCTGGGCGCGGCCGTCGACGGCGGTGCCCGGGTTGGCGATTTCGGGCGCCACGGTGGAGATGACCGGAATCCGGCCGGCGGCCAGGATGTCCAGGATGCCTTCGGGATTCACGCCCACCACCTCGCCCACCAGGCCGAGGTCCACTTCCTCGCCGTCGATCACGGTGCCGGTGCGGACCGCCCAGAGCAGGCCGCCATCCTCGCCGGACATGCCCACGGCGTAGGGGCCGTGGGAATTGATGAGGCCTACCAGCTCACGTCCCACCTGGCCGGTCAAGACCATGCGCACTACGTCCATGGCCTCCGGCGTGGTGACGCGCAGACCGCCCTTGAACTCGGACTCGATCCCCAGCCGGGCCAGCATGGAATTGATCTGCGGGCCTCCGCCGTGGACCACCACGGGATGGATGCCCACGTGGTGCAGGAAGACCACGTCCTCGGCGAACGCGCGGCGCAGTTCGTCGTTGACCATCGCGTTGCCGCCGTACTTGATCACCATGGTGGTGCCGGCAAAGCGCTGGATCCAGGGCAACGCCTCGATCAGCGTGGCGGCTTTGTCCTGGGCGTCCAGCATCGAGGTGTTTTCACGGGTTCGGGTGTTCATGGCCTGTCTTCCTGAAGTGGCAGAGAGTTTCGGCGGGCAGCTGCCTAGCTTGAGTAGGCGCTGTTCTCGTGCACGTAGTCGTGGGTCAGGTCGTTGGTCCAGATGGTGGCTTCTGCGTCGCCGGCCTGAAGGTCAATCTCCACCAGCACCTCGCGGGGCTCCAGGTCCACCAGGCTGCGGTCGTCGCCGATGCTGCCGTTCCGGCAGATCTGGACGCCGTTCATGGCCACGTTCAGCTTGTCAGGCTCGAATGCGGCGTCGGTGGTGCCCACGGCGGAAAGTACGCGTCCCCAGTTCGGGTCCTTGCCGAAGATGGCCGCCTTGAAGAGGTTGGACCGGGCCACCGAGCGGCTGACGGCCTCGGCGTCGGCTTCGCTGGCGGCGTTGAAGGTCCGGATGGCGATGTCGTGGCTGGCGCCTTCCGCGTCCCCGATGAGTTTGCGGGCCAGTTCCGCGCATACCTGGGTCAGTCCGGCCCCGAAGGCTGCGGCGGAGGGAACCGCGCCGGAGGCGCCGGAGGCCAGGAGGACCACGGTGTCGTTAGTGGACATGCAGCCGTCAGAGTCGGCCCGGTCGAAGGTGACCCGCGTGGCGTCGCGGAGGACGACGTCGAGCATGTCCGCCTGCACGTCCGCGTCGGTGGTGAGGACCACCAGCATGGTGGCCAGGCCGGGAGCGAGCATGCCGGCGCCCTTGGCGATGCCGCCGATGCTGAATTCCCGGCCGTCCGCGTCGCTGCCGATGAACAGGGCGGATTTGGGTACGGAGTCCGTGGTCATGATGGCGGTGCCTGCTGCCGGGCCGCCATCGGTGCTCAGTTCGGCGGCGGCTGCTTCCACGCCCGGCAGGAGCTTGTCCATGGGCAGGTGCTCGCCGATGAGGCCGGTGGAGCAGACAAAGACGTCCGTGGCGGAGAGGCCCAGCACATCCGCTACCTTTTCGGCGGTGCTGTGCGTGTTCTGGAAACCCTGGGGGCCGGTGCACGCGTTGGCTCCGCCCGAGTTGAGGACCACCGCATCCACGCGCCCGTCGGAGACCACCTGGCGGGACCAGTGCACTGGGGCTGCGGCCACGCGGTTGCTGGTGAAGACGGCGGCGGCGGCCTTGGACGGGCCGTCATTGACCACCAGTGCCAGGTCGGGGTTGCCGGAGGCCTTGAGCCCGGCGCTGACGCCTGCGGCCCGGAATCCGGAAGGTGCGGTAATGGTCACGGGGCTACTCCCTGCAGGTTGAGGCCGTCGGTTTCCGGCAGGCCAAGTGCGATGTTCATGGACTGGACCGCGCCGCCGGCGGTGCCCTTGGTGAGGTTGTCGATCACGCAGGTGACAATGACGCGGCCGGTGTGACTGTCGAACGCGAGCTGCATGGCGGCATGGTTGGAGCCCTGGACGGCCTTGGTGGCGGGCCATTGCCCTTCGGGGAGCAGGTGCACGAAGGGCTCGTCGTCGTAGGCATCGGCCCAGGCCTGGCGAAGCTGCTCAGCGGTGGTGCCAGGCTTAACACGGGCGGTCGCCGTGGTGAGGATGCCGCGGCTCATGGGCGCCAGGGTGGGCGTGAAGGACACGGTGACCTGTTCGCCCGCCGCGTTGGACAGGCCTTGCTCGATCTCGGGGGTGTGGCGGTGCCCGCCGCCCACGCCGTAGGGGCTCATCGAGCCCATGACTTCGGAGCCGATGAGGTTTACCTTGGCGGCCTTGCCCGCGCCAGAGGTGCCGGACGCCGAAACGATCACGACGTCGTCGGGCGCCAGGAGCCCTGCACTGAACCCGGGCGTCAGGGCGAGCAGGGCTGACGTCGGGTAGCAGCCGGGGACGGCGATGCGGGTGGCGCCTTTCAGCGTCTCGCGCTGGCCGGGAAGCTCCGGCAGGCCATAGGGCCAGGTGCCGGCGTGCGCCGAACCGTAGAACTTTTCCCAGGCAGCCGGGTCTTCGAGCCGGTGGTCAGCGCCGGCGTCGATCACCACGGTGCCTTCGGGTAGCTGGGCAGCGATTTCCGCGGATGCACCGTGCGGAAGGGCGAGGAAGACCACGTCATGCCCGGAGAGGTTCTCCACCGTGGTGTCCTCCAGGATGCGGCTGGCGAGTCCGTGCAGGTGCGGCTGTAGTTCGCCCAGCCGCGAGCCCGCGTTGCTGTGCGCTGTGATGGCGCCGATGGTCACGCCGGGATGCCCGGCCAGGAGGCGGAGGACTTCGCCTCCTGCATAGCCGCTGGCGCCGGACACTGCCACTGAAATAGTCATGCCTTCGACTATACAACAATACTTATGCATAAGTCCCGATATTTATGCATAGCTGTCCGCACCGGCCTCGATGTCCCTACGATGGGTGCAGCAGCCGGGCCGGAGAGGCCGGACCCGGGAAAGGAGATCCATGACGCACGCCATCGTCGCACGGGAGGCCGGAGGCCCGGAAGTCCTCGCCTATACGGAAATCGACCGTCCCGCCCCGGGCCCCGGGCAGCTGCTGGTCAAAGTGGGTGCGGCCGGCGTGAACTTCATCGACACCTACAAGCGCAGCGGCACCTACAAGGTCCCCTTCCCGTTCACCCCCGGCTCCGAACTGGCCGGCACCGTGGAGGAACTCGGCGAGGGCGTCACCGGGTTCTCGGCCGGCGACCGGGTGGCCACTGCCGAAGGCATCAGCTGCTACGCCGACTACGCTCTGGTGGACGCCGATGCTGCACTTCCCGTTCCGGCCGGACTGGACGACTTCACCGCGGCCGCCCTCCCGCTGCAGGGCATGACCGCCCATTACCTGATGAACTCCACGTTCAAAGTGGAAGCCGGGCAGACGGTACTGCTGCACGCCGGCGCAGGCGGCGTGGGCCTGCTGTTGATCCAGCTGCTGAAGCTGCGTGGCGCAACGGTGGTCACCACCGTCTCCACTGATGAGAAGGCACAGCTTGCGCTGGAGGCAGGCGCGGACCACGTGCTGCGGTATGACGGGTTTGCCGGACGGGTGCGGGAGCTCACCGGCGGCGCGGGCGCCCACGTGGTGTACGACGGCGTCGGGAAGGACACGTTTGACGATTCACTTGCGGCGCTGCGCGTCAGGGGAACGCTGGTACTGTTCGGCGCGGCCTCCGGCCCGGTGCCCCCGGTGGATCCGCAGCGGCTCAACGCGGGCGGTTCGCTCTTCCTGACCCGGCCCACCCTGGTCAACTACCTGCAGGACGCCAAGGAGCGGCGCTGGCGCTCGGATGAAATCTTTGCCGCCGCGGCGGACGGCAGCCTCAAGGTCCGCATCGGCGCCAGATACCCGCTCGCGGAAGCCGGGCAGGCCCACCGTGACCTCGAAGGCCGCCGCACTACGGGCAAGGTGCTCCTGGTGCCATAGTGGCAAACACCTCTGCTGTTCACTTGGGGGAGGCAGAATAGCAACGTGGCTCAACAGCAGCTCCCACCGAAGGATGTTCCCACCATTTACGCGCCCCAAATGCCCGGCTCCGTGTCCGCTCCCCCGGTCCGGACGCTCGTGGACATCCTGCAGGAGACTGCGGCCCGGTTTCCCGAGGCGTCCGCGCTGGACGACGGCCGCCGTTCCCTCAGCTATGCACAGCTGATGACTGAAGTCCGCGCGGTTGCCCGGCGCCTGGACCAGGCGGGGCTCGGCGCGGGCGACAGAATCGGCATCCGCATACCGTCGGGTACGAGTGAACTCTACGTATCAATCCTGGGCGTGCTTATGGCGGGGGCAGCGTATGTGCCCGTAGACGCGGACGATCCCGACGAACGGGCCCGGCTGGTCTTCGGCGAAGCCCTGGTGTCAGGGATCCTGGAAGGCGGCGGCGTCATCCGCGACGCCGGCCCCGGCGGTGGGGTACACGGTGCCAAAGGGGAACACGGTGCCGGCGGGGAGGACAGCGGCACCCGGCCACACGGTGCCAGGCCGCCGGCGCCGGAGGACGACGCCTGGGTCATCTTCACATCTGGTTCCACTGGAACCCCAAAGGGCGTGGCGGTCAGCCACCGCTCGGCGTCCGCCTTCGTGGACGCCGAGGCCCGGATCTTCCTGCAGGAGGATCCGCTGGGCCCAGAGGACCGCGTGCTGGCCGGGCTGTCCGTGGCCTTCGACGCCTCCTGTGAAGAAATGTGGCTGGCCTGGCGGCATGGGGCGTGCCTGGTTCCTGCCCCCCGCGCGCTGGTGCGGACCGGCATGGACCTTGGACCGTGGCTGATCAACCATGGAATCACGGCAGTGTCCACCGTCCCCACGCTCGCGGCGCTGTGGCCCGCCGAATCGCTGGAGAACGTGCGGCTGCTCATCTTCGGCGGCGAAGCCTGCCCCCCTGAACTCGCCGAGCGGCTAGCCATAGAGGGCCGCGAAGTGTGGAACACCTACGGCCCCACCGAAGCTACGGTAGTCGCCTGCGCAGCTCCGCTGGGCGGACCCGGACCGGTCCGGATCGGACTGCCGCTCGACGGCTGGGACCTGGCCGTCGTCGACCGCGACGCCGTCCCCGTCGCAGAAGGCGCGGTGGGCGAACTGCTTATCGGCGGCGTGGGGCTGGCCCGCTACCTCGATCCGGTCAAGGATGCCGAGAAGTATGCGCCCATGCCCAGCCTTGGCTGGGACCGGGCCTACCGGTCCGGAGACCTGGTCCGCTACGAGGCTGCCGGCCTGGTCTTCCAGGGCCGCGCTGATGAACAGGTCAAGCTTGGCGGGCGAAGGATCGAACTCGGGGAAATCGACGCCGCCCTCCAGTCGCTCCCCCTGGTGGGGGGTGCCGCCGCGGCGGTTCAGACCACTGCTGCCGGAAACCAGATCCTGGTGGGCTATCTTGCCTCCGCCACCGGTCAGGAGCTGGACCTGGACGCCGCCCGCGCGCAGCTCAGCGCCAGCTTACCGGCGGCGCTGGTGCCCATGCTGACTGTCGTGGATTCACTGCCCACCAAGACCAGCGGCAAAGTGGACCGGCATGCCCTGCCCTGGCCCCTGGCCGGTGCCAGCGCGGCAGAGGCCAACGCAGCTCCGCTGAACCTGCCCGATGACGCTGCCTGGATCGTGGAACAATGGAGCGCCGTCCTGGGCAGCCCCGTGACGTCCCTCGATGCCGACTTTTTCGCCTACGGCGGCGGCTCGCTCTCCGCGGCGCAGCTGGTATCTGCCCTCCGCCGCCGCTATCCGACAGTTACAGTGGCTGATATCTACGCAACGCCCCGGGTTGGAGCGCTCATTGAAGTGGCACGGCAATCGCTGCCGGGAGGCGCTGCCGGCCCTGCCCCCGCGCGGTCAGTACGCCCCACGGCCCTAAAATCACAGCTGTTCCAAACCCTGATGGGCGTTCCCCTGCACATCCTGGTGGGCATGCGCTGGCTGACGTACCTGATGGCGGCCAACAACATGCTCTCCGCGGGTGCCGGGTTCACTGCAGCACCCACCATCTCCTGGTGGTGGGTGGCGGCATCCTGGCTGGTCTTCGTCAGCCCCGCGGGGCGGATGCTGACTGCGGTTGCCGCCGCTCGGCTCTTGCTGCGGGGAGTCAAACCGGGCAGGTATCCACGATCGGGACAGGTCCACCTCCGGCTGTGGCTCGCCGAGCAGATCCAGGACCTGGCCGCTGCCATCAGCCTGGCCAGCGCCCCCTGGGTGCCGTCCTACGCCCGGGCGCTGGGGGCGAAGATCGGCCGCGACGTCCAACTGCACTCACTGCCGCCGGTGACCGGGATGCTGACACTGGGCAGGGGCGCAAACGTGGAGCCGGAAGTCGACCTTTCCGGCTGGTGGATCGACGGCGACTACGTCCACATCGGCGCTGTCCACGTTGGCGCCGGCGCCTCGGTGGGCGCGCGCAGCACGCTCATGCCGGGAACCGCTATTGGCGCGGGCGCGCAGGTCGAGCCGGGCTCGGCGGTGTCGGGCAAGGTGAAGGCCGGCCACCTGGTGGCCGGTTCCCCCGCCGCCCGGCAGGGCAAGGCCAAGCATGCAGTTCCCGACGCACCCGCCCTTGGGCGCGTCGCGGAGAGGGCCTGGATCGGCGGTTTCGCGACGGCCTCCGCGGCACTCTCCCTGATCCCCTACATTTCAGGGGCGGCGGCGCTGTGGGTGGCATACCTCTTTATCCAGGGCAGCACATCACTGAACGAAGCGGTTCCCCGGCTCCTGCCTGCCCTCGCGCCCGCCGCCCTGGTGTGGTTTACGGCCAACGCCCTGCTGATCCTTGCCGTAACAAGGCTGCTCAGCCTGGGTATCACGGAGGGATACCACAGGGTCCACAGCAGGGTGGGCTGGCAGGTATGGGCCACCGAACGTGTCCTGGACCTGGCCAGGGATTTGCTCTTCCCCATCTACGCCAGCCTCTTTACTCCGGTCTGGCTCCGGTTGCTCGGAGCCCGGATCGGCAGGAACGTCGAGGCTTCCACCGTCCTGCTGATCCCGAAGATGACCACCGTCGGCGAAGGCGCCTTCCTCGCAGACGACACCATGGTGGCGTCCTACGAACTGGACGGCGGCTGGATACGGGTAGCGCCTGCGAAAATCGGAAAACGGTCCTTCCTGGGCAACTCGGGCATGACCGCCGCGGGCCGCAACGTCCCCAAGAACTCTCTGGTGGCAGTCCTCTCCGCGACGCCCGTCAAGGCCAAGTCGGGCACCTCCTGGCTGGGCAGCCCGCCGGTCCGGCTGCGCCGCACGGCCATTGCCTCTGACGACACACGAACCTTCCAGCCGTCGCTGAGGCTCAAGATCGCCCGGGCCCTCTGGGAACTGTGCAGGTTCGTTCCGGTCATGCTCACGGCTGGAATTGCGGCGGGCACCATGCTGGTCTTCGACTGGCTCGCCGCAACGTTCAATTACGGTGTGGCCGCGCTGCTCAGCGGCGTGGTGATCCTGCTGGCCGGCTTGGTGGCAGCGGCCTCGGCGGTCGCCGCCAAATGGATTCTGGTAGGACGCATCCAGCCTGGTGAGCATCCGCTGTGGAGCTCGTTCATCTGGCGGAACGAAGTAGTCGACAGCTTCATTGAACTGGTCAGCGCACCCTGGTTCGCCCGCGCCGCGTCGGGAACCCCGGCGCTGGTGTGGTGGCTGAGGGCGCTCGGGGCGAAGATCGGGAGCGGCACGTGGTGCGAGAGCTACTGGCTTCCCGAGGCGGACCTGGTGACTCTCGGCCGGAACGCCACCGTGAACCGCGGCTGCGTGGTGCAGACGCACCTGTTCCACGACCGCATCATGAGCATCGGCCCTGTTACGCTCGAAGACGGCGCAACGATGGGACCGCACGGTGTCATCCTCCCGCAGGCGCGCATCGGCCACGGCGGAACGGTGGGACCGGCTTCCCTGGTCATGCGCGGGGAAACGGTTCCGGCCGGAACCTACTGGATGGGCAACCCCGTCAGTCCATGGGCCGGCCCCGGCGTTCCTGCACCCCGCCCGAAGTAAGTACCCGCCACGTTTGTGATTGAGGCCCGCGTCCATGAGTCTTCCTGAACCAGCAACCTCCGGACCTGCCGCCGGGACAGCCATCCCCGGAGTGCTGTCCGACCCCTACATGCCGGGCCACGGTACCGACTCGTACCGCGTGTCCCGCTACGAACTGGACCTCGACTACCGCATGGCGGCCAACCGGCTCAGCGGCCGCGCCGTCATTCACGCCACGGCGGCCCGGGAGGCGTCCGCCGTCGTCCTGGACCTGGCGGGACTTCGCGCCATCAAAGTGCAGCTGAACGGGCGGCGGGTGCGGAGGTTCGCGCAGCGCGCTGAACAACTGGTGGTCCATTTGGATGCGGACCTGGCCCCGGGCGAAACGTTCACCGTAGACGTCCGCTATGAGGGCAATCCTGCGCCGCGCCGCGGGCTGTGGGGCGAGGTGGGCTGGGAAGAACTGACCGACGGCGTGCTGGTGGCTGGCCAGCCCAACGGTGCACCGTCCTGGTTTCCGTGCAACGACCATCCGCGGAGCAAGGCAAGCTATCGGATCACGGTAACTACCGACGCCAATTACCGTGCCGTCTGCAACGGCCGGCTGGTAGGGCACAGCACCAGGGCCAGCCGGGAGACCTGGACCTACGAGCAGGAGGAGCCGATGGCCACCTACCTGGCCACGGTCCAGATCGGGCGGTATGAATCCCTGGTCCTTGACCCGGGTGGGGCCCCGGGAGGCGTGCTCCAGACCGCGGCCGTCCCGCCCGCACTGGCAGCGGCTGCGGGCCAGGGGCTGCGCCTCCAGCCTGACATGATGCGCACCTTCGTCAGGTGCTTTGGGCCTTACCCATTTTCCGAGTACACGGTTGTGGTGGCCGACGATGTCCTGGAAATTCCGCTGGAAGCCCAGACCATGGCCATCCTGGGCCGCAACCACCTCAGCCTGGACTGGGATGCCCAGCGCCTGATCGCCCATGAACTATCGCACCAGTGGTTCGGAAACTCCCTGACAGTCCGCGGGTGGCACGACATTTGGCTGCACGAGGGGTTTGCCTGCTACGCAGAATGGATCTGGTCGGAGGCGGCCGGAGTAATGACCGCCCAGGACAGGGCGGCCGCGGCCTGGCGCGGGCTTTCCGCCGCGGGGAAGGATCTGCTCATCGGCGACCCCGGACCGGCCCTGATGTTTGACGACCGTGTCTACAAGCGCGGGGCCCTGGCGCTGCATGCACTCCGGATGCATTGCGGGGACCTTGCGTTCTTCACCCTGTTGCAGGAATGGACCAGGACCCACCGCCATGGCTCCGTCTCAACAGCCGATTTCATCCTGATGGCCAGCGGTGTTGCGGGCATCGACGCCGAAGCAGTGCTCCACCCCTGGCTCTTTGAACTTGCGCTTCCGCCGTTGCCGGCGGCGCGGAGCCGGCAAGTCTAGCCCAAGGCCGCGGCGGCAACCAGCGACGCCGGCAGGCCCGTTGCTGTGGACGGCAGGTCCTGCACTCCGGGTTCCTCCAAGGCGGCTACCGTCCGGGGATCCACCCTGAGGCCCTCGCCGGTCATCTTGAGCAAGGCCTCCTTCCTGCTCCAGAGCCGGGCACGTTCCCGCAGGAGCGACTTTCCTTCCAGCCCCGCGAGGCTGAGCCCCTCCGAGCGGGACAACGCCACGGCGTCAAACCCCTCGAAGCCGAGCCGTTCCGGATTTTCGGCGTCCACCCCCAGCCGTTCTCCCCTGCCCGGCGACGTAACCGCCGCGAGCAGCACCCAGTTGCCGGTCCTGGCCATGCTCAGCAACAGGGGCAAGCGCCGGCCACGGTGCGTGAAGCCCGGCCGGCCGTGGGAGACCCCGGGTCCGGAGCCGCACTGGAGGCAGGCGTAGGAAGACTGCAGCTGCGCTTCCGGTACATCAAGGACCTCGGCGACAAAGCGCCGCAGCGCTGCCCTGCCGGCCAGGAAACGCTGCGCGGCAGCCGGCTCCATGGCGGCGGCCCGCAGACCTTCGGCCCGTCCAGGGGCGAAGCCGCCAGGATACCCCTGCGGGCAGGGGACATCAGCTGCGATATCCACTGCCCGCAGGGTCAGCCTTGCATCCATGGGATCCCGGTCCCGCGCGCTTAGCGCTGGACGGCACCGAACCGTTCGGCGGCCAATGCCACAGCGCCCTCGCGGGCAGCGGATGCCTCATCGGCGGTGAGCGTGCGGTCGTCGGCGCGGAAGCGCAGCCCGAAGGCGAGGGACTTCTTGCCCTCTTCAATGCCCTTGCCGGCGTAGACGTCAAACAACGCAACGTCTTCCAGGAGCTCTCCGGCGCCTTCACGCAGCGCGGCCAGGACCTCGTCCGCCGGCACCTCCGCGGGAACCACCAGGGCGACATCCTGGGTGGCGACCGGGAACGTGGAGAGGTGGCGGGCCACGATCACGTCCGGGGCTGCGTCGAACAGCGCGTCCGCGTTGAACTCAAGGGCCACGGAGCGGGCGGGCATGTCCGCGGCGGCCAGCAGCTTGGGGTGAAGTTCACCGGCATAGCCCACGGTTTCGCCGGTCCGGAGAGACAGCCGGGCGGCCCGGCCCGGGTGGAACGCCTGGTGGCTGCCCTGGCTGACAACGAGTTCCACGCCCAGGACATCACCGGCGAGCCGCGCAATATCCAGCGCGTCGGCCCAGTCCCACAGCCGTGGAGTGTGCGCCGCGGCAGCGGGCGAATCATGCCCCGTCAGTACGGCGGCGACGTGGAACGGCTGGTCCGGAACGCCGTCGTACAGTCCATCCAGCACCTCATCGGAGGGCTTGGCGCCCAGCGGCGGAATGGACGCCGTGCCCACAGTCCCGGACGGCAGGAACACCAGGCCGGATTCGAAGAGCGCCAGGTCCCGGAAGCCGCGCGAGTGGTTGCGCTTGGCCACCTCGATCAGCCCGGGCAGGATCGAGGTGCGCAGGAAGCCCTGCTCCTCGCTGATCGGATTGGCCAGCTTGACCGCAGTGCGTTTCGCGTCCGGCTCCGCCACACCGAAGGTGTCGTTGGCGGCCTTGGACACGAACGGGTAGGACAGCACCTCGGTGAGCCCGGCGTCGGCGAGCGCCTGGATCAACCTGCGGCGCTGCTGCTGGACGCGCGTCAGGCCCCGGCCCGGAGGCGCCACCGGCAGTGTGGCGGGAATCTGGTCATACCCCACCAGCCGCGCGATTTCCTCGGACAGGTCTTCCTTAGTCTCCAGGTCACTCCGCCAGCTGGGGGCAGTGACGCTCCAGCCGCCGTCGTGCTTCTCCACGGCGGCGCCCAGGTCCTCGAGCGAGGTGGTGATCTGATCTTCGGTGAAGTCGATGCCGATCCGCGCGGCTGCGAAGTCCGCGGGCAGGTCGATGGTGACGGTCGCCGGGGCGGTTCCGACGTCGGTGCCCGCGTCATCCGCGGCTCCTCCGGCAAGTTCGACCAGGAGGTCCACCACGCGCTGCGCGGCAATGCCGGCAACCTGCCAGTCCACCCCGCGCTCGAAGCGCTTCGAGGCTTCGGACGGCAGCTTGTGCCGGCGGCGGGACCGGGCGATGGACACCTCGTCGAAGTGCGCGGCCTCCACCAGGATGTTCGACGTCGAATCGCCCACCTCAGTGGCGGCGCCGCCCATGACGCCTGCGATGCCAATGGCGCCGGAGTCGTCGGTGATCAGGAGGTCCTCGGCGTCAAGGGTGCGCTCCTTGCCGTCCAGGGTGGTGATTTTCTCGCCGGCGGCGGCGCGGCGCACCACGATGCCGCCGGAGAGCGTGTCCAGGTCGTAGCAGTGCGTGGGCTGGCCAAGCTCGAGCATGACGTAGTTGGAGATGTCCACTGGAAGCGAGATGGACCGGATGCCGGCGAGCCGGAGCCGGGAGACCATCCACTGCGGGGTGGGCCGGTTGGCGTCCATGCCGCGGACGGTGCGCGCCACGAAGCGGTCGCAGCCGGGTTTGCCGTAGATGGGGGCGTCGTCGTTGAGCTTGACGCCGTATCCGCCGGACAGCGACTCCGGGGCCTGGACCTTCGACGCCGGATCGGTGAAGGACGTGCCCGTGGCATGCGCGTATTCACGGGCCACGCCGCGGATGGAGAACGCGTAGCCGCGGTCCGGGGTGACGTTGATTTCGGCGGCCTGGTCGTAGAGGCCCAGAAGCTCCATGGCGTCGGTGCCCACCTCGGGGTCCAGCCCGATGCGGGACAGCACCAGGATGCCGTCGTGGTCGTCCCCAATGCCGAGTTCACGGACGGAAGCGATCATGCCTGCCGACAGGTGCCCGTAGGTCTTCCGCGCCGAGATGTGGAAGTTGCCCGGCAGCACCGCTCCCGGAAGGGTGACCACCACCTTGTCGCCTTCAACGAAGTTGTGGGCGCCGCAGATGATGCCCTGCACGCCGGACGGGTCGATGCCGTCGCCGGTGAGCTTCTGCTCCTGCCCTTCAGGGACGACCCGCACCTGGCACCAGTTGATGGTTTTTCCGTTGGTCTGCGGTTCCTTGACCAGGCTCAGCACCTGGCCAACGACGATCGGGCCCTGCAGGGTGTCCGTGGGACGGTGGACGTCCTCTTCTTCGAAACCGACCTTGACCAGTTCGGCCATGACGTCTTCGGCCGTTGCTCCGGCCGGTACCTCTGCGAATTCACGCAGCCAGGAAATTGGGATACGCACTGTTATATCTCCATCCCGAAGTGCTCGCTGAAACGTACATCGCCTTCGATCATGTCGCGCATGTCCCCCACTTCGTTGCGGAACATGAGGGTGCGCTCGATGCCCATTCCGAAGGCAAAACCTGAATAGACGTCCGGGTCGATGCCCGCGGCGCGGAGCACGTTGGGGTTGACCATGCCGCAGCCGCCCCATTCGATCCAGCGCGGGCCGCCCTTCGCGCCGGGGTGGAAGATATCCAGTTCGGCGGACGGTTCGGTGAAGGGGAAGTAGTTGGGACGCAGCCGGATCTGGGCTTCATCGCCGAACATCTGCCGGGCGAAGTGCTCCAGGGTGCCGCGGAGGTCGGCCATGCTGAGGTTCCTGTCGATCGCCAGGCCCTCGAACTGGTGGAACACCGGCGTGTGCGTGGCATCCAGTTCGTCGGTACGGAACACCTTGCCCGGGCACAGGACGTAGATGGGCACTTCGCGCTCCAGCATGGAGCGAACCTGTACCGGCGAGGTGTGGGTGCGCATCAGCAGGTGGGCTTCGGGAGGCTCCACGAAGAAGGTGTCCTGCATTTCGCGGGCCGGGTGGTCCGGCTTGAAGTTCAGCGCATCGAAATTGAACCACTCGGATTCCACCTCGGGGCCTTCGGCGATTTCCCAGCCCATGCCGACGAAGATGTCGGCCACACGGTCCTGCAGCGTGGAGAGCGGGTGCCTTGCACCGGCACGGCGCCGCCGCGGGGCCGCAGTGACGTCTACGGTCTCCTCGAGCAGGATGCGGGCGTCGTTTTCCGCCTCGAGCTCAGCGGTGCGGTCCGCGAGCGCCTTGTTAACCCGGCCGCGCGAGGAGCCCATGAGCTTTCCGGCCACGGCCTTCTGGTCCTTGGGCAGCTTGCCGATCTCGCGGTTGGCCAGGCTCAGCGGGGACTTCTCCCCAGCGTGCGCGAGCCTCACCGCCTTGAGCTCGTCAAGGGTGGCCGCGCCGGCGATGGCGGCGACAGCCTGGTCTACAGCGGCGTTGATGGCGGCTTCATCCGTGGGATTCGGGGCGGCGCCGGGCAAAGTTTCAGTCATCTACTGTTCTTAGCTTCGAGTTTGTTGGCTGCCGGCGAACGGGTCGGCCTGCACGGTTTCCCGCCGGCGCGTCCGTCACTGGCAGGTCATGGATGAACGCGCCCAAGGTTCGGCGTATTCAATGACCAGGTCAGGGCCCACCGGAAATCCGGCAGCCACTGCCCTCCAGTCTAGTAGAACGCCCCGGCTACCATGGCCTCATGACAGCGCAGCAGTTCCAGGGGCCGGTGGCTCGTCCGACGGCGGCCCAGCGGCTGAGGCAGGCCGCGAACCTCCTGAACGGGAGCACCCTGGTGGGGGTCGCCGTCGCGCGCCTCTCCGGGGCGCGCCTGCGGCGCGGACCCCGGGGCCTCCTGCTCGCCTCCGGCTACCGGTGGCCGCTGCCGCTCGCGCGGGCCTTCGTGCTGGGGAACGTGGTGCTGTACCGCGGGCGAGCCTCGGACCTGCTGTCCATGCCGGCCCTGCTGGGGCATGAGGAGAAGCATTGCACGCAGTATGCGTGGTGCCTTGGCTTGCCGTTCCTGCCCCTTTACTCCGTGGCGGCAGGCTGGTCCGTCCTGCGGACGGGCAATCCGGGAACGGCGAACATCTTTGAGCGGCGGGCAGGGCTGGCCGCCGGCGGCTACCCCGCGCGGAAGGAACTTCCGTGAGCGGACCCCGGGCCATACAGCCCGGAACCATCACCGTCTCCGGGCACGGCGGGGCAGAGGCTCCGCCGGACCTGGCCGCCGTCGCCCTGGGCGTTGAGTGCCGCGGCGGCTCGGTGGACGCCGCTTTCACTGCGGCGGGCTCAGCGCTGGCAGCCGTTTCCGCCGCGTTGCGCAGTGCGGGCGTTGCGGACGCCGATCTGCAAAGCACCGGGCTCACAGTCCGCGCCGACCTCGTGTGGCGTGATGGCGAAGGCCAGCAGGTGGCCGGATATATCGCCGCAGGAACGCTTGCTGCACGGCTGCGTGATCTGGATTCAGTCCCGGCGGTCCTTGCGGCCGCGGTTGCTGCCGCCGGCGACGACGTCCGGCTGAACAACCTGCAGCTGGTCGTGGAGGACACTGCCGCGCTCCGGGAGCGGGCCCGGGCCGGTGCGTGGGAGGACGCAGCGCGCTCAGCAGGCCAGCTCGCCGCCCTGGCGGGCGCCACGTTGGGCCGGGTGGTCTCCCTGGCAGAACAGCCGACGGCGGGAGGCCCCGTTCCGCTTGCCGGCCTCCAGCGCATGTCCGCCGGCCAAGGCATTCCTCTGGAGCCGGGCCTCAACCGCGAAGAGGCCACGGTCACCGTCAGCTGGGAGCTGCTGCCGCGCCGGCAGGGCGCGGACGCTGAAGCGCCGGCACTCTTGCGGGCGCGGCGTCCTTGACATTGATTCGAACATGTTTTCGAATGGAGTTCATGAGATGGGACGCGCAGGCACTGCTGGAGACGCCCGGGAATGCTCCCGCTGCCTCACCCGCACTCCTTCCCCTGGCAGGACTGGTCCGGTCCGTGACCACACCCGAGTTCGCGGGGGTCACCTTCCACGAGGTCACCGCCAAATCGGTGCTCAACAGGGTGCCCGCCGGTTCCCGGATGCCGTTCGAGTGGACCATCAACCCCTACCGCGGCTGCAGCCACGCCTGTGTCTACTGCTTTGCCCGGAAGACCCACACCTACCTGGACTTCGATGCCGGCCTGGACTTCGACAGCCAGGTGGTGGTCAAGGTCAACGCGGCGGAAGTGCTCCGCAAGGAACTCGCCAAGCCGTCATGGGCACGCCGGCAGGTGGCCCTCGGAACCAACACGGACCCCTACCAGCGGGCTGAAGGCCGCTACCGGCTGATGCCCGGGATCATCTCTGCGCTGGCCGATTCCGGCACTCCCCTGTCCATCCTCACTAAGGGGACGCTCCTCGCCCGGGACATCCCGCTTCTGAAAAGCGCTGCCACTCAGGTTCCCGTGGGGATCGGCATCTCGCTGGCCATGACGGACGAGGCCCTGTCCGAGGCGATCGAGCCGGGAACCCCGGGGCCGCGGGCCCGCCTGAAGCTGATCTCGCGACTGCGCGAGGCGGGGCTGCCGTGCGGCGTCATGGCCATGCCCATCCTGCCCTGGCTCTCCGACAGCGATGAAGCTCTAGACTCCCTCTTTTCCTCCCTGGCCGCAGCGGGTGCCACCGGCGTCACTGCCGGAGCGCTGTACCTGAAACCCGGAACACGTGAATGGTTCATGGGCTGGCTTGCCGCCAACCATCCCCACCTGGCGGGCAAGTACCGGCGCCTCTACGGGCAGGGTTCGTACGCGTCCAAGGAGTACCGGATGTGGCTGGCCGGCAAGGTGCGCTATTTCAAGGCCCGGCACGGGTTCCGGTCGACCTCAGGATTCAGCCACCGCGATGTGGACGATCCGAGCAGCCCCGCGGACGATCCCCGCGGAGAGGAGGCCCAGTACCCGGCAGGCAGCATCCCGGCGCAGGCTGCCCAGCAGGCCACGCCACGGGAGGGACAGCAGGGCGGCGCACAGCCGGTGCTGTTCTAGCCGACCGAATCCAGCCCGGCCCGACGCTGCACAGCCTGGTCCTGATCAGCCCGATCCTGCACAGCCCGCCCCAAACCAGCCTGATCCAGGACAGCCTCGACAATCGGATAATCGGCCGGGATCCACGGCAGTGCCAGCACGGCTTCCGGATCAGCCAGGGACACCCAGCGCAGTTCGTCGTGGTCCTCCAGCGGTTGGGGCTTTCCGCTGCTCACCTGGGCAAACCACACCCGCATGCTGGCACGCCGGTTCAGCGGCCAGCCTTGCGGCTGCCCGGAGGAAAGCTCCTGGCCCAGCCGGACCTCCACGCCGAGCTCTTCGCGAAGTTCCCGGACCAGCGCGGCCGGAGCCGCCTCGCCCGGCTCGACTTTCCCGCCCGGAAATTCCCATAGTCCGGCCAGTGTTTCCGGCGCGCTGCGGCGGGCCGCCAGCAGCGCCGTCGGCCGTGCCAGGCTGTCCACCACGGCCCCGCCCACTACCTGAATCACTACGTCTTCCTGCGTCTGCCCGGTCATCGTTCCAGTGTATGGGGGACAATGGAAAAACCGACGCCCCTGCCCGCGGGAATACCGCCTGGCAGCGCAGGGTTATCCGGTTAGTCCCGACCTGCCCCGCTGCCGTGGCCCGGTCTGTCCGCCACCACCGAAAAGCAGGCTTATGAGCAGCGTCCTGGAAAAGTCCACGGCAGTTCCCGCCCGGTCCTTCAACCTCACCATGGCCATCATCGCCCTCGCCATGGGCGGGGCAGGCATCGGCGTTACCGAGTTCACCATGATGGGCCTGCTGAAAGAGGTGGAAGCAGGGCTGGGTATTTCAACCCCGGAGGCCGGCCACCTGATTTCCGCATACGCCCTGGGAGTGGTGGTGGGCGCTCCCCTGCTGGCCGCGGTGGGCGCCAAACTGCCCCGGAAATACCTGGCACTGGGGCTCATGCTCTTCTTCAGCCTGGCCAACCTCAGCTCGTATGTCGCACCGGATTACGGGACCATGCTCCTGTCCAGGTTCGCCGCCGGCCTGCCGCACGGCGCGTTCTTCGGCGTGGCCGCCGTGATCGCTGCATCGCTGGTCCCGCCCACGCGGCGGGGCTGGGCCATTTCCATGGTGATGGCGGGACTCAGTATCTCAAACGTGGTCGGCGTCCCCTTCGCCACGTGGCTCGGCCAGACCTACGGGTGGCGGCTGCTCTTCATCCTGGTGGGCTTCATCGGGCTCCTGACCATGGCACTCATTGCCCGGTTCGTGCCGTTCGAAGCCGCGCACCCGGAAGCGAGCATCCGGCGCGAACTCGGCGCCCTCAAGCGGCTCCAGGTGTGGCTGGCCATCCTGATCGGCATCGTGGGCTTCGGCGGGTTCTTCGCCACGTACACCTACATTGCGCACACCATGACTGCCGTCGCCGGGATGCCACAAACCATGATTCCTGTCGTGGTTGCCCTCTACGGGGTGGGCATGGTGGCTGGTACCCTGCTCGGCGGCCGCTTCGCCGACAGGTCCGTCATGGGCACCCTGTACCGGGTACTGCCGGGCATCGCGGTGGCGCTGGTGGTCTACGCCGTTGCCGTTCACTGGCAGTGGTCGGCGCTGGTGATGGTGTTCGTCGTGGGCGCCGCCGGCTCCATGCTGGTCCCGGCGCTCCAGACCCGGCTCCTGGATGCTTCCCCGGACGCCCCATCGCTGGCGTCCTCACTCAACCATGCGGCACTGAACGTGGCCAACGCCCTGGGCGCCTTCCTTGGCGGTGTGGTCATCGCGCTGGGATGGGGCTACGTTGCCCCGGCACTCGTGGGGGCCGTCCTCGCCGTCCTGGGCTTCGGCGTCGCACTCCTCAGCGGGCTGTTGGAGCGCAAAAAGCCGCTGGCCGCTTAGGCATCTGACTGCCGGCCCGTTACCTGTCGTCAGCCCTGCTGGGAGCGGGCGCTGGCATAAAGGCACACCGTGGCCGCGGTGCCGAGGTTCAGGCTCTCCGCCGCGCCGTACACGGGTACGGCCACGCGGTGGTCGGCCAGCGCGAGCTCCTCTTCGGACAGCCCCTGGGCCTCGTTCCCGAACAGCCACGCCGTGGGCGCCGCAAGGTCAACGGCAGATTCCGGCCCGTCCCCGGTCAACCGGCGGCGGGCACTCTCATCCTGGAGCGCATCAAGGTTGAGCTGCCCATAACCGTCCGCAGCGAGGATACCAATACCCCGCGCCCGGCAGGCAGCCGCGAGTTCGGCGGCCTCCACACCGAGGACCACCGGCAGGTGGAACAGCGATCCTGCAGTGGAGCGGACCGCTTTCGGGTTGTAGATGTCCACGCTGGATCCTGTGAGCACCACGGCGTCGGCACCGGCGGAGTCGGCAGCCCGGAGGACGGTGCCGGCGTTCCCGGGGTCGCGCACCTGGCAAAGGACGGCAATCAGGCGTGGACCGCCGTCGAGCACGTCCTGAAGCGGCACGTCCACGAAGCGGCAAACAGCGATGATCCCCTGCGGGTTGACGGTGTCCGCCATGGCTGCCAGGACCTCATCCGTGGCCAGGCGCGCGTTGGTCCCCTCTGCAAGTTCCTCGAACTCCGGAAACCGGTCCAGGCAGGCCTCGCTGGCGAACACCTCGGTGACAATGCCGGGCGCACCCGACGCCAGCCGTTCCTGGTGCAGCTTCAGAGCCTCTCGTACCGCCTGCGGACCTTCCGCCAGGAACTGCCCGCGCTTTAAACGCGCCGGGCGCCCGGCAAGTTTTGCCACATCCCGGACCCGATCAGCTCGGGGGTTGGAGAGTGGAAAATCTTGCGGGCGCCCGGTGTCGTTCATACAGGAAACTCTAGTGGCTGGCACCAGTGGTTCCTGAACGTCCCCGTCGATGGGGGAAGAGCCTGTTGCTAGGCAACAACCTTCTTGGCGGAGGTGTCAGCCGGAAGGGAGTCCTTGGCGACCTTGACCAATGCAGCGAAAGCGTTAGCGTCGGAGACGGCCAGCTCTGCCAGCATGCGGCGGTCAACCTCGACCTCAGCGGCCTTCAGGCCCTGAATCAGGCGGTTGTAGGTCAGGCCGTTGGCGCGGGAAGCCGCGTTGATGCGCTGGATCCAAAGGCGGCGGAAGTCGCCCTTCTTCTTTTTGCGGTCGCCGTAGCTGTACACAAACGAGTGCAGCAGCTGCTCTTTGGCCTTGCGGTACAGGCGTGAACGCTGTCCACGGTAGCCCTTTGCGCGTTCAAGGATAACCCGGCGCTTCTTGTGGGCGTTGACCGCCCTCTTCACACGTGCCACGTGCGTACTCCTTCGAAAATTCTGATCCCAAGCATCTACTGCCGGAGGTCCGGCGGCCTGAGAAGGCTGTTTGGCAGGTGACCGACCACCAGGTGGTGTTCAGTCAAAGAACTTGGAAATTAGATGCCGAGCATCTTCCGGATGACCTTGGCATCGCCCTTGAAGACGATCTTGTCGCCGGCGAGGCGGCGGGTCAGGCGGCTGGACTTGTGCTCCAGGTAGTGGCGGCGGTTGGCCTGCTGGCGGCGCAGCTTGCCGCTGCCGGTCAGCTTGAAGCGCTTCTTAGCACCACTGTGGGTCTTCATCTTCGGCATGGGAACCGATCTCCTTACGTGTCCGCAGGCATTGCCTGCAGTTCTATCGCGCAGCCTCCCCTGAGGGCGGCATGCTGGTTGCTGACTGCCGGAAGCCGGAACTTCCCGCAGTTGTGAACTACGTGGTCTTCTTACCGGCCGGCTTCGGCGTTGCCTTGGGGGCAGGGCGTGCGGCGGGCTTCGGCGCGGCGGGCCTGGCCACCGGCTTGGGCGGCGCAGGAACAGCAGCAGGCTTCGGCGCAGCAGCCGCAGGCTTGGGAGCCGTAGCCTTTTCCGCTGGCTTGGAAGCTTCCTTGGGGGCAGCTTTCGGAGCCGGAGCAGCCTTGGGCGCGGCGGCCTTCGGTGCTTCCTGCTTGGGAGCGGCCTTAGGCGCGGCAGCCTTCGGAGCCTCTTCCTTTTCCTTCGGAGCTTCCTTGGGTGCTTCCTCAACAACCTCGGCAGGTTCGACGGCGGCAGCCGACTCCTGCGCTTCGCCCTGGGGAGCTTCTGGTTCCGTGGAAACGGCAAAACCCTCCGGGAGCAGGTCCGCAAGCGACTGGGTCATGGGAGCCTGGTCGTCGCCCGAAACGTCTACCCGGCCCGAGGCCTTTGCTTCGTTCTGGGCCTTCGCCTCAGCCCGCTGCGTGGCGCGGCGTGCTTCAGCCTTGGCTTCCGCCTTGTTCTTCAGCGGACCGACCACCATGACCATGTTGCGGCCGTCGATGCGCGGGCTGGATTCAACCACGCCCACCTCGGCAACGTCGTCCGCGAAACGCTGGAGCAGGCGGATGCCCATTTCGGGGCGCTGCTGCTCACGGCCTCGGAACTGGATCATGGCCTTGACCTTGTCCCCGGCGCCGAGGAAGCGCAGTGCGTGGCCGCGCTTGGTCTCGTAGTCGTGGGTGTCGATCTTCAGGCGGAAGCGGATTTCCTTCAGAACAGTGTTGGTCTGGTTCTTCCGGGCTTCACGTGCCTTAACTGCGGCCTCGTACTTGTACTTGCCGAAGTCCATCAGCTTGCACACCGGAGGCTTGGCCTGAGGTGCTACTTCAACGAGATCAAGGTCGGACTCGGCAGCCAGACGCAGGGCATCCTCAATACGGACGATGCCTACCTGTTCACCTGCAGGGCCGACCAGCCGCACCTCGGGGACGCGGATACGCTCATTGATTCTTGGCTCGCTAATGTTAAAGCTCCTGTGTTGTTGTGGGATCCCGGCAAAAGGAGAAGGCCCCCGACTGCCGGAGCAATCGAAGGCCTCTAAAGATCGGAACAGCTCCCGCTAAGGGACTGCGTGCAGGTCCACGGCGACTGCCGTTGACCATACCCAACCAGGTACCCGGCAACCTTGCGTTTCGGGACGATCCTGCTGGATATCCAAAACAACGGCCGACGCGGGTGGGAGAGAACTCCGCTTGCAAACTGCATGCCATTCTACAGAAAAAATCCCCGCCAGTGCTGTGAAGCGCCGGTGGGAACCCGTTGTGCTGAAATAACGACATCCAGTCGGTCTGTGTCAAGCTTACCAGTATGAGCACCCCAGACAGTAATTCACACGTTTTCGAGCCCGCGGGCGGCGCCGCCGACGTCTCGCAGGAGATCAGGGATATTTCCGAGGTCCCGGCAATCGAGGTCATCACCACCGCGGCCGTCCACCTTATGAGTGCCGCCGCCGTCAAACTGGGCCTGGCCGCTGAGGACAATGCCGAGGAACTCAAGGACCTGGACGAGGCCCGGAAGCTCATTACGGCCCTCGCGGGGCTGGTCACCGCGGCGGCACCCGAAATCGGCTCGCAGCACGCCGGCCCGTTGCGCGATGGCCTCCGTTCCCTCCAGTTGGCTTTCCGCGAAGAGTCGCTGATCCCTGACGCTCCGGGCAAGGGTCCCGGCGAAAAGTACACCGGCGCCGTCAACTAAAGGAACGCCGTACACCCCACCAGCACCACAGCACCCCACTCCGGAGTCTAGGGGTGGGGTCTGGGCGTGATGTCCTTGCTGGCGGGGGCTGTCCGGCTGCGGCGTACCTGTTGCAGGACCAGCCCCGCCACGCACAGCACTACCCCTGCGACGCCGACGGCCGTGAAACCGCTGGAAGGTCCGCGGCCGTCGATGAATACACCGGCCAGCGGAGCACCCAACGCCACGCCTGCGGTCAGGGCGGACCCGTACCAGCCCATTGCCTCGCCCCTCCGTTCCTCGGACACCAGGTCCGCCACCTTCTCGGAGGCTGACGACAGCACCGGAGCGCACAGCAGGCCAGGCAGGATGGAGAGCAGCGCCAGGGTCCATGTGTCGGTGGCGAAGCCCATGGGAATCGTGAGCGCGGCCATGCCCAGCAACAGCAGCATCGGCGAAACCGGACGGTGCATGGCGCCGTAGATCAATCCACCGACCACGGACGCGGCGCACCAGAACAGGAAGACGATCCCGATTTCGCTTTGCCGGCCTCCGGTTTCCAGCGCCGCGACGATTCCCACATCCGTGCCGCTAAGCACCATTCCGGTACCCGCAGCTACCGCGAACAATGCGGCGACGGCAGCGGTGAACCAGGCAAAGTTGTGCGCCACCCTGGTGCGGAACGCGCGACGGCGGCCCGGCCCGCCGCCCGCGGCGGCACCGTCGCTTTCGGCGCCTGCGGGCACCAGCTCGGCCGCGGCCTCCTGTACGTGGGCCGGGGCGGCCGACACCACCGCGATTTCGGCCGCATGCAGCAGCTCACCGGCGCGTTCGGCCGTGGGCGCTGCACTGCGGGTGGGCGGGTTGAACCAGATCAGGAACAGCCCGGCCAACGAGGTGGAAATTCCCACCGCCGTCAGGCCCGCGACGGTAAAGCCGCTGGTGGCGATGATGGCGCCGGCCGCCGGGCCGATCATGAACACCACTTCGGTGCTGATGGCGTCCAAAGCAAAGGCGGTGCGCCGCTGTTCGCCGTCGGCCAGGACGCCCAGGGATTGACGTACCACACTGAAGATCGGAAGGGTCAGCAGCCCACCCACGAAGACCAGCGGCAGCAGCCACTGGTAGCTGACGTACGGAACGGCGGACCACACCAGGGCTTCGGACACCACTGACGGGATGAGCGCCCGGCGCAGGCCGACGGTGTCCACGCGCCGGCCACGCCAGGGAGCGCCAACGGCGATGCCGATGGTCATGACTGCAGCTGCAGCCCCCGCGGCAGCGTACCCTTCACCGAGCGAAAGAACGATGTGAAGGGTGAGCAGCACTCCAGCGGCGGAGTGCGGTATGCGGGCCACCATGCCCACCAGCAGAAGGCGCCGGATGGGACGCACTGCCAGGAGGTGCCGGTAAAGGGCGAAGTTCACGAAGGTTTCCTTATGGTCTGCTGCGGCAGTCCGGGAGGGTCTCCGCCGTGCACCGCCGCTAGTTGACGGCCCGCCTCAGCTTGATTTCCATCGAGTCGACCCGCTCCCCAAACAATACATTCCGGGACCACTCGCCCTGGAGGGACGCTACGAGGTGCTGCACCGCGCCGGCGTCCAGACCGTCCTCGAGGTACAGGACCACCTGAAGTTCCGGGCCGGGTCCGCCGCCGGCAAGGACTGTACCGTCCGCTGCCCGGCTGGCCACTCCCCCGCCGGGCAGCAGTTCAATGCTCCGGACGGCGGGGAAGCGGGAAGCGGCCTGCCCAAGCTCGGGGGCGAGGGCGGGATCGGCGTAGCTGGGAACCCACTCGTGCTGCTGAGCCAGCGCCCACAGGGCGGGTCGTCGCACCACGAACGTCACTGGGGAGCCCGGGTCCAGCACCATCAGTTCGGCTCCCTCGGCGACGGCAGACAGCGCAGCACGGGCTGCGTAGACGGCGACGGGCCGGGCGTCCGGATGCCATGCGGCGAGGGCGGCGGCCGACGTGAATGCCGGCATGGCGGTCCGTCCGTCCGGTGCCTTAAGCGTCACCAGTGCCATGTCGGCCTGCTTGTCCGCCCGCAGGCCGTGGCCGCCGTCGGCCTCTTCGGCAAGCTGGGCGACGATCGGGATGAAGACGCGGGCTGTGGCGAGGGAGCGCACTACGGCGGCCTCGTCTCCGCTCCCCTCGCACAACCGGTCGACGGCGGCGAGGTACCCGGCGTCGGCCGTGCCGTCGTCGTCCTCGAAGTTGTGGATCCTGGCGTCATCCCCTGCGAGGCTGCGGCCCGCCCAGGGCCGCCCGGCCGAATCTGCCGCGCCACCAGCACCTGCCAGCGCGGCAGCTATATGGCCGGGCAGGTGGCGGGGGGCCGGGGCTTCGGAACCGTCAGTGGCCATGGCGGGCGTCAGCGCCGCCCGGCGACGTCGAGCGCCTCGGGCAGGGTGAAGGCGCCGGCGTAGAGCGCCTTGCCAACGATGGCCCCTTCGACGCCGAGCGGCACGAGGGAACGCAGGACCTTGAGGTCGTCCAGGCTGGAGATCCCGCCGGATGCCACCACGGGCTTACCGGTTTTTTCCACCATCTGGCGCAGCAGTTCGACGTTGGGGCCCTGAAGGGTGCCGTCCTTAGTCACGTCCGTCACCACGTAGCGGGCGCAGCCGGATTCTTCAAGCCTGGCCAGGACGTCCCAGAGATCCCCACCCTCCTTGGTCCAGCCGCGGCCGGCCAGGGTGGTGCCGCGGACGTCGAGGCCGACCGCGATCTTGTCACCAAAGCGCTCAATCGCGCGGGCGGTCCACTCAGGGTGCTCCAGCGCCGCGGTGCCGAGGTTGACGCGCGCCACGCCGAGGCCCAGGGCGGCTTCGAGCGTCTCGTCGTCCCGGAGGCCGCCGGAGAGCTCGACCTTGATGTCCAGCCGGCCCACCACTTCCCGCAGCAGTTCAGCGTTGGAGCCGCGGCCGAAGGCTGCGTCGAGATCGACCAGGTGCACCCATTCGGCGCCCTGCTCCTGCCAGTTCAAGGCAGCTTCGAGGGGTGTGCCGTAACTGGTTTCGCTGCCTGCCTCGCCTTGGACCAGGCGCACGGCCTGTCCGTTGACGACGTCCACGGCGGGCAGCAGTTCGAGGACCGGCAAATCGTTAGCGGTGGTCATGTTCGTCCTTTGTCAGGTAGGCGGGGCGGTGCGGGCTAGGCGGCCGGCAGCGTTAACAGGTAGGCGGCGAGCAAAGCCATGCCCGCCAAAACGTAGAAGGAGATTTGCGTCCACAGCGGCTTGCCTTGCTGGCGGAATGCCAGGGCCCCGCCCACCAGGAGGCCGGCAAGGCCCATCAGGACGATGGACCACATCTAGGCGCCGCCGGTCGCAGGCGCTGCGCTGCTGCCGGCCCCGGAGTCCGCGGGCCGGCGGAGGGATTCCACCCAGTTGCGCAGCAGCCGGGCACCGGCGTCGCCGGACTTCTCCGGGTGGAACTGCGTTGCGCAGAGCGGCCCGTTTTCCACGGCGGCGATGAATGGTGCGCCGTGCTCGGACCAGGTCACCACTGGTGCGGCCATGCGCGGCTGGACGACATCGAAGTTCCATTCCTGCACGCCGTAGGAGTGCACGAAATAGAAGCGCTCGTTTTCGACGCCGGCGAACAGCCTGGATCCCTCGGGAACCTTAACGGTGTTCCAGCCCATGTGCGGGACCACGTCCGCGGGCAGGTGCTCCACCTTGCCGGGCCATTCGCCCATGCCTTCGGCCTCGGTGCCATGTTCGACTCCGGTTTCGAAGAGGACCTGGAGACCGACGCAGATTCCCAGGACGGGACGACCGCCCGCAACACGGCGGCCGATCAGCCGGATTCCGTCCACGGCCTTGAGTTCGCGCATGACAGTTTCGAACGCACCCACGCCCGGAACCACCAGGCCATCGGCGTTCAGGACGTCCTCCGGCTTGGCACTGAGGGTAACCTCGGCGCCTGCCCGTTCGAGGGCCCGAACGGCGGAGCGGACATTGCCCGAACCGTAGTCCAGGACCGTCACCGTAGGCTTTCCCTCCGGGGAGGGAAGCTTCCGTGATGCTGAAGGGTCCACGATGGCGCCGTCCTTCAGGACCTGGCCGCTCACAGGGCGCCCTTGGTGGACGGAATGCCCTCGACGCGGGGGTCCGGCTCAACAGCAGCCCGAAGTGCGCGGGCGAACGCCTTGAACTGCGCCTCCACGATGTGGTGCGGGTCGCGGCCGGCGATGACGTTCATGTGCAGGCAGATTCCCGCGTGCAGGGTAATCGCTTCGAAGACGTGGCGGGTCAGGGAGCCGGTGAAGTGGCCGCCGATCAGGTGGTATTCCTGGCCGGCCGGTTCGCCTCCGTGCACCAGGTAGGGCCGCCCGGAAACGTCGACGACGGCGTGGGCGAGGGCCTCGTCCAGGGGCACTGTCGCTTCACCGAACCGTCGGATGCCGGCCTTGTTCCCGAGCGCGGTACGAAGGACTTCGCCGAAGGTGATGGCAACGTCTTCCACCGTGTGGTGGACATCGATGTGGATGTCCCCGGTCGCCTTGACCGTCATATCGATCAGCGAGTGCTTGCACAGGGCAGTGAGCATGTGGTCGTAGAAGGGTACGGACGTGTCGATGTCCGAAACGCCGGTGCCGTCGAGGTTGATCTCCACGAGTACAGACGACTCACTGGTGGCACGCTCCATGCGGGCGGTCCGGGAGGCCGCGGCATTCGATCCGGTGGAACTCATGGTCAAAGTGTCCTTTGGGGAAGATAGGTGGTCAGGGCGCAGGGCGCCGCTCTTCCAAGTCTAGGCGGGTAGCGCTGCCTGCCGGGCGAGGATGCTTTCCAACGATTCCAGGAAAGCTGTAGTTTCCGTCTCAGTTCCGGCCGTTACGCGCAGGTGTCCGGGAATCCCGACGTCACGGATCAGCACACCCGCCGCCAGGAGTTCCTGCCAGACCTGGTGCGGATGGTCAAGTCCGCCAAAGAACACGTAATTGGAGTCGGAGGCGGCCGGCGTGAGGCCCATGCGGCGCAGTTCATCGACGATTCGGTCCCGCTGCTTCTTGATGTCCTCGACATCGGCCATCAGTGCTGCACGGTATTCCAGTGCGGCCAGCGCCGTCGCCTGGGTCACGGCCGACAGGTGGTACGGCAGCCGGACAAGGCGCAGCGCATCCGTCACTTCCGGGGCTGCTGCCATGTAACCTAGCCGCGCCCCGGCCAAGGCAAAGGCCTTGCTCATGGTGCGGGACACAATGAGTCGCTCACGGCCCGGCAGGAGAGTCAGGGCGCTGGGCGTACCGTCGTGGGCAAACTCGTGGTAGGCCTCGTCCACGATCACGATGGTTTGGCTCGCCTCACCGGCACGGTAGACCTCCTCCACCACGTCCAGTCCCAGGCCGGTACCGGTGGGGTTGTTTGGCGAGCAAAGGAAGACGATGCTCGGCTGCAGGTCCTTCACCTGGCGGGCAGCGGACTCTGCAGTGAGGCCGTAATCATCCGCGCGCTGTCCGGCGATATAGCGGGTATCCGTGCCGCTCGCGAGCAGCGGATACATGGAGTACGTGGGAGGGAATCCGAGCGCGGTGCGGCCGGGGCCGCCGAAGGCCTGGAGGATCTGCTGGAGGACCTCGTTGGAGCCGTTGGCCGCCCAGATGTTCGAAGCGTCCAGCCCGTGGCCGAGGTATTCGGCCAAGGCAGTGCGGAGCTCGGTGAATTCGCGGTCCGGGTACCGGTTCAGGCCCTTGGCGGCACGGGCGACGGCCGCGGTGATAGCCGCCTGCACGTCCGCCGGGACGCCATGCGTGTTCTCGTTAACGTTCAGGAGAATGGGGACGTCCAGCTGCGGTGCCCCGTAGGGGGCAAGACCGCGGAGGTTCTCGCGGAGTGGAAGCCGGTTCAGTCGTTCTAGCTGGTCATTCACCTGAACAGTTTAGTGCCCGCGCCGGGGACCGGAAAATGTGACACTTCCCTGCCGGGCTGCAGGGACTCCATTACCCGGCCGGAACGAACAGTTGCTGGCCCGGAATCACAGGCCCGCCGGAAAGATTGTTCAGCTGCACTATTTCTGCCACGACGTCCCTGGCATCGCGCTCCGGCGCAAGGCTGCCGGCAATGCTCCACAGGGACTGGCCCGGCTGGACTGTCACGGTGACTGTCGGCGTGGCCACGAGGTCGGCTGCCGAGTCTGAGGCCTTGGCGGGCGAGTTGAAGAACCCCGCCAGGGAAAGCAGCAGCGCCGCCAGCAGGACCAGCGGGATGCCAATCAGCACTACCCGCCCCCGGCGGGTGAGCCGCAGCGGCGGCAGGGGCGCTGGCGCCTGGCCTTCAGAAGCGCGGCCATCAGAACCCGAGGTGTTCCCTGGGGAAACTGGTGAGTGGTGAGCGGAAATAGCTGACATGGACTTAGCCCTCCTGGACCGTACTGTGCTGCCCGGAATGTTCCGGCCGCCATCTCCCGCCGTTCTTCGAAGATGAACTTCGAACGACTGCAACAGTGACTAGAACACATATTCGAACTTTGCTGATTCAGTTTTAGCACTTATCAACGAATAATGTCGAGACTCGCTAGAACAAATGTTTGAAAAAGCCCTGTGGCTGGCCTAGTTTTGAAGACAAGAACAACCACGCGGACAGTTGATCAGCCAGGTCTGACAATTTGGACGGGACCATCACGGCCGGAGCCAGAGCAAGCGGACCGGTGGCAACCGAAGGGCATTGGCAAACATGGCAGCAGCACCGGCCGGGGGCAGGACACTCCCGCAGGCGAAGAAGCCCGCCAAGGGCCTGACCGCCCGGCAGAAGAAGATCCTCGAAACCATCCAGCGCTCAGTCAACGACAACGGCTATCCGCCGTCGATGCGCGAGATCGGGGACACGGTGGGGCTGGCCAGCCTCTCCAGCGTGACGCACCAGCTTTCACAGCTCGAAAAGCTGGGCTACCTCCGCCGGGATCCCAAGCGGCCCCGCGCCATGGAAGTGTTGATGCCGCTGACACTGGGCGGCGTGCCGGGCAAGGGAGCCCCGGCCACCGAAAGCCCGGTACCGGGTGCCATGGCCGCCACAGTCACCGAACTCCCCACAGCTCTCGACACCGCAATGGTCCCCTTGGTGGGCCGGATCGCCGCCGGCGGGCCAATCCTTGCGGACCAGGTGGTGGAAGACGTCATGCCTCTTCCCCGGCAATTGGTGGGCCAGGGTGAACTGTTCATGCTGAAAGTCGCCGGCGACTCCATGGTGGACGCGGCCATCTGCGACGGCGACTGGGTAGTGGTCCGCCGTCAGGCCGACGCAGCCAACGGGGATATCGTGGCGGCCCTCTTGGACGATGAAGCCACCGTCAAGACCTTCCGGCAGCGCGACGGCCACACCTGGCTGCTGCCACAGAATACCCAGTACGAGCCCATTCTGGGCGACCACGCCACCATCATGGGCAAAGTGGTGTCCGTGCTGCGGTCCCTCTAGGGCACGAGCTCCCACGGAGCTGCGCCGCCTAAAGCGGCGTTCCCGACGGCCGCCGGCCTCCCGGCTAGCCTTCCCGGGCCAGCCGTTCAAGCGCCGCGAAGGCCGTGTTGCGGTCGGTGGTGGGCCAAAACGGCGGCAGCGCTCCCCGCAGGAAGCCCGCATAGCGTTCGGTGGCCAGCCGGGAATCCAGGACTGCTACCACGCCTTTGTCGTTGGTGGACCGGATCAGCCGCCCAGCCCCCTGGGCGAGACGGATGGCCGCATGCGTCGCCGAGACCGCCATGAACCCGTTGCCGCCGGATTGAGCCACAGCCCGGGACCGTGCCGTCATGAGCGGGTCGTCCGGCCGCGGAAACGGAATCCTGTCGATGACCACAAGGCGGCAGGAACCGCCCGGCACATCCACTCCCTGCCACAGAGACATGGTGCCAAACAGGCAGGTATCGGATTCGTCCGCGAACTGCTTGACCAAGGCCGTCATGGTGGATTCGCCCTGGCAGAGGATGGTCATTCCCAGCTTGGGCCGGAGGGCGTCGGCCGCTTCCTCGGCCGCACGCCGGGAGGAGAAGAGACACAGGGCGCCGCCGCCGGAGGCCTGGATCAGGGCCTCAAGTTCGGCCAGCGCCTCCGGGGAGACACCGCGTCCGGGCTTCGGCAGGTGGCCTGCCACATAAAGGATCCCCTGTTTGGGATAGTCGAAGGGCGAGCCCACATCCACGCCCGTCCAACTGGGTGCCCCCTGGCCCACGAGCCCCAGTCCGCCAGCGGCCGGCTCGAACGCTGATCCAATGGCAAGGGTGGCCGAGGTGAGGACCACCGTATGGTCCGCGAACAGGCCCTCGCGGAGCTTGCCGGCCACGGACAGCGGCGCCACGTTGATCAGCACCGGTGCCGAGTCGTCCGGCTGGGAGTAGCCTTGCCCGGGGTCGAAGGTACTCGCCCGTGAAAACCAGACCACTTCGCGGTTTTCCCGTGCCATCAGGAGCCGCTCGCACAGTTCCAGGATGAGCATGAGGCGGGACCGCGCAAGCTGCCGCCCGCCGTCGGCCGCCTGGCTGCCATCCCCCTTGGAATCAGACAACGCGGCACGGCAAGCCTCGCGGAGTTGGTCAACGCAGTCGAGCTGTTCGTCGTTGAGGCCGTTGGGGAGCAGCCCTCCGGGCGCACCGGCCAGCGCGGCTTCAAGGTTGGCTGCGGCAGCATTGAGCGCATCCACGGTAATGGCGGTGTGCTTCCGCGCCCCGGAGGCAGCGGCATGGACCATGGCCACGGACAGTTGCCCGGAAACGGCGCCGGTCACCCGGTCCTGCAGTTCGTGGGCCTCGTCCACCACCACCACGTCGTACTCGGGAAGGACTGCCAGGCCCTCGAAGGCGCTGACGGCCAGCATAGCGTGGTTGGTCACCACGATGTCTGCAGAGGCCGCATCGTGCCGTGCAAGCTCGCTGAAGCACTCTTCGGCCAGTGGACATTTCTGCGCACCCAGGCACTCCATGGACGTGACGGAGACCTGGCGCCATGCGCGGTCGGTGACCCCGGGCAGCAGTTCGTCACGGTCCCCCGTCGCGGTCTTTGCAGCCCATTCGCGCAGCCGGACCACTTCCTTGCCCAGCTGCGAGGAGGGTCCGCCGACGGCTGCGGCAAAGTGCGGAACACTGGTGTCCTCACCAAGCGAGAACAGCTGGCCCTCCGTGGGCTCCTCGGACGGGAATCCCCCCTCAAGCTTGTGCCGGCAGACGTAATTGGACCGGCCTTTGACCAGCGACACCTTGACGGGCCGCTCCAGCGCCGGGGTGATGGCGTCCAGCAGCCGAGGCAGGTCCCGCCCCACGATCTGTGTCTGCAACGCCAGGGTGGCGGTGGACACCAGAGTGGGCTTGTTGCTTTCCAGCGCATGCGCAATCAGCGGGATAAGGTAAGCCAACGACTTGCCCGTGCCCGTCCCCGCCTGCACCAGGAGGTGGGTGCCTGTTTCGATCGCCTGCGCGACCTGCCGGGCCATCTCGTGCTGGCCAGGCCTGCTCTGTCCCCCCATCGCGCCGACGGCGCGGTCGAGCAGTTCGGTCACGAACTGTCCGCCGGCCGTCTTCGTGGCGCCGGACGCGGCGTCAGTCATTGAAGCGGCGTCAGTCATTGGTGACGAAGGGTTCCAGCTCGGCCGCGAGACCCTCCCTGACCATCACCACGGCGCGGGTGCCCGCCTCCACATGGTCCACGCTGATGATTTCAGCGTCCGATTCGTGCAGCTTGCTGATCAGGTCTCCCCGATCGTAGGGAATGAGCAACTCGAGCTTCACGCTGGGCCGGGGAATCGAATCGCTGATGGCCTTGAGCAGTTCGGCAATCCCTTCGCCGGTGCGGGCCGAGACCACCACATGGCGCGGTTCGCGCTGTTTGAGGCGTTCCACCACGAAAGGATCCGCGGCGTCCGCCTTGTTCAGGACAATGATTTCGGGAACCTTACGGGCGTCGACCTCACTGAAAACCTTGCGGACTGCTGCGATCTGTCCTTCGGGATCGGGATGCGAAACATCCACGACGTGCAGGATCAGGTCAGCGTCCGCCACCTCTTCCAGCGTGGAGCGGAACGCTTCCACCAGCTGGGTGGGCAGGGAGCGGACAAAGCCCACCGTGTCCGCCAGCGTGTAACCGAGCCCGTCGGCCGTTTCGGCCTTGCGGACGGTGGGATCAAGCGTGGCAAACAGGGCGTTCTCCACCAGGACACCGGCATCCGTCAGCCTGTTGAGCAGGGACGACTTTCCGGCGTTCGTGTACCCGGCAATGGCAACTGACGGGACGGAATTACGACGGCGGTTGGCGCGCTTGGTCTCGCGGGCAGGCTTCATTGCGGCGATTTCACGCCGAAGCTTGGCCATCCGGGTACGGATCCGCCGGCGGTCCAGTTCGATCTTCGTCTCACCGGGACCACGGGAGCCCATGCCTGCCGCTGCGCCGCCCACCTGGCCACCTGCCTGGCGGGACATCGATTCGCCCCAGCCGCGCAGTCGCGGCAGGAGGTACTCGAGCTGGGCCAGTTCCACCTGCGCTTTACCTTCGCGGCTCTTGGCGTGCTGGGCAAAGATGTCCAGGATCAGCGCCGTCCGGTCGATGACCTTGACCTTGACGATGTCCTCAAGTCCACGGCGCTGGGACGGTGCCAGCTCAGCGTCCACCACCACGGTGTCCGCGCCGGTGGCCATCACGATGTCCTTGAGCTCCTGCGCCTTTCCCGACCCCAGGAAGGTGCCCGGGTCAGGCTTGGCACGCCGCTGGACCAGTCCGTCGAGGACCTCGGAGCCCGCGGTTTCGGCAAGCGCAGCAAGTTCACGCAGCGAATTCTCCGCGTCTGCGAGGGTACCGTCCGACCACAGCCCTGCCAGTACCACCCGTTCCAGCCGAAGCTGCCGGTATTCGACCTCGGTAACGTCCTCGAGCTCAGTGGACAGCCCCGCCGTGCGGCGCAGTGCGCGGCGCTCTTCGAGATCCTGCTGGTCGCCGTCGTACTCGCTGTGTTCTGCGTCCAGGCGGGAGATTGCCTGGGCCTTGCCAAGCACAGCCGCGCCTTCACCGCGGCCGCTGTCCGGCGTTCCGGTCCGGGCGGGAACGTCCTTGGAAAGGATCCGGTCGATCACGGCCTGGATTTCCTGTGGACTCATGTCCTGGGCGGCGGGATCGGATCCGGTGTTGGGCTGGCTGGTCATGGTCTCCTTTGAAGATTCGGCAGTTCCAGAATAGTGCTGATTGGTCTGATGTGGTGAAGTATTCGCGCTGGGCTGACGGCCTGCGGACATGCAGTACTCCTGGTCTTGGCGGCCTCCCTGACGGGCAGGCGGCAGATATGCCGCCCGGGGACGGCAGAAATTGAGCAGTGATTGAAGGGCCGGGAACAGCGCGGAAAACCAGCCAGATGCTGTCTCTCGAGTAGTGTCCGGCGGCCGGACGACGACGTGCGGCCCGGTGCACGAGCGGAAGGCACGGACGCCTGCATCGCTGTGGGACATGATCCGGGGCGGGCGTAGCCCGCGCCGGATTACTCGAAGATCAGGAACATGCCTCCTAGGGTAGCAGAGGGGCCGCCGGCCGGGTTTCCCTTTACGCTGCAAGGGGAACTACGCTGGCCAGTTATGGAGTCTGCACACTATTTCAGCGCGTCACCCGCCGGCCCGTTCACCAGAAAGCCGCTGACGGTGGAACTCGCAGGGGAAACGCGCAGGCTCCACTCCTCCAGCGGCATCTTCAGCCCCGACGGAATCGACAAGGGAACGGCAGTCCTGCTGGCCAATGTTCCGGCGCCGGCACCCACCGGAAACCTGTTGGACATCGGCTGCGGCTGGGGTCCGGTTGCCCTGACGCTGGCGTTGCGGGCACCGCACGCGAAGGTTTACGCCGTGGACGTCAACGAACGCTGCATCGTCCTGACCAACGAGAACGCGGAGGCCCTGGGGCTGGACAACGTCACGGCCTCCACCCCGGATTCGGTGGACCCGGAGCTTCGCTTCGACACGATCTGGTCCAACCCGCCCATCCGGATCGGCAAGGACGAACTGCATTCGCTGCTGAAGCTGTGGCTGCCCCGCCTGGCTCCAGGCGGAACAGCCTGGCTGGTGGTGCAGAAGAACCTCGGCTCGGATTCGCTGCAGCGCTGGCTGGCGGCCGAACTGGACGACTCGTTTACGGTGACCCGTGAAGCAACCGCAAAATCGTTTCGCATCCTGAAGGTCAGGAAAGCGTCCCTGTTGCCACAATGACAGCCGGGCCGCTGAGCTCGACGTGCTCCTGGCCGCTGGTCCCCTGAAAGAACCTGACTCCCACGGTGCCGCCGGGGACGTGAACCTGCCACGTGTCCGGGGCCTCGGCACCGGCCCAGTGCCGGATAGCAACAGCGGCCGCGCAGGCGCCGGTCCCGCAGGACTGCGTCTCCCCCACGCCGCGTTCGTGCACGCGCATCGTGACCGAGCCGACTCCGCCGTGAACCAGCGGTTCGGCAGGAACGACAAATTCTACATTGGTGCCGTTGGCCGGTGCGGGATCCACCGAGGGGGCGTTGAAAAGCCTGGTTCCGGCCAGTTCACCGAGCTCGGCGAGGGCGACGACGGTGTGCGGGTTGCCCATGCTGACGGACAGCGCGGGGCGGGGCACCTCCAGGCCGTCCGCTGTGACGAGGGAATCCACGGAGCGGGCCGCGGCTTCACCCGGGAAAATGAACGACCAGGGGCCCATATCCACGGCGTAGTCCTCGCCGGTCCGGACCACGGTCTTCACCCCGCCGCGGGTACCAATGGTGAGGGATCCGCCGTCGGGCAGGTCGATCAGGCCCTCCGTGCGCAGGAAGTGAACGAAGACGCGTACCCCGTTGCCGCACATTTCCGAAAGGGAGCCGTCACCGTTGCGGTAGTCCATGAACCACTCGGCGTCGGGTGCAGCTTCCATCAGGCCGCGGCCCTCGGGAAGGAAGCGGGAGGGCACGGCGCGGATCAGTCCGTCGCCGCCGATCCCGCGGTGCCGGTCGCACAGGGCAGCAACCTGCTCTGCGGAAATCTCCTGGCGTCCTTCCGGGTCCGACACCAGGACGAAGTCGTTGCCGGTTCCGTGCCCCTTCGAGAAGCGCAGTCCACCCAGCGTGCCGAGGACGGTTTCGAGGGGCAGCGCAGGGGTGGTTTCCATGGTTCCAAGGGTACCGGCCGTGGGCGGCCCGGCCGAAACCGTTCCAACCCCGGAAGGCTGCACCTCCCGAGAGGCCGCACCTCGCTAAAGACACAGCGCGGCCGCTTTCTCCACAAGGTCCGGGTCCTGCCAGTCCAGCCACTGGATGCGCGGGTCTGCACGGAACCAGGTGAGCTGCCGGCGGGCAAACTGGCGCGTGGCCACGATCGTTTCCCCTGCAGCCTGTTCCACCGTGGCTTCGCCGTCCACCACCTTCAGGAACTGCGAGTACCCGAGGGCACGGGAAGCGGTCTTGCACCTGCGCAGGCCCTGGGCATCCAGCCGCCGCACTTCCTCCAAAAGCCCCTGATCCACCATGGCGTGCACCCGGGCAGCCAGCCGTTCCCTGAGTACTTCGCGGTCCACTTCCAGGCCCACCTGCACGGCCGGCTGGAAGTACTCCCGGCGCGGCATGAAGGAACTGAAAGGCCGGCCGGTGAGCTCGTACACCTCAAGGGCACGGACGATGCGGCGCGCATCCGAAAGCCGTCCGGCGGACACGGGGTCTACAGCGCTCAGCCGTTCCAGCATGGCGGCGCTGCCGCGGGCCGCCAGTTCCTGCTCCAGCCGGGCCCGCACCACGGGGTCGGTCCCCGGGAATTCCAGGATGTCCAGGGCTGCGCGGACGTACAGTCCGGAGCCGCCGGCGAGGATGGCGCGGCGGCCGCGGCGGTGAATGTCCGCGATCAGCTCTCTGGCCTGCGCCTGGAAGTCTGAGACGCTGGCCTCCTGGGTGATGTCCAGTGTGTCCAGGAGATGGTGCGGGACGCCGCGGCGGTCGGCCCCGGTGATTTTGGCGGTGCCGATGTCCATGCCGCGGTAGAACTGCATGGCGTCCGCATTGATGACTTCGCCGTCCAGGCGCCGGGCAAGGCTGACTGCGAGGTCGGACTTTCCGGAGCCGGTTGGACCGACGACGGCGATGACCGGCTTGGTGCCCACCGGTCAGCGGGCGCGCAGTGGCAGCGCCGGCATCCCCAGGGAGACTCCCTTGCCTGCCGCGCCTGTTCCGGGCGCAGGCGCACCGCAGGAGTCTGCCTGCGAACGGTCCCAGGCGTCGCCGGCGCGCGACCGGCGGAGGCTGTAGTCCTCCAAAGTGGGGTCCGCCACGAGGTGGAACGCCGCCGCTTCAGTGATGGTGACGGTGACGAGGTCCCCGGGCCGGGGAGCCGGAGCGCCGTGCGGGACAGAGAAGTGCACCAGGCGCTGGTCCTGTGCGCGGCCTGAGAGCCGGTGGGTCTCCTCTGCCTTTCGCCCGGATTGGGCTGTGACCATGACTTCGACCCTGCGGCCCAGCTGCTTGCGGTTCTCCTCCGCAGCGATCCGGTCCTGAAGCGCGGTCAGGCGCTCAAAGCGTTCCTGGACGACGGCCTTGGGCAACTGGCCGGGAAGGTCAGCGGCGGGCGTGCCCGGCCGCTTGGAGTACTGGAAGGTAAAGGCCGTGGCAAAGCGGGACTGCTCCACCACATCCAGGGTTGCCTGGAAGTCCTCCTCCGTTTCACCGGGGAACCCGACAATGATGTCGGTAGAAATGGCCGCGTGCGGGATCCTTTCCCGGACCTTGGCCAGAATCCCCAGGAACCTGGTGGATCGGTACGACCGTTTCATGGCCTTCAAGATGCTGTCCGAGCCGGACTGCAGCGGCATGTGCAGCTGCGGCATCACGTTCGGGGTTTCCGCCATGGCGTCGATGACGTCATCGGTGAAGGCCGCCGGGTGGGGGCTCGTGAAGCGGACCCGTTCAAGGCCTTCGATGCTGCCGCAGGCCCGCAACAGCTTGGAGAACGCCTGGCGGTCGCCGAACTCCACGCCGTAGGAGTTGACGTTCTGGCCCAGCAGGGTGACCTCGATGGCTCCGTCGTCCACCAGCGCCTGGATCTCCGCCAGAATGTCTCCGGGGCGGCGGTCCTTTTCCTTGCCGCGCAGCGCGGGCACGATGCAGAAGGTGCAGGTGTTGTTGCAGCCCACGGAGATGGATACCCACCCCGCGTACACGGAGTCGCGCTTGGTGGGCAGCGTGGAGGGGAACACGTCCAGCGATTCCAGGATTTCCAGCTGGGCTTCGTCGTTGTGCCGGGCACGGTCAAGGAGGGCCGGCAGCGCGCCAACGTTGTGGGTTCCGAAAACGGCATCAACCCACGGTGCCTTCTTGAGGATGGTTTCCCGGTCCTTTTGGGCCAGGCAGCCTCCCACGGCAATCTGCATGCCCGGGTTGGCGGCTTTCACCGGCGCCAGGATGCCCAAGTTGCCGTACAGCTTGTTGTCCGCGTTTTCCCGGACGGCGCAGGTGTTGAACACCACTACGTCAGCCACATCGCCGTCCGCCGGAATGTAGCCGGCGCCTTCCAGCATTCCGGCCATCCGCTCTGAGTCATGCACGTTCATCTGGCAGCCGAACGTGCGTACCTGGTACGTGCGGGGCTTCTGGCCGCCTTCAGCGGCATCCGGCTGCCGGCCGCGCTCCAAGGTATCGGATGATTCGGGGCCGGACGGGAGGGAAGGGATGGTCAAACTCACCTATTAAGGGTACCGGCTCCCCAGGCCGTCGCCGTCAGGATCCTCGAACTGCCCGTCGAGGACCTCGTTCACGATGCGGAACGCCTGTGACGGCTGGTAGCCCTTGCGGGCAAGCATCGACGCCAGGCGACGGGCGGCTTTGTCGCGCCCGGCCCTGTCGTGCAGGTCCGTGCCGGGACGGAGCTTTCGCTGCACCAGGGCCCTGGCGGCCTCCTCCTCGTCGGAATCGGAGACCTGCGCCAGGGCAGCGTCGGCAGCTTCCTGGTCGATGCCCTTATCGGCGAGCTCACGCCGCAGAGCACCCCGGGCCAGCTTGCGCGACTGCGCCCTGCTCCGGACCCACATTGCTGCAAACTCCGCATCGTCGATCAGTCCGGCGGCCTGGAACTTGTCCAGGACCGCCTCCGCCACGTGTTCCGGAACATTGCGTTCCGCAAGCTTCCGGGACAGCTGCAGCCTGCTCTTCGCCGACGCGGTCAGCTGCCGGTAGACGATGGCTTGGGCCACTGACACGGGATCCGGCTCGGCGTCACCAAATCCGGGCGCGCCAAAGTCATCGCTCCCGCCCAAGGACCTAGAACCCGTCAACGGCCTTCAGCTTGGGCGAGTCCTTGGCATCCGCTTCGGCCGGCTTGACGCCCACCCCGAGCTTTTCCTTGATGAGCCGCTCGAGCTCCGCGGCCAGTTCCGGGTTGTCCCGCAGGAACCGGCGGGAGTTCTCCATGCCCTGGCCCAGCTGGTCGCCGTCGTACGTGAACCACGACCCGGACTTCTTGATAATGCCGTGTTCCACGCCCATGTCGATGATGCCGCCCTCGCGGGAAATGCCCTGGCCGTAGATGATGTCGAATTCGGCGACCTTGAAAGGCGGGGCCATCTTGTTCTTGACGATCTTGGCCTTGGTGCGGTTACCGACCGAGTCGGCGCCCTCCTTGAGTGTCTGGATGCGGCGGACGTCGATGCGGATGGAGGCGTAGAACTTCAGGGCCTTGCCACCGGTGGTCGTTTCCGGGGAACCGAAGAATACGCCAATCTTCTCGCGCAGCTGGTTGATGAAGATGGCGGTGGTCTTGGTCTGGCTCAGCCGGCCGGTAATCTTACGCAGCGCCTGGCTCATGAGGCGGGCCTGGAGGCCCACGTGGCTGTCGCCCATGTCGCCTTCAATTTCGGCGCGCGGGACCAGGGCGGCCACGGAGTCAATCACGATGACGTCCAGGGAGCCTGAGCCCACCAGCATGTCCATGATTTCCAGGGCCTGCTCACCGGTGTCCGGCTGGGAAACCAGGAGCGCATCCGTGTCCACACCCAGTTTGGCGGCATATTCGGGGTCCAGCGCGTGTTCGGCATCGATGAACGCCGCGATGCCACCCTGGCGCTGGGCGTTGGCCACCGCGTGCAGCGCAACCGTGGTCTTACCGGACGACTCTGGCCCGTAGATCTCGATGACGCGTCCGCGCGGCAGGCCGCCAATTCCCAGAGCGACATCCAGCGCGATGGAACCGGTGGGAATGACTTCGATAGGTGCGCGCACCTCATCGCCCAGCCGCATGACCGAACCTTTGCCGAACTGCTTATCAATCTGGGCAAGAGCTGCTTCCAGCGCTTTTTCACGATCCGGGGCTGCCGCCATGGTTGACACCTCTAATGCTTTCTCGATGGTGGCCTCAGCGGCCGTTTGTTGGTCATCTCTGACGCTAAGGGGAACCACTGACATTCAGGCCGGATGGGATCGGCTATGTGGATAACCCGCTGATTCCAGCATAGCTTTATCCGAACAGGTATTCGAAGAAGCGGGTGGGCGTGTCAGTCGCGTCGAGGCGCGATGTCGCGGCCCAACCGGCGTTCGGGGGGAACGTCCTGGACATCGCAGACGGCGAGCCATACCCTCCGCGGTTCCACTCCGGCCGCCAGCGCCTGGTCCGCGGTGCGGCCGCCCACTCCGGCCAGCACCAGCGTGCTGCTCAGCACCCTCGAGTAACCTGCACCGAACTCGTCATCCATAAGCCGCCAGTAGTCGCTGATCCGCACCGGTAAATCCTCTCATGACCGCGGAGCCCTAGACTTGTTGCCATGAGCAACACGCCTGATGCCCCGTCGCCGGACTCCGCACCGGGCCCCGCCACGGACGATGCGTCGGTGGATGAGGTCCTTCAAAGCGTTGAACACCAGCTGAGCCTTTTCTGGCGCCGGGCCAGGGCCATCTCCAACCAGCTGTCCCGCCAGGTACACCCGGACATGGAGCCGGCGGCTTATGGATTGCTGACAGTCATCCGCCGCGAGGGTCCGATCCGGCTGACGGACCTCGCTATGAACATCGGGGTGGGTAAGCCATCCGTCAGCCGGCAGATCGCGTTCCTCGAAAGCATCGGGCTCGTGTCCAAGGAAGCGGATCCGCAGGACGGCCGTGCGCAGTCCATCCAGCTGACGGCAAAGGGCGAAGAAAAGATGAGCCAGGTCCAGGACGCCCGAAAGCAGGTGTTCCGCGAGCGTTTGGGTTCCTGGCCTATCACGGACCTGCAGGAACTCGCCCGCTACATGGCCAAACTCAACGCAACCTACGAAGGCGACGGGTTTCCCCGCGACAGCGGCACCCCCGAAGGCGGTGGACCGGGAGCGCGCTAGAGATGCGTGCATCGGAAAACGCCAAAGCCCCCGGCAGCTGACCGTAGTCAGCCGCAGGGGGCGTCGGATACCGTCTCTGGCTGCCGGCAGCCCTAGCGGGCGCCGGACAGCAGGCCGGTAGCAAGTTCGTCGGTGAGTTCCGTGTTCAGGTCGCGGCCGTAGCGCTGGGAGAATTCCTGCGGGACGGTGTCCGGGACGGTGACGCCTTCGGCCACGGCAACGCGGTCGCTGACTTCCCGGAGCATGCTCGACAGCGGAACGTCCAGGGCCGTGCAGATCGAGGACAACAGCTCGGATGACGCTTCCTTCTGGCCTCGTTCAACTTCGCTGAGGTAACCCAGGGAGACACGGGCGCTGTGCGACACTTCACGGAGCGTACGCCCCTGACGCTGGCGGACATCGCGCAGGACATCACCGATTTCGTGACGAAGTACAACCATCTTGCGCTCCTTCTGTTCGCTCTTGCCCTGATCGGCGAGGCCCACATCCTTCCAGCGGACAACGCCGTTTACGGATACGGGCTGCTTTACCATCTGTATCGCCTTGCTCCCTCATTGGTCAGGTCCGCCGCAGCGAACCGTCGTGGTCATTTCATCCTAGGCGCCTCCCATCCCGGGAAGCGACACAATGTAATAACTAATCGGTACCGGCTTTTGTTCCCGGCTACTTAACTCCCGGTAACTTCTGCCGCCGCATCATCCGCGGCAGCCGTTGCGCGGCCTCAACGGGTGAGGGCTTCAAGCAGCCGTTCCAGCGCTGCGGCGCAGGCCTGGCCGCGGATGTCGGCGCGGCTGCCGGTGAAGGAATACTCAAAGGCCGCCGTGCCGGACGCTGCGGCGACTCCCACATACACCCGGCCGACCGGTTTTCCGTCATGTTCCTCCGGCCCCGCCACCCCGGTGGTGGCGATGCCGATATCCGCGCCGAGGGAGTCCCGGGCGCCTTCCGCCATGGCGGCCGCCACATCCGGATCCACGGACCCGGCATCGGCCAGCAGCGCGCCGGAAACGCCCAGCAGCGTCTCCTTGACGGAATTCTGGTAAGCCACCACGCCGCCCTGCAGCATACCCGAGGCGCCCGGGGTGTCCGCGAGCACCGCAGCCAGCATTCCAGCCGTCAGCGACTCGGCGGTGGCGACGGTCATGCCGGCTGAGATGGCGGTTTCCACTGCCTGCGCCGCGAGGTGGTGGAGGTTGCTCATGCCGGCTCCTGTCCCGGAACGTCGTTTCCCTTGGCTTCCTGGGCGTGCCGCTTGCCTTCGGCGCGCAGGCGAAGCGCCTGGACCACGTATTCGACGCCGGTCCACACCGTAATGGCGACGGCCGCCATCATCACGGCAAAGGCGATCCACCCCAGCCAGGGCGCGATGGCGCCCAACGGCAGGAGGTACAGGAAGATTGCGGCCGTCTGGATCACTGTCTTGAGCTTGCCACCGCGCGATGCCGGGATTACGCCGTACCGGATCACGAAGAAGCGGAGTCCGGTGATCCCCCACTCCCGGACCAGGATCACCAGCGTGGCCCACCAAGGCAATTCGCCGAGTACCGAGAGCATCACCAGGGCCGAGCCCGTCAGCAGCTTGTCGGCAATGGGGTCGGCAATCTTGCCAAAATCGGTGACGAGGTTGCGGCTCCTGGCAATGTCGCCGTCGAGCTTGTCCGTGTAAATGGCGACGGCGAACGCGGCCACCGCCGCCCAGCGCCAAGGGCCTGCCTCGCTCCTGAGCCCGGGAGCGTCAGCGATGAGGAACCAGACGAAGAAGGGCACCAGCGCGATGCGGAGCATGGTCAGGACGTTGGGAAGGTTCCAGACCCCGGCACGGCCAGGGCCGGCGGTGGTTGCATCAGTGCTAGTCACGTTTCTAGGCTACCGTCCCTGGGCTAACGCCCGGTGAGGGACCAGGCGTCTTCGGAGCCGTCGTCGTCCTCCCCGTAGCCTCCCGGCGCGGAATCGGAGCCGTCGTAATACTCGACGTTTTGCTTCCGCTGGTCCAGGTCGGCGGCCACCAGGTCTTCGGCGTAGCCGCCCTGGGCAATGTTGGCGTTGGCGTTGTCGCTGAGCGCGGCCGTTTGGGAATCGGGCGTTGCGGGCGCTTCCTGGCCCTTCATGGCGGCCAGGACGGGCGCGAGGTCGTCCGGCTTGACCAGCACGTCACGTGCCTTGGACCCTTCTGACGGGCCCACCACGCCCCGGGATTCCAGCAGGTCCATGAGCCTGCCGGCTTTGGCGAAGCCGACGCGCAGCTTGCGCTGGAGCATCGAGGTGGAGCCGAATTGCGTGGTGACCACGAGTTCCGTCGCCTGGAGCAGCACCTCGAGGTCGTCTCCGATGTCGTCGTCGATCTGCTTCTTGGGGGCCTCGGCGGCCACGTCATCGCGGTAGCTGGCCTGCAGCTGTCCCTTGACGTGTTCCACCACTTTGTGGATTTCGGACTCGGTGACCCACGCGCCCTGCACGCGCATCGCCTTGGAGGCGCCCATCGGCAGGAAGAGCGCGTCACCCTGGCCAATGAGTTTCTCGGCACCCGGCTGATCCAGCACCACGCGGGAGTCGGTCACGGAGGAGGTGGCAAAGGCCATGCGGGAGGGCACGTTGGCCTTGATGAGACCGGTCACCACGTCCACGGACGGCCGTTGGGTGGCCAGAACCAAGTGGATGCCGGCGGCGCGCGCCAGCTGGGTGATGCGGACAATCGAGTCTTCGACGTCGCGCGGAGCCACCATCATGAGGTCGGCAAGCTCGTCCACGATGACCAGCAGGTACGGGTAGGGACGGATAACGCGCTTCGAGTCCGGCGGCGGCTGCACCTTGCCGGCACGGACTGCCTTATTGAAGTCGTCGATGTGCTTGAAGCCATAATTGGCCAGGTCATCGTAGCGGGCATCCATTTCGCGGACCACCCACTGCAGCGCCTCGGCGGCCTTCTTGGGGTTGGTGATGATGGGGGTGATGAGATGCGGGACGCCTTCGTACGCGGTCAGTTCCACGCGTTTGGGGTCCACCATCACCATGCGCACTTCGTCCGGCGTTGCGCGCATCAGCAGCGAGGTGATCATGGAGTTCACGAACGATGACTTGCCCGCGCCCGTGGCGCCTGCCACGAGAAGGTGGGGCATCTTGGCCAGGTTGGCCACCACATAGCCGCCTTCGACGTCCTTGCCGACGCCCATCACCATCGGGTGGTCGGTGCGGCGGGCGTTCTGGCTCCGGAGCACGTCGCCCAGGGACACGGTTTCACGGTCCGTGTTGGGAATTTCGATGCCGATGGCCGATTTGCCCGGGATGGGGCTCAGGATCCGCACGTCGCTGGAGGCCACGGCGTAGGAGATGTTCTTGGACAGCGCGGTGACCCGCTCCACCTTCGTGCCCGGCGCGAGTTCGATCTCGTACCGCGTCACCGTCGGTCCCCGGCTGAACCCGGTGACGGTGGCGTCCACGTTGAACTGCTGGAGGGTGTCCGTCAGCGCAGCGACGACGGCATCATTGGCTTCCGTGCGTTCCTTTGGGATGGAACCGGGGGTCAGGAAGTCTGAGGCCGGCAGGGTGTATGTGACGTCGCCTGCCAGGGAAAGCTGTTCCGTCCGCTGCGGGATAGGCGTGGGCGGCGGTGCCGGGGTGACAGGGTTCGCGGGCACGTGCGGTCCGGCGGCAGGTGCCGCCCCTGCAGCGGCCATCCCCGGAGTGATCATCGGGATCGCTTCGGTGGCGTTCTCGCCGGCCGCCACACCCGCGCCGATGCCCTGCGCGGCCTTGATCTTTTCGACGGCGATCTCCGCCTGGGTGGGCCGCCGCACGCCCGGAGCCGGCTTGGGCGGCTGGGGCTCGTCGTCGTCAATGACCGCGTGTTCAAAGGCTTCATCGCCGACGTAACCTTCCAGGCCGGCGGCGGACTCTTCGTCCTTGCCGAACATCCGGCGCCGCTTCTTCTTGGGCCGGTCAGGCTGGGGACGGTCCAGGTAGCTGCGGTCATGGCCCGCAGCCGGGTCCTGCTCCATCAGGTCGATGCCCATGAGGTGTTCGTAGGCTCCCCGGAGGCGCCGGGGGATGGCAGTGAACGGCGTGGCCGTGATGATCAGCAGGGAGACAAACGCCAGGACGCCGTAAACGGCCAGCGGTACTGCGGGGTGGATGGCGGCCAGGGGTGTCGCGGCGAGGAAACCGAGCATGCCGCCGGCTGCACGCAGGCCGTCGAAGCCCTCGGCCACTGTGGGCTGCCCGCCCAGGACGTGGGCAAGGCCGGAGCCGGCGAAAGTCATGATGAGGAAACCGATGCCTACGCGGTTGTTGCCGCGCCCGTCGGACGGCTGCCGGAAAAGCCTGAACGCGCAGACGAAAAGCATCAATGGCAGCAGGAGCGCCATCCAGCCAAAGGTTCCGTTGACCACGGCGTGAACGGCGTCCGGGAACCAGCCCGTAAGCCCCCACCAGGCGAAGGTGGCAATGAAGACCGCAAGTACCAGGTTGAAAAGTGCGGCGCCGTCGCGCCGCTCCTCGGCAGGCAGATCGCTGACGTCATGGCCGATGCGCCGGACTCCCCCACCCACGAGGTGCCCGATGCCAAGCCACGCCCCGCCAGCCACGCGCAGCAGCCATGGCTGGTGGTGTTCGACGGCGGGAAGGGCGCGGGTGCGCGATGAACCGGCCGACGTAGCGGACCGGCCGGCCTTGGAGGCGGCGCCGCGGCTTCCCGCACCGCCGGATTTGGTGGCGGAGCTGCCCCTGCCTGATCCCCTGGGCGCGGAAGTAGTACGTGTGGCCATACTGCCACGCTACCGGAAGCAGGCCCCGGTTCCCCGGATTTACTGCCGTCCCGCGCTGTTCCCCGGCACACGTTTAAGCGCCTGTGCCCCGGTTCAGGCGAACCGGGGCACAGGCATGGCAGGGTGGCTGGATCAGGCCTCGAGCACCACGGGGATGATCATCGGCTTGCGGCGCAGCTTGCGGTTGACCCAAGTGCCCACGACGCGGCGGACCACTTGCTGAAGCTGGTGCGTGGTGTGGTCTGCATGGTTGAGCACGGCCTCCTCCAGCGCTGCGTTGATCTTGGGCATGATGTCGTCGAACACGGAGTCGTCCTCCGCCACGCCACGGGCGTGGATTTCGGGACCCGAGACGACCTTGCCGGTGGCGCGGTTGATGACCGTGATGATGGAGATGAAGCCCTCATCGCCGAGCACGCGGCGGTCCTTGAGGTCGGCGTCGGTAATTTCGCCAACGCTGGAACCGTCCACATAGACGAAGCCAACTTCCACCTGGCCCACGATGTCCGCCTGGTGGTCCCGGAGGTCGATGACCGTTCCGTTGTCCGCGAGGATAACGCTCGCTTCCGGCACGCCGGACTCGATGGCGATCTTGCCGTTGGCGATGAGGTGCCGGGTTTCGCCGTGCACGGGCATCGCGTTCAGCGGCTCGAGGATGTTGTAGCAGTACAGCAGTTCGCCGGCAGCAGCGTGCCCGGAAACGTGCACCTTGGCGTTGCCCTTGTGGATGACGTCTGCGCCAAGCTTCAGCAGGCCGTTGATGATCCGGAAGACGGCGTTTTCGTTGCCGGGGATGAGGCTGGAGGCCAGGATCACGGTGTCGCCGTCACCCACCACCACCCGGTGGTCGCCGTTTGCCATGCGGGACAGCGCGGCCATTGGTTCGCCCTGGGAACCGGTGGACATGAGCACCACGCGGTTGTCCGGGAGGTTGTCGATGTTCTTGATATCGACGATCAGCCCGGCCGGAACGTCCAAGTAGCCGAGCTTCTCGGCGATCGCCATGTTCCGCACCATGGAGCGGCCTACGAAAGCCACTTTGCGGTTGTGCTTGGCGGCGGCATCCAGCACCTGCTGGACGCGGTGCACGTGCGAGGAGAAGGACGCCACGATGATGCGCTTGGTGGCCTGGCCGAACATCCGTTCCAGTGTGGGGCCGATTTCCTTCTCGGCCGTGGTGAAGCCGGGGACGTCCGCGTTGGTGGAGTCGGACATGAACAGGTCCACGCCTTCTTCGCCGAGCTTGGCGAAGTGGCGGAGGTCGGTGATGCGCCCGTCCAGCGGCAGCTGGTCCATCTTGAAGTCGCCGGTGTGCAGCACGGTGCCGCCGGCGGTCCGGATGAACACGGCCAGGGCGTCGGGGATGGAGTGGTTGACGGCCACGAACTCGCATTCGAACGGACCGAACTTCTCCACCTGCCCCTCTTCCACGGTCAGCGTGTAGGGACGGATGCGGTGCTCCTGCAGCTTGGCCTCGATCAGGGCGAGCGTCAGCTGCGATCCGACCAGGGGAATGTCGTTGCGCAGCCGCAGCAGGTACGGCACAGCGCCGATGTGGTCCTCATGGCCGTGCGTCAGCACAACGGCCACCACGTCATCGAGGCGATCCTCGATGTAGGAGAAGTCCGGGAGGATCAGGTCAACGCCCGGCTGGGTCTCTTCCGGAAAGAGGACGCCGCAGTCAACGATCAGCAGCTTGCCATCGATTTCGAAGACGGCCATGTTCCGGCCGATCTCCCCCAGCCCGCCCAGCGGGACAATCCGGAGCGTGCCCTGCGGGAGGCGGGGCGGGGTGACAAGGCCGGTAAGGGCGGTTTGGGTCATATTGCACTACTTTCCAGGCGGAAGGTGCCGGGCTTCACCGTCAGGAGAAGACCAGCCCTGCTTCCGCCAAATCCCCGCGGATGGTTTCGATCTCGGTTTCGTCCGGCTCCACGAGGGGCAAACGGACAATCGAGTTGGGCAGGACTCCCTGCCATTTAAGAATCTGTTTGGCGGCTACGGCGCCCTGGACCCGGCTCATGGTGGCGCGGACCACGGGCTGGAGTTCGAAGTTGATCTTCCGGGCCGTGGAGAGGTCGTTGGCATTGACCGCGTCGATGAGCTCGCGGAACCGGCGGGTGGCCACATGGGTGGTCACGCCGACCAGGCCGACGGCGCCCAGGGCCATCCACGGCAGGGTGAGCCCGTCATCTCCCGAGTAGAACAAGAGGTCCGTCTCGGCCATGACGCGGGTAGCGGCGACGAGGTCCGCCTTCGCATCCTTGACTGCCACGATGTTGGGGTGCTGGGCCAGCCGGATCATGGTGTCCGGCTCGATGGGAATCGAGGAGCGGCCCGGGATGTCATACAGCATGACGGGTACGTCCACGGCCGAGGAGATGGTTTCGAAGTGCGCCCGCAGGCCAGCCTGGCTGGGCTTGTTGTAATACGGGGTGACCAGGAGAAGGCCATCGACGCCGAGCTTCGCCGCCTCCTGCGACAGGTGCACGGAGTGGGCGGTGTCATTGGTGCCGGTACCGGCAATGATGGCCGCGCGTCCGCCGACGGCTTCCTTGACCGCCCGGAACATGCCGAGGTTTTCCTCGTCCGTGAGGGTGGAGGTTTCGCCGGTGGTGCCGGTGACCACCAGTCCGTCGCAGCCGTCATCCACGAGCTTAGTGGCGAGCGCTGCGGCCTGGTCGTAATCCACGGCGCCGTCCTTGGTGAACGGGGTAACCATGGCGGTCAGGAGCGTGCCAAGGGCAGGGATGTGCGCGGAATTGTCAGCCATGGAAAAAACGTTACCCTGTCCCGCACTGGTTAGGACAATGCCGCGGCCGTGATGAAGATCAAATTGCGCTGTCCGGAGCGGACGGCGCTCCGCAGTAGCGGCGGACAGCCGCCTCCCGCAACTCCCCCGCCCAGGCCTCGAGCCGCTGGGCTGCCCGCACATAGTGGAACAGCTCCACCGGAGTGAGGGCGTCCAGATCCGCTTCCGCGAGTCGGCGGGCCAGCTCGGCCCCCACGGGCTGCGCGGAAAGGGTGACCCCTTCACGCTCCCACTGCTCGTCCTCGGGCGGCCGGCCGGCAACCAACTGGCGGAACAGGTAGTCCACCACCCCTGGACTCATGGCCTTCATCACCCCGGCACGGGAGTCCGGGGCGGCAGGTACATCGGGTGACGTTTGCATGAGGCCACTTTATTCGAACATATCTTCGAATACAACACCTCTTCTGACGGCCGTGACAGGCGGCTTCCCGGCCCCGTGTGAGAGCATCGGCTCATGACCCCCCGCACCCAGGCACGGAGTTCTGCCGCCAGCAACCGGGCGGGCTCCGGGCGCCTGTACGGGATCGATGCCGCGCGCGGGCTTGCCCTGTTGGGCATGATGGCCACCCACCTGCTGCCCACGTTCGAATCCAATGCCGAGCTGACACCCACCTGGGTGGGGCTGGTGTTTTCCGGCCGGGCTTCGGCCCTGTTCGCCGTTTTGGCCGGCGTGGGCCTGGCACTGTCCACAGGGAAGCATCGGCCCCTAGCCGGCCCCGAACTCTGGGGAGCCCGCCGCGGCATAGCGCTCCGCGCGCTGGTGATTGCCGCCGTCGGACTTTCCCTGGGCGGGCTGGAAGTCAACGTGGCCATCATCCTGGTGCACTACGCCGTGCTGTTCCTGTGTGTCCTGCCGTTCCTCGGGATGGAGCTCAAGCGCCTGTGCGCGTGGACGGGCGGCTGGATCGTAGCGTCCCCGGTGCTTGCCTACCTGCTCCGGCCCTGGTTCCTTGCCCCGGAACCTCCACTGAAGCTGGGCCACAATCCCTCGTGGGAGGACGTGTCCACCCCGTCCCGGCTCCTCGGCGACATCTTCTTCACTGGGTACTACCCCGCCTTCCAATGGCTGTCCTACTTCCTGGTGGGACTCGTCGTCGGCCGGCTTGTCCTGGACCGGGCAATGGTGCCGGTGGTGCTGCTGGTGGGCGGGCTGATCGTTGCCCTGCCCGCCAAGTGGCTGGGCACTGCCGCGATGCAGGACTGGGGCGGCCTGGCGGCGCTGGAAAACGTGATCAACTCCCCCGGCTATCCACTGGAGAACATCCTGCAGGTGAACCTGACCGGCATCCCGCAGGAGGATTCGTGGTGGTGGCTGGCTTCTGCGGCCCCGCACTCGGGCACCACCCTGGACCTACTGCACACCGCGGGAACTGCACTGGCCGTGATCGGGGCCTTCCTCCTGCTGGAACGGCTGGCCGCATGGGTGAACCTGGACCTGCTGCTGCCGCTGCGGGGTGCCGGCGCGATGACCCTGACCCTGTATTCCGCACACGTCTGGGCGATGTCCGGCCTTTACGGCGAGCCGGTCCCCAGAGGGTGGACCGAGGAAGGCCTGTTCTTCGTCCAGGGAGCCATTGTCGTGGCGGTTGGCGTGGTGTTCGCAGTGCTGCAGCGCCGTGGTCCACTGGAGTGGGTGGCGCACTCCGCCGCCCGGTTGGGTCGGGGAAAGGTCAACGCGCGGCGCTAAAGAGCCGCCCGGCGTCGCGCATTGCCGCCCGCGCACGCTTCCGGTCCCCAGCAGCGTCGTAGGCGCAGCTGAGGCGGAACCAGGAACGCCAGTCGTCCGGTGCGGCTTCGGTCTCGGCCCGGTACTTCTCGAACTCGGCGTCGGCGGCGGCCCGGACGATCCGCCCGGCGGGAGTGCGGGGAAGCTCGTCGACCGGCAGTCCACCCTCGGCCTCGAGGATCTTGGCCATCTTTTCCGTGCGGGCGCCGAACATCAGCTCGCGGATCAACGCCCAGGCGCCGATGGCCGGCAGCACCAGGTAGGCGGCGCCGATGGCCTTCGCCGTCACGTTGGGGTCTGCCAGGAGCAGCACCGAACGCTGGAACGACACCACGAGGTAGAAGACCAGCAGCAGTGTCACCGCGCCCACCCAGATCTTGGTGCGGTTCTTCCGGAAGGCGTCCATCACGGCCGGCATGCCGCTAGAGTCCCAGGTCAAGGTAGCCGTCCAGGCCTACGGTGAGGCCGGGGTGGGCTGCCACCTGACGCACGCCCAGCAGGACGCCAGGCATGAACGAGGCGCGGTCATAGGAATCGTGGCGGAAGGTCAGCTGTTCGCCGGGACCTCCCAACAGCACTTCCTGGTGCGCCACCAGGCCGCGCAGCCGCACGCTGTGCACACGGACGCCGTCCACGTCACAGCCGCGGGCACCGGCGAGTTCGCTGGTGGTGGCGTCGGGGCTTGGCGCAACCTGCGCCGCCGCGCGCTCTGCGGCGATGAGCTGGGCGGTGCGGACGGCGGTGCCGGACGGCGCGTCCACCTTGTCCGGATGGTGCAGCTCGATGATTTCGACTGATTCGAAGTACTTCGAGGCCTTCGCCGCGAACGCCGACGCCAGCACCGAGCCGAGAGCAAAGTTGGGGGCGATCAGTACGCCGGTGCCGGGGTGTCCTGCCAGCAGGTCCTTGAGGGCGGAGAGCCGCGCTGCGTCCCAGCCCGTGGTGCCGACAACGGCATGGATACCGTGTTCGACGGCGAATTGGACGTTAGCCTCGGTGCTTTCCGGCACGGTCAGGTCAACCAGGAACTGGGCACCGGCTTCCGTGACGCGCTCCAGTGAGTCGCCCCGGCCCAAGGCTGCGACAAGTTCCATGTCGGGTGCGGCCTCGACTGCCTTGACGGCTTCGGCGCCCATGCGGCCATTGGCGCCCAGCACGGCGACACGGAGGAGGGCAGGGTTTTCTTCGGTCATGCCGTTAACCCTACCGGCGGAAGCGGGAGTCAGCCGCCGGCGCCGACCCACTCCACGGTGCCATCCGTAAAGAACTGTTCCTTCCAGATGGGCACCTGCTCCTTGATCCGGTCCACCAGTTCAGAACACACGGCGAAGGCCTGTCCGCGATGGGCGGCAGAGACTGCGCAGACAAGGGCAGGATCGCCGATTTCCAGCATGCCGATCCGGTGTGCGGCCCAGATGCGGACCGGTTGGGCAGGAGCCTGGCTGGAGGCCTCACCTTCTGTCTGCTCGGCAACCAGCCGGGCAACGACGTCGGCCATCACCTGGTGCGCCGTGGGGTGCGCACTGTAACTCAGCCGCTCAACCTGCTTGCCGCCGTCGTGATTCCGCACCACGCCGCTGAAGCTCACCACGGCCCCGGCCGTTTCGCTTTCGACGGCCGCGATTGCCTGGTCCACCGAGATCGGGTCCGCGCTGAGGACGGCGTGGACCACCTCGAATGCCTGGTCAGTGCCCATGTACGCCTTCCAACTGGTCGCAGAGGTGCCCGATCACCGGGTCCAGGACGGTCAGCCCGTCCATGACGCCCTTGGGTGATCCGGGCAGATTAACAATAAAGGTGCTCCCGGCGGCGCCCGCGTATCCGCGGCCCAGCGCAGCAAGCGGTGTCTTGGCGGCGCCCGCGCGGCGGATCGCCTCCATGATGCCGGGAATTTCCCGGTCGAGGAGCGGCAGGGTCACTTCGGGCGTGCGGTCGTCCGGGTTCAGTCCGGTGCCGCCGCTGGTGATGACGACGGCGGGACGCTGGGTGAGCAGGGCCCGCACCGCGGCGCCCACCGGGTCACCGTCCGGGACCACCATGGCCGGGAAAACGTCGAAGCCGTGCTCGGTGAGCCAGTCGGTGATCACGGAGCCGGTTTCGTCGTCATACAGTCCGGCCGCTGCGCGTGTTGAGGCAATGACCACCCCGGCTTTCCTGCCGTGGACGTCGCCGTGGCGGTGGGGTTCGGGAGAGGTGCTCACAGGGTCCAGTCTCCGCTCTTGCCGCCACTCTTTGCCAGGACTTTGATGTCCGTCAGGACGGCGTGCTTATCTACGGCCTTAATCATGTCGTAGACGCTGAGCGCGGCCACTGAGGCTGCCGTCAGTGCCTCCATTTCGACACCGGTGACGCCCCGGGTCTTGACCGTGGCGACGATGGTGACGGCCTCGGCGTGCAGCGAGAAGTCCACCGTGACCTTGCTCAGCGGGAGCGGGTGGCACAACGGGACCAGCTCGGGGGTCTTCTTGGCGGCCATGATCCCGGCAACCCGTGCGACGGCGAGGGCGTCGCCCTTGGGGAGTCCGCCGGAGCCCAACAGCCCCATGACTTCCCCGGTGGTCCGGACGGTGGCGGTGGCCGTGGCCTCGCGGGTGGTCTCTGGTTTGGCGGAAACGTCCACCATCTGGGCGCTGCCATCCTGGCGCAGGTGCGTCAGGGCCGGCGGGGTCTGTTCTTCATTCACAGTGTCCATACTTCCACTTCGTCCCCGGCGTTTAGAGCCGATTGTCCTTCCGGGACGTGGACCAGGGCGTTGGACCCTGCCAGCGCGTGCATCAGGTGCGAACCGGGTCCGCCCTGGAGTTCCACCGTTCCGTCCGGGTGCAGTGTGCCGCGCCGGACCTGGTGCTTGTGGGCCGGCGATTCGAGCGGGTGCCGCAGGCGCGCACGGACCCGCGGCCGGGGCGCTGGGGCACCCAGGAGTTCTGTCAGGGCCGGCCGGAGGAACATCTCGAAGGACACCAGGCAGCTCACCGGGTTTCCGGGGAAGCCAAGGAACGGCACGCCATTAACGGTGCCGATCCCCTGCGGGCCGCCCGGTTGCATGGCGACCGGCAGGAAATCCACCGGCTGGTCCGCCAGTGCCTGCCGGACCACTTCGTAGGCGCCCTTGCTCACCCCTCCGGTGGTCACGATGAGATCGGCGCCGGCTGCTTCGGGACGGAGCAGTTCCAGCAGCTCCGCCGGGTTGTCCGTTGCAATGCCGGCACGGCGCACCCGGAGTCCGGCCTGGACCATGGCCGCTTCGAGGAGGGTGCCGTTGGCGTCGTAGATCTTGCCCTCGGGCAGTTCCTGTCCCGGCGCCACCACTTCATCGCCTGTCGTAACCAGGAGAACCGTCACCGTTCGATAGACGGTCACCTCGGGCAGGCCGAGGGCCGCGAGCAGCCCCAGCTGGGCCGGTCCCAGGAAGGAGCCGGCGGGCAGGGCAACGTCCCCTTCCCGAAGGTCGCTGCCCACCGCGCGGACATAGGCTCCGGCGTCCGTGGCCGGCAGCATCACCACCGGTTCCTCGTCCGCGGCCAGGAACCGGTCCGGCACCGCCTTTTCAATAGGCACGACGGCGTCTGCCCCCGCCGGGATCATGGCACCGGTCATGATGGGTGCCGCTGTCCCCGATGCCAGCGCTGGCGGCGTCGCGCCCGCTGGAACCGGGGCCGAGACGCGGAGCCGGGAGCCGTCGTCGTGCGTTGCTCTTTGCGTATCCGGGGAGCGGACCGCATAGCCGTCCATCTGCGAATTTGCGAACGGCGGAAGGCTGACCGGCGCGATAACTGGATGCGGCAGGCCCCTGCCCAAGGCCTGGACCAGGGGCAGCACCTCGGTGCGGCTGGACGAGCGGAGGTCCACAAGCAGCGCGACGACCGCGGCACGGTGGGCAGCGATGGTTCGGGGAGTCATGCGGGCGCCTTCGGTTGCGGGCTGTGGACAGGGTCCACTCTAGCCAGCGCTGCCCGCGTCATGTGTGATGGGCCACCCAACGTGGCGTAGCCTGAAACCATGACTGTCCAGTTAGGCATCCCGCAGCCCCGGGAGGAAGGTTCACGGCCGGCGCTGCCGGAACCGGCCCCCAGGCCTGGTGACGCTCCGGACGGCCTGGCGGACCGCTATGGCCGCCGTGCCACGGACATGCGGCTGTCCCTCACCGACAAATGCAATCTGCGCTGCACCTACTGCATGCCTGCCGAGGGCCTCGAATGGCTGGCCAAGCAGGCGGTGATGTCGGCGGAGGAAATCGTCCGGATCGTGCGGATCGGCGTGGAGCATCTCGGCGTGCGCGAACTGCGCCTGACCGGCGGGGAACCGCTGGTGCGCCACGACCTCGTAGACATCATTGCCGCGCTGCGCCGCAACCATCCTGCGCTCCCCATTTCCATGACCACCAACGGCGTCGGGCTGGCGAAGAAGGCCGCAGCGCTCAAGGCGGCCGGACTGACGCGGATCAATGTGTCGCTCGATTCATTGCACGAAGAGACCTTCACCCAACTGACCAGGCGGCCTTTCCTGGACCAGGTGCTTGCGGGGGTGGACGCCGCATGGGCCGCCGGGCTCGGGCCCGTCAAGCTGAACGCGGTGCTGATGCGCGGAATCAATGACGCCGAAGCTCCCTCCCTGCTCGCGTGGGCGCTGGACCGCGGCTACGAGCTTCGCTTCATCGAGCAGATGCCGCTGGACGCCGACCACGGCTGGACCCGCCGCAACATGATCACCGCCGCCGAGATCCGCACTCTTCTGTCCCGGGACTACGTCCTTAGTCCTGATCCACGCTCCCGCGATGGGGCGCCCGCCGAACGCTTTGAGGTACGACGGCGGGCGGCGGCTTCCGGGTGTTCCGGTGACGCGGGGGCCGCCTTGGGTCCCGTGTTGGGGACCGTGGGGATCATCGCTTCCGTGACCGAGCCGTTCTGCGCCGATTGCCGCCGGACCCGGATCACAGCCGAGGGGAAGATTATGAGCTGCCTGTTCTCCCGTGAAGAGTTCGACCTCTTGGGGCTGCTTCGTTCCGGCGCCGACGACGCCGCACTGGCACGGCGCTGGCAGGACGCGATGTGGCTCAAGCCCAAGGCCCACGGCATGGACCACGTGGGACTGGACGCTCCGGACTTCGTCCAGCCGGATCGCAGCATGAGTGCCATCGGGGGCTGATCAACCGCATGAACGTACGTTATTTCGCTGCCGCGCGCGCCGCTGCAGGGCTGGAAGAAGAACGCTTCGACCTTCCTGCCGGATCGACAGTGGCCGATCTCCTTGACGCAATCCTGGCCGTCGAACGCGCCACGCCGCCGGCCGGGACGCCGCCTCTTCCCCGAATCCTGGCCCGCAGCAGCTTCCTGCGCAATGAAGTTGCCGTGCGGGATCACAGCACCGCTTTGGAGGCGGACGACGTCGTTGACGTGCTGCCTCCTTTCGCCGGCGGGTAACGGCCCGGGCGGCGGTAACGGCCCGCTCCGGGGTAACGGCGCGCTCCGGGGTAACGGCGCGCTTCCAGTCCGCTTCGGCCTATGTTCCGGGACCGGTCGCCTATGTCCTGGGATTCGGACGCATGGCCCTTCGATCCTGCGGACAGGTTTTTCCGTGATGCTCCCGGCTCAAATTGTCGGACCCGGGTTGGATGATGTGGGTATGGGTTTTGGTGGGGGTATCGGGTTGGCGGTGGAGGCTGTTGGGGGCTCCGCCGCGCGCCTGGATGCGCTGGTCCTGCAGGCCGCCGAACACGCGGAACCCGGTCCCGCTGGCCCTGATGACGCGGCTCCTTCTACCGGCGAAGCGAATACTGCCGGTGGGGTGCGGGATT
>NZ_JBHXIW010000010.1:0-92628 GCF_042723515.1 Pseudarthrobacter sp. NPDC058362 | reverse complement strand
GAAATCCCCGAACACCTCGCCCACATCGCCGAAGGCATCCAGGACTCCGGCACCACCCGCCAGGAAGCCGCCAGCCTCCTCGCCCGCTAAAACCCCAACGCCGGGTCACGTAGAATTAAGGAACTATGGCGAAATCCCCTGATTCCAGCAATTCCACTCCGGCAGATTCCGGCGCGCAGAAGCGCGGGCTCTTCTCCCGCAAGCCCAAAGCGCCCAAGGCCAAGAAGCCCAGCCGGCTCAAGCAGATCCGCGAGGTCTTCAACATGACCCGCAGGCACGACCCCATGGTCCCGTGGCTGATGCTCGCGGTTTTCCTGGGCATCGTGGCCGTCAGCTTCCTGGTGGGATTCCTGCTGGACAACTGGATCACCGGTCTCATCATCGGTATTCCGCTGGGCCTCCTGGCCGCAACCTTCATTCTGTCGCGCAGGGCAGAGCGTGCCGCATTCGCCCAGATTGAGAACCAGCCCGGCGCTTCTGGCGCCGCCCTCGGAACCCTGCGCCGCGGCTGGATCACCGAAGAGCAGCCTGTTGCTGTTAACTCGCGCACGCAGGATGCCGTGTTCCGTGCCATTGGCCGGCCCGGCGTCGTGCTGATCAGCGAAGGCCCCACGCACCGCGTCAAGCCTCTCCTGGATGCCGAGCGCAAGCGCCTGGCCCGCATCCTTCCCAACGTCACCGTGCACGTCATCGAGAGCGGCCGCGGTGAAGGGCAGGTGCCGCTGAACCAGCTGGCCAGGCACATGGGCAAGCTGAAAAAGGAGCTGACCAAGCTTGAGGTGAATGCCGTATCCAAGCGGATCTCTTCGCTGGGCAACCGGCTTCCCATTCCGAAGGGCATCGATCCCTATAAGGCGCGTCCCAGCCGCGGCCGCTAGACTCCCCGCCCCGGTTCCGGCACTTGCCTGGACCGGGGCTTTTTCTGCCCGCCGTCATCCGTACTGCACCTAAGGAACCCGTCTTGCCGCTGAACACCACCGTCCTCCGCATCTTCCGTGTGCTCGCCGTGGCCGAGGCCGTCAGCTGGGCAGCGCTGCTGGTGGGGATGTATTTCAAATGGATCGCCGGCACCACCGAACTTGGCGTGCAGGTCGCCGGCCCCGTCCACGGGGCGCTCTTCATGGCCTACGGTCTCGCCGCACTTGCCTTGTGGCGGTTGCTGCGGTGGCCGTTCAGGGTGGCGTTCTTCGCGGGCCTGTCGGCCATCTTTCCCTTCGCCACCCTGCTCTTTGAACGCTGGGCCGGCAACCGGGGCTTCCTCGGTGCTGCGGACTCGGCCCAAACGGCCAAGGCAAGCGCCGCCGGATCCGTGCTCGAAGAGAGCAGCCACTAGCCAGGCCGGGACCGCGTCCCGGCTGAGGCGGACCTCCGTCAGTTCCGGACGAGGACCGTATTCATCGCTTTGTCGTGCAGGCCACGGTGGTCAGCGTCAAAAATGACTGCCGGAACCACCAGGCACAGCAGCAGGGCGCGCACCAGTCCTGCCAACGGCCCGGGCATTCCGCCTGCCAGGCGCCTGACGGAAATCCCCATGACGCGGTGGCCGATGCTGTACCCCAGCGTCCCGACCAGAAGCGCCTGTTCGACGGCGAAGATCGCCAGGGTCGCCCACCGGTCCCCTTCGAACGCGAAACCAGCGATCAGCATGGCCACGCCCCAGTCGACGGCAATCGCTGCGATCCGCCGGCCAGCGCGGGCGATGGAACCCGGCCCCGATTCGGGAAGTCCCAGGCGCGCACCTGGGTACCGTGAGATGCCGGAAGTGTCCGGCCCGGTGAGCCACGAGCCAATATCTTTGCGATCTACCACCATGCAAGTTTACCGGCAGAACCCCGCCCATACTGTGGATGCTTCTGGACCACAGTGTGGACTCCCGATAGCGTGGAGATATCAGGGCATTCTGTAACGTGCCCGAAACAATGCGGACATGGACGGGAAATGCCATGTCCATAGGCTGTTAGCAGTTTCAAGCGATCCCCACAGGCGGGGGCGTTGACCCCCGCAGGACAACACGCGCAGGGTAGGCCGTAACGGCTCCCCTGCGTTTGGATTGCGCTGGATCAGCTGGCTGCATGCCACATATTTACATATGCGTTAGGAGCATAGATGTTCAAGACTGCGGACGAAGTCCTCAAGTTCATCAAGGACGAGGATGTTAAATTCGTCGATATCCGCTTCACCGACCTTCCGGGCGTCCAGCAGCACTTTAACGTTCCCGCCAAGAGTGTCGACGCTGACTTCTTCGTCAACGGCCAGCTCTTCGACGGATCTTCCATCCGCGGCTTCCAGGGCATCGCCGAATCCGACATGCAGCTGATCCCGGACGTCACCACCGCTTTCCTGGACACCTTCCGCATGGAGAAGACCCTCGCGCTGAACTTCTCCATCGTCAACCCGCGCACCGGCGACCCCTACCACCGCGACCCCCGCGGTGTTGCCGAGAAGGCCGAGGCCTACCTCGCCTCCACCGGCATCGCCGACACCGCATTCTTCGCCCCCGAAGCCGAGTTCTTCGTCTTCGACAACGTCCAGTACCAGTCCTCCCCGCAGGGCAGCTTCTACAAGATCGACTCCGAAGAAGCGCACTGGAACACCGGCCGCGAGGAAGAGGGCGGAAACCTCGGCTACAAGACCCCCGTCAAGGGCGGTTACTTCCCCGTGTCCCCCACGGACAAGCAGGCCGACCTGCGCGACGCCATGTGTGTTGCCTTGGACGAAGCCGGCCTCGAGGTCGAGCGCAGCCACCACGAAGTGGGCTCCGCCGGCCAGGCCGAGATCAACTACAAGTTCACCACCCTGACCCACGCTGCCGATGACCTGCAGAAGTTCAAGTACGTCATCAAGAACACCGCAGACGCCTGGGGCAAGTCCGTGACCTTCATGCCCAAGCCGGTCTTCGGCGACAACGGCTCCGGCATGCACTGCCACCAGTCGCTCTGGAACGGTGGCGAGCCGCTGTTCTACGACGAAAAGGGCTACGCCGGGCTGTCCGACACTGCCCGCTGGTACATCGGTGGCCTGCTCAAGCACGCCTCCGCCGTCCTGGCCTTCACCAACCCCACGGTGAACTCCTACCGCCGTCTGGTCAAGGGCTTCGAAGCCCCGGTCAACATGGTCTACTCGCAGGGCAACCGCTCCGCCGGTATCCGTATCCCGATCACCGGTTCCAACCCGAAGGCCAAGCGCATCGAATTCCGCGCTCCGGACCCCTCCTCCAACCCGTACCTGGCATTCGCTGCCCAGCTGATGGCCGGCATCGACGGCATCCGCAACCGCATCGAGCCCCCGGCACCGATCGACAAGGACCTCTACGAGCTCCCTGCCGAAGAGGCCAAGGACATCCCCAAGGCGCCGGGCACCCTGGAAGAAGCACTCGAGGCACTGCGTGAGGACAACGAGTTCCTGCAGGCCGGCGGCGTCTTCACCCAGGACCTGATCGACACTTGGATCGAGTACAAGTACGAGAACGAGATCCGCCCGCTGTCACTCCGCCCGAACCCCTACGAGTTCGAGCTCTACTACGGCGTCTAGTCCGAATACGCGGCTGAAGCAGGCGTAGACCTGCACCGTCCGCGAGTATGAGGCGAAGAAAGGGCTGGTTCCGGGCGTAAGTCCGGAGCCAGCCCTTTCCTGCTGCCCAGCCCGGCGCAGGATTTGACCAAGGTGTGCGTTTCCGGTCGGACGCGCCCGCGTGCGTGGAAGACTCAACGGCTATGGGGAACAACTTCACACCCAAAACGACGCTCGTGGCCATGCTGGCGGCCGCCCTTTCGCTGCCGGCTTCTCTGCCCCGGCGGAGGTCGCCACGACTCACGCCATAAGCTGCGGGCGGCGCGCGCGCCCTGCCCCTTACATCTCCCGGGTCTAGCTTCTGCCCTCCGCAGGTCAGTGTCGCAGAAGATCAGTGTCCGTAGAAGACCCGCTCAAACACGGCCCGCGCCTGCCGGCTCACCCGGAGGTAGTCTTCCTCCAGTACCGCCGCATGTCCGGGTTCATACCCGCACCAGCGGGCCACGGCCTCCAGGTCCCGGCGGGAAGACGGCAGCAGATCGGACGCTTTTCCGTTCCAGATAACGTTGGCGGAGCGGATCCTGCCTGCCAGCCGCCAAGCCCTGGCCAGGATGTCGGCGTCATCCCGTTCCACGAGGCCCAGGCCGGCGGCCGCCTCGAGTGCTTCCACGGTGGAAGTGGTCCGCAGCTCCGGATGCGCGCCGGCGTGCTGGAGCTGCAGGAGCTGGACCAGCCACTCAACGTCGCTAAGGCCACCACGTCCCAGCTTGAGGTGCCGGGCAGGATCGGCCCCGCGCGGCAGCCGTTCCGCCTCGACCCGGGCCTTCACCCTCCTGATTTCCCGGATATCCTGCTCCGACACGGATTCCGGGTACCGGATGTGATCGACCAGCTGGATGAAGTCGGCCGCGAGCCCGTCATCACCGGCCATGGGTCGGGCACGGAGCAGCGCCTGCGCCTCCCAAATCAGCGACCACCGGCGGTAGTACTCAGCGAACGAGTCCAGCGACCGCACCATCGGCCCGTTCTTTCCCTCCGGCCGCAGGTCAGCATCGATCTGCAGGACACGCTCAGCCATGATTGCAGGCTTCAGCGGCTGCGTGAGCAGGCTGGAAACCTTGCCGACAATCCGCAGGGCCTGTTCCCGGGCTTCCTCCTCGGAATAATTCGGCAGCGCGCGGTGGACATACATGACATCGGCGTCGGAACCGTATCCGATCTCGCGTCCGCCCTGGCGGCCCATGGCCACCACGAGCACGGCGGTCATCAGCGGCCCAGAGCCCGCAACAATGCCCTCGGCAACACGCAAGGCGCCGAGCACGGCCGCCCGGTCCGCGTCCGCCAGTGCTGTTCCCACCCGGTCTTGGTCCACCAGCCCGGCGGAGTCCGCGATCGCGATGCGAAGGGTCTCCCGGCGCCGGATCAAGCGGATCAAACGCATCGCGCTCTCCGGGTCAGAGTGCCGCGCCATCTTGGCAGTGATCTCCTGCCACTGTGCCTCAAAGGACAACGGCGCCAGATCCTTGTCCTGGCCAAGCCAGGCCACCGATTCAGGCGAAACCTCAAGGAGGTCCGAAATCAGCCTCGAGTTGGAGAGCATGTGGCAGAGCCGTTCGGCGGCGGCATTCGAGTCGCGCAGCAGGCCTAAATACCAATGCGTTGTGCCCAGGGATTCGCTGATCCGCCGGAACGCCAGCAGCCCCGCGTCCGGGTCCACGCCTTCGGCGAGCCAGTCCAGGAGGACAGGCAGCAGTTGGCGTTGCAGGGCAGCGCGCCGGCTTACCCCGGCGGTCAGGGCCTCGATATGACGCATGGCCCCCTGCGGATCGCGGTAGCCCAGCGCGGCGAGCCGCCCTTGGGCCGCCTCCGGCGTGAGCCGGGCGTCCTCGCTGCTGAGTTTCGCCGCCGTATTCAGCAGCGGCCGGTAGAAGATCCGTTCGTGCAGCTCCCGGACGGACTTCTTCGTCTTCTGCCAGGCAGCCACGAGGGCGTCGGGGTGCGGACGGTCGGTGGAGAACGGCCCCAGCACGCCCTTGGCCAACGTCCGCAGTGCCGGTTCCGTCACAGGCATGAGGTGCGTGCGCCGAAGCTGGAACAGCTGGATGCGGTGCTCCAGCAGCCGCAGGTAGCGGTAGGCGTTGTCGAACGCGGCGGCATCCGACCGGCCAATATAGCCGCCGTTCGAAAGGGCGGCGATCGCCGAGGTGGTGTCCCGCCGTCGTAATGATTCATCCGCCTTGCCGTGCACCAGCTGCAGCAACTGCACGGTGAACTCGACGTCCCGCAGGCCTCCCCGTCCCAGCTTGATCTGCCGGGCCTCTTCTGCCGGAGGGATGTGTTCGGTGACCCTGCGCCGCATGGCCTGCACGGACTCGACGAAGCCGTCCCGTCCGGCCGAACTCCAGATCAGCGGCGCGACCGCGTCCTCGTAGCGCCGCCCCAGCTCGGCATCGCCGGCGATGTGCCGCGCCTTGAGCAGCGCCTGAAACTCCCAGCTCTCGGCCCACCGCGCATAGTAGGACTCGTGCGAGGCGAGCGTCCGTACCAGCGGCCCGGATTTGCCCTCAGGCCGAAGGTTCGCGTCCACTTCCCACAGCCCCGGTTCACGTGCCGCCGACGAAATGGCGCGCGAAATGCCGCTGGCCAGCGCCGTCCCGATCGTGTTCGCCTGGGCATCCCCCAAGTCGCCGGGGTCGACGACGTAGATGACATCGACGTCGGAAATATAGTTCAGCTCCCGGGCACCGCATTTGCCCATTCCAATAACGGAAAGTCCGACGCCGGCCACCTCGCCTTCGCCGTGTTGGCCCGCCGCTTCGGCACGGGAGACAGCCAGGGCGGCTTCGATCGCCGCCCCTGCCAGATCGGCCAGTTCGCCGCCGACGGCGGGCAGGAAGTCGAGCGGGTCGGCGGCGCAAAGGTCCTTGACCGCCAGGTCCACCACCCCCCGGCGATAGGCAGTGCGGAGCGCCGCGTAGGCGTCCACGCCCGTCAAGCCTGCCACCGGCCGCGCTGCCCGCGGATCTGCGCCCACGGACCGCAGCAGGGCAGCCCGAAGTTCCGCGGGATCGGCCTGGACCGGCTCGGGACTGGGCCTTACGTCGAAGGCGTCGAGATGCTCGGGATGCCGGATGAGGAACTCGCCCAGTGCCTCGGACGCCCCAAGCACCCGGTAGAGCGGCTCGCTCTGCTCCGGATCTGCCGAGGCCAGCTCCCGCAGTGCCGGGTGTTTCTCGATCAGCCTGACCAGGGACTGCAGCGCAGTGTCCGGGCTCGCTGCCATCTGGAGGCCGCCGAACAGCTTGTCCTGGTCCAGCCCCTCCAGCTCCCGGGCAGCAAGGAACCGCTCCCCTTTTTCAAGGTCGCTGAAACCGGCCGCGATGAGGCGGCGCGCCAGGCTCACGCCCGCAGCCTTAGAGGATGCCGAGGTTGCGCTGCAACTCGTAAGGCGTCACCTGGAGCCGGTAATCCTGCCACTCGGCCCGCTTGTTCCGCAGGAAGTGTTCAAAGACCTGCTCACCCAGGATCTGAGGCATCAGGTCGGAGTCCTCCATGGACCGGATCGCGTCGTGGAGGCTGGCCGGCAGCGGGTCATGCCCCATGGCACGGCGTTCGGCGGAGCTGAGGGACCAGACGTCGTCCTCGGCAGCGGCGGGCAGGTCGTAGCCTTCCTCGATTCCCTTCAGGCCGGCGCCGAGCAGCACGGCGTAGGCGAGGTACGGATTGGCTGCCGAATCGATGCCGCGGTATTCGATCCGGGCGGACTGGCCCTTGCCGGGCTTGTACAACGGAACGCGCACCAGGGCCGAACGGTTGTTGTGCCCCCAGCTGAGGTAGCTGGGGGCCTCGCCGCCGCCCCACAGCCGCTTGTACGAGTTCACGAACTGGTTGGTCACCGCCGTGAACTCCGGTGCGTGCTTGAGGATGCCGGCGATGAACTGCCGGGCAGTCCGGGACAGCTGGTACTCGGCACCGGCCTCGAAAAACGCGTTGGTGTCGCCTTCAAACAGCGAAAAGTGGGTGTGCATGCCGGAACCTGGGTGGGCGGTGAACGGCTTGGGCATGAAGGTGGCGTAGGTGCCCTGCTGGAGGGCCACTTCCTTGATGACCGTGCGGAACGTCATGATGTTGTCGGCCGTCTGGAGGGCGTCCGCGTAACGGAGGTCGATCTCGTTCTGGCCGGGGCCGCCTTCGTGGTGGCTGAACTCCACCGAGATCCCGACCGATTCCAGCATGGTGACTGCGGTGCGGCGGAAATCCTGGGCCACGCCGCCGGGAACGTGGTCGAAGTAGCCGCCCTCGTCCACCGGGACCGGCGCGCCGTCCGGGCCAAGGTCCTGCGACTTGAGGAGGTAGAACTCGATCTCGGGGTGCGTGTAGCAGGTAAAGCCCATGTCCGCGGCCTTGGCCAGGGTCCGCTTCAGGACGTTGCGCGGATCAGCGGTGGAGGGCTCGCCGTCGGGCGTCAAAATGTCGCAGAACATACGCGAGGTCTGCTCCGTCTCGCCGCGCCACGGCAGGATCTGGAAGGTCGCCGGGTCCGGCTGCAGAAGCATGTCCGACTCGAACACGCGAGCAAGGCCTTCGATCGAGGACCCGTCGAAGCCGAGTCCTTCCTCGAACGCACCCTCCACTTCGGCCGGGGCCAGCGCTACGGACTTCAGGGAGCCAACGACGTCGGTGAACCAGAGGCGCACGAAACGTACGTCGCGCTCTTCGATCGTGCGCAGGACAAACTCTTGCTGGCGGTCCATGGTGGCCTCTTCTCCGGTCAACGTCCATGCTCCCGCTCCGGGATACGGGCAGCGGGGAGCAGTTCACAAACACTGTACTAAGCATTCGACGCCGATGCTTGAGCCGCCGCCGCGCGTAACACAGCGTTAACACGGCCCGCCGGCGGACACCGGTAGCTAGGACGGCCAGTACCGCATTAAGCTCGTCTCATGGCCACCAGCAACAGCTCAGATTCCAGCATGCCCGCAGACCACCCTGCCCCCTACGGGAGCGGCCCGGGGCGGAAGGATTCACAGCCGGCCGGTCCGGAGGCGGCGCGGACTCCGGCGAAGATCCGGGTGCACCACCTGCAGCAGGCCAAGCGGGATGGCACCAGGTTTGCGATGCTCACCGCCTACGAACAGTATTCAGCCGGGATTTTCGACGAAGCCGGCATCGAGGTGCTGCTGGTGGGCGACTCGGCGTCGAACAATGTCTTCGGCAACGAGACCAGCCTCCCCGTCACCGTGGACGAGCTGCTTCCCCTTTGCCGCGCCGTCTCCCGGTCCGCCAAACGCGCGCTGATCGTGGCCGACCTTCCGTTCGGCAGCTACGAGGTCTCACCGGAGCAGGCGGTGGCAACCGGAGTCCGTTTCCTGAAAGAGGGCCTTGCCCACGCCGTCAAGATCGAAGGCGGCAAGTATTACGCCCCCACCGTGCGGGCCATGGTCCAGGCCGGCATTCCCGTGATGGCCCACATCGGCTTCACCCCGCAGAGCGAGCACGCTCTGGGCGGCTACCGGGTGCAGGGCCGCGGCGAGGACGCCCAACGGCTGGTGGATGACGCCGTGGCGCTGGCCGACGCCGGCGCGTTCAGTGTCCTGATGGAAATGGTGCCCGCGGAGGTTGCGGCAGCCGTGGACGCTGCTGTCGCCGTTCCCACCGTAGGCATCGGCGCCGGCAAGGAAACCACCGGGCAGGTCCTTGTGTGGCAGGACATGGCAGGCCTCCGCGGCGGACGGATGGCAAAGTTCGTCAAGCAGTACGCGGACCTGCGCACCACCCTCCTGGAAGCAGCCACCGCCTACGGCGAGGACGTCCGCTCGGGAGAATTTCCCGGCCCCGAACACACCTTCTAGCGGCCAGCCGGGCGGCGGTGGTCAGTCCTCGTCGCCCTTTTCCCAGGCTTCATTGCGTGCCTGGACCTTTTCGAGCGCATGTTCGGCCTCTTCCCTGGTCTTGTAGGGGCCGATCAGCTGGCTCCAGTCGGAAAGCCTGTCCTCTTCCACCTGGTGCGTGTTCACGTTGTACCAGTACTCAGTCATCGTCGCTTCCTCAGTGCCCGCGGGCGGCAGCCGGAGTGATCCGCGTAACTTAAATGCATACGCGGGGCTTCCCGGCATCCCGGTTGTTCGGCGTTCTGCCCTGCCTTATATGATCAATCTATGCCTTCCCTTGCCTCGACTGCACCCATCGGCACCCTCACCCCGGGAACCGTGGGCCCGCAGCGCCCCGTGCCGGCGTCCATCCCCCGCCCCGAATACGTGGGGAGGCCCGCACCGGCAAAGTTCACCGGCTCCGAGGTCAAGACACCGGAAACCATCGAAAAGATCCGCATCGCCGGGAAGATCGCCGCGCAGGCCATTGTCGAAGTCGGCAAGCACATCCAGCCCGGTGTCACTACCGACCAGCTGGACAAGGTGGGCCACGAGTTCCTCCTGGACCACCATGCCTACCCTTCAACGCTCGGCTACCGGGGCTTTCCCAAGTCCCTTTGCTCGTCCCTCAACGAGGTCATTTGCCACGGCATCCCGGACAGCACCGTGGTTAACGACGGCGACATCATCAACATCGACATTACGGCGTACACCAACGGGGTCCACGGAGACACCAACCACACCTTCCTGGTGGGCGACGTCGATGAGGAATCCCGCCTGCTCGTGGAGCGGACCCGGGAATCACTGAACCGGGCCATCAAGGCCGTCGCCCCGGGCCGTGAGATCAACGTCATCGGCCGTGCCATCGAGTCCTACGCGAAGCGCTTCGGTTACGGTGTGGTGCGTGATTTTACGGGCCACGGGGTGGGCGAAGCCTTCCACACCGGCCTCATCATTCCGCACTACGACGCCGCGCCGGCCTACAACACCGTGATCGAGGCCGGCATGGTGTTCACCATTGAGCCGATGCTCACCCTCGGCACTGTGGAATGGGACATGTGGGCGGACGACTGGACCGTGGTGACCCGCGACCGCAAACGGACGGCGCAGTTCGAGCATACCCTCCTGGTGACCGAGTCGGGCGCCGAGATCCTGACCCTCCCATAGCTTCCAGTGGCGGGACGGTTCGAACCGGCCCGCGCTGATTCCGGCACTGCCGGACACCCCCGGCCGGCACCGGCCGCCCATCCCTGACCGCACCTGCCAGAACGGAATCCCATTGGCCAAGAAGGACGAGAAGTCTCCAAAGAACGCACCGCTGATCGGCATCGACATCGGAGGCACGGGCATCAAGGGCGGCATTGTCGACCTGAAGAAGGGCAAGCTGCTGGGCGAGCGCTTCCGCGTCCCCACGCCCCAGCCCGCTACGCCGGAGGCGGTGGCCGAGGCCGTGGCCCTGGTGGTGGCGGAACTGTCCGCACGTCCCGAAGCCCCCGCCGCAGGCTCCCCCGTGGGCGTCACTTTTCCGGGCATCATCCAGCACGGCGTGGTCCATTCCGCGGCCAATGTGGACAAGAGCTGGCTGGACACTGACATCGATGCCCTCCTCACGGCCCGCCTGGGCAGGCCGGTGGAGGTGATCAACGACGCCGACGCCGCCGGCCTGGCCGAGGCGCGCTACGGCGCAGGAGCCGGCGTCAACGGCACGGTCCTGGTCATCACGCTGGGCACGGGAATCGGTTCGGCGTTCATCTTTGACGGCAAGCTGGTCCCCAACGCCGAGCTGGGACACCTTGAGATCGACGGGCACGACGCTGAAACGAAGGCTTCAGCTGTGGCACGGGAACGCGACGGCCTGTCCTGGGACGAATACAGCGTCCTGCTGCAGCGCTACTTCTCCCACGTGGAATTCCTCTTCTCACCGGAACTGTTCATCGTGGGCGGCGGCATTTCAAAGCGTGCGGACGAGTACCTTCCCAACCTGAAGCTGCGCACGCCGATCGTACCGGCCGTCCTGCGGAATGAAGCGGGGATTGTGGGCGCCGCCATCGAGATTGCGCTCCAGCACAAACTGGCAAAGTAGAGCGTGATGCCGGTGGCGGCAGCGGCTTCCCCTCCGCTGCCGCCACCGGAAGATTAGAGCGGGCTCTTCTCGGAACTCTTGCAGCCCTTGGCTGCTGCGCCCTTGGAGTCTTCTCCCTCATGGCGGAGCAGGGCGATGGCGGTTTCGAAGTCTTCGAGCGACTCGAAAGCCTGGTAGACACTGGCGAACCGCAGGTAGGCCACCTTGTCCAGCTTCTGCAGGGGTCCGAGGATGACCAGGCCAACCTCGTGGGCGTCGATTTCCGCGGCGCCGGATGCCCGGATCTGCTCTTCGACCTCCTGGGCCAGCAGGGCAAGATCATCTTCGCTCACCGGGCGGCCCTGGCAGGCCTTGCGCACCCCATTGATGACCTTGCTCCGGCTGAAGGGCTCGCCCACGCCGGAGCGCTTGATGACCGACAGGCTGGTGGTTTCAACGGTGGTGAACCGGCGGCCGCACTCGGGGCATTGCCGGCGGCGCCGGATGGAAGAGCCGTCGTCGGCCATGCGGCTGTCCACGACCCGGGAGTCGGGGTTGCGGCAGAACGGACAGTACATGGCACCCCTCTTTCGCGCGAACCGGCTGGGAGCGCGCGTCAGCGGTCCCATAGCGCCTTCCAGTCTACGGCTACATGTAGCGTAATAACAAGCCTGTAATTACTACATGTAGTGGCTAGGACGGGGCACCGAAGCGCACCGTCACAGCGTCGCCGTGCGCGGGAAGGTCCTCCGCGCGGGAAAGGCTCACGATGTGGCCGCCGACCTCCTGGAGCGCTTCGCGGGTGTAGTTGACCACCTGGATGGCGCGCAGGAAGGTGGTGACATTCAGGCCCGAGGAGAAGGCCGCGGTTCCACTGGTGGGCAGGACGTGGTTGGACCCTGCGCAATAGTCGCCCAGGCTGACCGGGCTGTAGTCCCCCACGAAGATGGCGCCGGCATTGCGGATCCGGGCCGCCACTGCGGGCGCATCCGCGGTCATGATCTCGAGGTGTTCCGCCGCATAGGCGTCGCACGCCGCAATTCCCTGCTCCAGTCCGTCCACCAGGACCACTCCGGACTGTGGCCCGGACAGCGCCTCCTGCACCCGGGCAGAGTGCCGGGTGGCGGCCGCCTGGCGGTCCAGTTCCACGCGCACGGCAGCTGCCAGGTCCGCCGAGTCGGTGATCAGCACGGACGCTGCCTTGGGATCATGTTCCGCCTGGCTGATGAGATCCGCGGCAACCAGCGCGGGTTTGGCCGTGGCATCCGCCAGGATGGCAATCTCCGTGGTCCCCGCTTCGGAGTCAATGCCCACCACGCCCTTGACCAGCCGCTTGGCGGTGGCCACGAAGATGTTGCCAGGCCCGGTGACGACGTCAACGGGTTCCAGCGCCGGTCCGGCTTCGGAACCTTCCACCCCGTAGGCGAACGCGGCGATGGCCTGCGCTCCACCGATGGCGTAGACCTCGGTAATGCCCAGCAGTTCGGCCGCCGCCAGGATGGTGGGATGCGGAAGCCCGCCGAACTCCTTCTGCGGCGGGGAAGCCAGGGCAATGGAGTCCACCCCGGCGGCCAGGGCCGGCACCACATTCATAACCACGGAGGATGGGTACACGGCAAGACCGCCGGGCACATAAAGGCCGACACGCGCCACGGGGACCCAGTTCTGGCTGACCACGGCACCGTCACCGAGTTCGACGTCCACGTTCCGCGGCCGCTGGGCGTCCGCGAATTTCCGCGCTCGTCCGATGGATTCCTCCAGGGCCCTGCGGACCGCCGGATCAAGCTGCTCCAGGGCAGTCCGGAGGGCAGCAGCCGGAACGCGCGGGTGCTGCTGCTCTACGCCATCAAACCTCCCGGCCAACTCCGAGAGCGCTGCAAAGCCGCTCTGCCGGACCGCGGAAATAATTGCGGTGACTTTGTCTTCGGCGTCCGCCACGGTGCTGCCCTGGGCCCGCGGAACGGCTGCGCGCAACCCGGCCAGGGACAGTGCCTGCCCCCGGAGGTCGACGGTACGGAAGTTCACGGCTGAAGCAGCGGGCACGGCGTCCGGGGAGATAGTCACGGCTCCTATTTTACGGCTCCGCCACCAGGCCATTGGCGCCGCCGGCCGTCCCGGACCTCTTCCGGCCTCCAACGTCCAGGACTTCCAGCGCGAACACCGCGATAGCGGTAGCCGCGGGCCACAGCAGCAGCACGGGCCAGGCGCGCAGGGAAAAGGCGATGCTGGCGTTCGCCGAGGCGTCCACCGGCGGGCTCCACAGCCGCGCCGCCGCCATCCCTGCCTGCCAAGCCACCAATGCGCCCAGCGCTGCTCCGGTCAAGGCGAGCATCAGCGCCGCCTGCCGGTGGGGCCGCCGTCCATCCACCAGGAAGACCGCCAGCAGACACCCGGCGAACAGCAGGACAGCACCCAGTGTCAAGTCCCGGGGCAGCCAGGTTGCCGGGTTGGCGCCGGTAGCCAGGGCGGAATCGCGGGTGATGAGGTTGAGCCCGCCGGGGGCCAGGAGCCACCAGAGGATTCCAGCCGGAATTCCCGCCAGGGCCGGAGCGGCCAGCATGGCCCAGGGCAGGCGGCGGGTCCCGCCGGTACTTTTACGCATGCAACAAACCTTAACAAACGCCCGGCACAGGTCCTTCCAGGGCGAACCTGCGCCGGCAGTTTCCGGGGGCCGGCCGCCGGCAAATACCCTAGGAGGGGGAAACACAGACATTTATCTTTCAGGAGTACCGGGTGACCGACAATACCGTCCCGTTTGGGCCGACGTTCAAGGAGATCTTCCGCCGCCACGCCGCGGGCGTCGCCATCATCACGGCCAACTACCAGGACCGGCCCTACGGGTTCACGGCAACGTCTGTCGCTTCACTGTCCGCCGAGCCTCCGCGCTTCACTTTCAACATGGCCCGCAGCTCGAGTTCCTGGCCGGCGGTTGCCAACACCACCTACATCGGCGTGCACATGCTGGGCCTGGAAAACCACGAACTGGCTGACCGGTTCGCACGCACCAGCAACAGGTTCGAGGGCGACCACTGGGAGACCGGACCGCATGGCGTGCCGATCCTCAAGGATGTGGCCGGGTGGCTGATCGGGGAGGTCCAGATGCGGCTGTCCTTCGAAAACAACGCCGTGGTGGTGGTGCAGGTGGTGGACGGCCAGGTGGGCGGCGACGGTTCTCCGCTGCTCTACCACGGCGGCGGCTACAGCCAGCCGGTCCCCCTGGACTATGAAATCTAGCAGCCCCGGCATAACAGCGGCCGACGGCGGGAGGGGACTCCCGTCGTCGGCCGCTGTTTGTTTTCAGGCGTCCAGGCAGGCCGGCCCCAGCAGGACTTTCAGGTCGCCAAAGAGGGAGGGGCTGGGGTTGACCCGCAGGTGCACCGGCAGCGCCATGATTTCCGTCCGGGTGTCGCCCAGCAGGTGCAGGCGCACCTCGGAGTTACCGCGGTGGGTACGCAGGACATCGCCGAGTTCGGTGACGACGGCCTCGGTGGCCTTGTGCGTGGGCATGGTGATGACCAGCGGCCCGTTGAGGCCCTCGCTCAGGTCAGGCACCGACAGCTCCATGCAGTTCAGCGTGATGGCGCCGTCGTCCCGCTTCTGCAGGCGGCCCTTGACCACCACGATGAGGTCCTCAGCCAGCACGGAGGCGATGGGCCCGTAGACCTGGCCGAAGAACATGACCTCGATCGAAGCTCCGAGGTCTTCCACCTCCGCGCGGGCGTACGCGTTCCCGCTCGCCTTGGCGATGCGGCGGCTGAGCGAGGTGATCATCCCGGCAATGGTGATGATGGCGCCGTCCTGCGGGCCGTCCTCGCCGAGCACCGAGGTGATGGTCTGCTCTGCGTGCTGGCTTAGGACTCCCTCGAGCCCCTGTAGCGGATGGTCAGAAACATAGAGGCCGAGCATGTCCCGCTCGAAGGAAAGCTTGTCCTTCTTCTCCCATTCGGGCAGGTCCGGGATTTCGATGCTCAGGGATGCCTCAGACTCGGCTTCCTCGAAGCCCGCGAACAGGTCGAACTGGCCAATGGCTTCGTTGCGCTTCAGCGTGATCACCGAGTCGATGGCTTCTTCGTGGACCATGGCCAGGGCACGGCGGTGGTGTCCGAGCGAATCGAAGGCGCCGGACTTGATCAGCGATTCTATGGTCCGCTTGTTGCAGACGACCGCCGGGACCTTCATCAGGTAATCCTTGAATGACGTGAACGCCCCTTCGCTTTCGCGGGCGGCGACCATGGCCTCCACCGCGTTGACGCCCACGTTTCGGATGGCGCCCATGCCGAAGCGGATGTCGTTTCCAACCGGGGTGAAGTTCAGCGCCGACTCGTTCACGTCCGGGGGCAGCACGGTGATGCCCATGCGCCTGCATTCATTGAGGTAGATGGCCGACTTGTCCTTGTCGTCACCCACGGACGTCAGCAGTGCAGCCATGTACTCCGGGGCATAGTGCGCCTTGAGGTAGGCGGTCCAGTAGGAGATGACGCCGTAGGCCGCCGAGTGGGCCTTGTTGAAGGCGTAGTCGGAGAATGGCAGGAGGATGTCCCACAGGGTCTTGACGGCTTCCATGGAGTAACCGTTGTCCTGCATGCCCTGGGAGAATCCGGCAAACTGCTTGTCCAGTTCCGACTTCTTCTTCTTGCCCATGGCGCGGCGCAAAATGTCTGCCTGGCCCAGCGAGTAGCCCGCGAGCTTCTGGGCCACCGCCATGACCTGCTCCTGGTACACGATCAGGCCGAACGTGCCGCCGAGGATTTCCCTCAGGGGCTCTTCGAGCTCCGGGTGGATGGGAATGACTTCCTGGATGCCGTTTTTGCGCAGCGCATAGTCGGTGTGCGCGTTGGCGCCCATGGGGCCCGGGCGGTACAGCGCCAGAACCGCTGAGATGTCCTCGAAGTTGTCAGGCTTCATGAGCTTGAGCAGGGACCGCATGGGCCCGCCGTCGAGCTGGAACACGCCCAGGGTGTCGCCGCGGGCCAGGAGTTCGTAGGAGGCGGCGTCGTCCAGTTCCAGGTTTTCCAGGTCCAGGTCGATGCCGCGGTTCATTTTGATGTTCTCGAGGGCGTCGGAAATGATCGTCAGGTTCCGCAGGCCCAGGAAGTCCATTTTGATCAGGCCAAGGCCCTCGGACGTGGGGTAGTCAAACTGGGTGATCACCTGCCCGTCCTGGAACCGGCGCATGATCGGGATGACATCGATGATGGGGTCGGAGGACATGATGACGCCGGCGGCGTGGACGCCCCACTGGCGCTTCAGCCCTTCGATGCCGAGTGCTGTCTCGAACACCTTCGCCGCTTCGGGATCCGTAGCGATCAGCTGGCGGAAGTCGCCTGCCTCGCCGTAGCGCTTCGCTTCCGGGTTCTGGATGTCCGCCAGCGGGATGTCCTTGGCCATCACCGCAGGCGGCAGCGCCTTGGTGAGCTGCTCGCCCATGCTGAACGGATAGCCCAGCACCCGTGAGGAGTCCTTGAGCGCCTGCTTGGTCTTGATGGTGCCGTACGTGACGATCATTGCCACGCGCTCATCGCCGTACTTCCGCGTCACGTAGTCGATGACCTCGGAGCGGCGGCGGTCATCGAAGTCGACGTCGAAGTCGGGCATGGAGACACGGTCCGGGTTGAGGAACCGCTCGAAGATCAGTCCGTGCCGCAACGGGTCGAGGTCGGTGATGCGCATGGCGTAGGCCACCATGGAACCGGCGCCGGAACCACGGCCGGGACCCACCCTGATGCCGTTGTTCTTGGCCCAGTTGATGAAGTCGGCCACCACCAGGAAGTAGCCGGGGAAGCCCATGGAAGTGATGACGCCGAGCTCGTAGTCCGCCTGCTTGCGTACCTCGTCCGGCACGCCTTTCGGGTAGCGGTACTGCAGGCCCTTGTCCACTTCCTTAACCAGCCAGGACGTCTCGTCCTCGCCCGGCGGGCAGGGGAAGCGGGGCATGTAGTTGGCGTCGGTGTTGAAGGAGACTTCGCAGCGCTCTGCGATGAGCAGCGTGTTGTCGCAGGCCTCAGGATGGTCGCGGAAAAGTTCGCGCATCTCTCGGGGCGATTTCAAGTAGTAGCCGCTGCCGGAAAACGCGAACCTGGACCCGCCATTGTCGTAGGTGGGCTCCAGCAGCGTGGAACCGGACTGGATGGCGAGCAGTGCCTCGTGGGCCTTGGCGTCGTGCTCGTGGGTGTAGTGGAGGTCGTTGGTGGCCACCAGGGGCAGGTTCAGTTCCTTGGCCAGGCGGAGCAGGTCGCCGGTGACCCTGCGCTCGATGTCCAGTCCGTGGTCCATGAGCTCGCAGAAGTAGTTTTCGGCCCCGAAAATGTCCCGGAATTCCGCTGCGGCTTCCAGTGCCTCGCGGTATTGCCCCAGGCGGAGGCGGGTCTGCACTTCGCCGGACGGGCAACCGGTGGTGGCAATAAGCCCTTCCGAGTAGGTGTTGAGCAGTTCGCGGTCCAGCCGGGGCCACTTGCCGAAAACCGAGTCCAGCGAAGCGATGGAGGAGGCGCGGAACAGGTTGCGCATGCCCACGTTGTTGTAGCTCAACAGGGTCATGTGCGTGTAGGAGCCACCGCCGGAGACGTCGTCCTTGCGCTGTGACTCGTCGCCCCACCTCACGCGCTCTTTGTCCGTCCGGGCGGTACCCGGAGTCACGTAGGCTTCGACGCCGATGATGGGCTTGATGCCCTTGGCCTGGGCTTTCTGCCAGAAATCGAAGGCCCCGAACAGGTAACCATGGTCCGTGGTGGCCAGGGCGGGCATGCCCAGCCGCTCCGTCTCGTCGAACAACTCACCCAGCCGGGCGGCCCCATCCAGCATGGAGTATTCGGTGTGCGTGTGGAGGTGGACGAACGAGTCATTGCTGGAAGTCACCGCACCATTCTATGCGCTGGCCTCGGCAGCACCCGCTCAGGCCCTGCCGGACTCCAGGACTTCCAGGGCGTACGCGAGGTCCTGCGGATACTCGCTGGTGACCCGGATCCGCTCTCCGGTCACGGGGTGTTCGAAACCAAGTTCCCGGGCGTGCAGCCATTGCCGGGTCAGGCCAAGGGTCGCCGCCAGACGCGGGTCGGCGCCGTAGGTGAGGTCTCCCGCGCAGGGGTGCCGCAGGGCCGAGAAATGCACGCGGATCTGGTGGGTCCGGCCGGTCTCCAGGTGTACTTCCACCAGGCTCGCCTTTCCAAACGCCTCCAGCACCTCGTAGTGGGTCACCGATGGCCGGCCGTCCTCGATGACGGCGAACCGCCAGTCATGCCCGGGGTGACGCCCGATCGGGGCGTCGATGGTCCCCGTCAGCGGATCGGGCAGGCCCTGAACCACGGCGTGGTAGACCTTATCCACGGTGCGTTCCTTGAAGGCCCGCTTCAGGGCGGTATACGCACGTTCGGATTTAGCCACGACCATGACACCCGAGGTGCCGACGTCGAGCCGGTGGACGATCCCTGCCCGCTCGGGCGATCCGGAGGTCGAGATCCGGTATCCCGCCCCGGCGAGGCCACCCACGACGGTGGGACCCACCCAGCCGGGCGACGGATGGGCGGCGACGCCCACAGGCTTATCGACAACGACGAAATCGTCGTCGTCCAGCAGGATGTTCAGGCCTTCCACTTCTTCCTCCACGACTTCCAGCGGGTCCCGCTGCTCCGGCACAGTCACCTGCAGCACATCCCCCGCCACGAGCTTGGCCGATTTGCCGAGGGGCCTGCCGGCATTCAGGACGTGGCCGCCGGCGATGAGCGCGGCCGCGGCGGAGCGGGAGATCCCCAGCAGCCCCGCCAATCCGGCGTCTGCCCGGGAGCCGGCGAAATCGTCGGAGACCACCAGGCTGTCAGTCATCGCCGTTCCCGTTCCTGCCTTGTTCTGCGTCCTCGCCCCGGTCTGCGGCGACGAGCCGCGTTCCGTCCAGGGCTATTCCGCGCAGTGTAAGGATGCAGATGATCGCCACGGCAGAGACCACCGCGGAATCAGCGATGTTGAAGATGGCGAAATTGGGGAGCTGGATGAAGTCCACCACATGCCCCATGCCGAACGATGGTTCACGGAATAACCGGTCCGTGAGGTTACCCAGGGCCCCGCCCAAGAGCAGTCCCAGCGCCAGGGCCCACCAGGCCGAGCCGAGTTTGCGCACTTGGAAAAGGATGGCGATTGCCACCGCGGCCATGATGATGGAGAACACCCAGGTGACGTTTTCACCGATGGAAAAAGCAGCGCCGGAGTTACGGATGAAGTACCAGTGCAGCAAGGGCGGAAGGACAGGGATCCGTTCGCCTTCCACCATGGTGGAAGTCACCCAAATCTTGGTCAGCTGGTCCAGCGCGTAGGCGAAAACGGCGCATCCGGCAAAGAGGCCAAGGAGCAGCCCCCGGGAGTACCTGCGCGCGGGCGGCTGGGGCGGTGCCGCACCAGCGGCAAGTTCGTCTGTCATGGCGCTTTCATTCGTAAAAACAGGTGGCAAGCAGAAAGCCGGCGGCCGAGGAGTCCTCAGCCACCGGCTTTCAGAATACGTGGTTGACGCGTTAGTTGGCTTCGCTGACTTCCGGCGTTGCCACGGAACCGCGGGCGTCCAGGTCGCGCAGCTGGCCTTCGATGTAGGCCTTCAGGCGCGAACGGTAGTCGCGTTCGAAGCCGCGGAGCTGCTCGACCTTGCGCTCCAGGACCGAGCGCTGCTGCTCGAGGGCGCCGAGGATCTTGCGGGACTTCTCCTGCGCGTCGTTGACGAGGCTGCTGGCTTCGATCTGCGCCTCGGCAATGATCTTTTCCTTCTGGGCCTGGCCTTCGGCGACGTGGCGGTCGTGCATCTGCTGGGCCATGGCCAGCAGGCCGGCCGCGGACTCGGCGGACGGCGTGGAGGCAGGAGCCTGGGCTGCTGCGGCCGGTGCGGGGACGGGAGCTGCAGCTTCCTTCTTCTTGGCTGCTTCAGCGGCCTTGGCTTCGGCTTCAGCCTTCTCGCGGGCTTCATCCTTTTCAGCCTTGGCGGGAGCGGGGACCTTTTCCACAACGGGAGCGGCTGCGGAGCTGGCGGGGACGCTGGAACCGGCTTCGGCGAGCTTCTTGCGGAGCTCATCGTTTTCCTGGTTCAGGCGGCGGAGTTCAACAACGATCTCGTCCAGGAAGTCATCGACCTCGTCCTGGTCGTAGCCCTCGCGGAACTTGGTCGGCTGAAAGCGCTTGTTGACAACGTCTTCTGGCGTCAGAGCCATCTGGTCACCTCACTGGTCTAGTTAGTCAGTAGGCCTTCCGGCCGTCAAAACTACGGTACCTAAATTATGTCTGGTTACTCTAATCCAACACCGGGGTGTCAAACGCGAGGTTTCCTCGCTTTACAGTAACCGCTCAATGCGGGTTCGGTCCGCATTGGGTTGATTGATCAGGGGAAATTATGTGAGATTCCTTGTGATTCCCATCGCAATGCTCACCGCGATGAAGAGGACAAGGAACCCTAGGTCCAGCGATATCCCTCCGAGCCGCAGCGGCGGAATCGCCCGGCGCAGCACCCTCAGGGGCGGATCGGTGACCGAATAGACGGCGTGCGCCGCCACCAGCGCGGCACCCCGGGGGCGCCACTCCCGGGCAAACATCTGCACCCAGTCGAACACCAGGCGGATGATAAGGGCCACAAAAAACAGCAGCAGGGCGAGATAGACAAGTCCGAAAACAATTCCCATGACTTAACTCATATCTCCAAGTCCATTGTTGCCGCCGCGGCACCGTGCCGGGGGATCGTATCCATTTCAGCACAGATGCCAGGCAGGTGCTCCTGCCTGGCATCTGTGAACAGAGCCCGGGTCAGCTCTGGTTGAAGAAGCTGGCCTGCGTCTCGCTGGCCTTCTTGTCGTCACCGATGACCTCTATGTAGGACGGCGAAAGAAGGAAGACTTTGTTGGTGACCCGCTCGATGCTGCCGCGCAGGCCAAAGACCAGGCCAGCAGAGAAGTCCACCAGGCGCTTGGCGTCGGCTTCGCCCATGTCCGTGACGTTCATGATCACTGGAATGCCGTCGCGGAAGCTTTCGCCAATGAGTTTGGCGTCATTGTACGAACGCGGGTGGATGGTGGTGATCTGGCGGAGTCCGGAGGGTTCCTCACGGCTCGACGCCGCACGCTTAATTGGAGTCACAGGGGCGCGGTATTCCTCTTCGGGGGCGTGGGACGATTCGCGGCTGGCCTCACGGACGGGTGCGGGTGCACGGCGCTCCTCGCGGTCAGCTTCCATCGTTTCGTCCTCATCCTTACGTACAGTCTGGTGCTCGGACTCGTAGTGCTCATCGCCATCGGCGAGCCCAAGATAGATCATTGTCTTGCGCAGAGTGCCGGTCATGGTCGACTCCTTATCGTGTCCCTGTCGCGGGCCGCCCAATGACTTGACAGCACTGGTGTCCCCCGCCCATCACTTCCAATAGGTCCGACGCTACCGCACCGCCGGACGCGTTCCGAGAATATCGGAACCGATTCTGAGGTGTGTCGCTCCAAACTGGACAGCGGCCTCCAGATCCTGGCTCATTCCCGCGGAAATCCCCCTCGCCTCCGGATGGGAAGCCGCCAGGTCAGCGGAGATGCGGGACAGCTTCTCGAAGGCCGGACCGGGCGGTGCGCCCAACGGAGCTACGGCCATCACGCCGGCCAAGCGAAGGCCGGAGGCCCCCGCGATGCGCTCAGCCAGCCCCGGAACATCACCGGGCGCTGCCCCGCCCCGGTGCGCTCCGGCGTCGTCCTCCAGACTGACCTGGATGAAGCATTCGAGGGGAAGCCGCCTGCTGGCCTCCATTTCCACAGCCATGGCCCGGTCAAGGGCATCCACGAGCTGCGGACGGTCCACGGAATGCACGGCGGTGGCGTACTTGACCACGGATCTGGATTTTTTGGTCTGGAGTTGACCGACGAAGTGCCACTTCAAGGCACAGTCCGACAGCTCGGCAGCTTTGGCGGCGGCCTCCTGGTCCCGGTTCTCACCGACGTCGGTGACCCCCAGCGCGGCGAGGCGCCGGATGTCCGCAGCGGGGTGGAATTTGGTGACCACGATGAGCGACGGCAGGGAATCCCGGCGCCCGGCCGCCGCCGCGGCGGCTGCTATCCGGCGGCGGACCACGGCGAGCCGCCCGGCCAGCTCCGTGGCCCTCGGGTCGGCCGCCTCCGGAAGGCGCTCAGTCATGGCACCAGATAACGCCGGCGAACCTGCCGGTGCTGTTGTTCCGGCGGTACGAGTAGAGCGACTCCGCCTCAAGGGTGCACGGGCCGGAATATTCCACGCCTACTCCGGCATCCTCAAGTTGGCTTCGGGCTCCAGCGGGGAGGTCGAGGCCAGGAGTTCCCCATGAGGTTGTGGTCTTCGCGGCGGGCACAGCGGCAGCCACCTGTTCCTGCAGGCCCTCCGGAACCTCGTAGCAACGGCCGCAGATGGACGGCCCCAACCACGCCCGGATGTCGGCAGCGCCCATGGCCCGCATCCGGCTCACCGCTGCGGGCACGATGCCGGCCTCCAGGCCGGGGCGTCCCGCATGGACTGCGGACAGCACCGGTCCCGAGGCGGATACGCCGGCCAGCAGCAGTGGAATGCAGTCCGCCACCATGACGGCCAGCGGCGTCCCGAGGGACACCATGGCATCGGCTTCGGGCACCGGTGTCCCGTCCGCAACTGCAACAGTGGCGCCGTGGACCTGGTTCATGAACTTGAGCGAACCGGCGGCGATGCCCATTTCGGCTTCCAACTGCCGGCGCCGCTGCAGGACGCGGGACGGGTCGTCCCCCACATGCAGGGCGAGGTTGCCCGCAGCCGTATCCGTGAAAGCGGCCGAGACCCCCGGAAGGATCCCGGCTTGCCAGTGGAACAAACCGGGGCCTACTTCAGGAAGTCGGGGACATCCAGGTCATCCGGGTGGTTACCGGTCAGGTCCGGCTCCACAACGGAGGGAAGGTCTACGTCGAAACCTGAGTCAGCGGGGATCGAAGCCGGGTGCTGCTGCCCCCAGTTGCTCAGCCCGGCTGCACCAACAGTGGCGGGCACGGGCCGGGCATTGACCTGCTGGCTCCCACCGGCAGGCGGCTGGGCGGGTGCGGACGCCGGCGCGGCGGAAGGGGCCGCCGGGGCTGCGGCGGCCGGCTGGGACTGGTCCATCGACGGCGAGGTGGCCTTGACGTCGTCGAACCCCGCAGCGATGACCGTAACGCGCGCTTCGTCGCCCAGCGCGTCATCGATCACAGCACCGAAAATGATGTTCGCCTCGGGATGGGCCACTTCCTGCACCAGGCGCGCGGCTTCGTTGATTTCGAACAGTCCGAGGTCGGACCCGCCCTGGATGGAGAGCAGGACGCCATGGGCGCCGTCAATCGAGGCTTCCAGCAGCGGGGAGGCGATGGCAAGTTCCGCGGCCTTGACGGCACGGTCTTCGCCCCTGGCCGAACCGATACCCATGAGGGCCGACCCCGCACCCTGCATGACGGACTTCACGTCCGCGAAGTCGAGGTTGATCAGGCCGGGGGTGGTGATGAGATCCGTGATGCCCTGCACGCCGGAGAGAAGGACCTGGTCCGCGGAGCGGAAGGCGTCCAGGACCGAGACGTTGCGGTCGCTGATGGACAGCAGCCGGTCGTTCGGGATGACGATCAGGGTGTCGACTTCGTCGCGCAGCGCGTCGATGCCGGCCTCAGCCGATCCGGCACGGCGGCGGCCTTCGAACGTGAAGGGCCGGGTGACGACGCCGATGGTGAGCGCCCCAAGGGACCGGGCGATGCGTGCCACCACAGGGGCCCCGCCTGTGCCGGTGCCGCCGCCTTCACCTGCAGTCACGAAGACCATGTCGGCGCCGCGGAGGACCTCTTCGATTTCGTCTGCGTGGTCCTCGGCGGCTTGCTTGCCAACCTCGGGGTTGGCGCCTGCACCAAGGCCACGGGTCAGTTCACGCCCGACATCGAGCTTAACGTCAGCATCGCTCATCAGCAGGGCCTGGGCATCGGTATTGATGGCGATGAATTCAACGCCTCGGAGACCAACCTCGATCATGCGGTTGACTGCGTTCACGCCACCGCCGCCGATGCCGACGACTTTGATGACGGCCAAGTAATTCTGCGGAGCTGCCACGTTACGTGTCCCTTGTTCGTGTTTATTGCGAAAACTGATGGAGAGCTTGAAGCTTATAACCTTAACCTTCGAGTTGAAGGTTAGAGTTATGTCAAGTAACTCATGTCTGTGACGGTATTTCCTCTGGTACCCACATTCAATAACCGGGTCCGCGTGTCGGATTAATACCGCGAAAGAATGCCGCTCACCGGGTTACCGGATGGCGCGGGACGCTGACGTCATATACCCGGACCGGGTTCTTGGGATCCGCCGGCGCCTTCAGCAGTGCGGCCAGCACCTTTGCTTTGAGTTCCCTGTCCGAGGCGTTACCCCAGATGATGGTCTGGCCGTCCACCAGCTTGAGCTGCACTGCATCCACGGACTGGGCCGAGGCGTTGGACAGCCTGGCAAGCACGTCGGCGGGCAGGGCGCCCAGCACTGCTGCCGTGGCGCGGAAGAGGTCCTTGCCGATGGTTCCGGCACCGCCGTCGATCACGGGAAGTTTGACCGTTGCGGGATCGGCAGTGACGGCCAGGCGCACCCCTTCAACGTCCACTAACTGGTACTGCTTTCCCTGCTTTACCAGTGCCACGGGTACGCGTTCGCGCACCATCACGGCCAGGCCCGACGGCGGCCTGGCCTGTACGGACACAGACCTCACCTGGACCAGCGGCCCGAGCAGGGTGGCTACATCCTCATCCGAGATCTGCGGAAGCGGCTTCCCTTTGAGCGGTTCAAGCGCCGCCTCGACCTGGGCCGGCGTCAGGAGCCGGGTTCCGCTGACTGAAACGCTGTTCATGGCCAGCCATGGCGAATAGACAGCGGCAGCGAGCAGCGCAGCCACAGCAGCCACCACCGATCCCATGGCCACCAGCACGTTCCGCCGGATCCGCCTGGACCTGGGCTCGGGGAACGCCACCACGTTCGGTGCCTCGGAGGCGGCCAACTCCGTGTGCCCCTTCCTGCGGAACGCGGGCAGCCGGCGCGGCGCCGCAGGCGCGGGAGCCTCCGGTTCCGGGGCCTCGCGCGAGGCGGAAATGACGTCGTCGCCCGTGCCTGGACGGCTTCCCGCGGGTGTATAGGTGGGGCGCCGGTTACCTGCCATGCAGGGCCTCGACTATCCGCGGTCCAAAGGAGGTAACGTCGCCGGCTCCGGCGGTAAGGACGACGTCGCCGTCTCCGGCAGCCGCCACCATTTCGGCCACGGCGTCGTCCCCCGCCACAAGGCGCCCGCCGTGGTGCAGGTGGTCAGCGATGAGTTTGCTGGTAACCCCGGGAATCGGGTCCTCCCGCGCCGGGTAGATGTCCAGCACCAGTGCCGTGTCCGCGAGGTTAAGGGCGTCGGCGAAGTCGTGGGCAAATTCCCGCGTCCGCGAGAACAGGTGGGGCTGGAACAGGACGTGGACCTTGTGTCCGGCGGCCACGGTGCGGGCGGCAGACAGGGCCGCGCGGACTTCCGTGGGGTGGTGGGCGTAGTCGTCAAAGACCCGCACGCCGCGTGCCGCGCCCTTGAACTCGAACCGGCGGGAGGCACCGGAAAAATGTCCCAGGGCGGCGGCGGCTGCGGCAGGCTCCACACCGAGTTCAAGCGCGACGGCGAACGCCGCCGCGGCGTTCAGCGCGTTGTGCCGCCCGGGCACCTGGAGGGCAAGGCTGAAGCTCCCCTCCGGTGTGGAGACGGCGACGTCGCCGGGGCCGCCGTCGTGCAGCCGCAAGTCATTCCCCTCCCCCGTCCCGTACAGGACCACCCGGGTGTTGCCCCGCCCACGGGTGCGTTCAGCGAGGGCCAGTGCACCGGGGTCGTCAGCGCACGCAACGAGCACGCCGTCCGCGGGCAGCAGCGCGGTGAACCGGTCGAAGGATTCATAGACGGCCTCGGCAGTGCCGTAGTGGTCGAGGTGGTCCGGCTCCACGTTGGTGACCACCGCTATCCGCGGCCGGTAGTTGAGGAACGAGCCGTCCGATTCGTCCGCCTCGGCCACAAAGACGGGAGAACTGCCGTGGGCGGCATTAACGCCGAGCGCCGGGACGTTGGCGCCAATTGCGAAGGACGGATCCAGCCCCGCGCCCTTCAGCAGGACGGCCACCATGGCGGTGGTGGTGGACTTGCCGTGCGTGCCGGCCACCGTAACCACGGTGTCCTCCCCCATCGTCGCGGCCAGCGCCTCGGAGCGGTGCAGGATCGGCAGCCCTGCGGTGCGGGCTGCCGCAAGTTCGGGGTTGTCCGGACGGATGGCGGAGCCGGCCACGACTGTCTGGGCGTCCCCGAGGTTGCCGGGCCCGTATCCGACGGCGATCCGCGCGCCGGCGGCCGCCAGTTCGGCCATCACCGGAAGGTCCTTGGCGTCGGAGCCGCTGACCGGGACACCGCGCGCCACCATGATCCGTGCCACGGCGGACATACCCACGCCGCCGATGCCGATGAAGTGGACCTTGCCGAGGCTGCTGAGGCCTGCGGGGGTTTCGTAGTGGTTCATGCGCCTACCGCTTCCAGGACAAGACCAGCCATCTGCTGGTCGGCGTTCCGGATGCCAAGCCGGTATGAGTTTGCCGCCATGGCGGCCAGGCGTGTTTCGTCGGTGACCAGCGGGATCAGCTGGTCCGCCACCCACCCTGCGGTGAAGTCGCGGTCCGCCACCAGCAGCGCACCGCCGGCCGCCACGAGGCCGGCGGCGTTCAGCGCCTGCTCGCCGTTGCCAATGGGCAGTGGCACCAGGACGGCGGGGACGCCGACGGCGGCAGCCTCGGACACGGTCGCCGCACCGGCGCGCGCCAGCAGGACGTCCGCGGCGGCATAAACGGTTTCCATGCCATCGACGTACTCCACCTGGCGGTAGCCTTCGGCAGCCAGGGGCTCTCCTGATGCGTCGGTGACTGCCTTGCCGCGGCCGGTGATGTGCAGTGTCTGGATGCCTGCGCCTGCAAGCAGCTGCACGGAGGCCGCGACGGTCCGGTTGATGCTCAGAGCCCCCGAGGACCCGCCGGTCACGATCAGCGTGGGCCGGTTTTCCTCCAGCCCCAGTGACCGGCGTGCCCCTGCACGTGCCGCGGCCCGGTCCAGCTGCGATATCCCCGGGCGCATGGGCATGCCCACGTGCCGGGCGTGCCGGAGCGGCGTTCCCGCGAACGCGACGGCGACGCGGTCGGTAAACATTGCGCCGACCCTGTTGGCCAGTCCCGGCCGCGCGTTGGCCTCATGGACAACAATGGGGATCCGGCGCTTGCGGGCAGCAAGGTACATGGGAGTGCAGACGTAGCCGCCCACGCCCACCAGGACGTCCGCTGCCGCGCCGTCGAGAATCGCGCCGGCCTGCTTGACAGCTCCGGCCAGGCGTCCCGGAAGGCGAAGCAGGTCCAAGGATGGCTTGCGGGGTAACGGCACCCTGTCAATGGTGGCCAGCTCCACACCGGCGGCAGGGACCAGCCGGGTTTCCATCCCGGCGGACGTGCCGACTGCCAGGATGGATGCTTCCGGGGCGGCTTCGCGGACCGCGGCGGCAATGGCCAGCAGCGGGCTGATATGCCCGGCGGTGCCGCCTCCAGCGAGGACAATGGACGGATTCTGGGAGATCATTTTGGGTCAGGCACGCTTTCTGGCAGTTTTCTTCTTGCGGCCGGCGGCCCCCGCGGGCGCGGCCTTGAATTTCAGGATCCGTTGGGGCCGGATGGCCGGCGCCATTTGTTCCCTGGCCAGGGAGAGCACCACGCCGATGGCGCATAGTGACATCAGCAGCGCGGACCCCCCGTAGGAAATGAACGGCAGGGGGACGCCGATGACGGGCATCAGGCCGGTGACCACGGACATGTTCACCGTTGCCTGGCCGAGCAGCCACACCATGATGGTTCCGGCCAGCACCCGATGGAACATATCCTCCTGCGCCACGACCACGCGGTAGATCGCAGCTCCCAGGATGGCAAAGAGAATGAGTACGACGACGGAACCCACCAGGCCGAGTTCCTCGCCGATGATGGCGAATATGAAGTCGTTGTGGGCTTCCGGGATCCAGTTGTATTTAAGCCGGCTTTGCCCCAGTCCCACGCCGAACCAGCCACCGGAGGCCAGCCCGTAGAGGCCGTTGGTTGCCTGGTAGTTCACGTCCATGCCGCCTGCGCAGCTTTCGCCGCTCCACCATGAGGTGATGCGGCACATCCGGTTGGGGCTGGCCATGGCCATGGCCGCGGTTCCCGCCGCGGCAACCAGCCCGGCAATGCCAAAAAAATAGAGCGGAACACCGGCAAAGAACAGTGCGGCGGCTGCGAGCATCATGATGATCATTGCGGTGCCCAGGTCGTTTCCCCAGAGCACCAGGCCGATGATGATGGCCGCCATCGGCACCACTGGCACTGCGATGTGCTGCCACTGCCGCAACAGCCTGCCCTTCCGGGCCAGGACGGTAGCCATCCACAGTGCCAGGGCAAGCTTGGAGGCCTCGGACGGCTGGAACGTGAAGCCGCCGAGGTTGATCCAGTTCCGGTTGCCGTTGACATCGTCGCCCACCAGCTGGACGAGCACCAGGAGCACCAGCGCCACGCCGATTCCCAGCCAGGCAAGCCGTTTGAGCCACACCACATTCACGCGGGAAAGCACGAACATGAGGAAGATCCCCAGGGCGGCGAAGATGCCCTGCTTCATGGCGTCACCGTACGGAGACTTGCCAGCGGCGATCGACTCCACGCTCGAGGCCGAGAGGACCATCATGATCCCGATGGCAGTCAGCGCCAAGGTGGACCCGAGGATGAGGTAGTAGGTGGATCCGTTCCGTGATGTGCCTGTTCCTTCAAGGGCGGACCAGAATTTCCGGTAGGCGGAGCGGAGTCGGGTGCCGCCCGCACTGACAGGCGGTCGGCGCGTTGCCGTGTTGGCCATCTCTACTCCTCGGCGGTCTCGTCCTGCCCTTCCACCAGCCCGCGGACGGCCTCGATGAAAGCGTCGCCGCGGTGTGCGTAGGACGTGAACTGATCCATGGATGCGGCTGCGGGTGCCATGAGCACGGTGTCGCCCGAAACGGCCACGCCGGCCGCAGCCGCCACCGCCTGCGCCATGACATCTCCAGTCTGGTCCTGTTCCGGCCTGATGACCGGGACGTCGGGAGCGTGTCGCGCCAGGGCTCCGGCAAGCTCCGAAGTGTCCTTGCCGATCACTACCACGGCCTTCAGCCGGTGTGCGTGGCCGCTGACCAGGTCGTCGTAGGAAACGCCCTTGGAGAGGCCGCCGGCGATCCAGACCACGTTGGTGAAGGCTGCCAGCGATGCCGCGGCGGCGTGCGGGTTCGTCGCCTTGGAGTCATTGATCCACAGCACTCCTTTCCAGCGGGCCACGGGCTGGATGCGGTGGTCGCCCGGCAGGTAGTCCTTGATGCCCTGCTTTACCGCCGCGGCTTCAACACCGTAGGCCCTGGCCAGGCCGGCCGCGGCGAGGGCGTTGGCCACCATGTGCCGCGGAGCGATGGGGCCGAGGTCTGACATCGCGGCGAGTTCGGCCGCGCTGTCCCGCCGTTCTTCTATGAAGGCCCGGTCCACCAGGAGCCCTTCCACCACGCCGAGCATGCTGACGGCCGGCGTCAGCGTGGTAAAGCCAACAGCCCGGCAGCCTTCCACCACGTCGGCGTTTTCCACCATGCGTTCGGTTTCGATCTGTTCGGCGTTGTAGATGCACGCCTTTTGGGTGCGTTCGTAGACCTTGGCTTTGTCTGCAACGTAGGAGTCATAAGAGCCGTGCCAGTCCACATGGTCCTCGGCGACATTCAGGCACACACTGGCGACGGGTGAGAGGGATGAGGACCAGTGCAGCTGGAAGCTGGACAGCTCCACGGCCAGGACGTCGTACTCCACGGGATCACGGAGCGCGTCCAGGATGGGCGTTCCCACGTTTCCTACGGCAATGGCCTTGAGACCGGCGGCGCGGAGGATCGATTCGGTCAGGCCGACCGTGGTGGTCTTGCCGTTGGTGCCCGTGATGGCCAGCCAGTCGGCCGTCTTGCGGCCGGCCCGTTCGCGGACGCGCCAGGCGAGTTCCACGTCGCCCCACACAGGAATGTGTGCTCGTGCTGCGGCCGCCAGGAGGGCCTGGTCAGGACGCCATCCGGGGGATGTGACGATGAGTTCGGGAATTTCACCGTCAATGAGGGGGACGGCCGTCACCGCCTGCTGGCCCAGGAGGACGTCAGCTGCACCGACGATCCGCAGTGTGTCCGCGTGTGCGCGCGCCGTTTCGGTTTCGGCAGCGTCCACCACCACCACTCTAGCGCCCAGTTCAATGAGAGTGTCCGCGGCGGCGAAACCGGACAGTCCGATGCCAGTGACCACGACGCGCAGTCCCGACCAGTCGGAGTCCCAGCTGACAAGGTTTTCCAAGCGGGGCGATGTAACGGTCACAGCAGCACAACCCATTCAGCGTAGAAAATTCCGAGGCCCACGGCGACAAAGAGTCCGCACAGGATCCAGAACCGGACCACCACAGTCACCTCTGCCCAGCCCTTGAGCTCGAAGTGGTGCTGCAGCGGCGCCATCTTGAACACGCGCTTGCCCCCGGACAGTTTGAAGTAACCCACCTGGATGATCACCGACAGCGTGATCAGGACGAACAGGCCGCCGATGATGCCGAGCAGGAGTTCCGTGCGGGACAGGATGGCAAAACCGGCAATGGCACCACCAATGGCCAGGGAGCCGGTGTCCCCCATGAAGATCTTCGCAGGTGAAGTGTTCCACCACAGGAAGCCCACCAGCGCAGCGCTCAGGATGGCCGCGAGAAGCGCCAGGTCGAGGGGGTCGCGGACTGAGTAGCAGCCGCTGCCCGCCTCCCGCGGGGAGCCGCAGGCCTGGTTGCTTTGCCAGATGCCCATGAGCGTATAGGCGCCGAACACCATGACTGCTGCTCCGGCCGCAAGGCCGTCCAGTCCGTCGGTGAGGTTGACGCCGTTGGTGGCGGCGGTGACGATCAGGTTGGACCACAGGACGAACAGAATAGCGCCGAGCACAGTGCCGCCAAAGGCGAGATCGAGCCACGGCAAGTCGCGCACAAGGGAGATCCTGGTGGAGGCCGGGGTGATGCCCCGGTGGTCCGGGAAGTTCAGGGCCAGCACGGCGAAGGCGATGCCAACGGCGGCCTGCAGGATCAATTTGGCCTTGGCATTGAGCCCCAGGCTTCGCTGCCGTGAAATCTTGATGAAGTCGTCGAGGAAGCCCACCAGGCCCATACCCACCATCAGGAAGAGCAGGATCAGCGCGGACGCGGACGGCCCCGGCGAATTGGGGTTCACCATCATCATGATGAGGTGGGTCAGCCCATAGCTCAGCAGGACCGCCCCTACCACCACCGTGCCGCCCATGGTGGGTGTGCCGCGCTTGGTGTGGTGCGAGGTTGGTCCGTCGTCACGGATGAACTGGCCGTAGCCCCGGCGCACCAGGAGCCGGATGAAGAGGGGCGTGCCCACCAGTGCGAACAAGAGGGCCAGGCCGGCACCGATCAACAGTGCAATCACGGCAGAGTGCTCCCTTCTTCGGCGCTATGCGGGGTTTGTGGCAATGCTATCCGATCGCCCAGGTGCCTCAGCCCGACGCTGTTGGAGGACTTGAAAAGGACGAGGTCTCCGGGCAGAAGTTCGGCGTCGAGCAGGTCAAACGCCTCGTCCGCCGTTTCCACAAAGACACATTCGTCACCCCACGAGCCTTCCTGCACGGCTGACACATAGAGCGACCGGGCTTCCCGTCCCACGACCACCAGCCGTGAAATGTTGAGGCGGACCACCTGCGTACCAACGGCTGTGTGCTCCCGGATCGAGTCGTCCCCGAGTTCCAGCATGGCTCCCAGGACAGCCCAGGTCCGGCGGCCGCGGCCCATGTCAGCAAGCGTGCGCAGGGCAGCCCGCATGGATTCTGGGTTGGCGTTATAAGCGTCGTTGATGATGGTGACGCCGTCTGCACGCTCCGTCCGTTCCATCCGCCAGCGGCTGGCGGCACCCTGGTTGGCCAGGGAAGAGGCAATGGCGTCACCGGGGATTCCCACGGACCATGCCGCGGCCGCGGCCGCAAGCAGGTTGCCGATGTTGTGGCCACCGATGAGGCGGCTGCTGACATGACGGGACGGACTGCCGTCCGGCAGGACGAGGTCGAATTCGGGGCAGCCTTCAGCATTGGTGTCGACATTCAGCGCCTGGACCGCGGCGTCATCCCGTCCTTCGGCGGAGAATCCGACCACGGATGCAACGGTCCGTCCCCTCATGGCGGCGACCCGTGCATCGTCGAGGTTGATGATCGCGGTGCCGGTTTCGGCAAGGGCTTCAACCATCTCGCCCTTGGCAACGGCAATATTGTCCACGCCGCCGAACTCTCCGGCGTGGGCTGTCCCCACAGCGAGCACAATGCCGACGTCCGGTTCCACCATCTTCGCCAGGTACCGGATATGCCCGATGCCGGTGGCACCCATCTCAATGACGAGATAGCGCGTCTCCGCGTCGGCCCGAAACACCGTGAGTGGTACGCCGATCTCGCCGTTGTAGGACCCCTGCGGGGCAACGGTCGGCCCCTGGGCGCCAAGGAGTCCGGCCAGGAGGTCCTTGGTGGTGGTCTTACCGGCGGAGCCAGTAATGCCGATGACAGTCAGTTCCAGTCCCGCAGCGGCGCGAACGGCGCGGATCCGGCGTACTGCCTCGGCAGCCAGCGCTCCCATGGCCAGCACCGCATCAGGGACGACGACGGCCGGGTACGGTGTGCCGTCGGCTCGGCTCACGGGGCGCTCCACGATGGCCAGGACGGCACCCGCCTCGAACGCCGCGGGAAGGAAGTCGTGCCCGTCGGCGTTCTCGCCGGGCTTGGCCACGTAGAGCGAACCGGGCGTGGCCTCGCGCGAATCCGTGACCACCGACAGGGGCGTCACTCCAGGATCGGCGTCCAGGCGCCCACTAGTGATGTCGGCGATCTCCGCCGCGGTAAATGCAATCATGTCGGTCTAGGACTCTATCCGCTCGTCCGGGAGAACGTTGAATCCCCGGGCTGTCAAGGCACTGCGCAGTTCCACCCTGTCGTCAAGGGCGATGTTCACGCCCTTGACCTCCTGCCACACCTCATGTCCTCGGCCGGCCACGAGGATGGTGTCCTGGGGCCGGGCCAATGCTGCGGCCCTGCGGATCGCCTCATCGCGCGGAAAGACTTCCAGTAGCTCCACCGCAAGGGTTTCCGCTTCCATAGCTTCCCTCGCCCCGCCCAGGACATCGGCCCTGATGGCGGCGGCGTCCTCGTCGTGCGGGTCGTCGTCAGTGACGATCACGGTATCAGCGAGGCGGACGGCCGTGGCTCCCATGGCGGGACGCTTGCCCTGGTCCCGCTGTCCGGTGGCCCCGAAAACAAGGATGGTGCGTGCGCTTTCCGCTGCCGGCCGGACAGCTTCCAGGGCGCGGGCCAGCGCGTCCGTGTTGTGGGCAAAATCAACCACTGCAGCGGGTTCCCGACAGATCAGCTCCATCCGGCCCGGCACGGCCACGGCAAAGGGGTCCGCCCGGTCCAGGGCTTCCTGGAGGGATGCCGGGTCCACGCCCGAAGCAATGACCATTACGGCAGCCAGAGCGGCGTTGGCCACATTAAAGGCTCCCGGCAGGCCCGTGCGCACAGAGAGCATCGCGCCTTTGGGCCCGGCGAGGGTGAACCGGGTTCCCATACCGTCCAGGGCGGTTGCCGTCACGGTCCAGTCCGCCGCGGGCCCAGGGGCCGTTGCCAGCGTGGTGACCGGCACCGTCGCAGAACCGGCAAGCCGCAGGCCCCATTCGTCGTCGACCGTCACCACCGCGCGGCGTGCGCGCGCCTGCGTGAAGAGCTGCGCTTTGGTGGCGAAGTAATCCTCCATGGTGCCGTGGAGGTCCAGGTGGTCCTGGGTGAGGTTGGTAAAGCCCGCCACGTCAAACACCACGCCGTCCACCCGCTGGAACTCGATCGCGTGGGACGAAACCTCCATCGCTGCTGCATTCAGGCCCCGCTCCCCCATGAGCGCCAGGAGCCCGTGGACGTCCGGCGATTCCGGCGTGGTAAGGAGGCTCGGAACGGGATCGCCACCGGCGAGGATTTCAATGGTGCCGATCAGGCCCGTACGGTTTCCCAGCGCACGCAGGAGCGAGGTCAGGAAGTAGGTAGTCGTAGTCTTGCCGTTGGTTCCAGTCACTCCGAACAGCCGCAGCCCGCTTCCCGGCGCAGGCTGGCTCCGGTAGATCATCGCTGCCAGCGCTCCCACCGCGTTGCGCGGGTTGCCCGTAATCAGCACCGGGACGGGGATGTCCGAAGACAAAGCCAGCATGCGGGCTCCAACTTCATCGGTCAGCACCGCAACGGCGCCGGACTCGACGGCGTCCGCCACGAAGTCCGCCCCGTGGCGGGAGGCCCCCGGAAGAGCAGCGTAGAGATCACCGGGCTCCACGGTGCGGGAGTTCAGCGAGATGCCGCTGACCAGAATGTCGGCCGACGCGCCGGGAACAGGGATTCCCAGGGATTCCGCAATGGCCTCAAGCCGGAACGGTTCAACCACCGACGGGCGGAACCGGACCGTGCCGGCGTCCGCGGCTGCAGTGTTGTCGGGCAAATCGATCTCAGACAAGGGGTCTCCGATGGTGCTAGTGAATCGTGCCCGGCGAACCGGGCAGTGCCAGCGGGGCTGGCGTGGCCTGCTGCGGCCAGGTTTACTTCGCGAACTGGGGCAGCCTTGCCGGCTGGCCGGTGGACGGCTGGACGTTGTAGGTACGCAACGCCTGGCTCATGACCGACCGGAAGACCGGCCCCTGCGTAATTCCGTAAATGCTGCCCTTGGGCCGCTGGAGTACAACCTCAACAATAAACCGCGGATCGTCCATCGGTGCCATGCCCACGATGGATGCTGTGTATCCGCAGAAGCCCGCGGTTCCGTTGTCGCAGGGCGATTCCGAGGTGCCCGTCTTGGCGCCCACCCGGTAACCGTCAATGGCAGCATCCTTGATCTGCCCCTCCGTTACGGCGCTCTCAAGAATGTCCTGGACCTGCTCGGCGGTCTTCTCTGACACGATCCGGCGGGCTTCGGCCTCTGGGGCCTTCTCTTCGGTGCCGTCCGGCGCTATATAGCTGTCGATCAGGCGGGGCTGGAGCATGACGCCGTCGTTGGCGATGGACTGGAAGGCGCGCACCGTCTGGAGCGTGGACTGGGAAACGCCCTGTCCGAAAAGCACGGTGTATTCCTGCCGACCATCCCACTGTTGGTACGGGGTGAGGATCCCGCTTGCCGTGGCAGGCAGGCCGATATCGGGCGCGTCGCCGATGCCGAACTTCTTCAGCCAGTCATACCGCTGCTTCTTATTCAGCCGTTGGCCGGCCATGACGGTGCCCGTGTTCATCGAGTACCCCAGGATTCCGGCCAGCGTCCGCTTCTCCGTGCCGTGGGTAAACGAATCGTTGAACGTCTGCCCGTTAAGCGTGTACGACGGCGGGAGGGTGAACTCGGACAGCGGTGAGGCCTTGCCCTCCTCAATGAGTGCCGCTGCGGTCATGACCTTTTCAACAGATCCCGGTTCGTAGGCCGCCGTTACGGCCCGCACCCCCCGGTCCTGCGGTGCCACGAGTCCGGGGTTGTTCGGATCCGGCGCATTGGTGTCCGCCATGGCGACCAGGTTTCCGGTCTTAACGTCCATGACGATAATCACCCCCCACTCAGCACCCAGTTTCTCCGACTGGCTCTGGATGGCCTGCTGGGCGAAATACTGGAGGTCGGAATTGATGGTGAGCTTCACGTCCTTGCCGTCTTCCGGCGGCGTCAGCTCATCCACGCCTACCGGAATGCGGAGTCCATCCGCCCCGATTTCGAAGCGCCGTTCGCCGTCCCTGCCCCGTAGCAGCCCGTCCTGCGTCTGCTCGATCCCGGCCTGGCCGGTGTTGCCGTCCTCCAGGAAGCCAATAATGCCCCCGGCGATGGAGCCGTTGGGGTAGACGCGTTTGCTCACGCCCTGCGTGACGATGCCGGGTATCTGCAGCTTGGCGATCCGGTCTTCGACATCGGGCTTGACGTTCTTGGCCACCACGTAATAGGGCTGCTCCCCGGTGAGCGCATCCCGGATGGTTTCCCGGTCCATGCCTAACACGTTCGCCAGATCGGCATGTCCCTGGTCGCGGCTGACGTCCACCAGTTGGTCCTGCCCGTCCACGGTCTCAAGCCGCTTGAAGGTGTCCGTCTTGGTATTGACGCGCTGGTCCACCACCACGTTGTACCGGATCACGCTGTTGGCCAGCACCGTTCCGCGGCTGTCCAGGATACTGCCCCGCTCAGCCGGCAGGGCCGTCTGCATCATGCGTTTGTTGAGCGCCGCCTCAGCCATGCCGCCGACGTCGAGGCCCTGGACGAGGAAGAGCTTGCCGCCCACCACCAGCAGCAGGGTGAGCATGATGCCGAGGCCCAAGCGGAGCCGTTTGGTGGCGTCAGGTTCTTTCGCGTTCCGCGGCTTGTCGGTCTTCTGCGCCACCGTGATATTCCTTGCTGCTCGGTTGTCCTGCTTCAGTCCGTACTACTGCTCCGGGGTCCTCTGCTCCGGAACGGGAACAGATCCACCGTGGAGCTCCACCGCCGGCTTTTTCGGCGCGGCGGCAACCTTTTTCCTGGCCGGCGCTGCGGTAGTGGCTTTCGCGGCTTTCCGTCCTGCCAGGGGTTCGCCCTTGGTTGCCGGCGGCACCACGATCAGCTGGCCGGGGACGGCCGGTGCGGGAATAACCGAGCCAACTGCCCCGCCTTCGACAGCCGGGACCGCCTTGCCTGTCACGGAGAGGTTGGACAGGTCAATCTGGCCTTTAACGGTTGAGGCAACCATGCCAAGTTCCGTGGCCTTGGCGGCCAGGTTCTGCGGCGCTTCGAAATTCTGCACCTGCTGCGTCAGGTCCTGGTTTTGCTTGGTAAGGGTACTCTGCCGCGCTTTAAGGGTGACGAGTTCGTACTGGGCCGTTGACACCGAGATGTTCAGGACCAGCACGGTCACCAGAGCCACAGCCAGCATGGCGAAACACAGGACAACGAAGGGAGCGCGGCGCTTCCTGGGGGCAGTGCGGACCACAGACAGCGGGGTGCGCGCCTTCCTTGCCGCTCCCGGCGCGCCGGCGGGAACGTTGACGTCAGTGGCCGAGGTGCCCGGGACGACCGGAAACGTCTTGGCGGCTGCTGTGCTCATTCGGCTCTCCTGGCTCTGATTCGTTCCACAGCGCGCAGCCTGGCTGACGCAGCGCGGGGGTTTTCGGCAATTTCGACGGCGGTTGGCACCTCGGTGCCTTTAGTGAGGGTCTTCAATTCCGGCTTGTGTTCTTCAAGCTCCACGGGGAACCCGAGCGGCGCGGATGACTTGGAGCGGGCCTGGAAAACGCCCTTCACGATCTTGTCTTCGAGGGAGTGGTATGACATGACGACGATCCGCCCACCCAGCCCAATGGCGTCCACGGCCGCCGGAACGGCACGCTCCAGCACGTCGAGCTCCTCGTTGACTTCGATGCGAAGGGCCTGGAAAGTCCGTTTGGCCGGATGGCCACCGGACTTGGCGGCACCGGCCGGGACCACTGCACGGATTTGCTCCACCAGTTCACCTGTGGTGGTGAATGGCTTGGTGGCCCGGGCAGTGACGATCCGGTTGGCGATGCGGCCGGCGAACTTCTCCTCGCCCCATTTCCGGATGATCCGGACCAGCTCTTCTTCGGTATAGCCGTTGACAACGTCTGCTGCGGTCTGGCCGCGGCTGGTGTCCATCCGCATGTCCAGCGGAGCGTCGAAGGAGTAGGCGAAGCCGCGTGCCCTTTCGTCCAGCTGGAGGGAAGAAACACCCAGGTCCATCAGGATGCCGTGCACCTCGGAGACTCCCAGGTCTTCGAGGACATCGGGGATTTCTTCGTAGACGGCGTGAACCAGGTCGGTACGGGCGGCGAATGGAGCAAGCCGTTCCCCGGCCAGGGCCAACGCTTCTTCGTCCCGGTCGATACCGATCAGGTGCAGGTCCGGGAACCGCTGCAGCATGGCCTCCGAATGGCCACCCATACCCAAGGTGGCGTCGATGGCAATCGGAGTTTCGCCCCGGCGCCTCGCCGCCTCAAATCCGGGCGCCAACAAATTGATGCACCGGTCACGGAGGACCGGCACATGGCGTTCAGACGTGGGCTTGCGCTCCTCCATGCCGTGGTCCTTTCCGCCGTTGCTGGTGCCTGTCCTGTTCTTGGACCAGATCCCCATCCGCGCCTACCGGGCCCGCCTGGCTCCGGGGAAGTGAGCCAGGTTGGCCGGCCGGTGGGCCGGCTGGAGATCTCATCCAAGAAACTGCCGCTGTCCCGTCCGCCATTCAGAGAATGCCGGGGATGGGATCGTCCGTCTCGGAGAAGGCTGTTTCCTTCTCCGCCAGATACTCGTTCCAAGCCTGGGCGTCCCAGATCTCCGCCCGGGAACCTGCGCCAATGACGGCCAGCTCCCTGCCGAGACCTGCATACTCCCGGAGCGCCGGTGGTATGGTCACGCGCCCCTGCTTGTCAGGTACCTCGTCCGAGGCTCCAGAGAGAAAGACGCGGATGTAGTCACGTGCCTGTTTGGAGGAGATTGGTGCCTCCCGCATTTGCTCGTGGACCCGCGCAAATTCCTTCTCGCTGAAGACGTAGATGCAACGTTCCTGGCCCCTCGTGAGCACCAGCCCGCTGGCAAGTTCCTCCCGGAACTTCGCGGGGAGGATGATCCGCCCCTTTTCATCCAGACGCGGCGAGTGGGTCCCCAGAAACACTGGCCCACCGCCCGTCTGCTGTCAGGAACTGCACATCCCCTGTGTTGCAACCACCCTCTTATGTCCTCCACATTACTCCACTTTCCACCACAGTCAACGCAAACGCGCCTTCGGGATGGTGATTTTCACCAAAGTCGGGCGCAGAATTGCGCGGTTTTTCGCCGGTGGTGGAAAGTGGAGGGAAAAGCCCGAAGGCCGGGCGGCTGGGTACACCGGCAGCCCGGAATAGCGAAGCCACACCTTGTAGGCCCAGGGGCAAACCCGGGCCCCGAGGAGCAGCCGCACCGGGCGCAAAAAAAAAGACCCGCCGAAGCGGGTCTTTCAGTGTTGCCCTGCTCCCCGAAGCTGCTTCGGGGAGCGGAGTGGAGGAAGAACAGGTTTAGGGTTCTCCGCGGCGGCGTTCGTCCCACCGCTCTTCAAGATTGCTCATAAACGATCCACGCTGTTTACCGGGCTTTCCTTTTCGGGATTTTCCGGACTTGGCCGCGGCCGCACTGCTTCGCATTGTGGCAAAATACACGCCGCCGCCCATGACGATAAAGCCCAGGACGCCTACGAATATGTTTTGGAACGTCACCCCAACCAGGAGCAGGAACACGCCGGCCAGGGCGCACAGGACGCCAATCACTACATGCCTGGTGGACCACGAGCGCCCTGGGTCGGAACCCATCGAATTCGCAAACTTCGGGTCGTCCTCGTGAAGCTGCTTTTCCAGCTGCTCCAACAGCTTCTGTTCGTGCTCCGACAGCGGCATCACGACCTCCTTTGGTAGGCCAACGTCCGGGCTGGTCCCAGCCACGACTTCTGCACCATTAACGGCTGTGATACCTAAGAGGTTCCCGCAGTGCCGGTTCTGGCAAAAACGGAAACCAGGCACGCAGCCGCGGGAGCGGGAGCATGTCCAAGAGGGTCCGGCAGTAAGTCCATTCGCTCATAAACTATGTACCTCTAAGGATAGTTTGTCGCGGGCCGTTCTGAAAGACGCCAATGGCTTTGGCAATAGCCGCCGGCGACCCGGAATTCAGCCACCTGCCGGGCTGCCGTCGCCGCCGCGGCCCGGCTCCATCAGCCGTGCAGGAAGTACCGATTTGCTGCCGAATTTCCGTGTCACCTGGTCAAGCGCCTTCTCCGCCGCCCGCCAGTTTTCGTCGCGTCGGTCGAAACTCAGCTGCAGCGACGTGGTGGCCGACTCCTCGAGCTGTTCCGCCCGGACTCCCACCAACCGCACGGTCTGGCTCCGCTCCCCCACTGAGCCAAGGAGCTGCACGGCCACAGCATAGATCAACTGCGCGCTGTCGACGGGGGTCTGGACGGTCCTGCTGCGGGTGATGGTGGAAAAGTCTGCGAACCGCAGCTTCAGGGCAATCGTCCGGGCCACCATCCCCGCCGCACGAAGGCGGCCGGCGGTCCGGTGCGACAACCGGAGCAATTCGCGATGCAGGAGGGCGTCATCGGCAGTGTCCACCGAAAAGGTTTCCTCCGCTCCAATGCTTTTCTCCGTCCGGACGGGAGTCACTGCCCGGGGATCGATGCCCCAGGACAGGTTATGTACATGCTCGCCGGCAGCGCCCAGGATTTTCCTAAGGGTGGACACCGGAGTAGCAGCAACATCAGCCACCGTGCGGATACCCATCCGGGCGAGCACTTCGCCTGTCCTGGCCCCGACACCCCATAGCGCCCCGACGGGGAGGCTGTGGAGATAGGGCACCGTTTCGTCCGGCGTGATCATCAGCAGGCCGTCCGGCTTGCAGCGGGTGGAAGCGATCTTGGCCACGAATTTACTTTCTGCGATCCCCACGGATGCCGTGATATCCAGTTCCGAAGCCACGCGCCGCCGGATCAACTCCCCTATCGCCTGCGGCGGCCCCAGCCGGCGAAGAGCTCCGCTGACATCAAGGAAGGCCTCGTCCACGCTCAGCGGTTCGACCAATTCGGTTACTGATTCGAAAATCTTCATGAGCTGCCGGGAGACGTCGTAATAGAGGGAGTGGCGCGGTTCGATAACCACCGCCTGCGGGCAGAGCCTGTAGGCGACGGCCATGGGCATGGCCGATTTGACCCCGAATGCCCTGGCCTCATACGACGCAGAAAGCACGACCGAGCGGTCCGCAGGAAAGCCGACAATGACCGGCCTACCCCGGAGCTCGGGGCGGGTGCGGAGCTCCACGGAGACGAAAAAGGCGTCCATGTCCACGTGCATGATGCACTTGGGCCGGCGGCGGGATGGCCGTGCCGGCACCGGCTGGTTTATTCCTTCTGGCCCCACGGCTGCAATCCTATCGGCAGCTACTGACTAAACTGGAGGCTGAATCCGGCATCAACCCCAGGAGGAATGTCCCTGTGACGGTCTTTGGAAATCCCAGGCAGGCTGGCCTGGCGGCCCTCGCAGCGGCGGCTGTCGTCGCCCTGGCGGCATGCAGCAACCCTGCCCCTTCCGCCTCGCCGGAATCCACGTCGCCGGCAGCCGCCACCGCTTCCGCGGCCCCGGCCGGCCCTAGCCCGTCTGCTTCACCGGGGACGACCGCCACCGTGGGCGGTCTTGTGCCGGGGTTTCCGCAAAAGCTGTTGCCCCTGATGCCGGGCGCCACGGTGGTTTCCAGCAGCTTCGACAAGACCACCTCGCCGGCGACGGCCGCCCTGGTCGCCACTACCAACGCCACACCGGCCGCGGTCCTGGCCTTCTACACCAAGTCCCTCACCGGACAGGGGTTCAAGGCTGTTCCCGGAGACGCCGTCGGAAGCGTTGCGTCCAAGGACTTCGTACGGGGGGACAGCGAAACAGTCAATGTCTCCGTCGTCACGTCCGGTGGCGTGGCCACATTCACCATAGGCGCCAACGTGGCAGCGAAGTCTGCCAAGTGACGGCGGCGGAGCAGTTAAGGAATGAACAGGCCGGCTTCGTCGCGGCCGTCGCCGGGGAGCTGAACGGGTTCCTCGCCCAGAGGCAGGCCGTCATGGCGTCCATCTCGCCCGACATCGAACCGATCATGGGGTCCATTGCCAACCTCGTAACCGGCGGGAAACGCCTCCGGGCCCTCATGTGCTACTGGGGCTGGCGCGGTGCAGGCGGGGAATCCGGCGCCCCGGAAGTGATCACCGCCGGAGCCGCGCTGGAGCTGTTCCAGGCTGCAGCGCTCATCCACGATGACATCATCGACCGGTCTGACACGCGCCGCGGCGGGCCCAGTGTCCACCGCCGGTTCACGCAACTCCATGAGGCGCAGGGGTGGGCACTCGACAGCGAACGTTTCGGCCATGCCGCCGCCATCCTGGCCGGAGACCTCTGCCTGTCCTTCAGCGAGGAAGCGTTTACCGACATCGGCGAGCGGGCTGCTGCCGGCGGCCCCGCCCGCCTCATTTTCAATCTGATGCGTGCCGAAGTGATGGCAGGGCAGTACCTGGACATCCTTGAGGAAGTGGCCGGTCCGGTACGCGACCGCGCCGGCGCCGTGGACCGGGCGCATTCCATCATCAGGTTCAAGAGCGCCAAGTATTCCACTGAGCATCCACTTGCCTTGGGCGGGGCACTCGCAGGGGCGCCTGACGACCTGCTGCGGGGTTATTCGGCCTTCGCGCTGCCGCTGGGCGAGGCGTTCCAGCTGCGGGATGACGTCCTGGGCGTTTTCGGCGATCCGATGACCACCGGCAAGCCGGCCGGCGATGACCTCCGTGAAGGAAAGCGCACGGTTCTCGTGGCACTTGCCCTGGACCATGCGTCACCCGCGGAGTCCGCCTTCATCGATGCCAGGCTGGGCAGTCCGGACCTATCGGCCGGGGACATCGTCGAAATTCGGCGGATCATCGAGGATTCAGGAGCGCTTCAGGCCACGGAGGTACTCATCTCCGAATTCGGCGCACGCGCCTTCGACGCTTTGGAAGCGTTGCCGCTGGAGGATCTTCCGAAGACGGCCCTGCACCGGCTCGCGGAGGCAGCAGTCAGCCGGGCCGCCTGACGGCGGCAGGCACAAAGAGCGGAATGGCCAGGCCGCTTTCGGGTTCCGGCCTTTCCGCTCCTCTGCATTTATGGCCTTACCAGGCCAAAGTCTGCGCCCTGCGGCGGATCTCAGTCTTCCGCCCTTCACGAAGGGCGTCGATGGGCCGTCCCCGCAGGGATGGATCCTCCGTGAACAACCAAACAATCAGGTCCTCGTCAGAATAGCCCGCATCGGCAAGGACAATAATGGTGCCTTTAAGGCTGTCGACCACGTGGCCGTCCTGGATGAATTCCGCCGGGACGCACCGGATTTTGCGTTCGCCCACGCGGACGGCGGCCAGCGCTCTTTCGTCGATCAGGCTATGCACCCGGGTAATGGAAACATCCAGCAGCCGGGCGATATCGGGCAGGGGCAGCCATTCGCCCACAAGGTTCTCAACATTGCTCACTGACCAAGGTTGCCACGCCGCCCGGCCTGCCGCCTAGTCGACGGTGTCTGGAGGACGGTGCCGCCGTTTGATGGACACTCCGCACAATTCCTATTGCCGTCAATGCGGGAATTCTTGTGCTATTTGCAAATTCATGAGAGATTCACAATGATCACAGTCATAACACTATTCACTTAAGTCACACTAGTATCGGACAAGCACCCCGATGCCGGACCGCTCCGCAGTTGAGAAGAGGATTCCTTCCATGACGACGTCCCACTCGCCTAAGCAGTACCCCAGGCCGAGTCTGCCGATGATCGCCGCAACCACGGCGGCGCTGCCGGCAGTCGTGTTGTCTTCCCTGGCCCTCGCCGAGCCTGCCGCGGCGGAGAAGCCCACCCGGGCCGTACCCGCGACCCTAACGGCAGCCATGAAGGCACAGGCAGCACAGGCAGCTGCGCCGGTCATTCCCGCCGCCGCGGTGTCCGCCGCCATCCCCTCTGCGCTGCAGCCCGCACGGCCTTCAGCGCCCGCTAGCTACACCATCGCCCGCGGAGACACCGTCAGCGCTGTCGCCAGGCGGTTCGGGCTGAACACAGGTGAGATCCTCAGGCTGAACGGCTTAAAGGCCAGTACGATCATCTACCCCGGGCAGAAGATCAAGTTGTCCGGAAAGGCAGCTGCCGCCCCGGCGCCACGCAAGGCGGCCGCAGCTCCGGCGGCCCGCCCTTCGGTCGCAGCGCCCGGGGCCAAGTACACCGTCAGGGCCGGCGATACCCTGGGTGCCATCGCTGCCCGGCATGGCGTGAGGCTTACCGACGTGTTCGCCTGGAACAACCTGTCGGCCCGTTCGATCATTTACCCGGGCCAGAAGATCAAGATCGGTACCGGCAAAGCTGCGCCTGCCCGGGCATCCGCTCCTGCCCCGGCACCCGTGAAAGCAGCAAGGCCTAAAGCCTCCGCCGGCTCCTACACGGTCAGGGCCGGCGACACACTCTCCGCCATCGCATCGCGGCACGGGGTCAAACTCTCCGCCCTGCTCTCTGCGAACCGCCTGAGCATGAGCTCCATTATCTACCCGGGCAACAAGCTGGCCATCCCGGGTGCCGCAACCACATCCCCGCTTCAGCCGGCAGCTGCAACCAAGCCCCTGGTCCCGAGTACTTTCCTCGGGTTCACCTATCCCCCGGCCGTCGTGAGCTCGGCCAATGCCAACAAGGCCCTGCTCAACGCGTCTCCGGTGCCCACGAGGGATCAGATGCGGGCCATCGTGGCAGACACCGCCCGCAGGATGGGCGTCGAGCCGTCCCTCGCGCTGGCGTTCGCCTACCAGGAGTCGGGGTTCAACCAGCGCGCGGTCTCGCCTGCCAACGCCATCGGCACCATGCAGGTGATCCCGAGCTCGGGCGAATGGGCCTCCGACCTTGTGGGCCGGAAGCTGAACCTGCTCAACCCGCAGGACAATGTGACGGCTGGCGTTGCCATCATTCGACAGCTCCTTGCCACCAGCAAGACCAAGGACCTGGCCATCGCCGGCTACTACCAGGGGCAGTATTCGGTCAGCAAATACGGAATGTACAGGGACACGAAGGCATACGTCGCCGCCATCAAGGCGCATCAGAAAAACTTCAGCTGACCACCACCGCTTCTGTGCGGGCGGCTGCGACACACGCCGACGGGTCCGGACCGGTAACGGTCCGGACCCGTTTCATTGCCGATTAGGATCGTATGGTGACCGAACCTGCCGCAGACCCCTTCGTAGGAACGCTCGTGGACCACCGCTACGCTGTCCGCTCGCGGGTGGCCGGAGGCGGCATGTCAACGGTCTACCTTGCGACGGACCGACGGCTGGACCGGGATGTCGCCCTGAAGGTCCTGCATCCCCAACTGGCCGCGGACGATTCGTTCCTGGACCGGCTGGCCCGGGAGGCCAAGGCGGCTGCCCGGCTTTCGCACCCCCACGTGGTGGGTGTCCTGGATCAGGGCATCGACGGCCGGACGGCATACCTGGTCATGGAGTACATCCCGGGCCACACGCTGCGCGATGTCATCAACGAGAAGGGCGCCCTGCCGCCGCGTCTTGCGCTGGCGCTCATTGATCCGGTGGTGGAGGGACTCGCTGCTGCGCACGAGGCCGGATTCATCCACCGGGACGTTAAACCCGAAAACGTGCTCATCGCAGACGACGGCCGGATCAAGGTAGGAGACTTCGGCCTGGCCCGCGCCGTCACGGCGTCCACGAGCACCGGCACCCTGATCGGCACCGTCGCCTATGTTTCCCCCGAACTCGTATTGGGCAATCCGGCCGATGCCCGCAGCGACGTCTACTCCGTGGGCATCATGCTCTATGAAATGCTCACGGGCCGCCAGCCGTTCGAAGGCGAAGTGCCCATCCAGGTGGCGTACCAGCACGTCAACGGAACGGTGGCGCCACCCTCGGATGTGGTCCCCGGTTTGGCCGCCGAGGTTGACGAGCTGGTGCAATGGTGCACGGCCAACGACCCCGAGCACCGGCCCGTCGATGCAACCGCCCTGCTGCAGGAACTGCGCCACATCAGAACGAACCTCAGCGACGCTGAACTGGACCTCCACCCGCCCGCCGCACACCACCGAGACGCGCCGCCAGCCCCCGCGGCGGCAGGCAGCGCCCCCACCGAAATCATCTCCCGGGCGGCCAACCCCACTGCCGCGATGCCGTTCGGCCGGCGCCCGGATGCCCACGTTCCCGCCACGCCGGGCAAGCGCGCCCTGAAGAAGGCGGCACGCGAAGAGGAGCAGGCCCGCGCCCGGGCCGCCGCCACCCCCGCCCGGAGCCTGCGCGAGGGTAACCCGCGGCGGCGTGGGGCCCTGTGGGTGGTACTGCTGGTCCTCCTCGCCCTGCTCGCCACCGGGGCGGGGTGGTTCTTCGGCATGGGGCCAGGCTCGGCGGCGACGGTTCCTGCCGTCGCCAACAAGACCGTAGCGCAGGCCCAGCAGGTGTTGGAACAGGCGGGATTCCGTTCCAGCACGAGTGATGTTTTCGACGACGACGTCCCCGCGGGCCTGGTGGTGGGCAGCGACCCCGATGCCGGCCAGGAGGTCCGTAAGCTGCAGCCGGTGTCCTTGTTTGTTTCGAAGGGACCTCAGCTGTTCCCACTGCCGAAACTGGCAGGCCAAACCCTGGCTGAAGCCCGGGCCGCAGTGAAGCGCGCTGAAATGGCGATGGGCCCCGTCACCGAACGCTTCGACGAGAACGTCGCAGCCGGCGTCGTCCTTTCCCAAAATCCGGCGGCAGGAACTGACGTCCGCCGAGGTACTCCCGTTGCCCTCGTGGTCTCCAAGGGACCGAGGCCCATCCCTGTCCCCTCAGTGGTGGGCCGGGACCGGAGCGACGCGGTGAAGGCGATCGAGGATGCGGGACTGTCTGCGGAAGTTGCCGCCCAGGAGGTCTTCGACCGCAAGGTACCCAAGGGGGCGGTGGTGAGCCAGTCGCCCTCCAACGGAACGCTGACGCGCGGCGGGACGGTTACCCTGACACTTTCCAAGGGCCCCCGGATGGTTGACGTCCCCAGTTACATCGGCAAGCAGGCTGCGGACGCGCGCAAGGCCCTGGAAGCGCTCGGATTCGAGGTCCGGGTGAACAACATCCTGGGCGGTTTCTTCGGGACGGTCCGCGACCAGGACCCGGTGGATACCTCGGTCCCTGAAGGCTCGGTCATCACCCTGACGGTGGTGTAGGCGGAACGCTCCGCCCGCACCACCGCCACTGCGGGGATCCGCGGATCAGCGCCGGGCGAGTGCGCCTGCCACGAGGAAGGCCATCTCCAGCGACTGCATGTGGTTCAGCCGGGGGTCGCAGACGGATTCGTACCGGTCAAGGAAGGCTTCCTGGTCGATGGGGTCTGCGCCGCCCAGGCACTCGGCCACATCGTCACCGGTCATTTCGACATGCAGGCCGCCCGGGACCGTGCCCAGCGCGTGGTGCACTTCGAAGAACCCGCGCACCTCGTCGATGACGTCGTCGAAATTGCGGGTCTTGTAGCCGTTCGGAGAGGTAACGGTGTTGCCGTGCATGGGGTCGGTGACCCACAGCACCTGGGCACCGGAGGCGGTGACCTTTTCGACGACGGCGGGCAGCTTCTCGCGGATGTTCCCCGCCCCCATGCGGGTGATGAAGGTCAGGCGGCCGGGCTCGCGCTCAGGGTCCAGCTTGTCGATGAGGCGCAGGGCATCGTCGCCGGTGGTGGTGGGGCCAAGCTTCACGCCGATCGGGTTCCGGACGCGCGAGAGGAAGTCCACGTGGGCGTGGTCCAGTTCGCGGGTGCGCTCCCCGATCCACAGGAAGTGTGCCGAGGTGTCGTACGGGAACCCGGTGCGGGAATCGATCCTGGTGAGTGCACGCTCATAGTCCAGCAGTAGCGCCTCGTGGCTGGCAAAGAATTCCACCCGCTTAAGGGCTTCGAAGTCGGCGCCGCAGGAGTCCATGAATTTGATGGCACGATCAATGTCCCGTGCCAGGGATTCGTAACGGGCGTGTGCGGGATTTTCCGTGAATCCCTTGTTCCACTGGTGCACCGAACGCAGGTCCGCGAAGCCGCCCTGCGTGAAGGCACGGATCAGGTTCAGGGTGGAAGCGGACGTGTGGTATGCGCGCAGCATGCGCGCCGCGTCGTGGCCGCGCGATTCCGGGGTGAACTCGTAACCGTTGACGATGTCGCCGCGGTAGGCCGGCAGCGTGACACCGTTGCGCGTTTCATCGTTCGAGGAGCGGGGCTTGGCGAACTGGCCGGCCATACGCCCCATCTTGATGACCGGCATCGCGGCACCGTACGTCAGCACAACGGCCATCTGGAGGATGGTCCGGACACGGGCGCTGATCTTGTCAGCGGTGGCGGCTTCGAAGGTTTCCGCACAGTCACCGCCCTGGAGCAGGAAGGCCTTGCCCTGCGCGGCGGCCGCGAGCCGTTCCCGGAGGACGTCCACTTCACCGGCGAAGACCAGGGGCGGGAGAACGGAAAGTTCCTTCACGGAGGCGTCAAAAACGGCCTTGTCCTGCCAGGTGGGCTGCTGGGAGATGGGCAGGTTCCGCCAGTCGTCGAGGCCTGGATAGTCGGCCGCTCCGCTCTGGGCGGTGCTGGACAGGGAAAAGGCGGGTTTTGCAGATAGCTCAGTCACCATCTAAGACTAGCGCCCGTGTTCCGGTCCCCGACACTGTCCTGTCACGCTGTGGACCCTGCGCGTCACACGCCCCCGGACGCTGCCGCGCCGGGCTCTTTGCGTTCTGCCGACTCCGCGGCCAGCCGGAGCTTGACCGCGGCAGCGTATTCGTCGACGTACTCCTGCCCGGAAAGGCGCATCAGCTCGAACATGATCTGGTCTGTGACCTGGCGCTGCACCAACCGGTCCTCCGCCTGGCCCCGGTATTGGCTGAAGTCCAGCGGTTCGCCAAAGATCATGCCGATCCGCCGGATGTTGGGCAGGCGCTTTCCGATGGGCTGTACCTTATCCGTTCCGATCATCGCCACCGGAATCACCGGGACTCCCGCCTGAAGTGCCAGCCTGGCAACGCCCACCTTGCCCCGGTAGAGCCGTCCGTCCGGGCTTCGGGTACCTTCCGGGTAGATTCCCAGCAGGCCGCCGTGGGTGAGCACTTCCATCCCTGCGTTCAACGAAACCGCGGACGCCGCGCCGCCGGAGCGGTCCATGGGCAGCTGGTTGGTGAGCCGGAAGAACAGCGCGGTAAGCCGGCCTTTGATGCCGGTGCCGGTGAAGTATTCGGACTTTGCGAGGAATACCACGGGACGGCGGACCATTAGCGGCATGAAGATGGAGTCGGAGAATGACAGGTGGTTCGAGGCGATAATGGCTGCGCCGTGGGCCGGAATGTTATCCAGGCCCTTCACCCAAGGGCGGAACAACAGCTTGATCACCGGACCCAGGAAGATCCTTTTCATGACCCAATAAAACACGTGGCGAACCTCTCCGGACGGCAGCTTTCAAGGCCTTCTGCTCAGGCCTGGGGGCAGCTCAATGCAACCCTACTCTAGTGAGAATTGTCCGGAAGAGTGACACGATGGACGCATGACCGAAAGCAGCGTTCCGCCCCGACCTGCGGCTTTCAGCTATCCCGGGCACGGTATCAACGCCCGCACCGGAATAGCCATCTGCCATGGCTTCACCGGGAGCCCGCTCAGCGTCCTGCCGTGGGCGGAGCACCTGGCCGCCCAGGGGTATGCGGTGTCCGTTCCGCTTCTCCCCGGCCATGGCACGGACTGGCAGCAGCTGGCACGGACCGGATGGCGCGACTGGTACCGCAGTTACGAAGCCGCCTTCCTGGACCTTCGGAGCCGGACCGACTCCTGTTTCACTGCCGGCCTTTCCATGGGCGGAGCGGTGGCGCTCCTGACCGCCTCTCGGCACCAGGTGTCCGGAGTATCCGTGGTAAACCCCGCTTTGAGCTTCTACGACCGCCGCATACGGGTGATCGGTGTCCTGAAGTATTTCCAGCGGACCACGCTTCCCATTGAGGAAGAGCAGCCGACGGCGGCCGCCACCTACGATGGCGACTATTCCCGCACGCCCCTGGCAGCAGTACATGAGCTCAAGAAGCTTTTCGGCGCGGCCGCCCGGGGTCTTGGCCGGATAGACGCCCCGGTCCAGGTCTTCAAGTCGCGGACCGACGCCGTGGTCCCGCCAACCTCCCTGGCCCTCCTGCAGCGGCGCCTGGGCGCGCACATCACCGAAGTGGTGGATCTTGCCGGCAGCGGTCATGTGGCTACGCTGGACGTTGATGCGCCCCTGGTCTTCGCGGGATCAAGCGCGTTCTTCCACGCCTACGCACGCCACACCAACGCCCTGGAGACTCCATGACGTCCGTTCCGGACCACAGCCCGTTCCGCAGTCCTGCCGGCCTCCGCGGCCCCCGGACCGGCGTGGTCCTCTCCCATGGCTTTACGGGCAGCCCGCACGGACTCCGGGCCTGGGCCGAGGCGCTGGCAGAGGCCGGCTTCGCCGTGCGCATGCCGCTGCTGCCCGGGCACGGCACCACCTGGCAGGACCTGTCCCGGACCCGCTGGCAGCAGTGGCATGATGCTTTGGACCAGGCCTGGCATGAGCTGGATGCCGAATGCGAGCAGGTGTTTGCCGCAGGCCTGAGCATGGGCGGGGCACTCGCCCTGCGGGTTGCCGCCACCCGCCCCGTAGCCGGAGTAATCCTGGTGAACCCGGCACTGGTGGTGGACGATGTCCGCGCCCCGCTGGCCGGCATCCTTAAACTGGTTATGAAGAGCACTCCGGCCATCGCCAATGACATCCTGAAGCCCGGCATGGATGAGGCTGCCTACGCCCGGACTCCCGTGGCTGCCGCGCATGAAATGAACAAGATGTTCAAGGACACCGTCCGGCGGCTCCCCCGGATCGGCGCGCCCGTCCAGGTGTACCGGTCAACCCGCGACCACGTGGTCTCGGATGCCAGCATCCGGGTGCTGCGCCGCGGCCTCACGCATGCACCGCTGGAGCTGGTGCCGCTGGAAAACAGCTACCACGTCGCCACGCTGGACCACGATGCCGAAAAGATCTTCCAAGGCTCGGTGGACTTCATCCGGCGCCTGCAGCCCCAAACTCCCCGAGAGGAAGCCCGCCATGAACAGGCCTGACCCGGAGTCGCCGGACCAGGGCGCCAACCAGGACGAGGACGCCGTTTGGCTCGACCTCGTGGCACGCCTGGAAGGGGGCCGGCAGGACTCCGGCACGCCGTCCCCGGCAGAGTCCCGCGCCGGGGACGCCACGCCCCGTGCCACGTTCCGCGACTTCGACCCCCTCGGACTCGCAGGCCCGCCTGAGCCGGATCCCGGCGCGCCGGGTCCGCGTGACTATGCGGTGGACGACGACGAAGGCCGGTTCATCCCCGAAGAGCCACCCAGCCTGGCCGGCACAGAGCCGCTCACCATGCTTGCCTGGCTCGCCGCGGTGGGCGGTCCGGTGGCTTTGCTCTTCGCGGTCATGTTCTGGCGCTCCGCACCCCTGCCCGCCATCCTTGGCATCGTGGCGGCTTTCGTCCTGGGCACGGTGTACCTGATCATGCAGCTTCCGCAGGAAAAAGACGAGGACGACGACGGCGCCCGGGTTTAGCCCAACCAGGCCTCAGCGAATACGGGAGAGGTCCGCCGCCCCGATGAGCCCGGCGTTGGGTCCCAGTGCGGCCAACTCGATGTCCGCCGCCGGCCGGAACCCGCGCCCGGTCAGGTTCCTGGCAAAGGCCTTGCGCGCCGGTTCCACCAAGAGGTCCCCGGCTGAACACAGGCCGCCGCCAATTACGAACAGTCCCGGATCCAGGGCCGCCGCGAGGTTCGCCAGCCCCAGCCCCAGCCATTCGCCCACTTCGTCGAGCAGTTCGCGCGATGCGCCGTCCCCGCGCAGAGCCAACTCCGTGACGGTGGCTCCGGTGATAGTCTCGGCCCGACCTGCCACTGCGGCCAGGAGATCCTGTGCTACCGGGGAGTTGGCCGCAGCCAGTACCCTGGCCTCCCGTCCCAGCGCGTTTCCCGAGGCGTACTGTTCCCAGCAGCCCCGGTTGCCGCACTCGCAGCGGTGTCCCCCGGGCATGATGACCTGGTGGCCAAACTCACCCGCAACGCCATAACGCCCACGCTCGAGGCGCCCGTCCATGACCATGGCGCCGCCGATGCCCGTGCCCAGAGTGATGCACACCAGGCGGCTCTCGCCCCGGCCAGCGCCGAAACGCCATTCCGCCCATGCCGCGGCATCGGCATCATTGACAAGAAAAACCGGGCGGCGCAGCAGCTGTTGGAGGTTGTCGCGGAGGGGCTCGTTGCGCCAGGCGAGGTGCGGACTGAACAGCACCGTGCCGCCGTCGATATCCATCCAGCCAGCCGCGCCTATGCCCACGGAACGGATCCGGCGGCCGCGGCCCAGCTCTTCCACCAGCTCCACGATCACCCTTTCCACCGCCCGCGGATCGCTGCCGGGGGTGCTGCGCCGCGCTTCGCTCAGGATCCTGCCGTCCGGGTCCACCACACCTGCGGCCACCTTGGTACCGCCGATGTCGATCCCGATCGCCAGTCCGCGGCGGGCAGGACGCAGCCGGCCCTGAAAGCCTCCGCTGCGCAGCCGGGGAGGGCGGGAAGCACGCAGCTTCCGCCAGGGCGTGCTGGTGTTCAGGAGACCGGTGGACGCACCGGCAGGCGCAGCGTACATAGTGCCCCATTCTAGGACCGGCGGTCCTTCCGGATGTGACTGGTGTTGATCGTGTCAAATGGACGGGGATTGACGACTAAGTTACTCGCCAGTAACTTTAGGTACTGCACAGCCCGCAGGAGCCGTACTAGTCTTTAGGCATGCCCCTGCTTGGGCCACGGATATCAAAGGAGCTATAGTGCGCGAATTCAGTGTTCCGCCCCTGGTTGTTGTTCCCCCGGAAACCAACATCACCGACCTGGTTCTGCGACAGGCGGGCAAGGCCAGCAACCCGGCGCTGTTCTCGCGGCTCGATCCGGCCGGCGCCTGGCAGGACATCTCCGCCACCGACTTCCTGGCCGACGTCAGCGCCCTGGCCAAAGGCCTGATCGCCAGCGGAGTGGGCGCCGGCGACCGGGTGGGCATCATGTCGCGCACCCGGTATGAATGGGCGCTCGTGGACTTCTCCATCTGGTTCGCCGGTGCAGTGTCCGTGCCCATCTATGAAACCTCGTCCCCATCCCAGGTCGCCTGGAACCTTGGCGACTCCGGAGCCGTCGCGGCTTTCGGCGAGGCAGCACACCATGAGGACATCATCCGGCAGGCAGTAGCCAACGAGGGCCTCACGGACCTCCGACACGTCTGGCAACTGGAGGGGGCCGGCCTGGATTCCCTGCGGGAGGCAGGCCGAGGCGTGACCGATGAGGAGCTCGAGGCCCGCCGCTCGGCCGCAGGCCTGCAGGATCTGGCCACTATTATCTACACCTCCGGAACCACCGGCCGGCCCAAGGGCTGCGAACTGACCCATGGCAACTTCGTGGAATTGTCGGAGAACGCCCTTGGCATCATCGGGGACATCGTCCACGAAGGCGCCAAGACCATCATGTTCCTGCCTCTGGCCCACGTCTTCGCACGTTTTATCTCGGTACTGGCCATGGCAGCAGGAACCACGGTGGCGCACACGCCGGACATCAAGAACCTCCTGGGCGACCTGCAGAGCTATAGCCCCACTTTCATCCTCGCCGTGCCCCGCGTGTTCGAAAAGGTCTACAACTCAGCGCTGACCAAGGCCGAGGACGGCGGCAAGGGCGCCATCTTCCACAAGGCCGCTGACACCGCGATTGCCTTCTCCAAAGCACGGCAGGACGGACACGTGGGACTGGGCCTGAAACTCAAGCACGCCCTCTTCGACAAGCTGGTCTACGGCAAGCTGCGGGCAGCGATGGGCGGCAACGTCTCGCATGCGGTCTCCGGCGGCGGTCCGCTCGGCGAACGCCTGGGCCACTTCTTCCAGGGCATCGGGCTGCAGGTGCTGGAAGGCTACGGCCTGACGGAAACCACCGCGCCGGTCTCGGTTAATACGCCTGCCAGGATCAAGATCGGTTCGGTCGGCAAGCCGCTGCCCGGCAACGCCGTCCGGATCGCCGGGGACGGCGAAATCCTCGCCAGGGGCGTCAGCGTGATGCGCGGCTATTACAAGCGCCCGGACCTCACCGACGAAACGTTCGACGACGGCTGGTTCCGTACCGGGGACATCGGCAGGCTCGATGACGACGGGTTCGTCTGGATCACCGGCCGCAAGAAGGAAATTATCGTGACGGCCGGCGGCAAAAACGTCATTCCGGCGCTGCTCGAGGACCAGATCCGGGCCGACGCCCTGGTGTCGCAGGTACTGGTGGTCGGCGATAACCGCCCGTTCATCGGCGCCCTGGTCACCTTGGATCCGGAGGCCCTGCCGGGCTGGCTGCAGCGCCACAGCCTGCCCGGTGACATGACGCTGGAGCAGGCGGCCCAGAACCCGGTGGTCAAGGCGGCTGTCCAGGACATCATCACCGCAGCCAACGCCTCCGTGTCCCAGGCTGAAGCCATCAAGTCCTTCCGGATCGTGCCCGCGGACTTCACGGAAGCGTCTGGCCACCTCACCCCGTCCATGAAGGTCAAGCGAGCACAAGTGATGAAGGACTTTGAGGGCGTCATCGAGGATATGTACAGCGCCAAGCGCCCTGACACCAACTAGAAACAGGAACGCGGGGTCGCTCTCCGCCGGATAACGCACTGTTATTCGGCGGAGAGCGACCCCGCTTCGCTTTAAGGGTTACTCGATGACCAGGAGCAGGTCCCCGCCCTGCACCTGCTCCACCGCAGAAATGGCGAGGCGTGCCACCTTGCCGCCCACCGGCGTCGTGATGGATGCTTCCATCTTCATCGCCTCGATGGTGGCGATGGTGTCTCCGGCGTTGACGGTGTCGCCCACCTTGACGGTGACCGTAACGGCGCCCGCGAAGGGGGCCGCAACGTGGCCCGGCTGGGCGGGATCGGCCTTCTCGGCGGCCTTGACGTTGCTGACCACCGACCGGTCACGGACCACCACGGGGCGTGACTGGCCGTTCAGGGTGCACATGACGGTGCGCATGCCCTTCTCATCCGGCTCGGAGACCGCTTCCAGGGACGCGATCAGGCGGACGCCCCGCTCCAGCTGGATCTCGTGCTCCTGACCCCGCTGGAGGCCGTACAGGTAATCACGGGTGTCCAGCACCGAGATGTTGCCGTACGTTTCCACGCTCTTGAGGTAGTCCTTGGTGGGACCGTCGAAGAGCAGCCGGTTCAGCGTCTGCTGGCGGGTCTTCGAATCGGCCTTCAGCGCGGCGCTGTCCTCGGAGCTGAGCTCCACGTCGCGGACCTTCACGCTCCGGCCCTGCAGGGCCTTGGTGCGGAAGGGTTCCGGCCAGCCGCCGGGAGGGTCGCCCAGCTCGCCGGAGAGGAACCCGATCACCGAGTCGGGGATGTCGTAGTTCTGCGGGTTGGCTTCGAAGTCCGCGGGATCCGCGTTCAGGCCCACCAGGTGCAGGGCGAGGTCACCCACCACCTTGGACGACGGCGTGACCTTCACCAGGTGGCCCAGGATACGGTCCGCGGCGGTGTACATGTCCTCGATGGCTTCGAAGCGCTCCCCCAGTCCCAGCGCCATGGCCTGCTGCCGCAGGTTGGACAGCTGGCCACCCGGGATTTCGTGCTTGTACACGCGGCCGGTGGGTCCGGGCAGCCCGGACTCGAACGGCGCGTACACGCGGCGCACGGCTTCCCAATACGGTTCCAGGGAGCTGACAGCGTCCAGGCTCAGGCCGGTGTCCCGCGGGGTGTGGGCCAGGGCAGCAACCAATGCGGAGGCCGACGGCTGGCTGGTGGTACCGGCCAGAGATGCGGAAGCAACATCCACCGCATCCACGCCGGCATCCACGGCAGCGAGCAGGGTGGCCAGCTGGCCGCCCGCGGTGTCGTGCGTGTGCAGGTGGACGGGGAGATCGAAGCGTTCACGCAGTGCGGACACCAGCCTGGCTGCGGCAGCAGGCCGAAGCAGCCCGGCCATGTCCTTGATGGCAAGGATGTGGGCGCCGGCGTCGACAATCCGCTGGGCCAGCTCCAAGTAGTAGTCCAGCGTGTACAGCTTCTCAGCCGGGTCCAGCATGTCGCCGGTGTAGCACAGCGCCACCTCAGCGAGGGCGGTACCCGTGGCACGGACAGCGCGGATGGCGGGGGCCATCTGGTTGACGTCGTTGAGCGCGTCGAAGATCCGGAAGATGTCGATGCCGGTGGCGGCGGCCTCGTTCACGAAGGCTTCCGTAACCTCTTCGGGGTAGGGCGTGTAGCCCACGGTATTGCGGCCTCGCAGCAGCATCTGCAGGCAGACGTTGGGCATGGCCTGACGCAGGGCCGCGAGGCGGTCCCACGGATCCTCGCCCAGGAAGCGCAGTGCAACGTCGTAGGTGGCGCCGCCCCAGGCCTCCACGGACAGCAGCTCCGGCATCAGGGCGCTGACGGCGGGACCTGCAGCCACGAGGTCGCGGGTCCGCACCCGGGTGGCCAGGAGCGACTGGTGCGCGTCGCGGAAGGTGGTGTCCGTGACGGCGACGGCGGTCTGCTCCCGCAGCGCCCGGGCAAATCCTTCGGGGCCAAGCTCCAGGAGCCGCTGCCGGGAACCTGCGGCCGCGGGCCGGTCCTTGACGTTGGGCAGTTTGTCCGCGGGGTTCGACTGGACCGTCAGTTCGCCGTTGGGCTTGTTAACGGTGACATCGGCCAGCCAGGTGAGAAGCTTGGTGCCGCGGTCCGCCGACACCCTGGCCTTGAGCAGCTGGGGACGCTCGTCGATGAAGTTGGTGGCGACGTCTCCGGCGATGAAGTCGGGGTCGTCGAGCACCGCCTGCAGGAATGAGATGTTAGTGGACACGCCGCGGATGCGGAACTCGGCGAGGGCACGCCGGGCACGTGCCACGGCGGCGGGATAGTCCCGGCCGCGGCAGGTCAGCTTGACCAGCATGGAGTCGAAGTGGGGGCTGATTTCGGCACCCGAGTACACGGTGCCGCCGTCGAGCCGGACGCCCGCGCCACCGGCAGAGCGGTAGCCGGTGATCTTCCCGACGTCGGGCCGGAAGCCGTTGGCGGGATCCTCGGTGGTGATGCGGCTCTGCAGGGCCGCGCCGCGCAGCTTTACGGTCTCCTGGGAGAGTCCGAGGTCCGCGAGGGTCTCGCCGGAGGCAATGCGCATCTGGGCCTGCACCAGGTCCACGTCCGTGACTTCTTCGGTGACGGTGTGCTCCACCTGGATGCGCGGGTTCATTTCGATGAAGACGTGCTGGCCCGCGCGCTCACCCACGGTGTCCACGAGGAACTCGACCGTGCCGGCGTTCACGTAGTTCAATGCCTTCGCGAACTTGACCGCGTCCCGGTACAGGGCCTGCCGGATACCCTCATCCAGGTTGGGTGCGGGGGCTATTTCGATGACCTTCTGGTGGCGGCGCTGGATGGAGCAGTCGCGCTCAAAGAGGTGCATGACGTTGCCCTCTGCATCCGCCAGGATCTGTACCTCGATGTGGCGGGGGCGCAGGACGGCCTGCTCCAGGAACATGGTGGGATCACCAAAGGCAGCGTCCGCCTCACGCATGGCGGACTGGAGTGCCTCCGGGAGTGCTTCACGGGTGTCAACCCGGCGCATGCCGCGGCCGCCGCCGCCGGCCACGGCCTTGGCGAAGACGGGGAATCCGATCTCGTCCGCGGCAGCCACGAGTTCGTCGAGGTCCTTGGACGGAGCGCTGGACTTGAGGACGGGTACCCCGGCGTCCCGTGCTGCCTTCAGTGCCGCAACTTTGTTGCCGGCGAGTTCAAGCACCTCTGCAGGCGGCCCCACGAACGTGATGCCCGCTTCCTTGGCCGCTCGTGCCAGGTCGGGGTTTTCCGAGAGGAAGCCGTACCCGGGGTAGATTGCATCAGCCCCGGATTCCTTGGCCACCCGGATGACCTCGGCCACATCCAGGTAAGCCCGGACGGGGTGGCCTTCCTCACCGATGAGGTACGCCTCATCCGCCTTCTGCCGGTGAATGGAGTTCCTGTCCTCTTGGGGGAACACGGCAACGGTCTTTGCGCCCAGCTCGTAGCCGGCGCGGAAGGCCCTGATCGCGATTTCGCCGCGGTTGGCCACCAGAACTTTGGAAAACATACTTCTCCTGCATCATTGCGGGGTGGAACGGGTGGTCACAGTGTCTAGGACCTCCAAGGGCAAACACAAATCTTTGTGTCAGCCATCACAAATTTCCCCGTCATCTCCAGAACAGCGGCAGCCCGGACCGCAGACGGGCGCCCGCTGGAGCAGCACCTGCACGCGTCCCCGGTGCCATGCCGGAGCCCGCCCAAGGCGGGTTTCCCCGGCGCATCAACATATGATGGGTGGGGCGGCAGCGCCGTCCGGCTTCGGCACCGCCGGAGCAAACACTACCCCGAACACGGCATCCGGCGTTAGGTTTTGGTCTCTCAAGTGCAAGTAGTCAGCATCAGCAGCCTCAAGGGTGGAGTCGGCAAGACTTCCGTCACCACAGGACTGGCGTCTGCGGCGCTGGCCGCGGGAATCAGCACGCTGGTGGTGGACCTGGATCCGCACGCGGACGCCACCACCGCGCTCGGCGTCCAGCCCGGTGGCCAGCTGGATATCGGCCGCATGCTCAAGAACCCCCGCAAGGCGAAGCTCGCAGACAACGTGGTGGGCAGTAGCTGGACTTCCCACCGGAACGGACACGGACCCGCCGTCCTCGATGTCGCCGTCGGCTCCGCTTTCACCGGGATCTACGACCGGCCGGACCTGGGCCGGCGCGACCTCCGCCGGCTTTCTGCGGTGCTCGCCGGCGCAGGGAGCTACGACCTGGTCCTCGTTGACTGCCCGCCTTCCCTCAACGGGCTCACCCGCATGGCCTGGTCGGCCAGCGATAAAGTTGCCCTGGTGGCCGAGCCCGGCCTGTTTTCCGTGGCGGGAACCGAGCGGACCATGCGTGCCATCCAACTGTTCCGCCAGGAGTTCGCCCCCAACCTGTCCCCCGCCGGCATCGTCGCCAACAGGGTGAGGACCGGGTCATCCGAACACACATACCGGCTCGCGGAAATGGAGGCAATGTTCGGGGACCTGCTCCTGGACCCCCGAATCCCGGAGCAGGCCAACTGGCAGCAGATCCAGGGCGCCGCCCATCCTGTCCACCACTGGCCGGGCGAGTCGGCCAAGACGGCGGCGGCGCTTTTCGACCAGTTGCTGGCAAACGTCATGGCTGCCGGCGGCCTCCGCCCCCGGACCCGGTAGCCAGGCGCGCCGGCCGGAGCGCCTGGCTGCCCCAACGGGCGAAGGCCGCCCTCCTGATGGAGGGCGGCCTTCGCCGTTTCAGTCCTGGTTCGGGCCTAGCTGATTTTGCGAGCCGCCCGGCGCTTGCTGAGTTCATCGTCGGGGAAGGATTGCTCGGCTGCATGCTCGCTGGGCAGGGAGGCGAGGCTGCCTTCCACCTCACGCCACACCCGGCCGACAGCAATCCCGAACACGCCCTGGCCACCCTGGACCAGATCGATAACTTCGTCTGCGGAGGTGCATTCGTACACGCTGGCACCATCGCTCATCAGGGTGATCTGCGCGAGGTCCTCTACGCCGCGCTCCCGGAGGTGTTCCACCGCGGAGCGGATCTGCTGGAGCGAAACCCCGGTGTCCAGGAGCCGCTTGACCACTTTGAGGACCAGGATGTCGCGGAACCCGTAGAGCCGCTGCGAACCCGAACCGGCTGCGCCGCGGACCGCGGGCTCGACCAGTCCGGTGCGGGCCCAGTAATCGAGTTGGCGGTACGTAATGCCAGCCGCCTTGCAGGCAGTGGGGCCCCGGTAGCCGGCGTCCTCGTCCAAGACGGGAAGGTCTTCCGTGAACAGTAGGCCCTGGGCACCACTCGCGGGCACAGCAACACCGCCTGTGGGCTGCTTCAGCCCGCCTGCTTCGCCTTTGGGACTCACGGGGATCCTCCTTGTCCTAAGCTCCCGGGGATCAATTGCAACAGCCTGTCCGGCCCGAAGACCATGCGTGTAATTTTCGCGGGGCGCACTTTCCAGTGTGACTTGCGCGGCTGCCGTAAGCAATGGGAACTTGATACTTCGACGTTAGGGCCGGCCGGGCTCCAGGTCAAAGACCTTGGCGGCTTCGTTGTGGCGTGTCGAAACTTTCAGGCTGAACTTTAACCTTAACGTGACCTTAGCCGTCGAAATCTTCCGGCTCAACGTCGTCCAGGAACTCGCGGAACCGCCGCAGTTCCCGTTCTTCATCCACGGTGGGGCTGGGCTGGGCATCCTCGCCCTCATCGTGCTCCGTGATCCTCACACCGGCCTCTTCCATCACCGAGTCCGCACACCAGATCCGGCACTTTGCCCGGAGCGCCACGGCCAGGGCGTCGGACGCACGGGAGCTGACCGTGGTGCCGTTCTCAAACTGCAGCTGCCCGTAAAAGATGTTGTCCTCCACGGCCACGATGTTGACGCTGACCACCGAGTGGCCGAGCGACTCCACTACATCCACCAGGAGGTCGTGGGTCATGGGCCGCGGCGGGACCACGCCCTGCTGTGCCAGTGCGATGGCGCTGGCCTCGGGCGTGCCGATCCAGATGGGAACATGCCGTTCGCCGTGCAGCTCCCGGAGGAGGACCAGCGGCTGGTTGGACGGCAGTTCGATCCGGACGCCAACAATCTCGACTTCAATCATCAGATGTCCATGCGTGAGATGTGGTCCTGCACCAGGGCGCGGTGCAGGGTGAGGCAAAGGTCGCTGATTTCGCGGGCGGCCTCGGCAGCCCGCGCCTGGGAGGCGGAGTCCTTCCGGGACGCCAAGGGCGCCACGACGCGTTCCACCAGGCCGAACTCCCGCTCCGCGGCAGCCTGGAAGGGCCGCAGGTGGCGGGGTTCGAGGCCGTGGCTCTCCAGCTGCACGCAGGCGCGGGCAACCTGGAGGGCGTGCTCGTCGAATTTGCCGTTGGTGTGGCTGATGAGGCCAAAGCTAAGCAGCGACTGCAGCAGCGGAACGCTGGCGCCGGACTCAGCGCGCAGCTGCTCTTCAGAGAGTTTCCGGCCGCGGTTCTGCAGTTCTGCGGCGAGCTCGTCAGAGACGATCCGTGGGGAAACCACGACACCGGGCGGCAGGTTTTCGGGGCGGTCTCCCCTGTCGATGGCATCAAGGTAGTCCTTGATGACTTTCAGCGGGAGATACTGGTCGCGCTGCAGGGCCAGGACGAAACGCAACCGTTCGACGTCGCTCTCGGCGTACTGGCGGTACCCGGCCGGGGTGCGCCGCGGGTTGATCAATCCTTTTTCCTCAAGGAACCGGATCTTGGACGCGGTCATGCCGGGAAAGTCTCCGCTGAGCTGGGCGAGGACTTCCCCGATGTTCAGGACCTGGGGTGCCCGGCGGTCCGGTTGTGCCATTGCCACAGGCAGCGGTCCCCGGATCAGCTGCGGCCCGCGCCGGCAGGGCTGAGGTAGAAGGTGAGGCGGAACTTGCCGATCTGCACCTCGCTGCCGGACTTCAGCTCCACGGAGTCCACGCGGTCGTGGTTGACGTAGGTCCCATTGAGGCTGTTCATGTCCACTACCTCGAACCCGCGGGCAGTGCGGCGGAACTCGACGTGGCGCCGCGAGACGGTGACATCGTCGAGGAAGATGTCCGCGTCCGGGTGGCGGCCGGCCGTAGTGACGTCCGAGTCCAGCAGGAAGCGAGCTCCGGCGTTGGGGCCGCTGTGCGCCACCAGCAGTGCGGAGCCGGCAGGGAGCGCCTCAACGGAACTGCGTTCCTCGACGGACAGCTTGGGAGCAATGGTGGGTTCTTCCCGAACCGGGGTGAGGTGGATGGAAGTGGTCTCCGACGCCCCGGCCGCACCCGTGCCGTGTTCCCCGTCGGCAGGGTTGTGTGTGTGGCCAGCCATGGATTCCTCCTCTTCCCGCCGCGGCACCGGGCCACGGCAACAATTACACTCCGGGCCTGCGCCGCAGGCCCGCTTCCGGCACCCGGCCGCGGCGGTGACGTGCGAAAACGTACTGCCGTGGCCGTGGGCCGGACCGGAATTACCGGTTAGCTTTAGCCTACCTGCTGTTCGTACTCGGATGCACTGAGCAGCGAGTCCACAGCGTCCGGCTCGGCCAGTTTGATCTCGATGAGCCAGCCGTCGCCGTACGGGTCCGAGTTGATGAGGGCAGAATCGGTGTCCAGCGACTCGTTGCGTGCCACCACTTCGCCGCTCACCGGGGCATAGATGTCACTGACGCTCTTGGTGGACTCGACCTCGCCGACAACGTCATTGGCCGTGACCGTTGTCCCGACTTCCGGCATCTGGGCGTAGACCACGTCGCCCAGGGCATCCTGCGCGAAGTCGGTAATACCCACACGGACCACACCGTCGGCATTGGGAGCAGTGACCCACTCGTGTTCGGCGGTGTAGGACAGGTCTTCGGGAATGTTGCTCATCAGGGGCCTTTCATCGGGGTCGAACACCAATGTCAACGGGGCCACGAAAACTGGCCGCCGCTGAAAGTATAGGCACAACTGCCGGGACGCCTGCCCGCGTTTCTGCCAAGATGGGAGCCATGAGCTTACGCACCGTTGCAGGCCTTCCCGGCCCGGCCAGGTAACGCCCATGCCGGAACTTCCCGAGGTGGCCGGGCTGGCGCGCTACCTGGACGAACAGTTGCGGGGAACCGTCCTGGCAAAACTACAGGTTGTTTCCTTTGCTGTGCTCAAGACCGTCGATCCGCCCTACAGCGACCTGGAGGGCCGGGCGGTGACCGGTGTCCGGCGCTTCGGCAAGTTCATCTGTATAGATGCCGGCGGGGTTTCGCTGGTCTTCCATCTGGCCCGCGCAGGCTGGCTCCGTTTCACCGACTCCCCCACGGACCGGCCCCTCCGGATGGGCAAGGGCAACATCGCCGCCCGGCTGGCCTTCACGGGCCCGGACGGGCGGCGCGGTTTCGACCTTACCGAAGCCGGCACCAAGAAAAGCCTCGCCCTGTATGTGGTGCGTGACCCGCAGGACGTGCCCGGCATCGCTGCGCTGGGCCCGGATCCGTTCACGGAAGCGTTCGACGCCGCCATGCTGGCTGAGATCCTTGGCGGCAGTCCGCAGCAAATCAAGGGCCTCCTGCGCAGCCAGAGCGTCATCGCCGGGATCGGGAACGCCTACAGCGACGAGATCCTGCATGCGGCCCGGATCTCACCGTTTGCGCCGGCAAAGTCGCTGGACCGCGCCACCGTCCAGGTCCTCTACGATGCCATCCACAGCGTGCTGGGCGACGCCCTGGCAGAGACAGCGGGGAAACCGCCGCAGGACCTGAAGGACGTTAAGCGCAGCCATCTGCGCGTGCACGGACGCACCGGCGAGCCCTGTCCGGTGTGCGGGGATACCGTCCGCGAGGTGTCGTTCGCCGATTCGGCCTTGCAGTACTGCCCCACCTGCCAAACCCACGGCAAGATCCTGGCAGACCGCAGAACGTCGAAATTCCTCAAATAGGCCACCGCCGCAAACAGCGCCACCGGGAGGGCACGAAAAAGCGGAAGCGCCGGAGTTGATCTCCGGCGCTTCCGCTTTTTCGGTCGGGCTGACAGGATTTGAACCTGCGACCCCTTGACCCCCAGTCAAGTGCGCTACCAAGCTGCGCTACAGCCCGTTAGTTCCGCCGTTCTCCGCTGCGCGTGAACCCGGATTTCTCCATGGTTTCCACCAGCAGTCCGGCCGAACCACCTAGAAGAGCTTACACGATTCCAGAGGGTGCTCGTGACACTTTCCGGGAATCAGTGGCGCGGTGTGTCGCAATTAACGCTTCTTGCCGCGCTTTTCCCGAACACGCATGCTGACCTCGATGGGCGTGCCCTGGAAGCCGAATGTTTCGCGCAGCCGTCGGGTGATGAAACGGCGGTAGCCGGGGTCCAGGAACCCGGTGGTGAACAGCACGAACTTCGGAGGCCGGCTGGACGCCTGGGTGCCGAACAGGATGCGGGGCTGCTTGCCGCCGCGGACCGGGTGCGGATGGGCTGCGACGAGTTCGCCGAGGAAGGCGTTGAGGCGTCCGGTGGGGATGCGCTTGTCCCAGTTCTCCAGGGCCAGGTCCAGTGCGGGAACCAGGCGGTCCTTGTGCCAGCCGGTCTTGGCCGAGATGTTTACCCGGGGGGCCCATTCCACGTGGGCCAGGTCCTGTTCGATTTCACGCTCCAGGTAGCGGCGTCGCTCGTCGTCCAGCAGGTCCCACTTGTTGAACGCCAGCACCAGGGCGCGGCCGGATTCAATAGCCAGCTGGAGGATGCGCACATCCTGTTCGCTGAGGACCTCGTCCACTGCGAGGAGTACGACGGCGACTTCCGCCTTTTCGAGCGCGGCCTGCGTCCGCAGGGAGGCATAAAAGTCTGCGCCCTGGGCCATGTGCTGCCGCCGGCGGATACCTGCGGTATCCACGAAGCGCCAGGTGCGGCCGCCGAGCTCGATGAATTCGTCAACGGGGTCGCGGGTGGTTCCTGCTGTGTTGTCCACCACCACCCGCTCGGATCCTGCCAGCTTGTTCAGCAGCGAGGATTTGCCCACGTTGGGGCGGCCGATCAGGGCGATGCGGCGCGGGCCGCCGGAACGCTCCACTCCCTCGATGGTGGAGAACTCCGGCAGCACGTCCATGACGTGGTCCAGGAGGTCCGCCACGCCACGGCCGTGCAGGGCCGAGACCGGGTAGGGCTCACCGAAGCCCAGCCCCCAGAGTGTGGCCGAGTCCGCTTCCTGGGCGAAGTCGTCCACCTTGTTGGCGACCATAATGACCGGCTTCTTGCTGCGGCGCAGCATCTTCATGACGCCTTCATCCGTCGCGGTGGCGCCCACGGCGGAGTCCACCACGAAGAGCACGGCGTCTGCGAGTTCCACGGCCATCTCGGCCTGTTCGGCCACGCGCGCGTGGATGCCGCGGGCGTCGTGCTCCCAGCCGCCGGTGTCCACCAGCGTGAAGTTACGCCCGTTCCAGTTCGCCGAATACATGACGCGGTCACGGGTGACGCCGGGGGTGTCCTCCACCACGGCCTCGCGGCGGCCCAGGATGCGGTTGACCAGCGTGGACTTACCCACGTTTGGCCGGCCGATGATGGCGAGGACTGGGTCAAGCTTGACCGGGCCGTCGAAGTCCTCGTCGCCGTACTCCCCGCTCAGCAGCGCGGCGTCTTCCTCGTCAAGGTCGTAGTCCTCCAGGCCCGCCCGGAGCGAGGCCGCGCGGAGCTCCGCCTCGTCGTCGTCGATTGCCGCCAGCCGTTCGGCCACCTGGTCCGTGCCCGCGGGCGTGTATTCGTCTTCCCCGGCGCCGTAGTGGCCGGGAGTCTGCGTGGTATCGCTCATTGCACTGTCCTTAGTGGTCATCTGCCGGCGTCCCGGCTACTGCTGCTACATCTTGCGGATCATTGGATACGGGCAACCGCTGCCCGCTGAGTTCAATGGCGTCCTGGACATGCCCGGCCAGTGCAGCGCGGATCTCCTGCGCCGCCCTGTCCATTGAAGCACGGCCGCTTTCGCCTGCATGGGCGGCGAGGGTCAGCGCCCTGCCGAAGTTCACGTGGAGCCGGCGGCCCGGACGCGGCACGCTGTCCAGGTGTTCGCTGCCCTGGCGGGTACCAAGGATTGCGACGGGAACCACGGGCGCGCCCGTCTGGAGGGCAAGCCACGCCACCCCGCCGTTGATTCCGGAGGCGTCACCGCTCCCCCGGGTCCCTTCGGGAAGAATGCCCACGCACCGGCCGGCGTCGAGCACGTTCCTGCAGCGCTGCAGCGCTGCCCGGCCGCCCCGGCGGTCCACCGGAAGCTGGCCGGCTGCGGTGAGCACGCCGCCCAGGAAGACGCGGAACATCTCCTGTTTGACCAGGATATGCATAGGCCGCGGCGCGGCTCCGAACATGACAGGACCGTCCAGGAAGCTGATGTGGTTTCCGGCGAAGATCACCGGACCGCCCGTGGGCACGTTGGACCTGCCGGCGACGGTGGTCCGGTACACCAGGTTGTCCAGGATCCAGCCCACCGGCCGGCTCCATGCCATGGTCCACGTTCCGGGGAGGCCGGCCGCGCGGTCAGTCACGGTTGAGGACCTTGGTGACGATCACCAGGGCCGCGTCCACGGTCTGGTCGAAGTCGAGGTCCGAGGAGTCGAGGGTCACCACACCGTCCGCGGCCTGGGTGAAGTTCACCACCGTTGAATCCTTAGCGTCCCGGTGGGTGACCTGCGCCGCGAGTTCCGCCGCGTTCTGCGTTCCGCCCAACTGGATGCCGCGCCGGCGCAGGCGGGCTTCCTCGCTTGCGGTCAGCAGCATGCGCACCTCTGCGCCGGGCGCGACGACGGTGGTGATGTCCCTGCCTTCAACCACCATGCGGCGGTGGTGCTTTTCGATCTGTTCCCGCTGGCGCCGGATCAGCTCAGTCCGGGCGCCGAGGGTCGTGGCCACCGCACTGACAGCGGCCGAGATGGCCGGTTCCCTGATGGCGTCGGTGACATCCACGCCGCCCACGCGGACGTATTCCTCCTGGGGAGTCGTGCTCTGGTCCAGCACGAAGTCCCGCGAGGCCTGTTCCACGGCGGCGCCGTCTTCGAGGTCGATACCGTTGGAAAGGCAGTACCAGGTCAGGGCGCGGTACATGGCGCCGGTGTCCAGGTAGGCGAGGCGCAGCCTCCGGGCCACTTCCTTGCTCACGCTGGACTTGCCGGAGCCGGAAGGACCGTCAATGGCGACCACCAGGGGCCGGCCAATGCGCAAAGCGGGCATGGTGTCGAGAACTTCCTGTGTCATTACTGCAGTACCCGCCATCCGCGGTCGTTGAGGGCTTCAATCAGGTGGTCGTGCTTGTTCGGCAGGACGGAAATTTCCACCATGCCGACGTTCTGGCCGGCCGAGTGGTCCAGCCGGAGGTCCTCGAGGTTCACGCCGATTTCACCGATCTCCGTGAGGAGGCGCGCGATCTGGCCGGGCTTGTCGTCCACCAGGACCGTGAGCCACGCATACGCCTGCGGGGGCCCGCCGTGCTTGCCCGGGATCCGGGCCTGGCCGGCATTGCCTTCGCTGATCAGCTGGGCAAGGTCCAGGCGGGCTCCGGGGGCGGTGGGGTCCTCGAGGGTGTTGATCAGGCGATTGAGGTCCTCGCGCACGCCGTAAAGGATCTCGACGATCTTTCCGGCGTTGCCCCCGAGAATCTGGACCCACAGCGTGGGGTCGCTGGCAGCGATCCGGGTCACGTCCCGCAGGCCGTTGCCGGCGAGGGACAGCGCGTGCAGGGGGGTCCCCTGCAACCGGCTGGCCAGGAGCGAGGACATGACCTGCGGCAGGTGGGATACCAGGGCCACGGCTTCGTCGTGCTCCTCAGGTGTGAACTGGGAGACGACGGCGCCGAGGTCCATCGCGAGCGACCGTGCGGTCTGCAGCGCCTCGGGAGAGGTCTCCGGACCGGGGCACAGCACCCACGGCATGGAGGTGAACAGTTCCCCGCGGGCAGCGACCGGGCCGGATTTCTCGCGGCCGGCCATGGGGTGGGTCCCCACGTACCGGGTCAGGTCAGCCTCCATGCCCTGCAGGTCCGCCAGGATCTCCGCCTTGACGCTGGCGATGTCCACCACCACCGCGGCGGGATAGTCCGCCAGGGCACCGGCGACCACGTCAGCAGTGACATCCGGCGGGGCCGCCACGACGACCAATTGCGGCATGGCGTCGCCTATTTCGGCCAGCGGCCGGCCTGCGCCGATGTCCACCGCCACCGCCTGGTTGGTGGGCGACGGGTCTGACAGGAAGACCGGGATTGCCCGGCCACGCAGGCCCAGCCCGATGCTGGTTCCGAGCAGGCCCGTACCAAGGACCACAACCGGACCGTCCAGGTGGCCGCGGCCGGCGCTGTGGAAGGCGGCCATGCCTCAGAGACCTACTGCTGCCAGCAGGTGGCCGACTTCCTGCTTGCCCAGGTTGCGGATGCTGCCTTGGCGCTGGTCGCCCAGCCCAATGGGCCCCACCTTGACGCGGACCAGGCGCTGGACGGGGAAGCCGACGGCGTCGAACATGCGCCGGACGATGCGGTTCTTTCCGGAATGCAGCACCACCTCGATGAGCACGTGCCCGGGAGTGGAGTCCACCAGCCGGAATGAGTCGACGGCGGCCACGCCGTCTTCAAGCTCGACGCCGGCCTTCAGCTGTGCGCCGACGCCGTGCGGGAAGGGTCCGCGGACCTGGACCAGGTACGTCTTGGGCACCTCATACGAAGGATGCGTCAGGCGGTTGGCGAGTTCGCCGTCGTTCGTCAGGAGCAGGAGACCTTCGGTGGCGACGTCAAGGCGCCCCACGTGGAAGAGCCGCTCGCCCTTGTTCTTGTTGTTCTTCAGGAAGTCGCTGATGCACGGGCGGCCGTCCGGGTCCTCCATGGTGGACACCACGCCCTTCGGCTTGTTGAAGACCATGTACACCAGGTTCTCGTCGAGCTGGATGCGCAGGCCGTCAACGTGGATGACCGCCGTCTTGGGATCGATGCGCACGCCGAGCTCGGTGACAACCTGGCCATCGACCTCAACGCGGCCCTCAGCGATCATCTCCTCGCAGACGCGACGGGAAGCAACGCCGGCGGAGGCCATGACCTTCTGCAGGCGCACGCCGTCGGCGTCATGCAGTTCGGACTGGGGAACGTCGCCGCGGGGGCCCTTCCTGCGCGAAGGCCGGCGGACGGGGCCCAGGTTCTGGCCGAAACGCTCGCTGCCGAACGCCTTGGAGGCAGCGGCGCCGGGGGCTCCGGTGCGAGGCTTGGCCTTTGGGGCGCCGGGCGTGCCGGGGGCCTTTTTCGAGCCCGGCTTACGGGTGGCAGGCTTGCGCGACGCCGGCTTGGCAGCACGGGCGCCGGCCCCACGGTCCTGCTGGTCCCCGGCGAGGTCCGGGTCCACGAAGCGTTCTTCGCGTGGCTTCTGGGCCCGTTGCGGCCGGCCGCTGCCGAACCCTGAACCCCGGTTGGCGCCGCCGAAGCTGCCGCCCTTGGAACCGCTGCGCTGTGGTGAGCGTTCGGAGTTGTTGCGCCCCGAACCGTTACGTGGTGAACCCTGGCGTCCCGCCTGTGTCATGACCCGTCCTTCAATGTTTTGGCCAGCAAAGATGTCCACAGACAACCCTAGCCAGCACTGCAGAAATAATCTGCCCTGATAAAAATCTTTCGCAGCCGGGGTCTCCCCGCCTACATGCGTTCGTCGTCATAGAACTCGGCGATCCCGTCCAGCCCCGGGAGATGGGGGGAGAGCTGCGGCAGTTCCGCCACAGAACCGATCCCCATCCGTTCGAGGAAATAGGAGGTGGTGCGGTAGAGGATGGCACCGGACTCCGGATCTGTCCCTGCGTCCTCGATCAGCCCGCGCTGGGCAAGTGTCCTGACGACAGAGTCCACGTTGACTCCGCGAATTGCAGACACCCTGGCCCGCGATACGGGCTGGCGGTACGCAATGACCGCGAGTGTTTCCAAGGCAGCCTGCGTTAGCCTGGCAGTCTGCCCCTCCAACACGTACTTACCCACGATGTCGGCGAACTCCGTCCGGGAGTAGATCCGCCAGCCGCCAGCGATATTCCGCAATTCAAAACCCCGGGGGCTGGAGCCGAAACCAGCGGTGCTGGCGTTCTCCATGTCCGGGGCGTTAACAGTATACCCGTTATACTCGCGCTCCAGTTCTGCCAGCAGGCCGCGGACAGTGTCCACGGTCAGGCCCAGTCCCGCGGCCAGCTCCTCCTCCGTGGCCGGCTGGTCCACCACCATGAGGACGGCTTCCAATGCAGCCCTGGCTCCGCCCGGCAGGCCGGCCAGGTCCTGGTGTTCCTGGTGTTCGCGCTGGTCCGTGCCGCTCATGGCTGCTCCTCGTACTCTTCGCTGACGTTTTCCGCCGTCCAGTCCCGGTCCCCCGCCGCCCAGTGCACGGTGAGGTCCGCCAGCGGGGACAGCTGGTCGAAGGACACCGCGGTATCGCGGAACAGCTCCAGCAGTGCCAGGAAGCGGGCCACCACCACCAGCGTGGATTCGGCGTCCGCTATCAGGGAACGGAACGGCTGCGGCGATTCACGCTGCAGGCGCAGGCCCAGCAGCGCGGCCTGCTCGCGCACGCTGACTGCGCTGCCGTGAAGGTGGGCGATGCCCACTTCGGTGGGCGCAGCGGGTTTAGGCCGGAGTGCGCTTTCGGCCAGCCGGGCGAACTGTTCCGGCGTGTGCTTCCAGACAAGCTCCGGCAGCATGGCGGCAAAGTGTTCCTCGAGTGCCACCTGCCGGGGAAAGCGGCGCGCCTCCCGGTGGAGGGTGTCATCCAGGATGGCGGCCACCTGCTTGAAGGCTTTGTACTGCAGCAGCCTGGCGAACAGGAGGTCGCGGGCCTCAAGCAGTGCGATGTCCTCGTCATCAACCGCTTCGCCGGACGGCAGCAGCCGCGCGGCCTTCAGGTCCAGCAGCGTGGCGGCGATGACCAGGAATTCGCTGGCTTCATCCAGCGCCCATTCCTCCCCGAGCTCCTGGAGCTTACGGATGTACTTGATGAACTCGTCGGTAACGGTGGCGATGGCCACCTCGGTGATGTCCAGCTGGTGCTTGGCGATCAGGCCCAGGAGGAGGTCGAACGGGCCGGTGAAGTTGGCCAGTCGTACCTCAAAACCCGGCTTGGTATCTGCTTTGGCCTCTGCCACGGGATTGCTAGGGCGCGCCGCCGCGCGAAATCAGTTCCTTGGCCAGGCGGCGGTAGGCGTCCGCGCCCACATGGTTGCCGGCATAGCTGGTGATGGGCTCCGCAGCCACGGTGGCGTCCGCGAACTTGATGGAGCGCTTGATGACGGTTTCGAACACCTTGTCGCCGAATGCCTCCACGAGCCGGGTGATCACCTCACGGCTGTGCAGGGTGCGGGCGTCGTACATGGTGGCCAGTACGCCATCCACCTGCAGGCCGGGGTTCAGCCGGTCCTGGACTTTGTCGATGGTTTCCACGAGCAGGGCGACTGCACGCAGGGCGAAGAACTCACAGATCAGGGGAATGATGACGCCATGTGCGGCGGTCAGGGCGTTGACGGTCAGCAGGCCAAGGGACGGCTGGCAGTCGATGAGCACGACGTCATAGTCGTCCTCAACTTTCTTGAGTGCCCGGTCCAGGACCTGTTCCCGGGCAACTTCGTTGACCAACTGGACTTCGGCCGCGGAAAGATCGATGTTGGCCGGCAGCAGGTGGACGTTCTCGACGCCGGTCTGGTGGATGGCCTGGCGGATGTCCACCTTGCGGTCCATCAGGACGTTGTAGACAGTGAGGTCCAGTTCGTGGGGATTCACGCCGAGGCCTGCGGACAGCGCACCCTGCGGATCGAAATCGACCAAGAGGACGCGGCGGCCGTATTCCGCCAACGCAGCGGCGAGGTTGATCGTCGAGGTGGTCTTGCCGACGCCGCCCTTCTGGTTGACCATGGCGATGACCCGGGCCGGACCGTGGGAGGACAGCGGCGCGGGTTCCGGGAACTCGCGGTATGGGCGCCCGGTGGGGCCCATCACCGCGTTGTCCAGGTCAAATTCCGTGCCCTCCAGAGTTGCTGAACCCTGTTCGCTGCTCACGTATCTATCCACACTTTCGATGACGGTGATTTCCTGCCGCTGATTGCCAGCGCCGTTCCTTCTTCTTCCCAAGGTTACAGCGACCGACACGGCATTCGAGGGAACTTGACATTCGGTCCCTGTTGAGCCTTGACCCTCTAGCTGAGGTCGAAGGTTGGTTCGTTCCCGACATGCAGCAGCCCCCGCGGCCAAGGCTGCGGGGGCTGCTGCGTTTATCCGGACTGATGTCCGGCGTGGTGCCTAGACGGTTGCGGGAACACGCCGGGCTTCGGTTTCCTCGACGACCGGACCGCCGTGGCCGGCAATCATGGTCTGCTCGTCGAAGGGCAGCTCGCCGGAGAGCACCTGGTTGACCTGACCGCCGTCGATCTCCTTGACCCACGTGCCGATCAGGACGGTGGCGACGGCGTTGCCGGTGAAGTTGGTCAGGGCGCGGGCCTCGGACATGAACCGGTCGATGCCTACGATCATGCCCACGCCGCCCAGCAGCTCGGGCTTGTGGGCCTGGAGGCCAGCGGCGAGCGTGGCAAGGCCGGCACCGGTGACGCCGGCTGCACCCTTGGAGGCGATGATCATGAAGACCAGCAGGGAGATCTGCGCGCCGAGGTCCAGCGGGGTTCCCATGGCGTTGGCAACAAACAGGGAGGCCATGGTCAGGTAGATGGCCGTGCCGTCAAGGTTGAAAGAGTAGCCCGTGGGCACCGTGACGCCCACAACCGGCTTGGAGACACCGAGGTGTTCCATCTTGGCGATGAGGCGGGGCAGGGCAGCTTCGGAGGAGGACGTGGAGAAGATCAGCAGGTACTCCCGGCCCAGGTACTTCATCAGCTTGAAGATGTTGACGCCGGTAACCACCTTGAGCAGGCCTCCGAGGATGACCACGATGAACAGTGCGCAGGTGATGTAGAAGGCTGCCATCAGAGTGAACATGCTGACAATGGCCTGGAAACCGGTAGCTCCCACGACGGCGGCGATGGCACCGAAGGCACCCACGGGGGCAAGCCACATGATCATGATCAGGATGCGGAAGACCAGGACCTGGCCGTGGCCGATCGCCTTGAGGATGGGAGCGCCCTGCGGGCCCATCTTCTGGAGGGCGAACCCTACGAGGATGGCGGCAAAGAGGGTGGGCAGTACGGGGATGTCGCCCGGGATGATGCCAAGGAGGAAGGCGACGGTGCTGTCGACCTCTGCCTTCTTGCTGGGATCGTAGGGGGCGAGCTTCAAGCCCTCACCGGGGTGGATCAGGTTGCCCACCACCAGGCCGATGGCGAGCGCGAACGTCGACATCGCGACGAAGTAGCCCAGCGCCATGCCGCCTACCTTGCCGACCGTGGCAGCCTTCGCGATCGATCCGATGCCCAGGACGATGGTGCAGAAGATGACCGGGGCGATCATCATCTTGATGAGCTTGATGAACCCGTCCCCGAGCGGCTTGAGGGACTTGCCGACCTCCGGGAACATCAGGCCCACCAGGGCGCCGAGGATAACGGCGGCGATGACGGCGATGTACAGGTAATGCGACTTGTCGATGCCCTTGCGCCGCGTCGTCACGGCAGCGGGGGACTCTCCTCGTTGAGAAGCCATGGGTGTCTCTCCTTATGGATAATTTGGTAGACGCTTCGGCGCAGTTTCCGGGCTCGACGTCCTTGGGATGTGACACCCATCATTGGCCATCCCGTGATCCAGCTCACCGTTGCGTTCATATTGGTCGCAGCGGGCATCTTAAAGGAGGCGGGATGATCCACCACTGGAGCATTGCCCGGCGGCTGTTCGTGGCGAACCTGCTGATCGTGGTGGCATTTATCGCGATCGTGGGTTCAGCCGCCTACGTGGACGCCAGGGACCGCGCCTATGAAGAGGCCGGGGCGCGCATGACAGGCATTGCCGCGGCCGTGGCGGCTGCGCCGGTGGTCCTGGAGGCCGCCGCCTCCGCGGATCCCTCGGCCGTCCTGCAGCCCTACGCCGAGGAGGTCATGGCCTCCGCCCCTGCGGACTTCATTACGATCATGGCCCCGGACCGCACCCGCTGGACGCACCCCAGGACTCAGGAAATCGGCCAGCCCTATATCGGTTCCATCGATGCAGCGCTCCGCGGTGAGGTGTTCACCGAGGTCACCGCCGGAACACTCGGCCCCTCGGTCCGGACCATCGTTCCGGTGAAGGACGCGGAAGGGAGCGTGAAAGCTCTGGTGTCCGCCGGCGTCACCGTCCGGACCGTGGACGTGGCCTTCGCCGGCCGGCTGCCAGCGCTGGCTGCGATCGGAGGAGCCCTGCTGGTGGGCGGTTCGCTGGCGTCGTGGCTGCTGGGCCGGTACCTCCGCGGAGTTACGCGCGGCTGGGGCCCGGAGCAGTTGGCCCAGCTGTTCGCCTACTACGAGTCCGTGCTCCATTCAGTCCGCGAAGGGCTGGTGCTGATCGATACGAGGGGCCGCGTGGTGATGTACAACGATCAGGCCGCGCAGCTGCTGGGTCTTGATCCCCGCAGCGGCAGCAACGATCCCCGAAACGCCCCCGCGCTGGCGGACCTTCCGCTGGACGAAGACCTCCGTGCCCTCTTCGAGTCAGGCCGCACCGCGAGGGACGAAATGATGCTGGCCGGTCCCCGCATCCTGGTGGTCAGCCAGGCCCCGGCCAGGGCGCCCTCCTCCCCGGGTTTTCGTGGCCGCGCGCCCGTGTACGGAACTGTGGCCACCCTGCGGGACCGTACTGAGGTGGAGGCGCTCGGCAACGAGCTGGAGACGATGCGCACGCTCTCTGATGCGCTCCGCGCCCAGACCCACGAACACGCCAACCGCCTGCACACGGTGGTCTCGCTGCTGGAGCTGGGACGGACTGCGGAGGCGCTGGACTTTGCGACGAAGGACCTGGAACTGAGCCAGCAGCTGACCGATGACATGGTGCGTTCCGTGGACGAACCCGTCCTGGCGGCACTGGTGATGGGCAAGGCCGCCGAAGCGCATGAACGCGGCGTGCAGCTCGACGTGGCTGCGCTGGGCACCGGAGGCGCCGCCGGCATCGCAGTCCAGGACCTGGTGACGGTGTTGGGGAACCTGCTGGACAACGCCATCGACGCGGCCGCCGAAGGCGCACCGCCTCGGCATGTCATGCTGACAGTAGAGTCTGACGAGGAGGGCCTTGACATCACCGTCCATGATTCGGGCCCCGCCATCGATCCGGCCGCCGCAGAGAACATGTTCCGGCACGGCTACAGCACCAAGACCGGTACCCGTGGCATCGGGCTCGCCCTGGTCCGCCAGTCAGTCGGGCGCCTGGGCGGCACGCTGACGGTCAATGGCCGCCGCGGCGCCAAATTCGAAGTCTTCCTGCCCGCCGCCACACCCCTTGGGAAGGAACAACCGTGAGCACCATCCGTGTCCTCGTCGTTGAGGATGAAGCCGTGGCCGCGGCTGCCCACGCCGCCTACATCCAGCGAATTCCGGGCTTTGAGTTGGCAGGGACCGCGGCCGACGGCCAGTCCGCGCTGCGGCTGCTGGGCGAGCTTGCCGGTTCAGGAGCCCCTGTCGACCTGGTGCTGCTGGACATGAACCTGCCGGACCTGCACGGACTGGACATTGCCCGCAGGATGCGGGCCTCCGGCATCCTCGCGGACATCATTGCCATCACCGCGGTCCGGGAGTTGGCGATTGTCCGGAGTGCGGTGGCCATCGGCGTGGTCCAGTACCTGATCAAGCCTTTCACGTTCGCCACGTTTGCGGACAAGCTGGAGAGCTACCGCAGCTTCCGCCGGCAGCTTTCGGACCGCCAGTCCGGTTCCGGCAGGGCCGGCGCCTCCCAAAGCGAGGTGGACCAGGCCTTCGCGAGCCTGCGGGCGCCCTCTGAACTTCCGCTGCCGAAAGGCCTCTCGGCAGCCACCCTGGGATCGGTCCAGGAGTTTCTCCGGAAACACCGGGACGCCGCCGTATCGGCAACGGAGGTCATGGACGCCCTGGGCATGTCCCGCGTGACAGCCCGGCGCTACCTGGAGTACCTGGCCGACGCCGGAACTGCCCTGCGTACAGCGCGGTACGGCACGCCGGGGCGGCCAGAGAACGAATACCGCTGGAACGGGAAGTGACTCACGGCCGCAGGATCTGGACCAGGTCGAGGATCACTCCGGCGTCATCGGTGGTGGAGGGCACAACGCGGCTAGGCTTTTGTATACAAGGGGGCCGGTAACACCGGACATTTATCCAAACTAATGCAATATCCGCGGGAGTATGTATACACTGAGCGGGTTGTGCAGAGAGGGAAGGAGACCGGGATGCGCGCCAGCGACAGGGCATACGCGGCACTGCGCGATGACATCATCGAATGGCGCCTCGGCCCGGGAACCGTCCTGGCGGAAGTGGAACAGTCCGAACGCCTCGGCGTCTCCCGCACGCCCCTCCGGGAGGCGCTCAGCCGCCTCACCGCGGAAGGATTGACGACGGCGGCAGGCGGCCGTGGCGTCGTCGTCACCGGAATTTCGCTGGAGGACATCGGGGAACTGTTCGAACTCCGCGAAACGCTCGAAGGAAAGGCTGCCGCACTGGCTGCCGAACGCGGCGATCCCGCCACCTTCGAAAAACTCAGGCAGGAGCTGGCCGTTGCCCCGCAGCTGATCGACGGCAGCGAATCCGGCAGGCAGGCCTATTACGCGCTGGTGGCCCGGCTGGATGCTGCCATCGACACCGCAATCTCCAACTCGTATTTGGCGCAGGCCATGCGGAGCCTCCGGGTCCATCTGGTCCGGGTCCGCCGGCTGGCCGCCGACGACGCGGAGCGGCTCACCGCCGCCGCTGCGGAGCACGCCGCGATCGCCGAAGCCATAGCGGCAGGCAACCCGCGGCTGGCCCAGGCGGCGACCACCGTCCACCTGCACCGCAGCCTCTCCCACGTCAAAGCCACCCATACCCCCTAGAAGGAGCACCATGGTCAAGGAACACCACGTCCGCGTGTACAAGAGCGAGGAAAACTTGCCCCGGGAGGAGCAGCTCGCCTACAAGATCGCCCAGGTGGCCACGGACCCGGTGGCAGTCACCGACGAGGTCACCGACATGGTCATCAACCGCATCATCGACAACGCCTCAGTTGCCATCGCCTCGCTGAACCGCGCCCCCATCATCGCCGCCCGCGCCCAGGCACTGACGCACGGCCCCAGCACCGGCGGCAAGGGCGCCAAGGTGTTCGGCATCGACGAGCGGGTATCCCCCGAATGGGCGGCCTGGGCCAACGGCGTGGCCGTGCGTGAACTGGACTACCACGACACCTTCCTGGCCGCGGACTACTCCCACCCGGGCGACAACATTCCGCCGATCCTTGCCGTGGCCCAGCACACGGGTGCCAGCGGCGCGGACCTGGTCCGCGGCATCGCCACCGGCTACGAAATCCAGGTGAACCTGGTCAAGGCCATCTGCCTGCACAAGCACAAGATCGACCACGTGGCCCACCTGGGCCCGTCCGCGGCCGCGGGCATCGGCACCCTGCTGGGCCTGGACGTGGAGACCATCTTCCAGTCCGTTGGTCAGGCTCTCCACACCACCACCGCCACCCGCCAGTCGCGGAAGGGTGAAATCTCCACGTGGAAGGCGCATGCCCCGGCCTTCGCCGGCAAGATGGCCGTCGAGGCCGCCGACCGTTCCATGCGCGGACAGACGTCCCCCGTGCCCATCTACGAAGGCGAGGACGGTGTTATCGCCTGGATGCTGGACGGCCCGGGTGCGTCCTACATGGTGCCGCTGCCCACCCCCGGCGAAGCCAAGCGCGCCATCCTGGACACCTACACCAAGGAGCACTCCGCGGAGTACCAGGCCCAGGCCTGGATCGACCTGGCCCGCAAGCTCAACCGTGAGCACCCCGAGGCCACGGACGCGGCCAACGTGGCATCGGTGCTGATCAAGACCAGCCACCACACCCACTACGTGATCGGCTCCGGCGCAAACGATCCGCAGAAGTACTCCCCCACTGCGTCGCGGGAGACCCTGGACCACTCCATCCCGTACATCTTCACCGTGGCACTGCAGGACGGCTCGTGGCACCACGTTGACTCCTACGCCCCCGAGCGCGCTGCCCGCCCGGACACCGTGGAGCTGTGGCACAAGGTCACTACCGAGGAAGACCCGGAATGGACCCGCCGCTACCACTCGCTGGATATCAGCGAGAAGGCCTTCGGCGGATCCGTGGAGATCACCCTCACCGACGGTACCGTCATCACGGACCAGATCGCCGTCGCCGATGCCCACCCGCTCGGGGCCAGGCCTTTCGCACGGGAACAGTACGTCAACAAGTTCCGCACCCTCGCCGCCGGACTCGTGGAGGAAGCCGAAATCGAAAGGTTCCTCGCCGCCGTCGAACGCCTCCCGGAGCTGGCCGCCGGTGAACTGGACCAGCTGAACATCGCTGCCGCCTCCGGCGTCATCGACCTGGACGCGGCACCGAAGGGCCTGTTCTAGATGCTGTACTCCAAAGTGACGCCGGAGCAGAAGCGCGTCCGGTTCCGCGAACTCCTCGCCGCCGGCACCACCGCACGTTTCCCCGGGGCGTTCAATCCGCTCTCGGCCCGCCTGATCGAGGAAAAGGGCTTTGAGGGCGTCTACATTTCCGGCGCTGTGCTGGCCAACGACCTGGGCCTGCCGGACATCGGCCTGACCACCCTCACCGAGGTAGCCACCCGTGCCGGACAGATTGCCCGGATGACTGACCTGCCCTCGATCGTGGACGCAGACACCGGTTTTGGTGAACCGATGAACGTGGCCCGGACCGTGCAGGAAATCGAGAACGCCGGCCTGGCCGGGCTGCACATCGAGGACCAGTTCAACCCGAAGCGCTGCGGCCACCTCGACGGGAAGAACGTGGTGGACCTGGACACAGCCACCAAGCGGATCCGGGCCGCGGCAGACGCCCGCCGCGACCCGAACTTCCTGATCATGGCCCGCACCGACATCCGCGCCGTGGACGGCCTCGCGGCCGCACAGGACCGGGCCCGGGCCCTGGTGGATGCCGGGGCGGACGCGATCTTCCCCGAAGCCATGGCCACCCTGGACGAATTCCGGGCCATCCGGGACGCCGTGGACGTGCCGATCCTGGCCAACATGACCGAGTTCGGAAAGAGCGAACTCTTTACCGTGGACCAGCTCCAGGGTGTGGGCGTGAACATGGTCATCTACCCGGTGACGCTTCTCCGTAGTGCCATGGGCGCCGCGGAGCGTACGCTGGAAGCGATCAGGGCTGACGGCACCCAGCAGGCGCAGGTCGGGAACATGCTCACGCGTGCGCGGCTGTATGACCTCGTGGACTACGAGGCCTACAACCGCTTCGATACCGGGATCTTCAACTTCCAGGTACCCGGTAACTGAACCCGCAAACCCCGGCCCGGCACCGTCCGGGCCACCAGGCGACAGGAACAAAGGAGTTTCAGCATGGCTGAACAGGACATCAAGAAGGGCCTCGCCGGCGTCGTGGTGGATTACACCTCCGTGTCGAAGGTTAATCCCGAGACCAATTCCCTCCTCTACCGGGGTTACCCGGTACAGGAGCTGGCAGCCCGCTGCAGCTTCGAGGAGGTTGCGTACCTGCTGTGGAACGGCGAACTGCCCACCGCCGAGCAGCTCGCAGAATTCACCGCCCGGGAGCGCGCCGGCCGCGCCCTGGATCCTGTGGTCAAGCAGGTCATCGATGCGCTGCCCACCACGTCCCACCCCATGGATGTGTGCCGTACGGCCGCGTCCGTGATGGGCGCCCGGCACCCTCTGGCAGAGGACTCCTCACGCGAGGCAAACATGGCCAAGGCTGTGGACCTCTTTGCCGCCATGCCCGCCGTGGTGGCGTACGACCAGCGCCGCCGGCACGGGCAGGAAGCCGTGGAGCCCCGGGAGGACCTGGGCTACTCGGCGAACTTCCTGTGGATGGCCTTCGGCGAGGAGCAGGTGCCCGAGGTGGTGGAGGCGTTCAACGTCTCGATGATCCTCTATGCCGAGCACTCCTTCAACGCCTCCACATTTACCGCCCGGGTTATCACCTCGACGTTGTCCGATCTGCACTCGGCCGTGACCGGTGCCATCGGAGCGCTCAAGGGTCCGCTGCACGGCGGCGCCAACGAGGCCGTGATGCACACTTTCGACGAGATCGGCATCCGCCAGGAGGAATCCTTGGAGGAAGCGGCCGCCCGGGCCAAGGCGTGGATGGAGGACGCCCTCGCGCAGAAGAAGAAGGTCATGGGCTTCGGGCACCGCGTCTACAAGCACGGCGACTCGCGGGTTCCCACCATGAAGGCCGCGCTGGACAAGATGATCGCCCACTACGGCCGCCCGGAACTGCTGGGGCTATACAACGGTCTGGAGCAGGCCATGGACGAGGCCAAGGCCATCAAGCCCAACCTCGACTACCCGGCCGGACCCACGTACCACCTGATGGGATTCGACACCCCCACATTCACGCCGTTGTTCGTGGCCAGCCGGATCACGGGCTGGACGGCCCACATCATGGAGCAGCTGGAGTCCAACTCGCTCATCCGCCCGTTGAGCGAATACAACGGAGCGGAAGAACGCCACGTGCCGTAGCACCGGCTTCGGGTTAGCCTTCGACGGCGGACCGGCCACCTTGGGTGGCCGGTCCGCCGCACTTGTCTACAGGTCCAGATCGAGGGATACCATCATGCGCTTGAGCCGGGCGTATTCACCGGTCGCCACGTAGGCCTTCGCTTCGGCAACCGAGGCGAACACCATACCCTCGCCCCCCAGATTCACTTGGAACTGCGAGGCGAAGGACAGCGTCCCAACCGGCGAGGACACTGTGTTGTAGTACATGCATGCCGCCGAAGCCTGCTGGTCCGGCTGGGAGAGGCCTACGGAGCCGTTCACCCCAAGGCCGCTTCCCGTTCCGTTCAGTACCCGATAGCTGAACTCCGGCGCTGCCGCGCCCTCGGCGGCACGGTAGGGAACGGTTACCGGCGCCGAATCAAGGGTGAGCAGGGGAACCGCTTCCGGCCCGCAGGCACCGCCGAGACCGCCCGGCTGCGCGTGAATCATCGAGGCAACTTTCGCCCCCTGTTCGTTCTGTACGTCGAGACGGACGGACGGCGCAGCGCCGTCCACGCTGTGCTCGATGACCGCCCAGCCGGGGGGCAGGTCGAAGGCGACGCCGGCGGACTGGTTCGAGTACCGTTCCCAGCCGGCCGGCGTGGGTGTCGGCGCGGCACTGGTACTGGCAATGGCGGAAGCAGACTGGGTTGCCACGGGCTCGCTGGCTGGTGCGGGGGCGGCAATGGGTTCAAGGCTGGTGGCGACCAGGATGCCAGCCGCCACGGCGGCGGCAGCCAGGGTCACGGCGGCGAGCACGCGGGCGCGGGCCCTTCTCCGCTCCGCGAGGGTGGGAATGTCCGCGGACAGCCGGTCGGCGAAAATATCGGGACGCGAAAGCATTGCGCTGAGGGCATGTTCGGGATCCGGGGTGGCGGGGCCATGCCCCAGCGGGTCGGCTCCGGCGACGAGGTTCCTGATGGGGTCCATGGCTAGGCACCGACTTTCTGGTCGAAGTGGCCGCAAAGAGTCGGGACGAGTTTGCGGAATGCTTCCCTTGCCCGATGCAGCCTCACTTTTGCAGTCGGTTGCGTGCATTTCAGGACCTGGGCGATCTCCGAGATGGTGAGCTCATCCCAGTAGGCCAACTGCAGGATGTCGCGATCCTTTTCACGCAGCGCCGCCATGGCATCTTCCACGACTGTGATGTCGCTGTCGCCCTCCCCTGCCGGGGAGGTGACAGGCGTGAGGCTGAGCCTTTCATGCAGCGCCCGGTGCCGGTCACGTGCCCGGTACGCGTTACCGATAAGGTTGCGGGTAACGGTCAGGAGCCAGGAAACTTCGGTGGGTCCCGCGCCGTCCCACTCGCGCTCGGAAAGCACGGTCCCCCCTGACTTCGTGTGGCCCACCTGCATGTAACCGTATAGTTTCCGGCAAGGCCCGGACGGTTACAGTTCCTGGGGCGGTCGTTTTCAGCGGGACGTGTAGTCCAGGACTTCCCGCACGCTTTCGTTGTCGTCGTCCATGACCACGGTCAGCCGGAGGACGGTTCCGTCCAGGGCCAGCGGGAGCCAGTGGGCCGCATCCTGCCACATACGCTCGACGGGCAGTGCGGCTGTTCCGAACCACTCGGGGAGGATTTCGGCGGTTTCGACCGGTTCACCGGACCACTGCGCAGCGACGAACAGCCGAGTGCTCATATTCCACTCAGGCCGGGCCGGAAAATCGAAGACCACCAGTCCGGCGTCGCGGAGGTCTTCCTGCCGGACCAGCACCCCCGACTCCTCGTAGACCTCTCGGCAGGCGGCCTCCGCGTCCGTCTCGCCGGGCTCCACATGCCCTCCCAGGCCAACGATCTTGCCCCGCCCAAAACCCGTCTTCTTCAGACCGAGCAGGACTTCCCGGCCAGCGCGCCCGTCCCGGACCAGGAAGCAGAGGGTGACGGCGGCGCTCATCCGAGGGCCCGCGGGTGCGCAGCCGCGTAGACCTCACGGAGCGTATCCGCGGTAACCAGCGTGTACACCTGGGTGGTGGTGACGGATGCGTGGCCCAGCAGTTCCTGGACCACGCGGACATCGGCGCCGCCTTCCAGGAGATGAGTGGCGAATGAGTGCCGCAGGGTGTGCGGCGAAACGTCCCGGGTGATGTTGGCCTTCTCCGCGGCCGCCTTCAGGATGGTCCACGCGCTCTGCCGGCTGATCCGGCCGCCGCGGGCATTCAGGAAGAGCGCGGGAGTGCCTTTGCCCTTGGCGGCGAGCAGCGGCCGGCCCCGGACCAGGTACGCGTCAAGGGCCCGGGCCCCGTAGGAACCCAGCGGGACCAGCCGCTCCTTGGAGCCCTTGCCGAACAGGCGCACAATGGCGGGGCCAGCATCCGATGAATCCTTCTCCGGCAGGGAAATGTCGTCCACGTCCAGGCCCACCGCCTCGCTGATCCGGGCACCGGTGGAGTATAGGAATTCAAGCAGCGCGCGGTCCCTTAGGCCTGTGGCCGTGTCGGTTCCGGCCGCCTCCAGGATCCGGGTGACCTCGTTGACGCTGATCGCCTTGGGCAGCCGTTTGCCGGCCATGGGCGGGTGCACTTCACTGGCGGGGTCCGCCGGGGTGTGTCCTTCGAGCGCCCAAAATTTATGCAGGCCGCGGACCGCGACCACCGTCCTGGCCGCGGACCGCACGCCCAGGACGGAGCCGCCGTCGGACCCGTCGGAAAGGGCCTGGACGTAGCCGGTGACATGCCGGCGGGTGATGTCCGCGGGTCGGGAGCAGCCTGCAGCGGCGAGGTAGCGGGCGTAGCGGGCCAGGTCGCGGCGGTAGGCCGCCAGCGTGTTCGCGGCGAGGCCGCGTTCGACGCCCATGTGCTGAAGGTAATCGGTGATGGCCCGCTCGATGGCGTTGGGTGGTGCCGCGGCGCGGACTTCTGCGGCTTCAGCCGAGGGGGCCATCAGCGCTGGCTGGGGTGTTCGGGCCAGGGGGCGTCCGCGGGGCGGAGCCCGGCGTAGCCGTCGGCACGGGCCGCGGCGGCCGCAAGAATTCCGACGACGGCACTCGGGTTGTGCAGGCGGCCCGCCAGGACGCCGGCGAGGGCATCGTCCAGGCTGATCCAGTGGAATTCGATCTCCGCTTCTTCATCCGTGCGATCGTGGCGCTCGTGGTGCGGAATCTCCGTCAGGTCGCGGGCCAGGTAGATCCGGATGGCCTCACTGGACGAGCCCGGCGAGTTGAAGAAGTCGACCAGGACGTTCCAGGTGCCTGCGGCGAGGTCCGCTTCCTCGGCGAGTTCCCGGGCCGCGCCGGTTACGAAATCCTCGCCCTCGACGTCCAGCAAGCCTGCCGGGATCTCCCACAGGTCCATTCCTACCGGGTGCCGGTACTGCTTCAGCAGCAGGATCTCCCCGGACTGGTTCATGGGCAGGACAGCCACAGCGCCAGGGTGGTCGATGTAGTCGCGGGTCAAGGCGTGGCCGGAGTCCTGCAGCTGGAAGGTGTCGCTGACGACATCCCAGATCCGGCCGTCGTAAACCTTCTCGGTAGACAAAAGACGGCGCGTGCTCGGTGCATCCGAAACGTGGCCTGCAGCAGGATTGGTTTCAGGTGTACCGGGCATCGCGCCGTCCTTCTTCTGTTGTGCGTTACTTAGCCGCTACGCTACCCGATGCCTTGGCTCCGGACGCGCCGGCGGCCGCCGTGGCGGTGCCGTTCTGGTGGTCCAGGGCGGCCTTGACCAGGCCGGCGAAGAGCGGGTGCGGCCGGGTGGGCCGGGAGCTCAGTTCGGGGTGGGCCTGGGTGGCCACGTAGTACGGGTGGACGTCGGCGGGCAACTCAACGAACTCCACGAGCTTGCCGTCCGGCGACGTGCCGGAGAAGACCAGGCCCTGGGCTGCGATCTGGTCGCGGTACTTGTTGTTGACCTCATAGCGGTGGCGGTGGCGTTCGCTCACCGTGGTCTTGCCGTAGGTTTCGGCGATGACGGAGCCTTCATCCAGTTTGGCTTCGTAAAGGCCCAGGCGCATGGTGCCGCCCAGGTCTCCGCCGCCTTCGACGAATTCCAGCTGCTCTTCCATCGTGGCGATTACGGGGTACTTGGAGTCCGGCTCGAATTCGCTGGAGGAAGCACCTTCCAGGCCAACCACGTTGCGGGCGTATTCGATGACCATGCACTGCAGGCCAAGGCACAGGCCCAGGACCGGAAGCTTGGTTTCGCGGGCGAATTTGAGGGCGCCCAGCTTGCCTTCGAGGCCGCGGATGCCGAAGCCGCCGGGCACGCAGATGGCGTCCACGCCGTCCAGGGCCTTGATGGCGCCTTCGCGGGTCTCGCATTCGTCGGAGGGCACCCAGCGGATCTTGACCTTGGCCTCGTTGGCAAAACCACCGGCGCGCAGCGCTTCGGTGACCGAAAGGTAGGCATCGGGCAGGTCGATGTACTTGCCCACCAGCGCGATTTCCACGTGGTGCTTGGGGTTGTGCACTGCTTCCAGCAGCCGGTCCCAGCTGGTCCAGTCCACGTCCTTGAACGGGAGGTCCAGGGCCCGCACGATGTAAGAATCCAGGCCCTGGGTGTGCAGGGTCTTGGGGATGTCGTAGATGCTGGGCGCGTCCGCGGCGTTGACCACGGCGTCGATGTCTACATCGCACATGCGGCCGATCTTTTCGCGCATGGCGTCGGGTACCTCACGGTCCGAACGGATGACGATGGCCTCGGGCTGGATGCCGATGGAGCGCAGCGCGGCCACGGAGTGCTGCGTGGGCTTGGTCTTCAGCTCCTGGGACGGTCCGATGTAGGGCACCAGTGAAACGTGGAGGAAGAACACGTTGGTCCGGCCGATGTCCTGGCGCACCTGGCGGGCGGACTCAAGAAACGGCTGGGACTCGATGTCGCCCACGGTGCCGCCGATTTCGGTGATGATGACGTCCGGGGCGTTCTTGCCCTCGGCGGGCAGGCGCATGCGGCGCTTGATCTCATCGGTAATGTGCGGAATGACCTGGACAGTGTCCCCGAGGTACTCGCCGCGGCGTTCCTTGGCGATCACGGTGGAGTACACCTGGCCGGTGGTCACGTTGGCCGAGCCTTCGAGGTTCTCGTCCAGGAAGCGTTCGTAGTGTCCGATGTCCAGGTCAGTCTCGGCGCCATCGTCGGTGACGAAGACTTCGCCGTGCTGGAAGGGGTTCATCGTGCCGGGATCCACGTTGAGGTAGGGATCGAGCTTCTGCATAGTTACAGACAGGCCACGCGCCCGCAGGAGGTGGCCGAGGCTCGAAGCCGTCAGCCCCTTACCGAGCGAGGACGCCACACCACCGGTTACGAAGATGTGCTTGGTCGTCTTGGACGAGCCCGGGAACCGGGAATTTACACGGGAATTTGATCGCTGCACCACGGAATTCGAGCCTATCATCAAATGAGCCTTCCACGGACGGGGACACTGTTCCCCCAAACGTCCAAGTCTGCAGGCCCGGCGTGCGTTGGGCAAGGGCCGCCCGCCCAGCGGGCTCGCCGATCCGGATACCGGCGGACCCACGTTCGGGCCGGTCAGGCGCGCTGTGGCAGGAGTTTTGCGTCGTCCAGCAGTTCCTGCGCGTGTGCCCGCGCCGACTCCGAGTCCTCCTGGCCGGCGAGCATGCGGGCCAGTTCCCGGACCCGTTCGGGCCCGTCGAGGAGGCGCACATCACTGGAGGTGAACCCGCTGGAGGTGCCGCCGTCGGCCCCCCGGACAGATGTCTTGGTGACGGTGATGTGCTGGTCCGCGAACGCCGCCACCTGGGGAAGGTGGGTGACCACCAGCACCTGCACGTGGCGCGCCAGCATGGCCAGTCTCCGGCCGATTTCGACGGCGGCCCGGCCGCCTACGCCCGCATCGACCTCATCGAAGACAAAAGTGGGCACAGGGTCCACGGCTGCCAGCACCACTTCGATGGCCAGCATCACGCGGGAAAGTTCACCGCCGGACGCCCCCTTGCCCAGCGGCCTGGCGGGGGCCCCGGCATGCGGCTGCAGCAGGAATCCGATGTCGTCCGCGCCATGCGGGCCCAGCTGGCCCGTCGGTTCGAGGTTGATCACGAGCGTGGCATCCGCCATGGCCAAGGCGGTCAGCTCGGCGCTGACCCGGGAGGAGAGGTCCTTCGCGGCTTTCGTCCGGATTTTGCTGATGGCCGCCGCCTGCTTTTTCAGCTCGGCTTCCGCCCGGACCACTTCCGCATCCAGGGCCTCGATCCGGCTGGAATCATCCTGCAGTTCGTCGAACCGGGCACGGCTGGTCTCCGCCCATTCCAGCACTTCATCAATGCTCGGCGCGTATTTCCGGACCAGCTTGGCCAGCGCGGCACGCCGGTCCTCGATCTCGGCCAGCCGCTCCGGGCCTTCGGTGTCAAGCCCGGCCTGGTAGCTGGCCAGCTCGGTGGCGATGTCGTTGAGCAGGAAGCCCACCTCGGCGAGGCGCGCGGCAGCGGCACCGAGTTCGGCGTCGTGCTCCGCTACGTGCTCCAGGGTGCGCTTGGCAGCGTCGATGAGGGTGGTGGCGTCCTCCGCCTCGCCGAAATCCTCGGCGATGAGGGCCTGATGGGCGGTGCTCGCCGCGATCCGGAGCTCCTCCACGTTGGCCAGCTTCACGGCTTCGGCCTTCAGGAGTTCGTCCTCGCCGGGCTGCGGATCAACCTCGTCGATTTCGGCCAAGGCCGCCTGAAGGGACTCTGCCTCACGAAGGCGGTCCCGGGCTTCGCTGCGCAACGTGTCCAGTTCCGCCTGGTTTGCCTTCCAGGAGGCGTACAGCTCCTGGTAGGCAGCCAGGTGCCCGGCCAGCGCGTCCCCGGCGAACTTGTCCAGGGCACCCCGCTGGGCCACCGCCCCCTTGAGGCGGATCTGGTCCGACTGGCCGTGAACCACCACCAGCGATTCGCCCACCTCCGCCAGGGCGCCCACCGGCGCGGCGCGGCCGCCCAGGAAAGCCCGGCTGCGTCCGTCGGCACCGAGGCGACGGGCGAGGATCAGCTCCGCGGCGCCGTCGTACTCCTCCGCCTCGGCTCCCGCCTCCAGGGCGCGTACGACGGCGGGGTGGCCCGCCTCGAGCTTTACGACCGCCTCGGCACTGGCGCTCTTGGCTCCGCTGCGCACGGCGCCGGCGTCTGCACGGGCCCCGAGCAGGAGTCCGACGGCGGTAACCACCATGGTCTTGCCGGCACCCGTTTCGCCGGTTACCACGCTGAGCCCGGGTCCCAGCGGAAGGGTTGCGTCGGTGATGACGCCCAGGTCGCGGATTCTCAGTTCTTCAAGCATTGGTTCACTTCGCGGTTGACGGGTCGGTGTCTGCGTCCGGGTGGGTGGCCTGCAGCGGGGGCATGGGGCGCGGGGTCCGGACCACAGGGATGGGGCCGGTGGTAATGGCCTCGGCCTTAGGCACTGGCCCGCGCCAGCCGTGGATGGGGAGTTCGAATTTGCGCACCAGCCGGGCCGAGAAGGGCGTCTGGTGCGTGCGTGCCAGCCGTACGGGTGTGGCGGATTTGGTGACTTCCACCCGGGAGCCCGGCGGCAGGTCCACCGACCGGCGCCCGTCGCACCAGAGCACGCCCTGCGCATCGGTGCGGCCCAGGACTTCCACGGCCAGCTTTGACCGTGGTGAGACCACCAGGGGCTTGGCGAAAAGGGCATGCGCGCTTATCGGGACGATCACCAGGGCCTCGACCTCGGGCCACACCACCGGGCCGCCGGCGGAGAAGGCGTAGGCCGTGGAACCGGTCGGCGTGGCCAGTACGATGCCGTCCGAGCCGAAGGAGGTCAGCGGACGCTCGTCCACCTCGGTGACCACCTCGATCATCCGTTCCCGGTTGGCCTTCTCGATGGCTGCCTCGTTCAGCGCCCAGGTGTGCCAGATCTTTTGGCCGCGCACCCACACCTGGACGTCGATGGTCATTCGTTCTTCCACCGTGTACTCGCGGCTGGCAATCCATTCGACCGTCTGGGCAAGGTCAGCCCGCTCGCTTTCGGCCAGGAACCCCACGTGGCCAAGGTTCACGCCCAGGAGCGGGACGTCCACCTCGCGGACCAGTTCCGCTGCGCGCAGGATGGTGCCGTCACCTCCGAGCACCATGACCAGCTCCACGTCGGGAAGCCGGACGTGGTCATGCAGGATCTCCACCGGCTGCGCGAGGTGTCCAAAAAACCGCTCCATGTCCTGGAGCTCCGACTCCTGCATCACGGGCACGATTCCGGAGGCATGCAGGAGGGCACACGCCTCCCAGGCAGCCTTCAGCGATTCCTCGCGGCCGGTGTGGGCAAGGACCAGTACACGCCTGCTCATTCGGTTCCGCTCTCTAGTGGTTCGGCCAGATTCGTCCAAGCAGAGCAGACACAGCTGCCTCCCGCTCTTCGATCTTAGGCAGGTCCCGGCTCATCCTGCGTCTTATCCACAGGAAGTATTCAACGTTTCCGTCCTGGCCGGGAAGCGGACTGGCCGCCAGTCCGCACAGGTCCAGTCCGGCATCGAACGCCGCCCCGGCCACCTTTTCAACGGCCAGCCGGCGCTCCCGCTCCGACGTCACTACGCCCGTACGGCCCAGCCGGTCCTTGCCGATTTCGAACTGGGGCTTGACCATCAGGACCAGGTCACCGCCGGGCAGGGTGCAGTCGGCCAGTGGCTGGACCACGAGCGTCAGCGAAATGAAGGAGAGGTCGGCCACGGTAAGTTCCGCCGGGCCCCCGATGTCCCCGGACGTCATGTAGCGGACGTTCAGGCCCTCGTGGACTTCCACGCGGGGATCTTCCCGCAGCCGGGCCACCAACTGGCCGTGTCCGACGTCGACCGCCACCACGTGCGCGGCGCCCCGCCTCAGGAGGACGTCGGTGAAACCTCCGGTGGACGCGCCGGCGTCGAGGCAGCGCTTGCCTTCGGCAGAGACCCCGGGGAAGGCGTCAAGGGCGCCGGCCAGTTTATGTCCTGCGCGGCTGGCGTACGTGTCCTGATCGTCGTGCTGAACGGAAAGGTCCCTGGCCTCATCAACCTGCAGGGAGGCCTTGGCCAGGATCTGTCCGGCCGAGCTGACCCTGCCTTCGGCGATCAGCGCTGCAGCGTGGGTCCGTGACCGGGCCAGGCCCCGGGCCACCAGTGCCTGGTCGAGCCGGAGCGGCATCAGGCGCCGCCGTCCGCGACGGTGCCGGCCGGGCCGGTTGAATCGGCTGGGTCGGCAGGGTCCGCGTTGAGGGCTGCCAGAAGGTCGTCGTGAAGCTCGTTATACGCTGCTTCCTGGTCCGCCACCGGCAGATGCGGCACTGCCTCCAGTCGCTTGATGGCTTCGGCCACCACCTGGTCTGTCACTCCTGCTCCGGCCGAAAGCCCGGCGCGCTCCGCTGCGGGCCACTCCCGGGACGGCTGGGCTGCTGCGGAATCTTCAGGTTCGGTCAGCTCAGTCATCCAACCAGTCTAATGATCAAGCCACGCCAGCTTGGGCGCGTGTGGCGCAGTGGCGTCCGGCGTCGCTGCCCACCAGGCAGCGCAGGCAGCGCGCCAGGCATTCAGGTCATCCTGCCGGCCGATGATGCCGACGGCGCCGTTGGCGACCCTGGCCGTTGCATCACCGCAGGAATAGGTGCCGTCCTCATGCGTCACCTCGGGGTACGGCCGGTACAGGTCAGGCAGGTTTTCGATGATGTACGCCGGGCGTTCAGCCGCCCGGGCCGCGAGGATACTCTCACGGGTGTCGACGCCGGTCAGGACCGCTACGGTGGCAAAGCCCGCATTGTTACCGCCCAGGATGTCCGTGTCCAGCCTGTCCCCCACCACCAGCGGGCGTTCTGCCCCGAGGCGTTTAGCGGCAGCGTGGAACAGCGGGGCTTCCGGCTTACCGGCAACCCTGGGCTGCTGCCCCGTCGCGGCGGCGACCGCAGCCACCAGTGTTCCGTTGCCGGGGGCAATCCCGCGGGCCTGCGGGATGGACATGTCCGTGTTGGTGGCAACCCAGAGGGCACCGGCGGAGACCACATAGGCTGCCTCGGCCAGGTCCTTCCAACCGAGCTCAGGGTTGAAGCCCTGGACGACGGCCACCGGCTGTTCATCCTGGCTGTGGACCGGCAAAAGTCCCACCAGTTCTATTTCGCGCGCCAGCGCTGCGCTGCCGGTGATGAGGACGCGGGCGCCGGGCGCCAGCAGCGATGCCAGCAGCTCCGCAGCAGCCTGGGAGGAACTGACCACCTGCTGGTCCTCCGCCGGGGCGCCCAACTCACGCAGATGTGCCGCCACCTGCGCCGGAGAGCGCGAGGCGTTGTTGGTCACGTAGCCCAGGCCGATGCCCAGTCCTGACAGTTGCTGCAGGGACTCCACAGCACCCGCGATGGCGTGCGGGCCGGCGTAAACGACGCCGTCCAGGTCCGCGAGCAGGGCGTCGAAGCGGGCAATCAGGGGGACGTCCGCCATCTTTCAGTCCTCGTTGCGGTCAGCGTTGGAGGCGTCGTCCTGGTCTTCGTCCTCTTCCGCCGAATCCTGGTCCGACTCCGCGTCATCGGAGACGAAGAAGTCGGCTTCGGCGTCGTCGATGTTGTCGTCCTGGACGTCGGCCGGTGAAGCGGCACTGGAAGCTTCGGCAATTACCGAAGTGCCGGCGTCGTCCGTTGCTTCTGCGTCAGCGGGGGCCGCAGCCTGGGTGTCCGCCGTCTTGTTGGCACCTGCCAGCAGCCGGCGACGTTCCGCTTCCTCCCGTGCTTCCTCTTCCTCGTCCCAACCGAGGTCGATGATGTCGGGTTCCTCGTCGATGCCTTGGCCCAGCGCGTTTTCGGCGACGACGGCCTGCTTCTTCCACTTGTCGGCCTCAGTTTCGCGGCCCACAGCGGCGAGGGCGTCACCGTAGGCACGGAAGAGGCGGGGGCTGTAGGAGAAGGCCCGGTTGATGTCGAGCTGCGGTATTTCCAGCTCGGCGACCGCTGCGTCCAGCTGTCCCAGGTCGGTGCGGGCACCGGCTGCCACGATGGCGAGCTCGACCTTGCCGGGCGCGTCCAGGTCCTGGGCTTCCTCCGAGCGTGCCACGTCCAGCGCACGGTCGGGCCGGCCCAGGCCGCGTTCGCAGTCCGCCATCACCGGGACGTGGACGTTGGAGCCGCTGATCCGCCGGTAGGTGCGGAACTCCCGCAACGCCTCACCGTAGTGCCCGGCAGCGTAGGCAGTGAGGCCCACGGCTTCGCGGACGGCTGCGAGCCTGCCGCCACGGCGGCTTGCGGCCAGTGCGTGCTGGAAGGCCAGTTCAGGCTCTTCATCGATCAGGCGGCCGGCCATCACCAGGTGGCGGGCAACCCATTCGGCACTCTTCGCCTCGAGTGTCTTGATCTGGTGCTGCGTGGCGCGGTCCAGTTCCTTGCCGGTGACGTCCTCATCGATTTCCGGCGAACGCTCGCGGTCCGGCCGGTTGGCGCTGCGGAGGTCACGCACGTTGGGGACCCGTGCGGGGCGGTCCTCCTGGCGGCCGTAACCGCGGGGGCCCGAGTCACGGGTGTTGTCTCGGGAGTAGCGGTTGTCCCGGCCGTCACCGTCGCGTGCGGGGCCGCGGCTGAAACCACGGTCCGGGCCCCTGTCAGCTGAACGATCGGCGGAACGGTCGAAGTTGCGGGGTCCGCGGTCCTGCCGGTCGCCGAAAGGCTTCCGGTTCTCCCCTGCACCGAAGGTCCGGCGGTCGCCGTCTTCGCGGCGCGGACGGTCACCGAACGGCTTACGGTCACGGTCACCGCCGCCGCCGCCAAAGCTACGACGCTCACCCTCATCCCGACGGGGCCGGTCACCAAACGGCTTACGGTCACCCGCACCGAAGCTACGACGCTCCCCTTCATCGCGGCGCGGACGGTCACCAAACGGCTTACGGTCACGATCACCGCCGCCGCCGCCGCCGCCAAAGCTACGACGCTCACCCTCATCCCGACGGGGCCGGTCACCGAACGGCTTACGGTCACGGTCACCGAAGGGCTTGCCGCCACGCTCGGGCCGGCCCGCGGAGTCGGATCCGTCGCGGGTGTTGCGTGCGCGGAAACCACGCGGCTCTCCGCCGGAGTTGTTGTTGTCGCGGAAGGGCCCGCGGTCATTCCTGCGGTTGCCGCCGTTGTGCTCAGCCATGTGGATTCCTCCTGTTGAGAGCCGACTACTGGCGCAACTGCAGCCGCTCGTATCCGTGTTTCGTTTTCCTACGCAACCCGAAATCAAGCGCTTCGAAGTCCGTACATCTCCATCAATTCTAGGGGAGCACGCCCTCGGCGGCTTACGAACCGAACGCCAGGGACCGCATCGTGGCCATCTTCACATGGCTGGGACTGCCCTGAAGGGCAACAGATGTGCGGGAGGGTTGCCCGGCTGGGCGCGGAATGTGCGGGAGGCTTATTTGATTCGTTGCGGGATGTGAGAGAGGGTGTGGGTTTAAATGTGGGAGGCCCCAACCGTGTGGTTGGGGCCTCGACCAGGTGTGTGTCCGGCGGTGACCTACTCTCCCACACCCTCCCGGGTGC
>NZ_JBHXIW010000009.1:1119-120423 GCF_042723515.1 Pseudarthrobacter sp. NPDC058362 | reverse complement strand
AGGGTGTGAACGATGTCCCGACTCACCGGTGAAGCATCAACTGGGAACGATGTCCCGACTCATGTGAGAACTATGTCGTGAAACTAGACACCCCCATCTCCACTTTTGTGAAAAGCCCCGGTCTTCGGACCGGGGCTTTTGTGTGCCCCGGCCACGCTCCGCTTTCGACGCGCATATTGGTCGTCGACACGGGGGTGCGCTGACGTACCCCGTATATGGGGTGCGAATCCGCACATCCGCGTCGACAGCGGTTTTGCGCGTCGGAACCCCACCGGTTACGGCGTCAGAACATCGACGACACCGATGAAGCGCGTGCCAACACCTTCGAACTCGCTCCGGACGGCACCCGCGGGGCGTGGCGGCACTTCCTGCTTGGTGTGGTGTTCGCAGGCAACGAAGCTGAAATCCGGCCACCATTTCTTTGGCCGGGCTGCCTCCTCATAGCCGCAGACGGCGCACACCAGGTGTACCCACACGGGGCGTTTGCCGGTACGGTTGGCCCGCGACTGAACCAGCCATGGCGGCGGGTTGTCCAGCAGGGCAGCAAGTTCTTCCTCGGCCATCCACTTGGGCAGGCCGTGGCGCTGCGCCATTTCGAGGGGTATGTCCAGGGCAATTGCCGCGTCACGTCTGCTCATCATCACTGTCCACCATACGGGAGGGCACCAAATCGCCTACAGGCGCAGTCGAATCGTGGCAGTCAGCAGGCGCACAGCGGTCAGGTCACCAGTGCAGCTCCCGCAGCCGCCGCCGCAAATCCCAGCACCAGGTTGGTGGCCACGTTCATCGCACCCGCGCTAAACCGGGCCTCGCTAAACAGCCGCACGGTGGCGGTGGTCCAGGAGCTGAATGTCGTCAGCCCGCCGGCAAGGCCTGTTGCGGCGGCGGTTCGCCACTCGGGTGACATGGCCGCGCCCTCCGTGGCGGCATACGTCAGTCCGATCAGGAAGCACCCGGCCACATTGACCAGCAGGGTAGCCCACGGCCAGTGAAGCCGCCCGGATCCGCCGGGCCCACGGACGCTGCGGCGTGCGCTGTGGTGGGCAAACCAGCTGTCCACAGCGAACCGCAGCATGGCGCCCGCCATCCCGAAAAGACCCACCAGCAGCGCCGTCATGGCACAACTTCCGCAGGACGCGCCATCATCCGGCCCACGCGCCAGCCGGCGCCCGCGGCGGCGAGGCCGAACGCCAGCGACAGCGCCAGGTACAGCAGCCACGCCCGGTGTTCACCGGCCCGCAGCAGCTGGTCGGTGGAGAACATGACGGCGGAAAACGTGGTGAAGGAGCCCAGCAGCCCGGGACCCAAGCCTGCGCGCAGCCAGAAGGCGGTCTGCGGCCGGGCAATCCAGATGGTGGTCAGCGAGGCGAGGACAAAGCTTCCTGCAACGTTAATAAGGAGTGTCGTCCACGGAATGGCGCCCGGCCCTTCAGGAAAAGCCAGTCCCAGGCCGTACCGGAGTTCCGTGCCGATGAAGCCGCCGGCAGCCACGGCCAGCCAGGCGCGCCACACGTCAGCCGTCACCCAGGAGGCAGCCGGGGTGCGGGTGGTCCGTGTGGACCCAGAGTGCTGAGGTGATCTCCTCGGCGAAGTCGTAGTCCCTGCTCCGGCCTGCATTGCGGATGCGCACCACCAGGGCGCCGCCGAACGGGCGACGGCCCACCACTTCAACTTCGTCGTCGAGGTCGATATGTTCCGCGGACAGATACCGAAGGAGGTCCGGGTTGTCGTCGCTGATCCTGGTGATCCTGCCGGTGTGCCCCTCATCGAGTTCGCCCATGAGGTGGGCCCGCGGCACCAAGACCTGACCGTCGGCTGAGGGGATCGGGTCACCGTGCGGGTCCCGCAGGGGATGGCCCAGCTTCGCTGAGACCCGTTCGATGAATGTGTCGGAGACTGCGTGCTCCAGCAGTTCAGCTTCGTCGTGGACTTCGTCCCAGCTGTAGCCGAGTTGCTGCACGAGGTAGGTCTCGATCAGCCGGTGCCGCCGCACCATGGCCAGCGCGAGCCGTAGCCCGGCATCAGTCAGGGTGATGGCGCTGTAGGGCTTATGGTCCACCAGGCCCTGGTCCTTGAGCTTGCGGACCATCTCGGATACCGAGGAATTTGCGACACCCAGACGCTGCGCAAGCTGCGAGGAAGTGATGGCCTTGTCCTGCCACTCCGTGAAGGAGTAGATGACCTTAACGTAGTCCTCGATGGAGGAGGAGGGCGCGCTGGTCTTCACAGCTCAAGCCTACCGGGTCCGGGGCGGCACAGCATGGTGGGTTCAAGCCTTCGCTGCGCGCCATGAGAGCGTCAGGTACGGCAGCTTCAGGTCAAGCCCGGTTGCGTGGCCCAGATGGTCATGCAGGTACCAGTCCAGGTTGGCCAGCACCTTGGCGCGGGTTGCCTCGCCTGCCCGAAGGTAATAGCTGCGTGATTTGGCCAGCTCCATCAGGTCCTCGGTGGTTACGGTGTCCTGCCAGTGCGTGAGATGCCCCTCGAGCCCTGTGAATTCCGGTCCAACCACCGGCCGGAAATCAGGTTTGTAGACATCGCCGGCGTGCATGATCCGGGACAGGCGGTGCACCCACGGCACCGACGTGTCCAACTGGTTCCACACGAGTCCCAGGGTGCCGCCGGGCCGCAGCACGCGCGCCAGTTCGGTGCTTGCCGCGAGCGGATCGCACCAGTGCCATGCCTGGGCCACAGTGACGACGTCGAACGCCGCTTCAGGAAGGCCGGTCGCCTCCGCAGTCCCCGCCACAGCCGTGGCAGCAGGGCAGTGGAGCTGCAGTTGGGCCAGCATGTCCGCGGACGGATCGATGGCCGTCACCTTGAGGCCACGGTCCAGGAGCAGCGCGGTGAACTTTCCGGTCCCTGCGCCTACGTCCAGCGCATCCCTTGCTCCGGGAGGGACCAGCCAATCGGCGGAGTCCTGCGGATACCCGGGCCGCACGCGCTGGTAGTGGCTGCCGCCGGAGCGGAAGCTGCTGCCCAGCTCCCGGCGCCGCCCGTGATCCATCTTGGGGCCACCCCGAACCACGTGCGGCCTCCTTCAGTCCATGCCTTGCGGGTTCTTTCGAATTTACAGTATGGACCGGTGGCTCAGCGCCTTGGGTGCCGGTGCCCTCAGCTGTCGGTGCAGGGAGCCGCGCCGGCGGTGCCGGGGGTGTTCGGCGCCCAGTGCGGGTAGGTCCGGGTGTCGTTCGCCGGCACCCAGCGGCCGGCGTCCACCACGTAGTCCCAGCCCAGCCCGGTGGTCTTGAGTGCTTCGATTCCCGCCAGCAGGCGCTGCGCGTCCTCCAGCCGGGAACCCACGCCGAAGCTGGCCCGCAGCGACCCCGACGGCAGTCCCAGCCGCTTGAGCAGCGGGTGGGCGCAGAACCGGCCGTCGCGCAGGCCCACACCGTGCTCGGCGGACAGGTAGGCCGCCACGAGTCCGGCGTCGTAGCCCTCCACCGAGAAGTTCACCACGCCGATGGTGTCCGTTTCCGGGTTGGTGTCCTTGAAGATCTGGTGCACCGTCACGCCGCTGATCTGCTGGAGGCCCTCCACCAGGAAAGACCGGACGGCTGACTCATGGGCGTGCCAGCGCTCCTGGTCCAGCCCGGCGATGACCTGGGTGGCGCGCGCGAGGGTGGCGGCTCCGAGGACGTTAGGCGAGCCACCCTCATGGCGGGCCGGTCCGGTGGCCCAGCGGACGCCGTCGAGCCGTGCTTCCTTGACGGCGCCGCCGCCGGCAAGGTGCGGGACGCCCGCGTCCAGCCAATCGGGACGGCCTACCAGCACCCCAGCGCCGAAGGGCGCGTAGAGCTTGTGCCCCGAGAAGGCGAGGTAGTCGACGTCGTCTGCTGTGATGTCAATCCGACGGTGCGGTGCGAGCTGGGCGGCATCAACCACGATCCTGGCGCCATACTGGTGGGCGAGTGCCGCAAGGGCGCGCACCGGCAGGATTTCCCCGGTGACATTGGACGCTCCGGTGACTGCCAGCAGGATAACGCCACCTTGCTCCAGCTCGGCGCGGACTGCGTCCAGGGTGGCGGCGATGGTGTCCGCTGCCACGATGCTTCGGTGCGGGACGCCCTGCCACGGCAGCAGGTTGGCGTGGTGCTCGATATCCAGGTACAGGACATCGCCGGCCGGGCGGCCGTCGGCTACGGGCAGGCAGCCGGCCAGCAGGTTGAGCGAATCCGTGGTGTTGCGGGTGAAAATGACGGAATCGTCCGGCCGTCCGCCCACGAAGTCGCGGACGATGTCCCGGGCGTTTTCGTACACGGACGTACTGATCTGGGACGCGTAGCCGGCGCCGCGGTGCACGCTGGCGTAATACGGCAGGATTTCGTTCAGGTAGGCCGACACCACCGAAAGCGCGGGGGCGGAGGCGCCATAGTCCAGGTTGGCATAGCGGACGTGACCGCCGGTGATCAGGGGCGCCTGGATTTCCGCGCCGGTGACGGCAGCCAGCGGACGGGCTGCGGCGGCGGCAATGGAATCGGCAGGCGGGGCCGCAACGGCGGGGGCGACAGTGGCAGTTGTCACAGAGACCTCACTGGGAAAGGACTCCACAAACAGGGAATCCGCGCTTGCCGCATCCGCTCCGGACCGGCCTGGTCGTCACCCGGGGCACCCCACCGCGAATGGAGGGTTGCCGGCCAGCAAACCGGGGTTTAGCGCTGGCACTCGTGACCTGATTAAGAGCGTAGGACATTCCAGCGGGCAAGGCTGAAGCGGAGCGAAATGTTAAGGCCTTTGTTACGCCCAGCTGCCAAAGGCGTGTTTCGGCGAAGATTACGACGACGGACGACTCCGTTCGCGGCGCCCGTCGTCGTAATCTTCGGTCCGGAGAGTCCGGCGGCCTACAGGAGGTCGTCCAGGTAGGGGTTGAGCCGGTGCAGTACTTCGGTGTGCAGGATGGAGTTGGTGGCCAGGGCATTCCCGCCGAAGGGCCCGTCCTGGCCTTCCAGTGAGGTGAAGCGGCCACCGGCTTCCACCACGATGGGCACCAGCGCGGCCATGTCATAAAGGTTCAGTTCCGGCTCGCAGGCAATGTCCACGGAACCCTCCGCCACCATGCAGTACGACCAGAAGTCCCCGAAGGCCCGGGTGCGCCAGACGTCCTCGGTCAGGCCCAGGAACTCGTCGAGGTTGCCCCGCTCCTTCCAGCCGCCCAGGCTCGAGTAGGACAGCGACGCGTCCGCCAGATTGGAGACGTTGGAGACCCGGAGCCGGCTTGCTGCCGCCAGGGACCGGCCGGTGTAGGAACCCATGCCCTTGGCACCCCACCAGCGCTTGCCCAGGGCGGGAGCGCTCACCACACCAACCACCGGTTCACCCTCGTCCACGAGGGCGATGAGGGTGGCCCAGACCGGCACGCCGCGGACAAAGTTCTTCGTCCCGTCGATGGGGTCGATGATCCACCGGCGCGAACCATGGCCGGTGCTGCCGAATTCCTCGCCGAGCACGGCGTCGCGTGGCCGGGAACGGGAGAGCTGGCCGCGGATGGCCTCCTCGGCGGCCTTGTCCGCGTCGGTGACCGGCGTTAGGTCCGGCTTGGTCTCCACATGGAGATCGAGGGCCTTGAAGCGGCTCATGGTCTGGTCATCCACGGAGTCGGCCAGGACATGGGCCAGGCGCAGGTCATCGTTATAGCTCGAAGCGGGTTGGATCATAGTTCCAAACTACCGTCTGCGCGCGGATCTGCTGGGAGATCGGGTGTCAGGTGACGCTTCCGAGTTCCTTGGCTTCCTGCGCCTCGTTGCGCGGATCCGCACCGAGCAGACGGCGCAGGGATGCCAGCCGGGCGGGCCCGGTGGGTCCTGCGTGCCCGTCGTTGACCCACGCATCGAGCCCGCAGTCCACGGCGGCGGCGGTGTGCTTGCAGCCCCGCTCGCAGTCCTCGATCCCGGGGGAGAGATCCGGAAAGGAACGCAGGATCCGGTCGGGGTCCACGTGGGCGAGCCCGAACGAGCGGATGCCGGGGGTGTCAATGATCCAGCTGCCAGGGGGAGCCTCTGCAAGCCGGAGGGCCAGCGCGGACGAGGAGGTGTGGCGGCCGCGGCCCGTGACCGCATTGACGCCGCCCGTCGCGCGTTCCGCCCCGGTCAGGGCGTTGACCATGGTGGACTTGCCCACGCCGGAATGGCCCAGCATCACGGTGACCTTGCCGTCCAGATGGGCCCGCAGCCGGGCGACGGCGCCGCTGTCCAGCCGGGCGGATAGGCCGTCGTCGGAGCGGGCGTCGATTCCCGAGGCGCGGTCGTCGGCCGTCCGGCTGATGATGACGGGGAACTCAAGGTGCGTGTAGTTCGAAAGGAGCTCCGCAGGATCCCTGACGTCCGCTTTGGTAACCAGCAGGATCGGCTCGATGCCGGCGTCGTACGCTGCCACCAGGGCGCGGTCGATGAACCCGGTGCGCGGCTCCGGGTTGGCCGCGGCGACAACGATGACCAGCTGGTCCGCGTTGGCCACCACTGCGCGCTCAATAGGGTCGGTGTCGTCGGCGCTGCGGCGCAGCAGGGTGCGGCGGTCCTGGATCTTCACCAGGCGCGCCAGCGTATCGGGCTCGCCGGAAACGTCACCCACCAGCGAAACGAAGTCGCCGGCAACCACCGGGGAGCGCCGCAGTTCACGCGCCCGGGCCGCGACGACCACGCGCTCGGACGGGGAATCCTCGTCCACAACGGCCGTATAGCGACCCCGGTCCACCGTGATGATGCGCCCCGTGACAGCGTCGTCGTGGCTGGGCCGGTCCTTGGTGCGCGGCCGGGAGCCTTTCTTGCTGGGCCGGATGCGGACATCCGACTCATCCCAGGAGTCAGTGCTCCGAGCCACTGCCCGAACCCTCCGCCCCTTGCGCGAGCATCCCGGACCAGAGCCTGGGGAAGTCCGGCATCGTCTTGCCAGTGGTGGCGATATCCTCCACCTCAACTCCGTGGACGGCAAGGCCCAGGATGGCGCCCGCGGTGGCCATCCGGTGGTCCGCATAAGTGTGCACGACGCCGGCGCGCAGCGGAGCGGGGCGGATCATCAGCCCGTCGCTGGTCTCCTCGGCGTCGCCGCCCAGCCGGTTGATTTCAGTAACGAGCGCGGCGAGCCGGTCCGTTTCGTGGCCGCGCAGGTGCGCGATACCGCTCAGCCGGGATGGCCCGGAGGCAAGGGCGCACAACGCCGCCACGGTGGGGGCCAGTTCGCTGGTGTCGGCAAAATCGCCGCCCTTGATCTCCGGACCGCCGGTGACCGTCAGCGTGCCGTCGCGGAGGGTGACGTCCGCCCCCAGCTCAGCGAGGATGCTGCGCCACAGGTCGCCCACCTGTTGCGTCTGTTCGGGCCAGTCCGGGATCCGCACGGTTCCGCCCGTGGCCAGGGCCGCGGCCAGGAACGGCCCCGCGTTGGAAAGGTCCTGCTCGATCCGCTGGTCGAAGGCGCGGATGGGCCCGGGTTGCACCACCCAGTGGTTGGGCTTGGAATCATCCACCTGCACTCCGGCGCCGCGGAGAACGGCGACGGTCATGTTGATGTGGTCCAGGCTCGGAACCGTGGCGCCGGCGTGTTCCAGATGCAGTCCCTCGGTGAAACGGGCGCCCACCAGCAGCAGGGCGGAAACAAACTGGGAGGACGCGCTGGCGTCGATCACGAGGTGCCCGCCGCGGACTTCCCCGGTGCCTTCCACCACGAACGGAAGGGACGACGGCGTGCCCCCGCCTTCTGCGGTAACCGCCACGCCCAGCCCCAACAGGGCCTCGATGATCGTTCCCATGGGCCGCTTGCGCGCGTGGGGATCGCCGTCAAACACGCTGGTGCCGTTCCGGAGCGCTGCGAGCGGCGGGACGAACCGCATCACCGTGCCGGCCAGGCCGCAGTCGATGGCCGCGTCCGCAGCCGGCGCGCCGGCACGGGCCGGAATGACCTCGAGGTCCGGCCCGAATGCCCCATCACCCGGAACCTCGGTGATGGTGGCCCCCAGCTGGCGCAGGGCGTCGATCATCAGGGCCGAATCCCTGGAATGCAGGGGTGCGCGCAGGCGGGACGGGCCGTCAGCCAGTGCGGCAAGCACCAGATACCGGTTGGTCAGCGACTTGGAGCCAGGGACCTGGACGGTGGCGTTGACAGGCCGCGATGCGAACGGTGCGGGCCAGTGGGGGAGTGCTCCGGTGCCGGCCGGTGCTGCGGGTGCTGCGGTCATTCGGCTTTATGCCCCCGTGGCGTGCCCGACGGCACGGCGAACGGCTTTGTCGGCCTTGTGGATCTTTTTGTTGGTTGTCCTGCGTGCATCCGCGGCGAGGTGCTCCGCGCGCCATGCCAGCCCGGGCTTGCCCGCGGTGTCCACTGAAGCCAGCAGCGCGCCGCCGCTGAGCGAGAGATTCTTCAGGAGCTGGGTGCGCCGGTGCTCGCGGCCCTCCTTGCTGCTGATGTCGGCGCTGCGCCATTCCACGAAGGTGTTCAGGAGCGATACCACCGTCAGCACGCCGGCGGAGAGGCGGGAGAACTTCCCCAGCCCAAACAGGATGCCCGCGCCAACCTGGGTGCCGCCAATGACGCGGGCCAGGGCCTTCTCATCAGCCTGGAAGGGCAGGGCAGCGGCGGCCTTGCGGAGCAGCGGAGAGAGCTGCTGGGCGGTGTCTTCGGAATTCTTGAGCTTGTCCATTCCGGCCAGGACAAAACTGGAGGCCAGCATGGGCCGTGCAAGCGTGCGGATAACGGACATGGATTTCCTCCTGGATGGACGAGCCGCATCGGAGCGGGGGAGTCCGTTCTAGTCTTGCACTTTTGGGGAATATTTGCCCAAGGCGCGGGGTTACGTAAAGCAGGTCCGCATCCGCAGGGCCGCACAAAAGCACGGACACATTCCAGGCAGCAACTGCCGGCGCCCGCACGCGTTCGCGCGCACGCGCTGGCGGCCGCAGCCTGCGGTGGAAGACAGGAACGGGGTGGCCTTGGGAAGCGTAACGGATTTCGTCTCCGCGCCAGGTCCGGTGGAGACGGACGCATTGCTGTCCGATCCGCCGGAGTATGGCACGCCGGCGGGGCGCGCCCTGACAGTAGACTTGAGGGCAATGAGCACCCTGGATCCGGCCGTTCCGGCCACCTACGAGGAATCCTCCGTCCCGGCCAGCGCCGCGGCGGGGCCAGCTGTGGCCGCCACGGAAGAGCTGGTGGACGTCGCCGCGGAGTCAGCTGAAGAACGGCGGGCCCGGTTCGAGCGGGATGCCATGCAGTACGTGGACCAGCTGTACTCAGCCGCCATGCGGATGGCCCGGAACCCGTCGGACGCCGAGGACCTGGTGCAGGAGGCTTATACCAAGGCATTTTCGGCGTTCCACCAGTACAAGCCCGGGACAAACCTCAAGGCCTGGCTGTACCGGATCCTCACGAACACCTACATCAATCTTTACCGGAAGCGCCAGCGCGAGCCGCTGCAGTCGAACTCGGACACCATCGAGGACTGGCAGCTGGCGCGGGCGGAGTCCCACACCTCCAGCGGCCTCAGGTCCGCGGAAGCCGAGGCTCTGGACCACCTTCCGGATTCGGACGTGAAGCGTGCGCTGCAGGAGATTCCGGAGGAGTTCCGGCTTGCCGTGTACTTCGCGGATGTCGAGGGATTTGCGTACAAGGAAATTTCCGACATCATGAACACCCCCATCGGTACGGTGATGTCCCGGCTCCACCGCGGCCGGAAAATGTTGCGGGACATGCTCGCGGAATACGCCGCCGAGCGCGGATTTACGGCCGCCGCCGATCCAAAGGACGCGGCAGGAAGCACACAACAGGAGAGCGGAAAATGAGCGACTGCCAGGGATTGGGCGATTGCGACGACACCAGGATGCAGCGGATCTACGAGTACCTCGACGGCGCACTCACCCGGGAGGACCTCACGGAGATCAAGACGCACCTCGACGAGTGCCCGGAGTGCAGTGAGCAGTACGACCTCGAATGCGTCATCCGCAAAGTGGTCAAGCGTTCCTGCACGGAGGCCGCACCGGAGAACCTGAAGAACGCGATCCTTGACCGGATCCACTCCATCCGGTCGGTCGGCGCATAGCTGCCGGGGCGGCTGCCCGTCCCCGGGTGCACAAGCCCCGGACACAGAAAGGACCCCGGAAACCGAGAGGTTTCCGGGGTCCTTTGCTGTAACCAAGTTACCTGGCGTGTGCCTAGGTGTTGGGGCGCTTCCCGTGGTTCGCGCCGCCACGCTTACGGTCACGACGCTTGCGTGCACGCTTGCTCATAGCTGGCCTCCTTAATGTTGGTACTCAAAAGAGCTGCCCTCAAGTCTCCCACATCCGCAGGGTGCCCGCGAACCGGAACCGCAGGTACGGCTACGCATCCAGTGCGGTGCGGATGGCGGCGCCGGCCTGGTCCAGGACCGTCCGCAGCGTTTCAAGGGCGGCCGGGCTGAGGGGCCGGTCCCGGGAGCGAAGCCGCAGTTCAGCGCGGATTCCGTCGCGGAAGTCCTGCAGCAGGGCCTCGGCATCCTTCAGTGGCCGAGCAGCCTGCGGGGGCATGCGGCCACCGGGCATGCGCATATCAGCCGACTGGGCGGCGGAGTGGGCTGCAAGCCTGGCCGCCTCGGCCGTGGCCACGAGGTCCGCCCGCAGGCCGCGCATGTTGCTGCGGATGTCTTCGCGCAGGGTGTCGGCCAACCGCCGCACCGACGCGGAGATGTCGTTTTCGACGGCGGCCAGCTCGTCGCGCCGGCGCTCCAGTTCAGCCAGACCGGCAGCGGTTATGCGGTAGTTCGTCCGGCGGCCCGCGGCTTCAGTGGCCACCAGGCCCTCTGCCTCCAGCTTGCCCAGGCGCGGGTAGATGGTCCCCGCACTCGGGGAGTAAGTGCCGCCAAAACGCTCCTTGAGTGCCTTGATCAGCTCGTATCCATGTTTGGGACCCGACTCAAGCAGGGCCAGGAGATAAAGGCGGAGTGCTCCGTGCGCGAACACGGGAGGCATCAGCGGCCTGCTTCCGCGTCTTCCGGCGCGGGTCGATGAAATACGGACGTTGCACCGGAAACCGAGTTGGTCCGCAGCAGCATCAGCTGCCGGTCCGGGCCCGCGATGGTCTCCACCGTTCCCGCGAGGTGCGGGAAGCGCTGGTTGTCGATGACCACCGCGCCGCTGGCCGATTTGGCGATAACGTCCACGCCGACGTCGTGCGGCAACCGGATGGTGAGGTCTCCCGAAACCGAGTTCGCCCCGAAATCATGCGCGTGGCCGTACAGATCGAAGCTGAGCCCGCCGCTGACGGTGTTGGCCCTGACATTCGTCAGCTCCCCGGAAACGGTCACTTCACCGGAGACGTTCTTTGCGGTCAGTACGCCGGTATGGTTGCGGGCCGCTACCTCGCCGCTGACGGTGTTGACATCGAGCTGGCCCGTGGTGCCGTCCGCCACCACCGAACCGGAAACCGTGTTCAGGCGGGTGTGGCCGGTCGTTCCGGAAACCAGGCCCTCGCCGCTGACGATGGCCGCCTCGACGTCCACACCGGCGGGGAGGGCAATGCTGATGACGGCGGAGTTCTCGCTGTTGTGGCCGACCGCCCCCATCAGGTTCTTAAGCCATCCCTGCGCACCGTGCAGCTGGTGCCGGATTTCCAGCCGGCCACCGGTTACAGAGACAGCCACGGGGTCGCCCTGGACGTCCGAGACCTCCACCCGGGCCACCGGGTCCTCGTGTGTGACCACATCAAACCGGCCGCGGACCATACCCAGCTTCAGGGACGAAACACCGTCCACATCGATGGTCTGCGGGCTAGTGATGCTCCACTGCTGATCGGACACGTCTCCTCCAAAGGCGATATATCGTGTTGGGCTTCCAACGGTACCCCCGGGCGGTCCGGCAATCAAGATATATCGCGAAGGGTGCTACTCCGGGGCGTCCATGCCCAGCCACTGGAACCAGCCGCGGTGCAGGACCAGCCAGGCCATGAGCCCGTAACCCGCCTGGCCGGGCGCCCCGCCGTTGGCTGCCAGGTCCTGGCGCCACTGTTCATGGTTCAGCAGGGGAGAGAAGGTATCGACGTAGAGATGCTTCCGGCGGGTGGTGACGTCCGCGAAGGCCGTATTAAGCTCATCCAGCCTCCGGTTGCGCACCGGGTCGAGCGTGGGCGGCGGGCCTACGACGAAGACCTCTATGCGGTTCTGCGAGGCTGAGTCGAGGATATTGGCGAGGTTGAGCCGGCTCCGTGCGGTGGAGAGACCGAACTCGATGTCGCGTCCGGAGAGGCCTATGACCAACCGGTTCTCCGCCTGGTCGCTGAACCGCCGGCCCGCTTCGTCAAGCCAGCGGCTGGCCAGGCCCTCGGTGCCTTCCTCGGGGCAGGCCAGCGCGTAGCTTTCCACCGCTGTGCCGTCCTGGGGAGTGCGGGCCAGCACGCGCCCGAACCAGCCGAGCGCGCGCGGGTCTCCCATTCCGGCCAGCAGTTCATCTCCTACGGCTGCAATGCGCAGCTTCCTGTCTTCCACACGTACCTCTTCACTTCCGGGGCCTGACCGGTGTTGTCCATTAAACGGCAACTGCCCGGCCGGAGTCTGATGGGTCGACGTCCGGCCGGGCAGCCTTGGTGCTTACTTGCGTGCGAATGCCTGCTTCAGCAGGACGTCCTGCTCAGCGGCGTGCCGCTTCATCGAGCCGGCAGCCGTGGAGGCCGAAGCGGGGCGCGAAACCAGGCGGATCCTGCGGTCGAGGGCGTCCGGCAGGTTGAGGCCGATGAACGGCCACGGGCCCTGGTTGGCAGGCTCATCCTGTGCCCAGACGACCTCGGCGTTCGGGTACTTAGCCAGTTCCGCGGCGATTTCCTCGTGCGGCAGCGGGTAGAGCTGCTCGACGCGGATGATTGCCGTGGTGGTGTCGCCCGTCTTCTGACGGGTGGACAGCAGGTCGTAGTACAGGCGGCCGGAGACCAGCAGGACACGTTCGACGGCGTTCGCCGCCAGCTGCTCGTGCTCAGCGATGACGGGGCGGAAGGCGCCGCTGGTGAAGTCCTCCACGGAGGACGCTGCAGCCTTCAGACGCAAAAGCTGCTTGGGCGTGAAGATGATCAGCGGCTTTCGCGGGCGACTGTAGGCCTGGCGGCGCAGCAGGTGGAAGTGCGAGGCCGCCGTCGTGGGATTGGCCACGATCATGTTCTCCTCGGCGCACAGCTGGAGGAAACGCTCAATGCGTGCTGAGGAGTGGTCCGGGCCCTGGCCCTCATAGCCGTGGGGCAGCATGAGTACCAGCGACGAACGCTGACCCCATTTCTGTTCCGCGGAGGAGATGAACTCATCGATGATGGTCTGTGCACCGTTGACGAAGTCGCCGAACTGGGCCTCCCAGAGGACCAGCGCGTCGGGACGCTCCACGGAGTAGCCGTATTCGAAGCCCATGGCGGCGTATTCGGACAGCAGGGAGTCGTAGATCCACAGCTTGGCCTGGTCGTCGGAGAGGTTGCCCAAGGGCAGCCATTCCTTGCCGTTCGCGCGATCGTGGAACACGGCGTGGCGCTGCACGAAGGTGCCGCGGCGGGAGTCCTGGCCGGCGAGCCGGACAGGGACGCCTTCCATGATCAGCGAGCCGAATGCGGCGATTTCGCCGAAGCCCCAGTCGATGCCGCCTTCGCGGGACATCTGCTCGCGCTTCTCCAGCAATTGCTTGAGCTTGGCGTGGACGGTGAAGCCTTCGGGGACCTCGACGTGCGCCTTACCGATCCGGGCAAGGGTTTCCGCGGAGATGGCCGTCGAGGCAGGGGCGTTCACGCTCGAATCGGACTGCTGTGCCATGGGGCGCTCGATGTCCGACACCGCGGCGGAGTCGGCCGTGATGATCGGGATCGGAGATGTCTGTGCCGCGTGGGTTTCGGCGAACACCCGCTCCAAGCGCTCCTGGTAGTCGCGGAGCAGCTGCTCTGCTTCTTCCTCGGTGATGTCGCCGCGGCCGATCAGCGATTCGGTGTACAGCTTGCGCACCGAACGCTTGGCCTCGATGAGGTTGTACATCAGCGGTTGGGTCATCGAGGGGTCGTCGCCCTCGTTGTGGCCGCGGCGGCGGTAGCAGACCATGTCGATGACGACGTCCTTGTGGAACCGCTGGCGGAACTCATAGGCGAGCTGGCCGATGCGTACCACGGCCTCGGGATCGTCACCGTTCACGTGGAACACCGGCGCCTGGATCATCTTCGCAACGTCGGTGGAGTACGTGGAGGACCGCGACGAGGAGGGAGCCGTGGTGAAGCCCACCTGGTTGTTGACCACGATATGGATCGTGCCGCCGGTGCGGTAGCCGCGCAGCTGGGACAGGTTCAGTGTTTCGGCAACTACGCCCTGGCCGGCGAAAGCTGCGTCGCCGTGCACCATGATGGGCAGCACGGGGAAGGTCTCGCCCTGGTCCAGGCGGTCTTGCTTGGCGCGGACGATGCCTTCGAGGACCGGGTCCACGGCTTCAAGGTGGGACGGGTTGGCGGCGAGGTAGACCTTGGTCTCCTTGCCGTTGTCCGAGGTGAAGGTGCCTTCGGTGCCCAGGTGGTACTTGACGTCACCGGAGCCTTGGACCGAGCGCGGATCCTGCGTGCCCTCAAATTCGCGGAAGACCTGGGCGTAGGTTTTGCCGGCGATGTTGGTCAGCACGTTGAGGCGGCCGCGGTGTGCCATGCCGATGGCAACCTCGTCGAGGCCGTCGTCGGCGGCATCGGACATGATTGCGTCCAGCAGCGGGATCAGCGACTCGCCGCCCTCGAGGGAGAAACGCTTCTGGCCCACGAACTTGGTCTGCAGGAAGGTCTCGAAGGCCTCCGCGGCGTTCAGCTTGGAGACGATCCTGAGCTGCTCTTCGCGGCTGGGCTTGGAGTAGGGGTGCTCAAGCTGGTCCTGGAACCACTTGCGTTCGGCGGGCTCCTGGATGTGCATGTACTCGATGCCGGTGGTACGGCAGTAGGCGTCGCGGAGAACGCCCAGGATGTCGCGGAACTTCAGGCTCGGTTTGCCGCCGAAGCCGCCCGTGGGCCATTCGCGGTCCAGGTCCCAGAGCGTCAGGCCATAGGTGAGGACATCGAGGTCCGGGTGCTTGCGCTGGACGTACTCCAGGGGGTCCGTGTCCGCCATGAGGTGGCCGCGGACGCGGTAGGAGTGGATGAGCTGCTGGATCCGGGCAACCTTGTTGATCTCGTCTGCCGGGTCAACCTGCTTGTCGGCGCTCCAGCGTACGGGCTCGTACGGAATCCGGAGGGACTCGAAGATCTCGTCGTAGAAGTTCTGCGCGCCGAGCAGCAGCGAGTGGACCAGCTTCAGGAACTCGCCGCTGCCGGCGCCCTGAATGACGCGGTGGTCGTAGGTGGACGTGAGCGTGAGGACCTTGCTGATGGCGTTCTGCGCAATGATCTTCTCGCTGGCGCCTTGGAATTCTGCCGGGTAGTCGAGTGCGCCCACGCCGATGATGGCGGCCTGGCCCTTGGAAAGGCGGGGCACCGAGTGCACCGTGCCGATGCCGCCCGGGTTGGTCAGCGACACGGTGGTGCCCTGATGGTCTTCCGCTGTGAGCTTGCCGTTGCGGGCGCGCTTGATCAGGTCCTCGTAGGTGTGCCAGAACTCCGAGAAGTTCAGGGTTTCGGCCTTCTTGATGTTCGGAACCATGAGGAGGCGGGTGCCGTCGGGCTTGGGCATGTCGATCGCGATGCCGAAGTTGACGTGTGCCGGCTGAACGGCGACGGGCTTGCCGTCCACTTCGTTGTAGTAGACGTTCATGGACGGGAACTGGGAGAGTGCCCGGATCACGGCATAGCCGATCAGGTGGGTGAAGGAGACCTTGCCGCCGCGTGCACGGGCCAGGTTGGAGTTGATGACCACGCGGTTGTCGATCAGCAGCTTCGCGGGAATGGCCCGGACGCTGGTGGCCGTGGGTACTTCGAGGCTGGTCACCATGTTGCTGGCAATGGCCTTGGCGGGACCGCGGAGGACGGAGACGACGTCCTCTTCGGGCGCCGTGGGGGCCTTGACGTTCTTGGGCAGCTGCGCCGGAATCGGGGGAGTGCCGCCGCCTGCTTCCGTCTTCTTGGAGCCGTCGCGGGCGACGGTGGCCGGTGCCTTCTTCGCGGGGGCTGCTGCCGGCGCCGGTGCCGGGACAGGTGCGGAGGCGGGTGCGGCAGGAGCTGCGGCCGGCGACGCTGCCGGAGCCGCAGGAGCTGCCTTGACAACCGGAATCTGCGTGGTGGGAGGGTTGGCCGCGTTCCCCGAATTTCCGTTGGAAGAAGAACGGCTGCCCGAGTCAAAGGATTCAAACAGCGGCCACCACTTGGCGTCTACTGCGTTTTTGTCCTTCTGGTACTGCTCGTACAGTTCGTCAACGAGCCACTCGTTTCCGCCAAATTCCTCTGGTAGACGGTGGCTAGGCTGCTCTGGCACTTGAAATACGCCTCTTCCATGAGTTTGATTTCTCTCCGGCCCACGGTGCTTGAGTACTCCGTTCGAACCAGTCTCTGCGTCCTCTGAACCCAGACCTTGCAAGTCTAGTGAGCATCACGCGTTAACTGCCAATAAGCGTGACCCAAATCATGAAGTGACGTCCGGTGTCCCGGAACCGGTGCTCTCCATAAGGGCGCCGCGGCCATTTAACGGCCCCGCCGCGGCAGGGCCGGCGTGGCCACGGGCTCCTGTAAACTGTGAGCCTTATGGACAGTAAATCCAGGTGCCGGCCTGGGGGCTGCAAGCGGAGGTCTGCCACGACCGCTGCGCAGTCCACCCGCCGAGCCGGCAGACCCCGAACAAATGCCCATTACCAGCCCGAGCCGGGCCCTGCCGCGCCCCGTACCGAAAGAGGGGCGGCCTCAGCCGACCACCCTCCGCCGGAACGGGCCACCTACAGACGAACCGGCCCGATTCCCGAAACGCCCCCTCCTGCAGGTCCCGCCGCTTTCCGTCAGGCGGGATGCTGAGTGGAATGGCTCCTTCTGGCCGCCGGCCTGCTCCTCATCGCCGGCACAGGATTCTTCGTGGCGGTTGAATTCTCCCTTATTGCCCTGGACCAGCCCACGGTCCAGCGGGCGGTCGACGACGGCGATGCCGGTGCCGTCCCGCTCCTGAAGTGCCTCAAATCCCTGTCCACCCAGCTGTCCAGCTGCCAGCTGGGCATCACGCTCACCACGCTGCTCACCGGCTACGTCATGGAACCTTCGGTAGGCCGGCTGCTGGAAGCCCCGCTGGCCGCCGTCGGACTTCCCGACGCTGCCGTGTACTCCATTTCGCTGGTGCTGGCCATGGTCCTCGCCACCCTGCTCTCGATGCTCCTGGGCGAACTCGTTCCCAAGAACATGGCGATCGCATTGTCCTTCCAGGTGGGCAAGGCGCTGGCACGTCCGCAGCTGATGTTCACCGCGGTCTTCAAGCCCGCCATCGTGGTCCTGAACGGCTTTTCCAACAAGGTCCTCAACGCCTTCGGCCTGGAGGCCAAGGAAGAAATTTCCGGTGCCCGCACACCCGCCGAGCTTGCCTCGCTGGTGCGCCGCTCGGCTGCCATGGGAACGCTCGACGCCGGGACCGCCAATTTCGTGGCCCGCACCCTTGATTTCTCCACGCGGACGGCAGCGGACGTTATGACGCCCCGCATCCGGGTGGAAACCATCGATGCCGGCCAGCCGGTGTCGGATGTCCTGGACGCAGCACGCCGCACGGGATACTCCCGGTTCCCGGTGATCGGCGAGTCCGCGGACGACATCCGCGGACTGGTACACGTCAAAAAGGCGGTGGCCGTCCCCGCGGACCGCCGGCAGAAGCTTGAAGCCGGCGCCATCATGACCGAAGTGCTCCGTGTTCCGGAGACCATTCACCTGGACGCACTCCTGGCGGAACTGCGCGACGGCAACCTCCAGCTGGCGGTGGTGCTGGATGAGTACGGCGGAACGGCAGGCATCGCCACGCTTGAGGACCTGGTGGAGGAAATTGTGGGCGAGGTGGCGGACGAGCACGACAAGGTCCGACCGGGCCTGCTGCAGAGCGCCTCCGGGGACTGGTATTTCCCGGGACTGCTCCGTCCCGACGAGCTGTCTGAACAGATCCCGGGCCTGACGGTCCCGGACGAGTCCGCCTACGAAACGGTGGGCGGCTATGTCATGAGCCAACTCGGCAGGATCGCCGCCGTGGGCGACACCGTCCCGGTCGAAGGCGGGACCCTCAGCGTTACCCGGATGGACGGACGCCGGATCGACCGGATCTGCTTCCACCCTGTGTCACCTGAAGCGGAAAGTCACCACGAGACCCGCGGGAGCGGACAATGAGCGACTGGGCCGGAATCTTTTGGTTGGCTGTGCTGCTGTTGGGCAACGCCTTCTTTGTCGGTGCTGAGTTCGCGGTCATGTCTGCCCGGCGCAGCCAGATCGAACCGCTGGCGGAGGCCGGTTCGAAGCGGGCGCAGACGACGCTGCGGGCCATGGAAAACGTCTCGCTCATGTTGGCCTGCGCCCAGCTGGGTATCACAGTGTGTTCCCTGCTCATCCTGCTGGTGGCCGAACCTGCCATCCACCACCTCCTGGCCGTGCCGCTCGAGGCGCTGGGCATCCCCAAGGAATTCGCTGATGTGGCGGCTTTCGCAGTGGCGCTCATGGTGGTGACGTTCCTGCACGTGACGTTCGGCGAGATGGTTCCCAAGAACATCTCCGTCTCCATGGCGGACAAGGCCGCGCTGTTCCTTGCCCCGCCGCTGATGTTCGTGGCCCGGCTGGTCAACCCCGTCATCGCGACCCTGAACTGGTCGGCGAACCACATCCTCAAGCTGCTGCGCATCGAACCCAAGGACGAGGTGAACTCCTCGTTCACCCTGGAGGAAGTCCAGTCAATCGTCCAGGAGTCCACGCGGCACGGACTGGTGGATGACGATGCCGGCCTGATCACCGGTGCGCTTGAGTTCTCCGACTACAGTGCGGCGGACATCATGGTTCCGCTGGACAAGCTGGTGATGCTTAAATCGCCCACCACGCCGGTGGACTTCGAAAAGGCCGTCAGCCGGACAGGTTTTTCCCGCTTCCCCATGCTGGACGAGGACGACATGCTGTACGGATACCTTCACGTGAAGGATGTCCTCTCCATACCGGAATCCGCCTCCGGCTACCCCATCGCGGAGAGCCGCGTCCGTTCGCTGGCCAACCTGGCCCTGGACGACGAGATCGAGAAGGCCATGTCGGTTATGCAGCGCACCGGGTCCCACCTGGCCCGCGTTATCGGTCCGGACGGGAAAACGCAGGGCGTCCTCTTCCTGGAAGACGTCATCGAACAACTGGTGGGTGAGATCCGGGACGCCACCCAGGCCCGGGGAATCCGGCGCTTTGGGCAGGAAAACGGTGTGTGACCCTTTTTTCTAAATAGGAATCATTCCCATTTAGGTGTAAGGTGGAGGGGTTGTTCCGCCCCTCCACCTGAACTGAGGTTTCCGTGCGCCGATCCGCCGCTGCCCGCTCCACCTTTGCCGCCCTTGCCGCGGCGGGCCTCTTGCTGTCTGCCTGCAGCCAGCAGCCAGAGGCCGCCCCCGCTGCCGACGGGCTGAATGTGGTCACCTCGACGAACGTGTACGGGGACATTGTCAAAACCGTCGGCGGCGACAAGGTCAACGTCACGGCGCTGATCACCAAGACCAGCCAGGACCCGCATTCCTACGAAGCAACGGCCCAGGACCGCCTTGTGGTCTCCAAAGCCGATCTGGTGGTGGAGAACGGCGGAGGCTACGACGGGTTCATCCACACGCTCGCAGAGGACAGCAACGTGGACGAAGCGAAGGTGCTGAACGCCGTCGAACTTTCCGGCCTGGAGGAAGCCGACGCCGGCGCGGAAGCAACCGCCGGGGCAGCGACTGAGGAAGCAGGAGCTGAAGAAGAGCATGCCGAGGATGAACACGGCCACGGCGAGTTTAACGAACACGTCTGGTACAGCCTTTCCGCCATGGAAAAAATCGCCGACCAAGTGGCCGCCAGGCTGGGCGAGCTGGACCCGGAGTCCGCTGACGGGTTCACCGCCAACGCCGACGCGTTCAAGAAGGAACTGGCTGCCCTGCATGGCAAGCTCGACACGCTAAAGGCCAGCGCCGGCGGCGCACGCGTAGCCGTAACCGAGCCGGTGCCCCACTACCTGTTGGAGGACGCCGGGCTGGTCAACGCCACCCCCGAGGACTACACGGCCGCCGTCGAAGAGGGCTCCGATGTCCCTCCCGCCGTACTCAAGGCAACCACCGACCTCGTAGAATCGAAGTCCGTCCGCATCCTGGCCTACAACAGCCAAACTGAAGGTCCCCAGACGCAGTCACTCAAGAAGGCCGCCGAACTGGCAGGCATCCCCGTGGTCGATTTCAGCGAAACCCTGCCGGAAGGCAAGACGTACCTGCAGTGGATGACGGACAATGTGGAGAACATCGGCAAGGCTCTGGGAGAAAAATAGTTGAAATCACTGGTCAGCCTCACCGGGGCGTCCCTCAGGTTCGGTCAACGGGTCCTGTGGGAAGGCCTTGACCTGCAGATCAGGCCCGGTGAATTCTTCGCCGTGCTCGGACCCAACGGCAGTGGCAAGACCAGTTTCCTGAAGGTGCTGCTGGGCCTTCAGGGCCTGCACCACGGGAAAGCGGAACTCGGCGGCCGGCCGGTGGAACGCGGCAGCAGCATGATCGGCTATATCCCGCAGCAAAAGTCCTTCGCCCCCGACACCCCGATGCGTGCCCGCGACCTGGTGGGCCTGGGCGTGGACGGGCACCGGTGGGGGTTCCGGCTCTCGTCAGCCAAGGCGAACCGCCGGATCGATGAACTCCTTGACCTCGTGGGCGCCTCGGATTACGCCAAGGTCCCGGTTGGCCAGCTTTCCGGCGGCGAGCAGCAGCGGCTGCGCGTGGCACAGGCCCTCGCCACGGATCCACAGGTCCTGCTTTGCGATGAACCGCTCCTCTCCCTGGACCTGCACCATCAGCAGGCGGTCAGTTCGCTGATCAACCGCCAGTGCCACGAGCACCAAAGCGCAGTGGTCTTCGTCACGCACGAGATCAACCCGATCATCGACTACGTGGACCGCGTCCTGTATCTCGCCGGTGGACGTTTCAAGGTCGGTACGCCGGAAGAAGTCATGACCACCGACGTCCTCTCCGACCTGTACGGCAGCCACGTGGAAGTGATCCATGCCAACGGCCGGATCGTGGTGGTGGGCCTGCCCGACGCCACCACGCACCACCACGCCGAACCGCACGCCTTTGCCGGAGAGGCCGCCTGATGGACTTCGACAGCATCCTGGGCGCCATCTTCAACTTCAACAACTACGGCGAATTGCTGGTCCTGGTCCAGAACTCCATCTGGGCCGGAGCCGTGCTGGGCCTCCTGGGTGGCCTGGTGGGCACCTTTGTCATGAAACGCGACCTCGCCTTCGCCGTGCACGGCATTTCGGAGCTCTCCTTTGCCGGCGCGGCGTTCGCCCTCCTGATCGGCGCGGACATTGTCTTCGGGTCCCTCATCGGCTCCGTGGCGGCAGCCCTGCTGCTGGGCCTCATGGGCGTCAGGGCACGCGACAAGAACTCCATCATCGGCGTCATCATGCCCTTCGGCCTCGGACTGGGTATCCTCTTCCTGTCCCTTTACGAAGGCCGGGCGGCCAATAAGTTCGGGCTCCTCACGGGGCAGATTGTTTCCGTAGATACGGTGCAGCTCCAGGCGCTGGCCGGGACGGCCCTGGTGGTCATGGTGGCGCTGGCACTGATCTGGCGGCCGCTGAACTTCGCCAGCGTGGACCCGGAACTCGCGGAGGCCCGGGGAGTGCCGGTGCGGACTCTCGCCATCGGGTTCATGGTGCTGCTGGGCGTGAGCGTTGCGCTGTCCATCCAGGTGGTGGGGGCCCTGCTGGTCCTGGCACTGCTGATTACGCCGGCGGCGGCCGCGCTGCGGGTGACCTCGTCCCCGGTGGCCGTGGTGGCACTCAGCGTGCTTTTCGCCATGACCGCGACCGTGGGTGGAATCCTGCTGGCCCTTGGCGGACGGATCCCTATCAGCCCCTACGTCACGACGCTCTCATTCCTCATCTACGTGGCATGCCGGGTCACCGGATCCGTCCGGGCGCGCAGGGGCCTCAACGGCAGGCTGCTGCAGCCGGCCTAAGCGGACCAGCGGCCCGTCCTCAGTCTGTGCCGGCTGCCTTCCGGGCCGTGCAGTCGGGGCAGAGGCCGAAAATTTCTACCGTGTGCGCCACCTCGGTGTAGCCGTGCTCCGCCGCAGTGCGGGCCGCCCAGGTTTCAACGGCGGGCGCTTCCACCTCCACGGCCTTGCCGCAGCTGCGGCACAAGAGGTGATGGTGGTGCCCGGTCACGGCACAGCGGCGGTAAACGGCTTCGCCCTCGCCGTTGCGGAGCACATCCACCAGGCCTTCGTCCGCCAGGGACTGAAGGATCCGGTACGCCGTGGCCAGGGACACGGAAACGCCCTGGTTCTGAAGGATCCGGTACAGCTCCTGCGTGCTGACGAAGTCATCCAGTTCGTCCAGGGCGGCGCTGACGGCCCGGCGCTGTTTGGTGACCCGCTGCTCCTTCCCGCCGGCTGCCGTGCCGGTCCGGGCGGGCTTGGTGGCATCAGCCTGGGCGCCGAGCGGCATGGAGGAACTCGCTTCCGTAGGGGTGGTGGCAAAGATCCAGATTACCAGCCGGGCTGCCGTGGACAGGGTTCGCGGCCCGACCCTAGGCTGGCGCTATGAAGCTGACCAAATACACGCATGCCTGCGTCCGGCTCGAAAAGGACGGGCGGGTCCTGGTCCTTGACCCGGGCAACTTCTCCGAGTGCGCCGAGGCGCTGGACGGCGCGGAGGCTGTCCTGGTCACGCATGAACATCCGGACCACATCGACACGCCCGCCGTGGCCGCGGCCCTGGGCGCCAACGCCGGACTCAATCTGTTCGCCCCGGAGGGCGTGGCAGCCGGTATGCGGGCCGAGGCACCTGCGGCCGCCGGACAGATCCATACCGCGGAACCCGGATCCGCGTTCGAAGCCGCGGGCTTCGGGATCCGCACCTTTGGCAGCCAGCACGCGCTGATCCATCCGCAGATTCCCGTGGTGGCCAACATCGGCTACCTGGTGGACGAGAACGTGTTCCACCCGGGCGACTCGTTCACGGTCCCGGACGGCGTGGACGTCCGCACGCTGCTGGTGCCGCTGCATGCGCCGTGGAGCAAGATCGGCGAGGTGGTGGATTTCGTGATCGCCGTGCGGGCACCCCGCGCTTTCCAGGTCCACGACGGCCTTCTGAATGACAACGGCCTGAGCGTCGTGGAAGCCCATGTCCGCAGGATCGGCGCCAAGTACGGCACAGAGTACGCGCACCTCGCTCCGCGTGAATCTGTGGAGGTCTGATGGGCACGCTGATCAGCGTCGCGGACCTGGCGGAGCGTCTGGAGCAGGGCCGCAGGACGGTCCTGCTGGATGTCCGCTGGGCTTTGGGGGACCCGCACGGGCGCGCACACTATCTCGACGGGCACCTTCCGGGCGCGGTGTATGTGGACTTGCCGAGTGAACTCGCCGCCCCGGCCGAGCCTGCGCGCGGGCGCCATCCGCTGCCCGCGGCTGCCAACTTCCAGGCGGCCGCCCGCAGCTGGGGCATCAAAGACGGCGACACAGTGGTGGCCTACGACGATTCCGGCAACCTCGCAGCGGCCAGGCTCTGGTGGATGTTGCGGGACGCCGGGCTCGGGGAGGTCTACCTGCTGGACGGCGGGCTTGCGGCCTGGCGCGCTGCCGGGTTACCGGTGGAGTCCGGCACCGTGGCTCCCTCCGAAGGAAACGTCACCCTCGGCGCGGGGAACATGCCGGTGCTCGACGCCGGCGCTGCCGCCACCTGGGCGGATGCCGGCCTCCTGCTTGATGCAAGGGCGGTGGAGCGCTACCGGGGCGAGGTGGAACCCGTGGACCCGCGGGCCGGCCACATCCCCGGCGCACTGAGCGCGCCGACGTCGGACAATCTCGACGGCGACGGCCGCTTCCTGCCCGCCGCCGACCTGCACACTCGTTTCACTGGACTGGGTGTCAGGGCCGGCGTTCCCGTGGCTGTGTACTGCGGCTCCGGCGTCACGGCCGCACACGAAGTGGCGGCACTGGAAATCGCGGGCTTCCGGGCGGCCCTGTACCCGGGATCCTTCTCGGAGTGGTCGAACAACCCGGAGCTTCCCGTTGCCGCCGGTGCCTCGCCCCGGGGCGACGGGCCGCCAAGTGGCATCGCCCCCGGCCGCGGGGGTACGGTCGCCTTATGACCCCTGGACGTCCCGTACCCCCGCCCCTTGCCCGCCCGGTTGCTCCCGTTGACGATGCCGGTACCGCCCCCACGGGTGCCGGCACCTTGGCCGCCGCCTACGGTGCCGTCTCCGGAGACAGCGGGTTGGTGCCCCTGACCGTTGCCCGGCGCGCCCCGAAAGCGGACGACGTCGAGATCGCCGTCGAGTACTGTGGCCTGTGCCATTCCGACGTGCACGCAACCCGCGGCGAATGGGGCGGCGACACGTACCCGCTGGTACCCGGCCACGAAATCGTGGGAACGGTTAGCCGCGTGGGCTCGGCCGTCACCGATTTCGCGGTGGGCGACCGCGTGGGCGTCGGCTGCATCGTGGATTCCTGCCGTGAGTGCGACAGCTGCCTGGACGGCCTGGAGCAGTACTGCGAAAAGGGCATGACCGGCACCTACGGCTCCAAGGACCGCCGCAACGGCGACGCGATTACCCAGGGCGGCTACTCACAGTCCATTGTGGTGGACCGCGGCTATGTCCTCCGCGTCCCTGAATCACTGGACCCGGCCGCCGCCGCGCCGCTGCTCTGTGCGGGCGTGACCACGTATTCGCCCCTGCGCCACTTCGACGTGGAAGTAGGCGACGTGGTGGGCGTGGTGGGGCTCGGCGGGCTGGGCCACATGGCCGTCAAGCTGGCCAAGGCGATGGGCGCCACCGTAGTGGTGTTCACGACGTCGGAATCCAAGGTTGCCGCAGCATTGGAACTCGGGGCGGACCAGGTGGTGCTGTCCCGCGACGAGGACGCGATGGCAGCGGCAAACCGCAGCATCGACCTCATTATTGACACTGTTGCGGCGCCCCACGACCTGAACCCGTTCTTCCGCACCCTGCGGGTGGACGGTGCACTGTTCCAGCTGGGCCTGCCCTCAGAGGCAATGCCACCAGTGAATCCGGGCGCACTTATCCGGCGCCGGATCGCTTACGCCGGCTCACTGATCGGCGGCATAGCGGAGACCCAGGAGATGCTGGACTTCTGCGCCGAGCACGGGGTGGTGTCGGACATCGAAATGGTGACTGCGGAACAGCTCAACGAGGCCTACGACCGTATGGTGGCAGGCGATGTGAAATACCGGTTCGTGCTGGACACCAGCACCCTGCAGGCACCCGCCAGGGAGGCAGACGCGTGAGCACGCTCTTTACCCGGATCCTGGACGGCGAGATCCCTGGCCGTTTCGTATGGCGCGAAGAGGAGGTTGCCGCCTTCCTGACCACCGGGCCGCTGGCGGACGGCCACACCCTGGTGGTGCCCCGCGAAGAGGTGGACCGCTGGACGGATGCCTCGCCGGAGACGCTGGCCAAGGTCATGGAGGTGGCCCGCCGCATCGGGGCCGTCCAGGTGGACCTCTTCAACGCCCGGCGGGCGGGCCTCATCGTGGCGGGCTACGAGGTCAACCACCTCCACGTGCACGTGTGGCCGTCGCAGAGCATGGCGGACTTCGACTTTGCGTCCGCGGACCAGAACCCGGACCCGGCGGTGCTGGACGCCAATGCAGAGAAGCTCCGAGGGGGGCTCCGCGCCGCCGGGTATGGGGAGTTCGTGCCGGAATCCTGAACCGGGGCAGCCGGTCAGGCCGGCTGCCCGTCAGGAAAGTTCCCAGGTCACGCAAAGTTCTCCGGTCAGGCGGGAGCCAGAGCCTTGTTCAGCACGGTGCGGATCCGCTTCTCGGACACCGAATAGGCTGTGCCGAGCTCGACGGCGAACAGGCTCACCCGGAGCTCTTCGATCATCCAGCGCACCTGGGTTAACTCCCGCCCGGCCTTCCGGCCGGGGAGGAGGGCGGCCACGGCGTCGTCGTAGTCGTCCTCCAGCCGCTGGACCGCGGCCATGTTCAAGGCATCGCGCTGTACGTTGCCCGGCAGGCGTTCCAGGCGCCGTTCGATGGCCGTCAGGTACCGGGGCAGCTGGCTGAGCTGGGCGTAGCCCGTGCGTGCCACGAAACCCGGGTAGACCAGCTGCTCCAGCTGGCTCTTGATGTCGTTGAGCGCGCTGATCAGGGCAAGGCTGGTGGTTCCCTTCAGCTGCTTCTCGATCCTCCGGGTACTGGCAAGGATGCGTTCGACGACGGCGGTGACGCTGAAGACGGTATCGATCAGTTCCGCACGGACCACCTCGTACAACGCATCGAAGGACTCCCGGTCCCAGGGGAGTTCCTCCGGCGTGAGCTTGTCGATGGCAGCCAGCGCGCAGTCGGCGATCAGGGCAGAGACCGAGCCGTGCGGGTTCTGGCTGAACGTCAGTTTCTCCGTGTTGTTCAGGTGCTCCAGCACGTACCGGTCCGGCGCCGGAACCCGCAGCGCCAGCAGCCGGATGACGCCGCCGCGCATGGCGTCCAGCTGTTCCGCGGACGTTTGAAACACCCGCAAGGAGACGGAAGTGCCGTGGTCCACGAGTGCCGGATAGCCGGTCACGGTGTGGCCCTTCACCATGCTGCTGACTTCACGCGGCAGGGTGCCGAAGCTCCACACGACCAGCCCGTCCTGCTCCACGAACCCGGCAGGGGCTGAGGCCCCGGGTACTTCGGCGGCCTGCGCGCTCCCGTGCGCGCCGCCGTCGTACGCGTCTTTGCCGCGCTGCGTCCTGGTGACGATGCCGCTGCCGTTTCCGCCGGCGCCCGTGTTCCCGGTGCCCGGTTTTGTGGACGCCGGTGTGGCGCCCAGGGACTCGGCGATCGCGCGGCGCGTGGCGGGGGCCAGTTTCTCCTGCAGGGCTGCGAGGTCCTTGCCCTCGTCGAGGACCTTGCCCTTGCTGTCTACCACCTTGAAGCTAAAGCGCAGGTGTGGCGGAACGGCATCCCAGTTCCAGGAACCGGGCGGGATGACGGCCCCGCGGATGCGGCGCAGCGCGAGCTCCAGCGAAGGCTCGAGGTCATCGGTGGCAGGATCGAAGTCCGCTTCCAATGCTGCCACCGCCTGGCGCGCGACGTCCGGGGCCGGCACGAAGTTCTTGCGGATGTTCTTGGGCAGGGACTTGATCAGTGCCGTCACCAGCTCCACGCGCTGGCCCGGGATGAGCCAGCGGAACGGGGCGTCATCGAGCTGGTTGAGGAACAGGACCGGCACTTCGGCGGTGACGCCGTCGGACGGATTGGGCGGCGAGCCGGGCGCGACCGGGTGGAACTCGTAGGTCAGCGGCAGGTCGAAACCCTTGTGGCGCCACGTCCTGGGGTAGGCGGACTCGTCGAGGTCCTCCGCGTCGTCGCTGAGCAGGAGCGACTTGTCGTAGTCGAGGAGGTCCGGGTTCTTCTGCCGGGCCTCCTTCCACCACTTGTCGAAATGCCGCTCGGAGACGACGTCGGGGCCCACGCGCGCGTCATAGAACTCGAACAGCGTCTCGTCATCTACCAGCAGGCCGCGGCGGCGCATGCGGTTCTCAAGTTCCTCCACTTCGTGCAGGAGCGCACGGTTGCGGTGGAAGAACTTGTGGTGGGTCTTCCAATCGCCCTCCACCAGGGCGTGCCTGATGAAGAGTTCCCTCGCCACGGCTGGATCCACCCGGCCGTAGTTGATCCGCCGTTGGGCGATGATCGGCACCCCATAGAGGGTGACCTTCTCGTATGCCATGACGGCGCCCTGCCGCGTGGACCAGTGTGGCTCGCTGTAGCTGCGCTTGACCAGGTCCGGAGCCACCTGCTCCGCCCACAGCGGGTCGAACTTTGCAGCAACGCGCGCCCACAGCCGGCTGGTCTCCACCAGCTCCGCAGCCATCACGAACGTGGGCGACTTTTTGAACAGTGCGGATCCCGGGAAAATGGCGAACCGGCTGCCGCGGGCGCCGGCGTACTCACGCTTGCGCTCGTCGAGGATGCCGATGTGGCTCAGAAGGCCGGACAGGAGGCTGATGTGCACGCCGTCATGGTTGCCCACCGGATCCGCCAGGCGCTTGTTGTCCAGGCTGATGCCCAGGGGCCGCGCAAGCTGGCGCAGCTGGGCGAAGAGGTCCTGCCATTCGCGCACGCGCAGGTAGTTGATGAATTCGGCCCGGCACAGCCGGCGGAATGCCGACGACGAGAGCTCCTGTTGCTTTTCCTGCAGGTAGTTCCAGAGGTTCAGGTAGCCGGTGAAGTCTGAGTTCTCATCTTTGAACCGGTTGTGCTTTTCGCCTGCGAGCTGCTGCTTGTCCGTCGGGCGCTCGCGCGGATCCTGGATGGTGAGCGCCGCCGCGAGGATCATGACTTCCCGGACGCAATTGCGCTTTCCGGCCTCCACAATCATGCGGCCCAGCCTGGGGTCCACAGGCAGTTGCGCAAGCTTTTGTCCGACGGCGGTGAGGCCGCTGCCGCGCCGTCCGTCGCCCTCTCCCTTGCCCGCCTGGGGCGGGGCCAGGGCGCCGAGCTCGCGGAGGAGGGTGACGCCGTCGTTAATTGCCCGGGTCTCCGGGGGCTCCACGAAGGGGAAGGCTTCCACGTCCTTGGGGCCCCTGGCAACGCCCATGGCGGTCATTTGCAGGATGACGGCGGCGAGGTTGGTGCGGAGGATTTCCGGGTCCGTGAACAGGGGACGGGATTCGAAGTCCTCCTCCGAGTAAAGCCGGATGGCGATGCCGTCCGAGACTCGGCCGCAGCGGCCCGAGCGCTGGTTGGCGGAGGCCTGTGAAACCCGTTCGATGGGCAGTCGCTGGACCTTCGTGCGGTGCGAGTAGCGGGAGATGCGGGCGGTTCCCGTGTCGATGACGTACTTGATGCCCGGGACTGTCAGCGATGTTTCTGCCACGTTGGTGGCCAGCACGATCCGCCGTCTGTTTCCCGGGTGGAAGACCTTGTGCTGCTCCTGCAGGCTGAGGCGGGCGAAGAGCGGAAGAACTTCCGTTCCGGCCAGCCTGCGGTTCCCTTGGATCCGGGCCTGCAGGGCTTCCGCCGCGTCGCGGATTTCGCGCTCGCCGGAGAAGAAGACCAGGATGTCTCCGGGTGCTTCGGCGGCGAGCTCGTCCACGGCGTCGCAGACGGCGTCGAGGGGGTCCCGGTCCTCCTCGAGCTCATCGTCGGAGGGATCGTCCTCGTCCGTTTTTGGCTGGGACAGCGGGCGGTAGCGGATTTCCACCGGGTATGTCCTGCCGGAGACCTCGATGATGGGTGCAGGTTTTTCCGGGGTGCCGAAGTGGTTGGCGAAGCGCTCCGGATCGATGGTGGCGGAGGTGATGATGACCTTCAGGTCCGGACGCTGCGGGAGGATCCGCTTGAGGTAGCCCAGGATGAAATCGATGTTGAGGCTGCGCTCGTGGGCTTCGTCGATGATGATCGCGTTGTACTTGCGCAGGAGCTTGTCCCGCTGGATTTCGGCCAGCAGGATGCCGTCGGTCATCAGCTTGACCTTGGTGGCCTTGCTGATCTCTCCGGTGAAGCGGACCTGGAAGCCCACTTCCTGGCCCATTTCGACGCCCAGTTCTTCGGCAATGCGTTCGGCCACCGTGCGCGCTGCCAGGCGGCGGGGCTGCGTGTGGCCGATCAGTCCGTTCTCACCGAGGCCCAGCTCCAGGCACATTTTGGGAATCTGGGTTGTCTTCCCGGAGCCGGTCTCGCCGGCGATGATGGTCACCTGGTTGGCGGCGATGGCGGCCATCAGGTCCTCGCGGCGCTCGGAGACCGGCAGCTCGGCGGGATAGGAGATATGAAGAGTCATGGCTGCAGACAGTCTACTGCGGCCCGGCTCCGGCTTCTGTGGCCGGCGGGAACTCCGCCCGCCGGCCGAAGGCGCGTGGCTTTCGCCGTCGGCTAGAAGATGCGGAACGAGTAGCTGCTGCTGGGAAGGTCCAAGGCGGACCACGCCTCGTGGGAGGCTACCGGCGGCGTGTGGCCGCGGCCATCCCTGAGCAGCGCCGCGACCGTGGAGGCAGCGGACATGATGATAATGACGACGAGGAGGGTTGTGATGACTTCCATATCTCCATGGTTCTCTTGGTTGCCTTCGAAAAACAGTGGCAGAAACGACCGAAATGATCATATTTCTGCCACAATGGAGCCATGCTTAAAAGCGTTGCAGTGATCGTGGCTCCGGGCTTCTCGATGTTCGAGTTCGGGACGGTTGTGGAAGTCTTTGGGACGGACCGCTCCGGGCGGGGAAGCGGCGTGCCGGCCTTCGACTTCCGGGTCTGCACGCCCACGCCCGGAAGGGTGGCTGCGCAGTCAGGAGTGGCCATGGAGGTGGGGCTGGGACTCGACGCCGCTGCTGACGCCGACCTGGTGGTCATGACCCCGTTTGGGCGGGGGGACGGCCTGCCGGAGTCTGTCCTCGAGGCCTTGCGCGCTGCGGAAGCCCGGGGCGCCTGGGTTATGTCGATCTGTTCCGGCGCCTTCGCGTTGGCTGAGGCGGGCCTGCTTGCAGGGCGCCGCTGCACCACCCATTGGCACTTTTCCGGTGAGCTCGCGAAATACCCCGGCGTCCAGGTTGATGAGAACGTCCTCTATGTACAGGACGGCAACATCATCACGTCCGCGGGAACCGCCGCCGGGATCGATGCCTGCCTGCATCTGGTCCGGGTGGAGCTAGGCGCGCAGGTGGCCGCCGCAATTGCGCGGGACATGGTGGTGCCGCCACACCGCGACGGGGGACAGGCCCAGTTCATCGAAAGGCCTATCCCCGCCTGCGGGTCGGCGCCGATGGAAGAGCTGCTGCGCTGGATGGTGGAGAATCTGGAACAGGAACACCCCGTCAACGAACTTGCGGCCCGGGTTCACATGTCGGCCCGGACGTTCGCCCGGCGGTTCCGTGCCGAAACCGGAGCCACGCCGGCCGCCTGGCTCAATTCCCAGCGTGTCCTGCGGGCCCAGGAGCTGCTCGAAACCACGGACTTGAACATCGAAGAGATTGCCAGGGAATCAGGTTTTGGCCACCCCGTCCTGCTGCGCCACCATTTTGCCAAAGTGCTCGATACCAGCCCGCAGTCATACCGCCGGGCCTTCCGGGGGAATCTGGCGGCGGCGGGCTGACCGGTTCTGCGGAGCTGCAAGCAGGATTTATTCTGTGCCGGAGTCAGCAGACTGATCCGGCTTTCCGGAGACACCAGGATCTGGTAACTGGTCCGGGGCCAATGCGCTGTCCGGCGCTTCGGCGGCAGCCCTGGCGCTGTCCACCAGGGTCCGCCACGGACCGGTGACGGCCCGTTCCGGCAGTGTAGCCCGTCGCTGCCCGGCGCGAATGGAATACATGAAGCGGTCCGGCTGCCCGGCGCCCGCGAACTCCCGGGCGGCAGCGCTTGCTGTGCGGGGCACGGCGTCCCAAGGGCAGGCTTCGATGATGGGTTTCCACTGGTCGCGGGCTGACGACGACTGGGCGTTCACGGTCCAGACACGTGTCAGCGCTGCAATGCCGCCTGACCGTTCCACACTGATCTTCATGCCTGGCCCCTGGAGTTCCGCGTACCTGGCTTCCGCCGGGCAGTGGCCGGTGTGCCCCGCCTGGCAAGCGGTCTATAGTCTGACCTTCACAGTTTCCCACGCCTGGCGCACTGCGTCATGCTCTGGTGAACCGTCCCCGTACAGCTCGACGGCGGCGCCTGCCGTTGCGCGGGCAAAAACGGTGAAAGTGGCGGTCGCCGGCAAGGAACCCGATGTCAGCGCCTGGTACCAGATTCTGCCGGGCGCCTCCCAGGCGTATCCGCCAAGCTGGTCGGCCACAAGGTAGAAGGCCCGGTTGGGGATCCCGGAATTGATATGCACACCGCCATTGTCTGCGCTGGTCCGCACGTACGAGTCCATTGAATCCGGCTGGGGATCCTTACCCAGCACATCGTCGTCGTACGCTGTCCCGGGAGCCTTCATGGAGCGGAGGGCGCGGCCCTCCACCTCAGGCGTGAAAAGGCCCTCGCCGATGAGCCATGATGCTTCCGCGGCCGACTGGTTCAGCACATGCTGCTCAACAAGGGCGCCGAAGACGTCCGACATCGACTCGTTCAGTGCGCCGGCCTGGTTGCGGTAAGCAAGCGCCGCCGAATGCTGGGTGACACCGTGGGCCAATTCGTGGCCGATGACGCTGAGCGATTTGGTGAAGCGGTCGAAGACCTCACCGTCCCCGTCGCCGAATACCATCTGGGTGCCATCCCAGAAAGCGTTGTCATAGAGCCTGCCGAAATGAACGATGGCGTTAAGCGGGAGTCCTTTGCCATCGATGGAGTCCCGGCCGAAAATGTCGGTGTAAAGCCGGTGGGTGTGACCGAGGCCGTCGTACGCCTCGTCGGCGGAGGCGTCGCCTGTTGGTTTTTCTCCTTCTTTCCGGACCAGCTTGCCGGGAAGGATTTCGCCGCCGCCGGCGTCGAAGATGGATCGCTGCGGCAGGCCGGGAGTCGCTGCGCGGGCAGTTCCCGGCGGTTCCATCCCGGCAGCCTGGCGGCGGGCAGCCTGGACGGACCGGACATGCCCCAGCGCCTCCTTGGCCGCCCGGGAAGCTGCTGAAAACCGTGGTGCGTCCAGCCGGGCCAGGCGCTTCAGCAGGTATGGCGGAACGATTGAACAAAATGGAACATGCATGGCGTACCCCCTCAACGTGGTCAACTCAGCGTACGAGCGGCCTGTGACAATTACGCGACGGCACACCTGTTGGGGTTACTGCGGCCTATGTCCCGGGACCCCCTCGCAAGGTTGTGATCCTGGGGACAGGTTCGTTGAGGTGCCCGGCTCAAATTGTCGGACCCGGGTTGGATGATGTGGGTATGGGTTTTGGTGGGGGTATCGGGGTGGCGGTGGAGGCTGTTGGGGGCTCCGCCGCGCGCCTGGATGCGCTGGTCCGGCAGGCAGAACATCCGGCACCCGGCGGCGCAGGTGGTGGCGTGCGGGATTGGTGGGCTGATCCGATGCGGGTCGAGGCCGACGCCCTCCTGGAGGTGATGGCCGAAGCGGCCCGGCTTGAGGCGAAGGCCGCGGCGTTGAAGGCCCGTGCTGCTGCCCGGTTCGCGGAGCTCGAAATGGCTCTCGCCCCGCCGGCGGTGAAGGCTGCCGGGATGCTCGAGGTGTCCATCCGGGCCGAGATCGGGTGCCTGCTGCGGATCAGTGACGGCGCCGCGGCCCTTTTTCTGGCCCAGGCCCGGGCCCTGTGCACGGATCTCCCGTTGGCGTTGGGTGCGCTGCAGGCGGGGGCGATCTCCTGGCGCCACGCGGTCATCGCGTGCGATGAAACCACCGGCCTCACCCCGGCCGGGACCACAGCCCTCGAAACCCACTTCCTCACCCCACAACCGTCGCTTCCCGACGAGGCCGCTGGCCCCGCTGAGGCCGCCGGCGCCGATGATTCTGCTGATCCTGCCGGCCTTGATGTTGGTCATGGTGGGGTGTGGGGGTGTGTTGCGGGGGATTTGACGCCGGGGAGGTTCCGGTCCCGGGTGCGGGCCTGGCGTGAGCGCCATCATCCGGAGACGCTGGAGCAGCGGCATGTGAAGGGTGTCGCGGACCGCCGGGTCGAGTGTTCGCCGGACCGGGACGGGATGAGTTGGTTCAGCGCCTACCTGCCCGCGCACCAGGCCGAAGCGATCTGGAACCGGACCACCGCGATCGCCCGCGCCCTCCAAGGCCCCACCGAATCCCGGACCCTCACCCAGCTCCGCGCCGACATCTTCGCCACAGCCCTCCTCACCAACACCACCGAGGTCAAAACGGGGGCCGCCGCCTCAGCCAGGGGCCATGACGCCAAGACCGAGAATGATGCCGATGCCCGTGCTGCCGCTGATACCGGTGCTGACCTAGCCGGGCCGGCCGGTGAGGGGCTGGCCGGTAACGGTGCGTTGGCGCGGGTGCCGGTCCCGCGGGCGCAGGTCCTGGTGACCGTGCCGGTGTTCGCGCTCCTCGGGCTCACGGACGAACCGGCAGAGCTGGACGGATACGGACCCATCCCCGCCTCCATGGCAAGGGAAATCCTGGCCGACGGTGCGGACTCGTTCTACCGGGTCCTCATCGATCCCCGCGACGGGGCGCCGCTGGAGATCGGCCGCAGCAGCTACCGCATCCCGCAGGCCATGCGGAACTGGCTCCGGCTCCGCGACACCAAATGCCCGTTCCCGGGCTGCACCAACCACTCCCTCGACAACGACGCCGACCACCTCACCGCCTGGCACCACGGCGGCACCACCGGCATCAGCAACCTCGCCCAGCCCTGCCCCAAACACCACCGGCTCAAACACGCCAGCACCTGGACCCCCACCCCGGCGACCAAAACCACACCACCAGGCTGGACCTCACCGACCGGACGCCACTACAACAACGAACCCCACCCCTGGCACCCACCCAACCTACCCACCAACCTGCCCACCACCGCGGTGCCCATCAACGCCGCACCCACCAACACCGTGCCCATCAACGCTGGCTTCATCGACGACCACGACCTCCACCCGGCACACCCCGCCTGGGACACCTACCCCTACCCCGACACACTCCCACCGGACCCGATGCCCGACGTCTGGGAATCATTCCTTGAAACCATCAACACCACCGGACTGCTGCCAACCTAGGGTGGTCGTACGAGCCGGTGGTCGTACGAGCCCCAATACAGGGGGAGCAACGACGTGTGCGGAGGTTAAACAAGAAGCACCCTGTCAGTGACAGGGTGCTTCTTGTTTTGGTGCCCTCGGTAGGATTCGAACCTACGGCCTTCTGCTCCGGAGGCAGACGCTCTATCCCCTGAGCTACGAGGGCAATCCGGATTCCTGCCGTTGCTGGCGGGACGTCCTAGAGCTTAGCAGGAAGGTGGCCCGCAAAGGAAAATCGGCCGCCGGTTCAGTGCCCCTTTCTGATTAGTAACCAGCAAATGAATCTGTGTGCACCCTGCGGGCGCCGGCCTGCCGTGCCGCTGCCCGCAGGGATGCGACAGAGGACGGTGACCCGGAGATGTAGACCTCCCGGTCGTTGATCTCCGGAACCAGGTCCGCCAGTCCGGCCGCATCCAGCCAGCCGGGGGAGCCCTGCCCGGACGGCGTAGAGACGGCCGCCCCTGACTGGTCGACGGCGTCTCTCGCAGCGTCGTTTCCGGCAACGTCGTCTCCAGCACTGTTGTCAATGGAACTGTCCGCCCGGAGACCGCCAGTCGCCCGGATGATGGTTCGGACTCCTGCATTGTGTGCTCTGCGCAACTCGTCGGCGAAAGGCACCTCATGTTGGTTCCTGGCCAGAACGATCAGGAGGGCGTCGCGCCGCTGGAGCTCCCCTGACCGCAAATAGGACATGAACGGCGTGATGCCTATGCCAGCCGCAATGAGCAGGACCGGTTTTGCGGTGTCGCGGGGCAGCAGGAAATCGCCTCCCACGGTGGTGGCCCTCAGCCGATCGCCCGGCTTCAGCGCAAGGAGTACGCCCTTGGCGGCAGAAACCGGCTCAGAGGTGCGGACTGCGAACCGGATCAAGGGCTCACGCGGGCTTCCCGCCAGGCTGAAGACCCGCCGTCGTCCTTTCCCGTCCGAGCGGGCGTGCGGCAAGTCCACCTCCAGATACTGCCCTGGCTGAAAACGGACGGGACGGGACGGCCGGAACGAAAATTCGCGCGTGGTCGCCGTCAGGGACTCCGCTCCAACAAACGCCAAATCCACGGAACCGCGCTGCCCGACAAGGAACGCCACTATGTTGCCGACCAGCAGCGCGAGTTCCGGGGAGTTTGCGACGAACCCCAGGTTGTAGGGCACTGCGAAAATGGCGCCCACCACAGCAGCAAGCGCCAGTTGCTGCCACCGCCGCGGCGGCAGCGTGAGCGGTTCCGTCAGCATGAAGCCCACAAAGAACAGGAGTGGCCGCTGGGCCAGGGCCTGCCACATTGCCTGTCCGGCCGACATCCCGGCACCAAGGAGTTCCACCGTAATGATGCCGGCAGCCATCGCCAGGAAGACCCCTGCCATGCGCAGCTTGCCCATCCGGTATAGGACCAGCAGGACACCGGGGACCACCACGATGAGCATGGCCGGGGTGGCAGCCCACCACGTGGCGATATTGAGTCCTGTCAGTCCTGCAAGAAAGGCGCCGGCGGCGGCGGGGTTGAAAATATGCCGACCCCGCCAGGCGAGGACGTACTTGGACAGCGAAGCCAGCACACAGGCCAGGAGCGTGCCGGCGAGATCCAGGGGCCTGAACGACGGCCAAAAGAGGAAGTAGAGCAGCAAACCGGTGATCAGCGACGATTCCGGATGTGGCGGAACACGGAACAACGCGGCCATCACCTTGTTTGCGGCGTACGTGGCACCCAGGCAGATGACCAGATGCGCTGCCATCTCCGGAAAGCCAAACGTCAGCCAGCCCAACAGCTCCAGCACGAGGCTGTAGGTGGCCAGCACAGCCAGGACCATCAGGGTAAGCCGGTACATCGTGATCCGGCCCAGGGCCGTGTCCATCCTGGCGCGGACGGTGCCGCGTTCGGACCTGGGAGCGGGGCGCGGGGCAGTGGGCGGATGTGAAGCGCTCATGTGAACAGTGTCCCTGCAAACCCGGGGGAGTAGGCCGCGCCGCCGTCGGAAAAGACAGTGAGCCAAGAGAAATCGAAGTCCTTCTCGAGGGTGCTGCCGGGCATGAAGAAGAGTGCAGTTGCCAGCGCGTCCGCCAGCATGGCGGTGTTGGCCAGGGCCCAGGTGGCCACCACCGTCCGGACCGGCTGTCCTGTGGTTCCGTCCAGCACGTGATGCAGTCCGTCGCCCCAGGCGCGGCGATTGGCTGCCGAAGCGCACAGAGCCTGGTTGTGCACGGGGACAACCCCGATAGCCTGCGCCCGGTTGTAAGGGTGCTCCAGCCCGACGGCGAGTGGTTCAGTCCCGCGGACCAGCAGGTCGCCGCTGGCGTCAAGGCAGTAGGATTGCACGCCGGCGGACTCCAGCTCAGCAGCCAGCAGGTCCACCAGCATTCCTTTTCCTGCCGCCCCGATGTCCAGCACCACCGGAGACTTGGCGGTGATGGAGCGGCCGCTCCAGCCGAGAACGTCGTCCCACGCAGGCGCTGGAGAAGCTGAACCGCGGCGCTGCAAGGAGTAAGCGGGGTCATAGCCCAGTTGCTCCAGGCTGCTCCCGACGAGTGGCGTCATGGCGCCGCCGCTGATGTCATACAGCCGCCGGTAGAGCCTGCCCAGAGCGTCCGCTTCAGCCGGAAAGCGGTAGCTGCCCGGGGCCCGCGCCATGGCCCCCACCAGGGAGTCGCGGCGAAAACGCGACCAGTCGCCGTCGAATGCTTCGACCCTCTCACGCAGACCCGCCCGCAGCGCCGCCGAAAGGGCTGCCGGTGTGGAAATCTCCCAATGGGTGCCGATCCCCTCGAAGGCGATGGAGTGCTGCCCCGCCGGCTCCACCATGGCTACTGTCCCGTCGCCACAGCTACTGAGCCTGGGCCTTGATGCGCTCCAGCGCCTGGTTGAAACCGCCGCTGGTCAGTGATGATCCGGCCACCTTGGAGATGTTTAGATCATCTACATTCTTGCCCACCACCTGGTCAGCGATCCCGCCAGCGAACTCACCCTGGAACTTCCGTGTGTTCGGGCTGGTGGGGTGTTCGGTGATTTTAACGTCGGTGACCGTGCCGGATGCAAGCGTGAGCTGCACCCCTACTGTTTCGGTGCCGTTGGGGGAGACGTAATTGCCGTCTGCGCTGTAGGTGCCGTCCTTGTACGTGCCCGGAGATGCGGTCGAAGGCGCGGCAGTCGTCCCCGGGCTGCCCGTCGCAGCGTCCGGCGGGGTGGTGTTATTGGCAGCGGGTGCACACGCCGCCACCGTGCCGGCGAGGGAAAGGCCGGCGACGCTGGCGAAGAGGGTCTTGCGTACGGAAGGTCTCATGGCGTGGCCGTTCGTCAGAGGAAAATGCTTAGGTCTTTTCATCATTGTCAACGCAGCAACGGGGAAATTGGTTCGGACTGCTGCAGCGGGAGGAACAATCGGCGAAGCGGTGGTGAAAATTCTTTGCTGTGACTGGCCCCCGGTAGGCTAGAGGGGTGACTCCCGAAGAACTCTCCCTCGCCATATCCGCCTGCCTGAAGGACGCTGTCGCCGCCGGCGAGATCGCCCTTTCGGCATCCGCTGTGCCCGACGAGGTGCGCGTAGAGCGGCCCAAGAACCGCGATCACGGCGACTGGGCCACGAACATCGCCCTGCAGCTGGCCAAACAGGCAGGCACCAACCCGCGCGAGTTCGCCACGCTCCTGAGCAGCCGGCTCAAGGATATTAACGGAGTCGCCGGCGTGGAGATCGCCGGACCCGGATTCCTCAACATCACCGTTGACGCCGCCGCCGCCGGCGCCCTGGCGAAGGTCATCGTCGAGGCGGGCGTCCGATACGGCACCAACTCTGCGCTGGCCGGCCACACCGTCAACATGGAGTTCGTCTCCGCCAACCCCACCGGGCCGCTCCACATCGGCCACACCCGCTGGGCGGCCCTGGGCGACGCGATCGCGCGGGTGCTCCGGGCATCCGGGGCCGACGTCACCGCCGAGTACTACATCAACGACGCCGGATCGCAGATGAACACTTTTGCGCACTCCGTGTACAACCGGCTGCACGGCCTTTCCGTGCCCGAGGGCGGCTACCCCGGCCAGTACATCCAAGACCTTGGCCACGATGTCCTCGCCGCACACCCGGATATCCGCGAGCTCACCGAAGTTGCCGCGCTCCCGGTCATCCGCGCTGCCGCCTACGAGGCGCAGATGAAGGACATCAAGTCCACCCTCGCGGACTTCGGCGTCGAGTTCGACGTCTTCTTCTCCGAGCAGGAACTGCACGACGCCGGTGCCATCGAGAGTGCCGTGGCGCGCCTTCGGGAGCAGGGCCACGTGTTCGACGACGGCGGAGCGGTCTGGCTGCGGACCACGGACTTTGGTGATGACAAGGACCGGGTGATGATCCGCGCCAACGGCGAGCCCACGTACTTCGCCGCCGACGCTGCGTATTACCTGTCCAAGAAGGACCGAGGCTTCACCGAGAAGATCTACCTGCTGGGCGCCGACCACCACGGCTACATCAACCGGCTCAAGGCCATCGCCGCCGCAGCAGGCGACGACCCCGAGAAGAACATCGAGGTGCTGATCGGCCAGCTGGTCTCCGTCAACGGTGCCAAGCTGTCCAAGCGTGCCGGCAACATCATCGAGCTCAAGGACCTGATCGACTGGCTCGGCAAGGACGCCGTCCGCTACTCGCTGGCACGCTTCCCGGCTGACTCGCCGCTGACCCTGGACCCGGAGCTGCTGAAGAAACACAGCAACGAAAACCCTGTCTTCTACGTCCAGTACGCCCATGCCCGGTCCCGCGGCGCCGCACGCAACGCGGTGGCCGCCGGCGTGGAGCGCCAGGTGGACGGCGCGGAAAGCTTCGACGCGTCCCTGCTGGACCACGCCACGGAGAACGAACTGCTCTCGCACCTGGGCAGCTACCCGTCCATCGTGGCCAAGGCGGCGGAACTGCGTGAGCCGCACCGCGTGGCCCGCCACCTGGAAGTCATCGCCGGCGCCTACCACCGCTGGTACGACGCCTGCCGGGTGGCACCCATGGGCGATGAACCTGTCACCGACCTCAATCGCACCCGCCTGTGGCTCAACGACGCCACCAGCCAGGTGCTCGCCAACGGACTTGACCTGCTGGGCGTCTCGGCGCCGGAACGGATGTGAGCGCAATGTCAGTATTCCCAGGCACGGCCGCATCGCCGCTGGCCCCGGAGTGGCTTGACGTTCCGGCGGACCTCAACGCGCTGCACGCACCCATGTGGGCGGGCAGCGTTGCGCGGGGTGACGACGGCGGCCTGACGGTGGGCGGCCTTGGCGTCACTGAGCTGAAGCAACAGTTCGGGACGCCCCTGTTCGTCATGGACGAGGCGGACTTCCGTTCCCGGGCGAGGGCGTTCAAGGACTCCTTCGACGCCGCGTTCGCCGACATCTGCGGCGGCGTGGACGTCTACTACGCCGGCAAGTCCTTCCTCTGCACCGCAGTGGTGAAGTGGGTGGAAGAAGAAGGCCTGCGCCTGGACACCGCATCCGGCGGTGAACTGGCCGTCGCCGCCCGCGCAGGAATCCCGGGGGAGCGCGTGGCCCTGCACGGCAACAACAAGTCCGACGCCGAAATCAACCGCGCCCTGGACATGCAGCTGGGCCGCATCGTGGTGGACAGCCTCGACGAGCTGGTCCGCGTCGGCAACATCGCCCAGGTGCGCGGCGTCCAGGCGAAAGTGATGCTGCGCCTGACCCCGGGCGTCCACGCACACACCCACGAATTCATCGCCACGGCCCACGAGGACCAGAAGTTCGGCCTCTCCATGGCCGCCGACACCACGGATGAGGCCGGCGTCTCCGCAGCGCAAGAGGCAGTGGCCGCAGCCTCGGCGCACCCCGGCATCGATCTCCTGGGATTGCACTGCCACATCGGTTCCCAGATCTTCGAGCCGGACGGCTTTGCCCTGGCCGCGGAGAAGCTGCTGCGCTTCCTGGCCGCCATGCAGGAAAAATACTCCATCACCATGCCGGAACTGGACCTCGGCGGCGGGTACGGCATCGCCTACACTCCGGTGGACACCCCACGCCCCGCAGCGGAAATCGCGACGGCGATGGCCGCCGTCGTCCGTTCCACCTGCGCTGAACTGGGCATCACCTCGCCGCGCATTTCGATCGAGCCCGGCCGCGCCATCGTGGGCAGCACCACTTTCACGCTGTATGAGGTGGGCACGCTGAAGACCGTCCGGGTGGATGCTCCGGCGGTTCCGGAGAAGGGTGACGGCGGTAACAACGTTACGTATCCGCGCCGGTATGTTTCGGTGGACGGCGGCATGAGCGACAACGCCCGGCCGGTGCTCTACGACGCGGATTACTCGGCAATCCTGGCTTCACGCACGTCGGATGCCGCCCCGCAGCTGTCCCGCGTAGTGGGCAAACATTGCGAGAGCGGCGACATAGTTGTTAGAGATGTATATCTGCCCGGGGACGTGGCAGCCGGTGATCTGCTTGCTGTACCGGGTACCGGCGCTTACTGCTGGGCACTCTCGAGCAACTACAACTATCTGGCCCGGCCGGGCGTTGTCGCGGTGCGCGACGGAAGAGCCCGGCTCATTGTCCGCGGGGAAACCGAAGAAGATTTGTTGAACCGCGACATGGGAGCCTGAATGACGGAAATGCGAACCCTGAAAGTAGCCCTGCTGGGCTGTGGCAACGTTGGGGCCCAGGTTGCGCGGATTCTCATTGAGGACGCCGACGCCCTGGCAGCGCGCACGGGAGCCCGGCTGGCGCTGAGCGGCATCGCGGTGCGCAACGTCAACGCCCCCCGGGACGTGGAACTGCCGCAGGAGCTGTTCACTACCGACGCCGCCACGCTGGTCAAGGACGCGGACCTGGTGATCGAACTCATGGGCGGCATCGAGCCGGCGCGGACCCTGATCCTCTCCGCGCTGAGCAACGGCGCCTGCGTGGTCACCGGCAACAAGGCCCTCCTCGCGCAGGACGGTCCCACGCTTTACGAAGAAGCGGACAAGGCTGGCGTGCAGCTCTCCTACGAGGCCGCGGTCGCTGGTGCCATCCCCATCCTCCGCCCCATCCGCGACAGCCTCTCCGGCGACCGGATCACGCGAGTGCTGGGTATCGTCAACGGCACCACCAACTTCATCCTGGACCAGATGGATTCCACGGGTGCGCAGTTCGCCGACGCCTTGGCCGAGGCGCAGCGGCTGGGCTACGCGGAGGCCGATCCCACGGCAGACGTGGAAGGCCACGACGCCGCTGCCAAGGCCGCGATCCTGGCCACCTTGTCCTTCCACACCCGCTTCCCGCTGGAAGACGTCTACTGCGAGGGCATCACCGGCGTCACCGCCGCGGACATTGCCGCTGCCAAGGACGCCGGCTTCGTCATCAAGCTGCTGGCAATCGCCGAGAAACTCACCGGTTCCGACGGCGGCGAGGGAGTATCCGTGCGGGTCCACCCCACGCTGCTCCCGCGCGAACACCCGCTGGCCGCCGTCCGCGGTGCCTTCAACGCGGTGTTCGTGGAGGCCGAAAATGCCGGCGAGCTGATGTTCTACGGCCAGGGCGCCGGCGGCACGCCGACTGCCTCGGCAGTCCTGGGCGACCTCGTGTCGGCAGCACGCCGGCTTGTCCTGGGCGGGCCCCAGCGGACCGAAACCACCACCGGCCACATCCCGGCGTTGCCCATCGACGCCGCCATCACCAGCTACTACATCGGCCTGGACGTTGCAGATGAGCCCGGGGTGCTGGCCCGGATCGCGCAGCTGTTCGCCGAGCATGGCGTGTCCATCGAAATCATGCGGCAGACCATCCACCGCGACACGGAATCCAACGTGGAGTCCGCCGAACTGCGGATCGTCACCCACCGCGCATCCGAGGCTGCCCTGGCGGCCACCGTCGAGGCCGTGAAGGGCCTGGACGTTGTTAACTCAGTTACATCCGTTCTGCGGGTAGAAGGAGTCTAAGTGGCTCACCAATGGCGCGGCGTTATCCGCGAATACGCTGACCGTCTGCCCGTCACCGAAGCCACCCGTGTCATCACGCTGGGCGAAGGCGGCACCCCGCTGGTGCACGCGCAGAAGCTGTCCGAACTCACGGGCTCGCAGGTGTACCTGAAGGTTGAGGGCATGAACCCCACCGGCTCCTTCAAGGACCGCGGCATGACCATGGCCATGACGGCCGCCGTCGAAGCCGGGGCCCAGGCTGTTGTCTGCGCCTCCACGGGCAACACCTCTGCCTCCGCTGCCGCATACGCCACCGCAGCGGGCCTGAAGTGTGCCGTGCTGGTGCCCGAAGGCAAGATCTCCATGGGCAAGCTCAGCCAGGCCATTGCCCACGGGGCCACGCTGCTCCAGGTGGACGGCAACTTCGACAACTGCCTCGACATCGCCCGCAAACTGGGGGAGTCCTATCCGGTGTTCCTGGTGAACTCGGTCAACCCCGCCCGCATCCAAGGCCAAAAGACCGGCGCCTTCGAGATCGTGGACGCGCTCGGCGACGCCCCGGACATCCACGTGCTTCCCGTGGGCAACGCCGGCAACATCACCGCCTACTGGAAGGGCTACAAGGAGTACTCGGCTCCGTTCGAGTCGAAAACCGCGGGCACGCTTCCCGCCGTTGCCACCAAAACGCCTGCCATGTGGGGCTTCCAGGCCGCCGGTGCCGCGCCGTTCGTTGCCGGCCACCCCATCACCGAGCCGGACACCATCGCCACGGCCATCCGCATCGGGAACCCGGCTTCATGGGACGGCGCCATTGGCGCCCGTGACGAGTCCGGCGGACTGATTGACGCCGTCACCGACGAGGAGATCCTGAACGCCCACCGCTGGCTGTCCGCCAAGGAGGGTGTCTTCGTGGAACCGGGTTCCGCCGCAGGCGTGGCAGGCCTCCTGAAGAAGCACGCCGCAGGCGAGGTGCCTTCGGGCAAGACTATCGTCATCACCGTAACGGGCCACGGCCTGAAGGACCCCCAGTGGGCCCTCCGAACCGAGGACGGCAGCGACGTCCAGCCCGTTAAGGTTCCCAACGACGTGGTGACCGTGGCAGCCGAACTGGGACTGGAAGAAAAATAGCCGTGGACACCACCTCGCAGGCCACTGTCGGACTGCAGCTCATCGAAGCCGGCCAGCGCGTCACGGTGCGCGTGCCGGCCACCACGGCCAACCTGGGACCCGGTTATGACAGCCTGGGGCTGGCACTTGGCCTCCACGACACCCTGACCGTGGAGACCCTGGACACGGATGAACTGCTCTTCGACCTGCGCGGCGAAGGCGCTGCAACGCTGCCGCGGGACGCAAGCCACCTCGTGGTGCGCGCCATGGCGGCAGCCTTCCGCCGGCTTGGGTTCCGGAACGGCGGACTGAAGATCACGGCCGAGAACGTGAACCCGCACGGCCGTGGTCTGGGTTCGTCCGCCTCTGCCGTGGTGGCCGCGGTGACTGCTGCCAATGAGCTCGTACCGGCGGAGAGCCGCAGGGGACGTGACTGGATCCTGCAGCTGACCAGCGAAATGGAAGGACATCCGGACAACGTCGCACCCGCTATTTTTGGCGGGCTGGCGCTGTCCTGGCAGGACAGTGACCAGTACAGGAGCACCACGGCAACCGTCGTGGAGCAGGTGGTTCCCATCGTGGCCGTCCCGGACTTCGAGCTTTCGACGGAGGCGGCGCGGGCCCTGCTGCCCGCGTCGGTGGGCCACTACGCAGCCGCCATGAACGCCGGTCGCGCCGCGCTGCTGATCCACGCGCTGACGCACAGCCCGGAGTTCCTGCTGGCCGGCACAGAGGACTACCTTCACCAGAGCTATCGCGCGGAGGCCATGCGGCCCAGCGCGGCACTTATCGCGGCGCTCCGCGCCGAGGGCTACGCAGCCGTCGTTTCCGGTGCAGGACCGACGGTGCTGGTGCTGGCAAACGGCGAAGCGAACGCCGCCGAAGCACTCGACTTCATTGCCGACTTCACCGCCGCCAACACGCCGGACGTGGGCTGGCGCGTGCTGAAGCTGTCGGTGGACGTTGAAGGTGCTAAGGTGGACGTGCACCGGCGGTAATTCCGCCTATCTGATCTGCTGTTGCACCTAGCTGCTCATCGGCCTTCTACTGCGCAATCTATTCCGGTGCCGCCTGCTTGGCCTGTCGCAGGAACCTGCAGCATCAAACTGCCCCTCAAGCGTCAGTCAAGCGTTCCGCCACGGGCGGGACGCAAGGTGAGAAGTATCCGGCCCTGCTGGCCGAAATCCATCCGGCAAGGCCGAAATCCCGGCTGCAGATCTGAACTGCAGCCCAGATCAAATCATCGCGTCCAGCTCCCGGTCTGGACGCCGTCGAGGGGGAAGGATCCTTCGTGACCGAAACCACTGAGCTGTCGCCAGCTGTGGAACTATCATCTTCTGCTGCCGAATCGCCGGCAGCATCCGCCAAGAGCAGCGGCCTGGCCGGCCTCAAGCTTGCCCAGCTGCAGGCCCTCGCCAGCCAGCTTGGGATCTCCGGCGGCTCCCGCATGCGCAAGGGGGACCTGGTCGCAGCGATCTCGGCCCACCGTGCCGGTACGCCCGCCAAGGCTCCGGTCCGCACCGAGAAGGCCGTCGAGAGCGCGGCTGCTCCGACTACCGCTGCCGCTGCTGCGCCTGAAACGGCAGAGGCTCCTGCCGCCGATGCTCCCCGCACCCGTGGACGCGGCCGCAGCCGTCGTGCCGTGAGCGACGGCGTCGTGGCACCTGCCGCTGTCGAATCTCCTGCAGCCGAGGCAGCCGCACCGGCGCCGGCCGAAGCGACTGCCGCCCCCGAGGCCGCAGAAGGTGGTGCCGAGCGCCGCCAGCCCCGTACCCGCAACCGCCGCCGCGGCGAGGCTGCCGCTGCAGCACCGCAGGCCGTTGAAGCAGGCGAGGCTCCGGCCGAGCAGACCGGCGCCGAGCGTCCCGCCGAAACCCGCACCGAAGGTTCCGGCGAGGGCGAAGGCCAGCGCGAACGCCGCGACGGCGGCCGCAACCGCGGCGGCCGCGACGGCTCAGGGCGCGAGGGCTCCGAGGGCGGCCGTGACTCCGGCCAGCGTGACTCGGGCCAGCGCGAGAACCGCCGTGATGACAGCCGCGACAATGACGACTCCGACGGCGGAAGCCGCCGCAACCGCCGTAACCGCCGCGACCGCAGCGACCGTTCGGGAGGCCAGGACCGCGAGAACTCGCGCAATGACCGCTTCCGTGACCGCAACGACCGCCGCCGCGGCCGCAACCAGGGTCCGGACGTGGACGACGTCGAGGTCACCGAGGATGACGTCCTGCTGCCGGTGGCCGGCATCCTGGACGTCCTCGAGAACTACGCCTTCATCCGTACGTCCGGCTACCTCCCCGGCCCCAACGACGTCTACGTCTCCCTGGCCCAGGTCAAGAAGTACAACCTGCGCAAGGGCGACGCCGTGGTCGGCGCCATCCGTGCGCCCCGCGAAGGCGAGGACCGCAACCAGCAGTCCAACCGCCAGAAGTTCAACGCCCTCGTCCGCGTCACCTCCGTGAACGGCAAGACCGCCGAGGAACTCAAGGACCGCGTTGAATTCGCCAAGCTGGTTCCCCTGTACCCGTCCGAGCGCCTGCGCCTGGAGACCGATCCCAAGAAGATCGGCCCCCGCGTCATCGACCTCGTTGCCCCCATCGGCAAGGGCCAGCGCGGCCTGATCGTCTCCCCGCCCAAGGCAGGCAAGACGCTCATCCTGCAGTCCATCGCGAACGCCATCACCACCAACAACCCTGAGGTCCACCTCATGATGGTCCTGGTGGATGAACGTCCCGAAGAAGTCACGGACATGCAGCGCACCGTCAAGGGCGAGGTCATTGCCTCCACCTTCGACCGCCCTGCCGATGACCACACCACCGTGGCCGAACTGTCCATCGAGCGCGCCAAGCGACTGGTGGAAATGGGCATGGACGTGGTGGTCCTGCTGGACTCCATGACCCGCCTGGGCCGCGCCTACAACCTGGCAGCACCGGCCTCCGGCCGCATCCTGTCCGGTGGCGTGGACTCCGCCGCGCTGTACCCGCCCAAGCGCTTCTTCGGTGCCGCCCGCAACATCGAAAACGGCGGCTCGCTCACCATCCTGGCAACCGCGCTCGTTGAGACCGGCTCCAAGATGGATGAGGTCATCTTCGAAGAGTTCAAGGGCACCGGCAACATGGAGCTCCGCCTGTCCCGCCAGCTGGCCGACAAGCGCATCTTCCCGGCAGTCGATGTCAACGCATCCGGCACCCGCCGCGAAGAGAATCTGCTTTCCCCCGAGGAAGTCAAGATCATGTGGAAGCTGCGCCGTGTCCTCTCCGGGCTCGAAACGCAGCAGAGCCTTGAACTGCTGACCAACAAGATCCGGGAAACCCAGAGCAACGTCGAGTTCCTCATGCAGGTCCAGAAGACGACGCTTGGCGCGAAGTCGGACAACGACAAGTAGTTGAGTTACAGGGGTGGGGCCGTCGCATATTCTTGCCGGCCCCGCCCCTTCGTCGTTCGGTTTTGCCGCCCCCGCGAAACTAGACTTGTACAAGTCGAAAGAGGTTTATAGATGTTTGAGTCCGTACAGGGCCTGCTTGATGAGCATGACTCCATCCAGGCGCAGCTGGGGGATCCCGCTGTTTATGCCGACCAGCGGCTTGCCCGGAAGCTGGGCCGGCGGTCGGCTCAGCTGAACGGCATTGTTGAGGCTTACCACCGCTGGGAGGGGCTGCGCGACGACCTGGCCGCTGCCAAGGAGATGGCCGCGGAGGATCCCGAGTTCGCAGCCGAGGTCCCCGAGCTTGAGGAGAAGCTGGAGGCTGCGGCCGCCAAGCTGCGCCGGTTGCTGATCCCGCGGGACCCCGATGATGCCCGCAATGTGATCCTCGAGGTCAAGGGCGGTGAAGGCGGCGACGAAGCAGCCCTCTTCGCCGGCGACCTGCTGCGCATGTACACCCGCTACGCGGAGTCCCGCGGCTGGAAGACCGAAATCATCTCGGCCACCGAATCGGACCTTGGCGGCTACAAGGACGTTCAGATGGCCGTCAAGGGCAGCTCCAACGATCCGGCCGAAGGTGTCTATGCCCGGCTCAAGTTCGAAGGCGGCGTCCACCGCGTGCAGCGCGTGCCCGTCACGGAATCGCAGGGCCGTATCCACACCTCCGCGGCCGGCGTGCTGGTCCTCCCGGAGGTCGATGAGCCTGAAGAGCTGGAAATCAACCAGAACGACCTCAAGATCGACGTCTACCGTTCCTCCGGTCCGGGCGGCCAGTCGGTGAACACCACGGACTCCGCAGTCCGCATTACCCACCTGCCCACAGGCATTGTGGTCGCCATGCAGAACGAAAAGTCGCAGCTGCAGAACCGCGAAGCCGGCATGCGCGTGCTCCGGGCCCGCATCCTGGCCCACCAGCAGGAACAGATCGACGCCGCCAACTCGGAGCAGCGGAAGTCCCAGATCCGCACTATGGACCGTTCGGAGCGCATCCGCACCTACAACTACCCGGAAAACCGCATCGCGGACCACCGCACCGGCTACAAGGCCTACAACCTGGACCAGGTCATGAACGGCGACCTGGAACCGGTCATCCAGTCGGCCATAGAGATGGACGAACAGGCCCGCCTGGACGCCCTCGGCGACTAGTACCGCAGGTATGAGTGCAGGCCAGACCCTGGCGGAAGCGGTCACCGAAGCAACAGCCGTCCTGCGCGACGCCGGCGTCCCCAGCCCGCGCGTCGACGCTGAACTGCTGGCGGACCATCTCCTCAATGTGGGGCTGGGCCGCCTCCGCGCCATGATGCTGGGGGACACCCCCGCGCCGGAGGGTTACGCGGAGCTGGTTGCCGAACGCGCCGGCCGGGTGCCACTGCAGCACATCACCGGAGTGGCGCATTTCCGCTACCTCGAACTGGCGGTGGGTCCTGGGGTCTTCATCCCGCGGCCGGAAACCGAATCCGTGGTGCAGTTGGTCATCGACCACCTCAGGGCCGGCCGCCCCAGGGAAACGGTTGGGCCCTGTGTCGTGGACCTGGGCACGGGCTCGGGTGCGATTGCCGCCTCCATCGCCTCCGAAGTGCCCGGCGCAAAGGTCCACGCAGTGGAATTCAGTGCTTTTGCACACGCCTGGGCTGAGAAGAACCTGGCGCCGCTGGGCGTCCACCTGGTGCTGGGGGACCTGCGCGACGCACTGCAGGAACTGAACGGAACTGTCGACGTCGTGGTTTCCAACCCACCCTATATCCCTGCCGAGGCGGTTCCGAACGAACCGGAAGTGGCGCTTCACGATCCCGCCGAGGCGTTGTACGGCGGGGGAGCGGACGGCATGGAGCTTCCGACGGCGGCAGCGGCCTCCGCGGCCAGGCTGCTCCGCCCCGGCGGCTACTTCGTGATGGAGCACGCGGAAGTCCAGGCCGGCTGGATCGCGGCAATGATGGAGGGCGCCGGGATATGGCAGGGCATCACGACACATCTGGACCTCAACGGCAAGGAACGTGCCACCAGTGCCCGGCTGGCCATGCCGGGCCGCACGGAATGAAAGAATAGGCCAGTGACCACAACGTATAACTGCACCAGCACCGAACAGCGCGCCGAGGGCCTGGAACACGCCCAGCGCGCCATCAGCGAACAAAAGTGCGTCGTGTTCCCCACGGATACGGTGTACGGGATCGCCGCCGACGCCTTCTCGCCCCAGGCGGTCACCCTGCTCCTGGCCTCGAAGGGCCGCAGCCGCGCGATGCCGCCGCCGGTCCTGATTCCGCGCATCAACGCCCTCGACGGCCTGGCGACGGACGTCTCCGCTGACGCCCGCAAGCTCGCCGAAGCCTTCTGGCCGGGCGGGCTGACCCTGATCCTGCATGCGCAGCCCTCCCTGGACTGGGACCTCGGCGAAACGAAGGGCACGGTTGCCCTGCGCATGCCCGCAGACGAGATCGCCCAGGAACTGCTCACCCTGACCGGCCCGCTGGCGGTCTCGTCAGCCAACCGCACAGGCCGGCCCGCGGCGCAGACCGGCGCCGAGGCCCGCGAACAGCTCGCCGAATCCGTGGAGGTTTACCTGGAAGGCGGCTTCCGGCCGGTTGAAGGCAGCGACGCGGTTCCGTCCACCATCGTGGATGCTACCGGTCCCGTGCTCCGCGTAGTACGCCAGGGCGCAGTCAGCCTGGAGCAGTTGCGCGAGCACGTTCCCGGCGTTCTCGGACTGGGCGAGGTTACGGCTGAAGAGGCGGCTCCTGAAGAGGCTGCTCCTGGAAGGGCTGCCACTGGGGAGCCCGCCGTTGAGGCTGCCGAAGAGCTTCCCGCGCACGACGCCGGCACGCCGGTTTCGGACGCCGGTTCCGTTGGCGGGGGAGACTCCGCCAGGGCCACAGAAGACTGATGGTCCCACAGCGCCAGCAGGTCCCGCTGCTGGACGTCGACGCCACTCCTCTCAGGGTGCCGGAGCTGATGGCCGAACTGGGCCGGTTTCTCCGCGAAGGCGGCACCCGCACCGTCCTGGGACATAACCTGCACAGCGTGACCTTGGCACATTCGAATCCGGCGTTCCGCAGTTTCTATGACCGGAGCGATGTGGTCCTCTTGGATGGAGCGCCCCTGCTCTGGCTGTGGGGCCGGACGGGCAACGCCGCAGGCCCGGTGATGGACTACCGGCTGGGAACCAACGACTGGCTGCCGGCCCTCGGACAGGTGGCCGGCCTGGAGCGGATTGCGGTGGTGGGCGCCGGGGCGGAAGCGAATGCCGGTGCGGTCCAGCGGCTGCGGGCCACCGTTCCCGGCGCCCGCGTTTCGGGCTTTCCGGGCGCAGGGTGGAACGCAGCCGTGGAAGAGGACGCGGTGGAGTGGCTCCAGCGTGAACAGCCCCAACTGGTCCTCCTGGGCCTGGGCATGCCGCTGCAGGAAGAGGTGCTGCAGAGAAGGCTCGGTTCGTTGCCGCCAGCGGTGTACTGCGCCGTGGGCGGAGCCATTGAACAGCTCGCAGGTGTCCAGAAACTGGCACCGCGCTGGCTGGGCCGGCTGGGGCTGGAGTGGGCCTGGCGGCTGCTGCTCCACCCGCGCCGTGTGGCCTACCGGGTCTTTGGTGAGCCTTGGGTCCTGCTCTGGCTGCTGGCGCGCCGCCGGCTCAACGGCGGGTAATCCCAAGCAGGACTGCGCATCCGGAGGCGTCCGGAACCTCTAGAACTTCTGGTCCTCGAGGGGTCCGAAACCCTTGCCGCGGAGGCCGGCGCTGAAGGACTTCGCCCACGCGGCGAGCCCGGCCAGGTCGCGGCGCTGCAGGAAGTAGCCCAGGTAACCTCCCACGTCCGCGACGAAGGACTTCACCCGGAAGTAACGCCGGATCAGGTACCCGCGGTTGCGGTAGTAGTAGTGGCGCTTGAACGCCGAGTCCGGCACGATGACGTGCCACCGCGCTCCGTAGACGTGCTGGGTTTCGGTGAAGGCGTGGGGATGGGTGATGGCCGTGGTGGTGACCGTGCCGAACCGGATGCCGGCCCGCCGCAACCGGATGGTGAAGTCCACTTCGTCGCCGCGGATGAACAGCCGCATGTCCGGCAATCCCACTTTGAAGAACACGTCCGAGCGAATCAGGGCGCCGTTGAAGAAATGTCCATTGTCAGGGAGGAATCCGAGCTTCTCCACGTCCGCGCGGCTGTGCGTGACCTTGCCGTCGAGGCGGAAGAAGAAGGAAAGCCGGTCCGGACGCCCCGGCGCGGTGACCAGGGGGACCACCGCCTCCAGGTCGCGCGCCTCGGCCTCGCGGATCAATGTGGCGAGGCATTCGGCGTCGCCCGGTTCGGCGTCGTCGTCCATCATCCAGATCCAGCGCGCCCCGCTGGCGACCGCCTTCAGCGCCGCCAGGGCGAAGCCCCCGGCACCCCCGAGGTTTGCCTCCGAACGGATGTAGTCGACGTTGGCATGCTGGCCGGCCACCTCGCGGGCGGGGTTGGTGCCGCTGTCCACCAGGCAGATGGTTTCCACCGGCGCCGTCTGGGCGTTGATGCCGCGCAGCAGAACTGCCAGTTCGGTGGGGCGGTCGAACGTGACGGCGGCGACTGCTACGCGGGGTGTCATGGGGTCCTTTCAGCATGGCTGTCAGGGATGTCCCCGGTGGGAGTGCGCCCGTGTTGCGCGAAGCCATGGAGCCGTTGGCGCTAGTATCTTTGACTAGAGTCCACTGTAATACAGCCCTGTAAGGCCGCGCGTATAGGAAAGACCGCGGGCCTGCTGCGCGCTCGGCGACGGAGAAGTTTCATTTACCAAAGAACAGATTCCCTGCCAGTGAGCCCCTCCGTCGATGACCGGTTAACCGTCCGGCTGCAGCCTTTCCGCAGCGAAGCTCCGGCTGGAACGGTCTCCACGCCATGATCATGTACCTCCTCATGGGGCTGACCGCTGCGGTCGTGTCCTATGCCGCTACCTGGGGTGCCCGCGTGGTGGGGCGGCGAATGGAGCTCCACCTGCCCATCCGCAGCCGCGACATGCACTCCACGCCGGTATCCCGGCTGGGCGGGGTGGCCATGTTCCTGGGCGTGATGGTGGCGCTGGTGGTCGCCAGCCAGTCGTTTTTCGTCAAGGACATCTACCGCAACAATTTCTCGCCGTGGGGCGTCCTGGCCGGCGCAGCCGTGATCGTCCTGGTCGGTGTTGCCGACGACCTCCTGGACATCCGCTGGTGGGTGAAACTCATCGGCCAAAGCATCGCGGGCTTCACTGTGGCGCTGTGGGGCGTCCAGATGACCATCGTCCCCTGGGTGCCCGAGCCGATCTATCTCGAGAACGAGACCTTGCGGGTGGTGCTGACGGCGGGCCTGATCGTGGTCACCATGAACGCCTTCAACTTCATCGACGGCCTGGACGGGCTGGCGGCGGGGGTGGCCATCATCGGCGGTACAGCCTTCTTCTTCACCGCATACTGGGTCCACCGTAATGCTGTCCTGCTGGACTATTCGGACCTCGCCACTCTGCTGACCGCCGTCCTGGTGGGCGCCTGCCTGGGCTTCCTGCCGCATAACTGGTTCCCTTCGAAGATCTTCATGGGGGACTCCGGGGCCATGCTGATCGGCCTGCTGATGGCCTCCGCAGGTGTGGTGTCCACCGGCCAAATCACCTCCGGGCTCTATGACCGGGCCAACGGTATCTCCACCATCATTCCCATCCTGCTCCCGTTCGCAGTCCTGTTCCTGCCACTGCTGGACCTTGGACTCGCGGTGGTCCGGCGAACGGCCCGCGGCCGGTCCCCGTGGTCCGCGGACCGCGGGCACCTCCACCACAAGCTGCTGGACATCGGTTACTCGCACCGCACCGCCGTCGTACTCATGTATCTGTGGACTGCGATCCTGTCCTTCGGCGGCCTCGCGTTCGCCGTTTTCCCCTGGCAGGTTGTGCTGGTGGTGGACATCTTGGCAACCATTGTCATGGGCCTCGTGACCGCCTGGCCCTACGTGGCGCGGCGGGCCGATGACGCCCGTACCTGACTGGTTCCGCAATAATTTCTATCTCGTGTAGAATTTAGGGGCAGCCCCAAAGCTGCCCCCTCCTTACCAGCCTGATGGCTTCCTGCCACCAGACGCCGACGATTGGGATCTCATGACCGCCAACGCCGACCCCGGACCTGCCTCCGGCAGCGGACGCGTCGGCGCATCCGGCCCCACGGCTTCGCTCTGGCTGCACCTCCTCAAGCTCAGTACCGTGGCCTCGGCCGCAGGACTGCTGGTGGGCGCCGTTGTTGCCTGGCTGCTGGCCGGACCTGCGGCGATCCTGTCCATGGTGGCGGGCGGACTCCTGGTCATGGTGTTTTTCGGCATCAGCCTGCTGGCCGGCCACGTGGTGGGACGCAACAACCCGTCCGGTGCCATCGGCGTCTTCGTCGCCATGTATTTCATCAAGGTGGTGGGTTTCGCCGCGGTGCTGTTCACCGTCGGCCAGCCTGCCTGGCTGGAAAGCACCTGGTTTGTCGCCGGTGCCGTCACTGCCGTCGTGTTGTGGCAGACGGCGGAGATGTACGGTTTCAGCAAGGCCCGCCTCCAGATCTACAACGACCCGCAGACCAAGGACAGCTCCGATGCGTGACCGAAAGAACCACCGCGACGGCGGCCCCGCCGCCCGTGGAACCGGGCCCTCCGCCCCGGGTGTATCAGGCGATGGCTCCGACGGCGGATACAACGCCGGAATGGCCGTCTTCAGCTACATCATTGGCGGAATCATCGTCTGGAGTTTGATAGGGTGGGGGCTGGATTATCTGTGGGGAACGCGCTGGATTGTGCTCGCAGGCGCTCTGCTTGGAGCCGTCGGAGGTTTTTACCTTTCCCACATGCATGGCCTCACCAGTTCTCGACAAAAAGCTGGCGAACGCCCTGCTGCCAGCGGGCCGTCCACGGACGGCGACACTAATGCCAAATAATTTCACAGGGGGAACAGCAGGCCATCAGGCTGCCGGACCCCGCCCAACGCCCAATGATGGACACTGCAGAGAGGAAACGCGTTGATCGCGCTTGCGCTCCCGGCCCAAGATTCAGGAGAGTTCACTCCTCCTGGTATTAACGAAATGCATTTGCCGGCAATCCTGCCGTGGGGTGCCGCAGAGGGATTCTCCAAGCAGATGCTGCTGGTCCTCCTTTCTGTCGTCTTTATCGCCGTCTTCTTCGTGCTCGCCGCACGCAAGCAGCAGCTGGTACCCGGCAAGCTCCAGTTCGCCGGCGAAGCCGCCTACGGCTTCGTCCGCAACGGCATCGCCAAGGACATCATCGGCGGAAGGGACTTCATCAAGTACGTCCCGCTGCTGTTCAGCCTGTTCTTCTTCATCCTGGTGAACAACATCTACGGCGCCATTCCGCTGTTCCAGCTCCCCACGTTCTCCCACGTGGGCGGCGCGTACGTCCTGGCCGGCCTGGTCTACTTCACCTGGATCGCCATCGGCGTCAAGAAGAACGGCCTGCGCTACTTCAAGCTGGCCACCGTTCCCTCCGGTGTCCCGTGGTTCATCCTGCCGATCGTTATCCCGATCGAGATCATCTCCAACTTCCTGGTCCGGCCCGTGACGCACAGCCTCCGTCTGTTCGCCACCATGCTGGCCGGCCACCTGATCGTGATGATCGCCGGCTCCGGTATCGAGTTCCTTGTCATGCAGGAGAACCTCCTGCTCAAGGGCACCTCGCTCCTGGTCCTCGCCGGTGCCATCGCCATGTACATGCTTGAAGCCCTGATCATGGTCCTGCAGGCCTACGTCTTTACGCTGCTGACCGCGATCTACATCGAAGGCGCACTCCACGCCGACAGCCACTAGGCACCCCTAAGCTTCCCCTCACGGGGATAGAGCAACCCAAACAACCTGCCACACAGGTGGCATCTTGAAAGGAAGAAAAATGGAAGGCAATCTCAACCTCGTAGGTTACGGTCTCTCCGCAATCGGCGGTGGTATCGGTGTTGGTCTGGTATTCGCTGCCTACATCAACGGCGTCGCCCGCCAGCCTGAGGCACAGCGTGTCCTGCAGCCGATCGCATTCCTCGGCCTTGCACTGACCGAAGCACTCGCCATCCTCGGTCTGGTCTTCGCTTTCGTTCTCTAGTCCTTAGAGCGAAGCGAACTTTCAAAACCGAGTAGAAAAGGACGGGTGAAATATGAATCAGCTGATCATCTCAGCCGCCGCTGAGGGCGAAGTTAACCCCCTGATGCCCAACCTCTGGGAAATGGGCGTTACCCTCGTGGGCTTCGCCATCCTCATGTTCATCGTGGTCAAGTTCGTTGTCCCGATGTTTGAGAAGACCTTCGCAGAGCGCGCCGAGGCTATCGAAGGCGGCATCGCGAAGGCTGAAAAGGCCCAGGCTGAGGCGTCTGCTGCACTCGAAGAGTACAAGCAGCAGCTGACCGACGCCCGCACCGAAGCCAACCGCATCCGTGAGGAAGCCCGCGCCGAAGGTGCACAGATCCTCGCGGATCTCAAGGAAAAGGCAGCCGCAGAGTCTGCCCGCATCACGGCACAGGCCCACGCGCAGATCGAATCGGAGCGCCAGGCAGCAGTTGTCTCGCTGCGTTCCGAGGTGGGCACGCTGGCTACCACCCTGGCCGGCCGCATCGTTGGCGAAGCACTCACCGACGATGAGCGCGCAGCGCGGGTAGTGGACCGCTTCCTGGCAGATCTGGAGTCCCAGAACGCAGGTGCAGCTAAGTAATGGCAGGCGTATCGAGCGAATCGCTGGCAACAGCCCTGGCCGCGCTGGAAGCAAAACTTCCGACGGCGTCGCTGCAGCTGGCAAAGGAACTCTTCGGAATTCTGGGAATGGTGGACAGCTCGGCTGGCTTGCGCCGTGCCCTGACTGACCCGTCCCGCAACGGTGACGAGAAGTCGGCACTGGTCAAGCAGCTGGTGGGCGGGAAAGTCTCCGCTGATGCTGCAGAGATCGCGGGCGGACTGGCCAGTTCACGCTGGGCATCGGCGCGGGATATCGGCGATGCACTCGAGACTCTTGCCGCAACGGTGGTCATTTCCGTTGCTGAAAACAAGTCGGCCGTTTCTGCCTCCGGAATCTCCGGCCTGGAAGAGCTGGAGAACGATCTGTTCTCCTTCAACCAGGCAGTTGCCTCCAGCCACGAGGTACAACGTGCTCTGTCCGAGCCGCAGGCAAGTGCTGCAGCCAAGGCATCGCTCGCCGAGAAGTTGGTACCCGGGGCCAGCGAAGAGGCCAAGGTCCTCATCGTCCAGGCTGTGACGCAGCCCCGCGGCATCAAACCCACGCGGCTTGTGGAGCGGTTCGCCGAGCTTGCAGCCAAGCGCCAGCAGCGCTGGATTGCGACGGTCAGCGTGACGCGTCCCTTGACGCCGGTGCAGCTGGAACGTCTCCAGGCGGCCCTCAATGCGATGTACGGCCGGGAACTGAAGGTCAACATGAACGTTGATCCGTCACTTATTGGCGGCATCCGCGTCCAGGTCGGTGACGAAGTGCTCGACGCTTCGGTGCTGAACCGCCTGGGCGAGCTGCAACGCCAGCTGGCCGGCTAGCCGGACAAGCACAACCTAACTGATAGAAACCCCGGTCATCGTGGACAACGATGATCACAAAACAGGAGAGCAGGGACTGCAGATGGCCGAATTGACCATCAACGCCGACGACGTCCGTAATGCGCTGAACGAGTTCGCGGCGTCCTACGAACCCGGAAACGCAGAGCGCGTAGAGGTCGGCCGCGTAACCACCGCTAGTGACGGCATCGCCCGTGTTGAGGGCCTTCCCTCGGTCATGGCGAACGAGCTGCTGCGCTTCGAGGACGGCACCCTGGGCCTCGCCCAGAACCTGGACGTCCGCGAAATCGGCGTTATCATCCTTGGTGACTTCACCGGGATCGAAGAAGGCCAGGAAGTACACCGCACCGGGCAGGTTCTGTCCGTTCCCGTTGGTGACGCCTTCCTGGGCCGCGTGGTGGACCCGCTGGGTGTGCCCATCGACGACCTCGGCGAGATCAAGGCCGAGACCACCCGTGCACTGGAACTCCAGGCCCCGGGCGTGACCCAGCGTAAGTCGGTTCACGAGCCGATGCAGACCGGACTCAAGGCTATCGACGCCATGATCCCGATCGGCCGCGGCCAGCGCCAGCTGATCATTGGTGACCGCCAGACCGGTAAGTCCGCCATTGCGATCGACACCATCATCAACCAGAAGGCCAACTGGGCTTCGGGTGACGTGACCAAGCAGGTCCGTTGCATCTACGTGGCGATCGGCCAGAAGGCGTCCACCATTGCCGCCATCCGCCAGACCCTCGAGGACAACGGCGCGCTCGAGTACACCACCATCGTGGCGTCTCCCGCTTCCGACCCCGCTGGCTTCAAGTACCTGGCACCGTACGCCGGCTCGGCCATCGGCCAGCACTGGATGTACGGCGGCAAGCACGTCCTTATCGTTTTCGATGACCTGTCCAAGCAGGCCGAAGCCTACCGTGCAGTCTCCCTGCTCCTTCGCCGTCCGCCGGGACGCGAAGCCTACCCGGGCGACGTTTTCTACCTGCACTCCCGCCTGCTGGAGCGTTGTGCAAAGCTGTCCGACGAACTGGGTGCCGGTTCCATGACGGGCCTGCCGCTGATCGAGACCAAGGCGAACGACGTGTCCGCCTACATCCCGACCAACGTCATCTCCATCACCGACGGCCAGATATTCCTCCAGTCGGACCTCTTCAACGCCAACCAGCGTCCCGCCGTCGACGTGGGTGTTTCCGTGTCCCGCGTGGGTGGTGCCGCGCAGGTCAAGTCCATGAAGAAGGTCTCCGGTACCTTGAAGCTGGACCTCGCCCAGTACCGTGACATGCAGGCATTCGCCATGTTCGCGTCGGACCTGGATGCGGCTTCCCGCCAGCAGCTGACCCGTGGTGCACGCCTGATGGAACTGCTCAAGCAGGGCCAGTACTCGCCGTTCCCCGTCGAGAACCAGGTTGTCTCCATCTGGGCCGGCACCAACGGCTACCTCGATGATGTTCCGGTTGAGGACATCAGCCGTTTTGAGAGCGAATTCCTGGAGCACCTGGCGCACAAGTCCTCGATCCTCACCACGCTGGCGCAGACCAACGTGCTGGGCGATGACACCGTTGAAGCCTTGAAGTCAGCCATCGTTGACTTCAAGAAGGGCTTCTTCGGCGAGGGTGACAACCACCTGGTAGGCGCCGGCCACGAGGAGCATGATGCTATCTCCGAGGGCGACGTTGACCAGGAAAAGATCGTCAAGCAGAAGCGCTAGTTCCGCCCGCCGGGTGTGCCGGGCCCCAGGGCCCGGCACACCCGGCAACGGAATGTTAGGAAAGGATAAGTATGGGAGCCCAGATCCGGGTCTACCGCCAGAAGATCAGTTCGACCACGTCGATGCGCAAGATCTTCAAGGCGATGGAACTGATCGCTACCTCGCGCATCGGGAAGGCCCGTGCGCGCGTAGCAGCTTCACTGCCTTACGCGAACGCGATCACGCGCGCCGTTTCTGCTGTCGCCAGCCAGAGCGAAATCGACCACCCGCTGACCACTGAGCCGGAACAGATCCGCCGCGCCGCCGTCCTGGTAATTACCTCGGACCGTGGCCTCGCAGGTTCGTACTCGGCCAGCGTCCTCAAGCAGGCGGAAGGTCTCAACGAGCTGCTCCACGCTGAAGGCAAGGAAGTCAAGACCTACCTCGTGGGCCGCAAGGCCCAGGCGTATTTCGACTTCCGGAACCGCGAGTACGCGCGGGTCTGGACCGGAGGAACCGACGCCCCAGAGTTCAGCACTGCCCGCGAGATCGGTGAAGTGCTGCTGACCGACTTCGCCGCTGACTTCGAGGACGGCGGCGTGGACGAAATCCATGTTGTCTACACGCGCTTCAAGTCGATGGTTACCCAGGAGCCCACGGTCATCCGCCTCCTGCCGCTGGAAGTCGTCGAAGAGGAAGCAGCCTCCGAATCGGACCTGCTGCCGCTGTACGAGTTCGAGCCGGAAACCGAGCAGGTTCTCGACGCGCTGCTGCCGCGCTACATCGAGTCGCGTCTGTTTGCAGCGATGCTGCAGGCCGCGGCCTCCGAACTGGCTGCCCGCCAGCGCGCGATGAAGTCAGCCGGGGACAACGCCACGGACCTGATCAAGAAGTACACGCGTCTGCGCAACACGGCCCGCCAGGCCGAAATTACGCAGGAACTCTCCGAGATTGTGGCCGGTGCCGACGCGCTTGCGTCCTAACCTGTACAGCCTCGGTTCCCGCGGAACCAGCACCACCACAGATAAACTTAACCCCACGCCATCTACTGAGTGAAGTGAGAGAGATGACTGCCACTGCTACCGAACACGTAGCCGCAACGTCCGGTGCTACCGGCCGCATTGCGCGCGTAATCGGCCCGGTTGTCGACGTCGAATTCCCGGCTGACGCAATCCCGTCGATCTACCATGCCCTCACCACCGAGATTACTCTCAACGGTGAGACCAAGACCATCACGTTCGAGACCTCCCAGCACCTGGGTGACAACCTCGTACGCGCCATCTCCCTGCAGGCTACTGACGGGCTCGTCCGCGGCACCTCCGTGGTGGACACCGGCGCCCCCATCTCCGTCCCCGTCGGTGACGGAGTCAAGGGCCACATCTTCAACGTCCTGGGCCAGCCCCTCGACGTGGCCGAGTCCGAACTGGACATCAGCGAACGCTGGCCCATCCACCGCAAGGCGCCGAGCTTCGCTTCGCTCGAAGGCTCCACCGAGATGCTGGAAACCGGCATCAAGGTCATCGACCTCCTCACCCCGTACATCAAGGGTGGAAAGATCGGCCTCTTCGGCGGCGCCGGCGTTGGCAAGACCGTTCTGATCCAGGAAATGATCACCCGTGTTGCCCGCAACTTCGGTGGTACTTCCGTGTTCGCCGGTGTCGGCGAGCGTACCCGTGAGGGCAACGACCTCTGGGTCGAAATGGAAGAGGCCGGGGTCCTCAAGGACACCGCCCTTGTGTTCGGCCAGATGGATGAGCCGCCGGGAACGCGTCTGCGCGTCGCCCTGTCCGCCCTGACCATGGCGGAGTACTTCCGCGATGTCCAGAACCAGGACGTGCTGCTCTTCATCGACAACATCTTCCGGTTCACCCAGGCCGGGTCCGAGGTTTCCACGCTCCTCGGCCGCATGCCTTCCGCAGTGGGCTACCAGCCCAACCTGGCTGACGAGATGGGCCTCCTGCAGGAGCGCATCACGTCCACCAAGGGCCACTCCATCACCTCGATGCAGGCCATCTACGTCCCGGCAGATGACTACACCGACCCGGCTCCGGCAACGACCTTCGCACACCTCGACGCGACCACGGAACTTTCCCGCGAAATCGCTTCCCGTGGTCTGTACCCGGCCGTTGACCCGCTGACGTCCACCTCGCGAATCCTGGATCCCCAGTACATCGGCAAGGACCACTACAACACGGCTGTCCGTGTGAAGCAGATCCTGCAGAAGAACAAGGAACTCCAGGACATCATCGCCATCCTCGGTGTCGATGAACTCTCCGAAGAGGACAAGATCGTCGTGTCGCGTGCACGCCGCATCCAGCAGTTCCTGTCGCAGAATACCTACACCGCCAAGCAGTTCACCGGTGTCGAGGGCTCAACGGTTTCCATCAAGGACACCGTTGAAGGCTTCGCTGCCATCTGCGACGGCGAGCTGGACCACATCGCTGAGCAGGCGTTCTTCAACGTCGGTGGCCTCGACGACGTTGAGCGCCAGTGGGCCAAGATCCAGGAACAGACCAAGTAATATGGCTGAGCTTGAGGTTGAGATTGTCGCAGCGGACCACTTCGTGTGGTCCGGAGCGGCCAAGATGGTCAAGGCCCGCACCAGCGATGGTGAAATCGGAATCCTGCCCGGCCACTCGCCCCTGCTGGCGATCCTGGCCGAGGGTGAACTGGCGATTCAGCCGGTGTCAGGTGATCGTATCTCCGTAGACGTTGACGGCGGATTCTTCTCCGTCGACAACAACCGCGTGGTTATTGTTGCTGACAACGCCCACCTGGGCGGTTCGGCTACCGCGGGGATTCGCTAGCAACACCCTGATGGACGTATCGAGTCTTCCGTTCATCGCCATGGCAGTCATTTTTGGATTGCTGGTATTTGCACTGTGCCTTTCGGGGGTGCGCCGCTTCAACCTGCGGCGCGCCCTTGGCACGGTGGACGCCTCCATTTGCATGGCTGGAAACAGTTGGCAGATGGGGGTTTGTCGTTATCAGGACAATGACCTCGAGTGGTTCCGTCTCTTCTCGCTGAGCGTCCGGCCCAAGCACAGGTTCAGGCGCAGTTCCCTGGAACTCCTGGGCCGCCGCGCACCCACGGAGGCCGAGGCCGTCAAGGTCCAGCCCGACGTCGTCATTGTTGATCTGCGCTATGAGGGCCAGGATCTCCGCCTGGCCATGAAATTCGACGCCTACACGGGCCTGTCCTCGTGGCTCGAGGCCGGCCCGGTCATTGGCGTGGGGACCTGGCGCTAGCCCGCGTGGATTGGATCCTCGACGTCCGGCTTACCGCCGGCCCGCTGTGGTGGTCTGCCCTCATCCTGGGTACAGGCGCCCTGGCCTACCTTCTGTTGCCTTTCGGCCCCTTGGCCAGCGGAGACCGCCTGTCTTATACCCGTCCCGACCGCTTCCGGCGCTGGGCTTATCGGACCGTCGTTTCGGCAGCGTGGGCCTTCGCCCTGGTGCAGTCCCTGCATTGGTTCCTGGTCAACGTTCTTGCCGTCTTTCCGGGTAGTATCGCCGGGCCCGTGCTCTTGTGGATTGTCCTGCCTGTCGGTGCTTGCCTGCTCACGGCCGCGCATTGGCGCGAAAGCCGCCCGCGCGCCCGCCTCGCCGCAACGGGCGCTGTCTTCCTGGTGGTCCTGATGGCCGCCCTCCAGATCAACGCGTTCTATGGACTGAACCGTTCGGTGGCCGACCTTACCGGCGGCGTGGCGGACCGGGTGCCGCCTTTGGAACCATCGCTGATGCTCCAGGCGGGGGCGGCCGACGGCGCCGCCCTCCACGGCTGGCGGCCGCAAGGCGAGCTTCCCCAGGAGGGGGTCCTGCGCAGGTCCGCGATCCCAGGCACCGCTTCGGGTATGACCACCCGGGATGCGTACATCTACCTGCCGCCCGCGTATTTTGCGCAGAACCGTCCCGCACTTCCCGTCCTGGTGCTGGTGGCAGGGCAGCCCGGGGGTCCCGCCGACTGGCTGACCGGCGGGAGGCTGCAGGAGCATATGGACGCCTTTGCTTCCTCGCACGGGGGCGTTGCTCCGGTGGTGGTGGTACCCGATCCCAATGGCTCGCAGTCCGCCAACACCATGTGCATGGACAGCAGGATCGCGCAGGCAGATACGTTCCTTACGGAGGACGTGGTCGGCTGGATCAGCTCAACCCTCGCCGTTGACACGGACCACAGGCAGTGGGCGGCCGGCGGCTTCTCGTTCGGTGGCACCTGCGCGCTGCAGCTGGGGACCCGGCACCCCGAGCTTTTTCCCGCGGTCCTCGCCTTCTCCGCGGAGGCCGAGCCGGCACTGGCGAAGGACCGGAACCGCACCATTGAGGCCGCCTTTCCCGGAGCTCCGGACGCCTTCACCCGGCAGACGCCGCTGGCCATCATGGCAACTCAGCGGTTTGACGGGAGCCTGGCATACCTCACGGCCGGTAGCGGGGACCCCGAGTTTCTCGGGTATCTGCGCACGCTGACTGCAGCCGCAGAGAAGGCCGGGTTCACCGTGCATTCCCATGAGGTTGAGGGCGCCGGGCATTCGTGGGATACGTCCTCGCTGCGCCTGGCGGATGCCCTGGACCAGCTGGCCCGGCGATGGGGGATCGCCCAGTGACGCCCGCCCAGGGAACTCCGCATCCCGCAGCGGCGTTGCGCCGCCTTATCCGGCCGGCGGCACTGGGGGCCTGGCGGGCCGCGGCCTCGGCACCCCTGACGGTGACGGTGCTGCTGGCCCTGCTGGGGATTGGCGCGCTGACCGGGAGTATCCTGACCGGTCCACCGCCCGCCCTGCAGGATATTGCCGGCGTGAGTGCTTCCGGGCTCCGGTCCGGCAACTGGTGGTCCATGTTCACCAGCCTGTTCTTTGCCACCAACCCGCTGGCGTACGTTGCAGCGTCGCTGATGCTCCTCTTCCTGATGGGTCCCGCTGAGCGGAAACTGGGTACTGCTGCCGCTGCGGCGCTGTTGCTCGGCGGACAGTTTGCTGCCGTGACGATCTTCCTATTGCTGACGCAGTTGGCTGGGTATGCGGGCGACACCTGGCTCGGACCGATGGCGGATGAGACGCTGGTTGGCCCGTACGCTCCGGACCTTACAGCGGGGCTAGCCGCCAGTGCCCGCCTTCCGGTGCTGTGGCAGCGGCGCCTGCGGGCCCTGGTCCTGGCAGGCTCGCTGCTGCTCGTTCTTTACGTGGGCCACCCGGAAACAGTCGTGGGCCTGCTGGGCGCCACGGTTGGCCTGGTGGCAGGCTGGTGGATTCAAAGCGGACACGGCCAGCCGCGGCGCCACCACTCCACGGGAAGGGAAACCCGCAACCTGCTGGCGCTCACCGTGGCGGTATTTGCAGTGGGACCTGTACTGACGGCCGTCACGCGCGCACCCACCGGACCGCTGGCGCTGCTCCGCGACATCGTCCTGAGCCCCGTTCCCACCCTCGGGCAGCTCGCGGCCGGCTGCGGAGCTTCCGAGGGTGCGGCGTGCCTGGAGCGCGGGACCGCGGAATTCGGCGGCCCCCTGGGGTTGGCGCTGGCTGTAGTTCCGGTTGCGCTGCTGCTGATTTGCGCTGAAGCGATGCGCCGGGGCCGGCGGCTGGCCCTGAATATCGTCCTTGCCGTGCAGTTGTCCGTGGCGGCACTCGCCGTCGTCTACCTTGCGCTTTTCGCCATTGTTCCCGCGCCGGAGGCTGCCCGCGGCGCGGCAGCCGGCACCGCAGCCATCCTCCTCCTGCCGGTCGCCCTGGCCCCACTCCTTCTGGCGGGCGTGTTGTGGCTGAAATGGCGCCACTTCCGCGTGCAGACGCCGCCCGCGGTCCGGAAAAAACTGGGCCTGGCGGTGGGCGGCACCTGGCTGCTGCTGGCGGGGTCCTACGCAGGCGCGTGGTTCGCTTCGGGCGGCCCCCAGCGTGACGAAGGCGTTTCCGGTCTCTTCGAGGAACTGGCAAGGCAGTATCTTCCCGTCCCGCTGCCGCAGCACTACCAAGGGCTCTTTGCCGGCCGGAGCAGCGCTGAAACCATTCTGTTCGCCGCGTCAGGACCCGTTTTCTGGAGCATTGCGCTGGCCGCGGTGTGGTGGGCCCTGCGCGGCAGCCACCGCGCCCAGGACCCGGGACAGGAGGAGCGCGAAAAAGTGCGCAGCCTGCTCCATCAGGGCGGGGGACCGCTGTCCTGGATGGCTTTATGGGAACCCAACTCCTATTGGCTAAGCCCCGACGGAAACGGCGCCGTCGCCTTCCAACCGCACGGCAGCGTCGCGCTGACGCTGGGCGACCCGTTTGGGCCGTCCACCCATCGGCAGGCGACGCTTGAGGGGTTTCTTGCGTATTGCCGGGACCATGCCCTGGTGCCGGCACTCTACTCCTGCAGCGAGGACCTTTGGCCTGCTTTGCGGGGCCGCGGTTTCGCGCGGGTGGAGGTGGCCCAGGAGACCCGGCTTGACGTCCGGAACCTTGAGTTCAAGGGCAAGGAGTGGCAGAACGTCAGGACAGCGCAGAACCGCGCCGCGAAGCTGGGCATCCGCCCGGTATGGGCGCCGTACCGTGAGCTCCCTGCGGGGCTGCGCGCGCGGCTGGACGAGGTATCGGAGGAGTGGGCCGCCGGCAAGTCGGTGCCGGAGATGGGCTTTACCCTGGGCGGCGTGGACGAACTGGACGACCCCGCGGTCCTCTGCTGCCTCGCCGTGGATCCGGAGGGCGCCGTGCACGGGGTCACCAGCTGGCTACCCGTGTACGACGGCGGGAGGCTGGTCAGTCGCACGCTGGACGTCATGCGCCGGGGTGCCGCAGCATTTCCCGGCGTGATGGAGTTCCTGATCGCGTCCGCCGTGCTGGAATTGCGCGGATCGGTGGACACGATCTCGCTGTCCGGGTCGCCGCTGGCCCGCCGGCCCGAAGGCGCGGCAGGCGTGGAGGCTCCGGCTGCTGCCCTTGGCCCGGCGACGGCCGGCGGCGGACAACCTGCCGGCGACGGCGGCCACGAAAGCCTGGTGCGGATCCTGGACGTGGTGGGCAAGGCTCTGGAACCGGTGTACGGCTTCCGCTCGCTGGCGGCCTTCAAATCAAGGTTCAAACCGGAATACCGGTCCCTTTACCTTTATTACCAGGATCCACTGCACCTTCCGGCGATCGGGCGGGCCCTGACCCGTGCGTACCTGCCCGGCCTGTCCTTCGGGCAGGGCGCTCGGCTCCTGCGCACCCTGGTGCGGTAGTGCGTCCGGACTGACACTCGGTGGCAGCCACGCGCTAGCATTGAGTGCACGATGACGCACATATGCACTTGACGGAGGCCCGATGCTGGCGGTGTTGCGGGACACGACGTACCGGAGGCTATTCTCCGCCAAGGTGGTGGCCCTGCTGGGAACCGGCCTGTTGACCGTTGCGCTGGGCTTGCTCGCCTTCGACATTGCGGGAAGCAGTGCCGGCGCAGTCATGGGAACGGCGCTGACCATCAAGATGCTGGCTTACGTGGGCTTCGCACCGGTAGTGAACGCACTGGTGGCCCGGCTTCCCAAGAAGCCGGTGCTGATCGGTGCCGACCTGGTCCGGGCCGGCATGGCGCTGTGCCTGCCGTTCATCACGGAAGCCTGGCAGATCTATGTGGTCACCTTCCTGCTGCAGTCAGCGTCGGCCACCTTCACGCCGACCTTCCAGTCCCTGATTCCCAGCGTGCTGAAAGACGAACGGGACTACACCCGGGCGCTATCGCTCTCCCGGCTAGCGTATGACCTGGAAGCCCTGGCCAGCCCTGCGTTGGCGGCGTTGCTGCTGACCAGGGTCAGTTACAGCAACCTCTTTCTCGGCACGGTGGCCGGCTTCCTCGTATCGGCAGGCCTGGTTGCGGTGACAATGCTGCCGGCGCCGGATGCCGCCCCCGGGACGACAGGGTCGCTCTGGCAGCGCACCACCCTGGGCACGCGAATCTTTTGGCGGAACGGAAGGCTGCGCTCGCTGCTGGCCCTTAACCTGGTGGTGGCCGCTCCCACCGCGCTGGTCCTGGTCAACTCCGTGGTCTACGTGCGGGAGGTGCTGCGGCGGCCGGAGACGGACCTCGCGCTGGTGCTGGCCTGCTTCGGCGTGGGATCCATGCTCGTAGCGCTCTCGGCGCCGGCGCTGTTGGCGCGATACGGGGACCGCGCTGTGATGATGGCCGGAGCAGCATTGATCCCGGTGGTGCTGGCCGGTGTCACCGCACTGACGTTCCGGGCCGCCGCCTTGGCCGGCTCCGGGCCGGGTTGGTGGTGGCTGCCGGCCCTGTGGTTCCTGCTGGGCGCCGGAAACTCCACCATCCTGACGCCCTCTGCCCGGTTGCTGCGGGAGGCGTCTACGGAGCACACCCGTCCGTATGTCTTCACTGCGCAGTTTTCGCTGTCCCATGCCTGCTATATGGTGGCGTACCCGCTGGCCGGGTGGCTTGGCGCGGCCGCCGGGCTGGGACCCATGGCAGCGGCGCTGACAATCCTCGCCACACTGGGCACTGCGGCGGCGTTCGCCGCCTGGCCAGCCCGGGACGCTGGAGCCGCTGACGCAGCAGAGGAGGAGGAGGGCAGTGGAGAGACGCATGCCGGACGCCGGACCGGACAACGGCGTTAGCGGCGGAGGCGGCAGGCAGCCCTCTCTGTTCCACGCCGTCACGCCGGATGTCGCGTTGCTGGACAGCGCAGCAGCCACATTGCGCATGCTGGGCGAACCCACCCGTCTACAGCTTCTCTGGCAGCTGTCGCAGGGGCCGCGGTCGGTGACCGAGCTCGTGGACGCGGCCGCGGTACCGCGGACTGTTGTCAGCCAGCACTTGGCCAAGCTGCGCCTCAGCGGACTGGTGGACACCAGGAAGGAGGGGCGCCGCGTCATCTATTCCCTCCATGACGGGCACCTGCTGCGGCTGATCCAGGAGACCATCAACCTCGCCGATCACCGGAGGACAGGTGAGCCCAGCCACGGTTAAGCAAAGATGATCCCCGGCGATGGTGCCGGGGATCATCTCTGTCGCTGCGCACCGGTCGGTGGCCCGGCGGCTGGAAGGCTAGACCAGGGTCACGCCGGTGGCCTGGGGGCCCTTGGCGCCCTGGCCGATTTCGAACTGAACGCGCTGGTTCTCGTCGAGGGTCTTGAATCCACCGGTCTGGATCTCGGAGTAGTGAACAAAGACGTCACCGTCGGAGTCGTCCGGGGTAATGAAGCCGAAGCCCTTTTCTGCGTTGAACCACTTCACGGTTCCCTGTGCCATGTATTTCTCCTCATTTGGAACTTGTTTAAGACCGGCACACCTCGCGCCGGCCTTGGTCACTCCGCGAGAAGAATCCTGGATTACCCGCCCTGCTCAGGGCCGGTGCTGCAGGAGCTTCGCGCTCGCAACATGTCTTGCGAGCATGAAAAACACCTACACAAAGACTGACTCAAGAATTTCATGCCCGTTCCCGCAGGTCAACGGCCCAGAGAGGCAAAAAATGCAAATTTTGGTAAAAAACAGGTTAACCGCATCGGCCCTATCGCTTGCGGATACCTAGAAGAGCCGGGACTCGCTGTCGTCCACGCCGCGCATTGCGTCATAATCCAGCGTGACGCAATCAATTCCACGGTCGTTGGCCAGGACTTTCGCCTGGGGCTTGATTTGCTGGGCCGCGAAGATGCCCCGGACCGGAGCCAGGAGGGGGTCGCGGTTCAGGAGTTCAAGGTAGCGGGTAAGCTGCTCCACGCCGTCGATGTCACCGCGGCGTTTCAGCTCGATGGCCACCGTGGCGCCGTCCGCGTCCCGGGCCAGGATGTCCACCGGACCGATCGCGGTGAAGTACTCGCGGCGAATCAGGGAGTAGCCCGTTCCCAAGGTTTCGATCTGTTCTGCCAGGAGCCGCTGGAGGTCCGCTTCCACCCCGTCCTTGATCAGGCCCGGGTCCACGCCGAGGTCATGCGAGGACTCGTCCAGTTTCTCGTGGATGTTGATGATCAGGCGGTCGTCGGTCTTGGCGGATTGGACCGTCCACTGTTCCACCACTCCCAACTCCAGGTCCACCTCGTCCGGAGAGGTGACACGGAGGGTTGCCGGCGGGCTCATCCAGTTGAGCGGCTTGTAGGAACCGCCATCGGAGTGGACCAGCACGGAGCCGTCCGCCTTGACCAGGAGGAGCCTGGTCGCGAGGGGGAGGTGGGCTTTGAGCCGGCCAACGTAATCAACGGAGCATTTGGCTATCACGAGTCGCACGCCGTACAGACTACCGTCTGCCGGGGCAAGGGCTTGCGCCGGACGCCGCCGGCGTCGGGCAGAATGGAACCATGCCGCGCTCCAACCGCCCCCGCCGTCCGGTCTCCGGGAAGGGTGGTCCCCGTGCCGCAGGCAGGAAGGGCAGCAGCGAGGTGCCGGAGCTCGACCTGGAGCGCGCCCGCGCCGGCATTGCCCGCCGGGAAAGCGCGCCCGACGGCGACTGGATGGTCCGCACCATGACCGCCCGGAACGCTGAGAAGACCTATATCTGCCCGGAATGCTCCACGGCGGTCCTTCCCGGGGTAGCGCACCTGGTGGTGTGGAAGGACGACCATCTCTTCGGGGCGGCCGCCGGCCTGGCGGAACGCCGCCACTGGCACACAAACTGCTGGATGACCCGCAGCTACCGTTACCGGTAGGCCATGCCGCACCGCTCCAGCCCTGCGCCCCAGCCCATCCACGGGCAAAGACGACATGAAACTGGCTAAGCTTGCAGGCATGACTTTTGATCCGGCGTCGTACGATTTCATCCAGTCCCCGGGGCCTGTGCCCATCCGCGCCGCAACGGTCCTGCCGGCGCGGCGCGAGAACGTGGAACTGCGCACGGCGGACGGGCACACCCTGGTGGGGGAGCTCGCGCTCCCGGAGTCGGGCGAGGTCAAAGCGACCCTCATAACGCTTCACCCGCTGCCCACCCACGGCGGATTCATGGACTCGCACGTTTTCCGAAAGGCGTCCTACCGCCTCCCGGCGCTGGCCGGCGTTGCCGTGCTGCGCTTCAACACCCGCGGTACCTCGTCGCCGCGGGGTACCAGCGGCGGATCGTTCGAGGAAGGCGTGGGTGAACGCTACGACGTAGAGGCGGCCGTGGCATACGCCGTTGAGCGCGGCCTGCCCAACCGCTGGCTGGTGGGCTGGTCCTTCGGCACCGAACTGGCCCTGATGTACGGTGCTGTGGACCCCGTGGCGCAGGAGGTTGAGGGTGCCGTGCTGTTGTCCCCGCCGCTGCACCGCGCCACGGACAAGAACCTGGTGCAGTGGGCCGAATCCGGCAAGCCGTTGACCGTTGTGGTCCCCGAACACGACGACTATCTGCAGCCGGCCGAAGCCGCCTCGCGGTTCAGCCTGGTGCCGCAGGCCCGCGTGGTGGGGGTCGACGGCGCCAAGCACCTCTGGGTGGGGGAGAAGCAGGCGTCGCGCGCGTTGATGGAAATAGTCGGGACGGTTGTTCCTGGCGGGACGCCGGGCGGGCTTCCCTCGGAGTGGGACGGGCCGGCGGCCACCGCAACGGCCTAGCTGCGGGTCCCGGGTTCCCAGGCTGCGGAGCCCGGTGCTTGTCCTGCCGGGAGCGCGTGCCCTTTAGTGTTTGTCCTGCCGGACGACAAAGATCTCCCGGATCAGGAGCAGCGCTGCCGCCGCGGTGGGGATAGCGATCAGCGCGCCGAGGACGCCCAGGAGGCTTCCGCCGGCGATTACCGAGATGACTGCCACCGCGCCGGGAACAGCCACGGCCTTTTGCATGATGCGTGGAGAGATGAAGTAAGCCTCGAACTGGAGGTAGGCGAAGTAGGCGATGGCGTAGATGGCCGCGCTCTGCCAGCCTTCGGTCAGTGACACCAGGATAACCACGACCCCGGCAATCACGCCGCCCACCAGCGGTATGAACGCAAGCAACGCCACAACGAAACCCAGCAGCAGCGCAAAGGGGATGCCCACGATGGACATCACAATGAAGGCAAACGTCGCGTTAAGCAGCGCCACGATGGCCTGGCCCATGACGTAGTTGCCGACGGAGCGGGTGATTTCTTCGGAGAGGGCCTCCACACGGTCCCGGCGGGAACGCGGCGCCAGCCGGTAGCCCCATTTCTTCATGGCCGGAAGCGCCGCCAGGAAGTAGAGGCTGAGCACCAGGACGATCAGGGCGCCGAACAGCCCGTTGGCCACCGTTGATCCGAAGCCCACCACACCACCGAAGATGCCTCCCATGGCGGCGGGGTCGTTGACGAACTTGTCCAGTTCGTCCGTGACCCGGTCGCGCACGCCGAACTGGTTGTCCAGGCTCTGGAAGAATTCGGAGTCGAGGAAGTCCCGGATCCAGACCGGAGCCTGCTCCACGATTTCGGTCACCTGTTCCACGATGGTGGGGATCAGGGTGGCAAAGAATCCAACGACGGCGCTCACCAGCACGCCGACGGAGACGAGGATGCCCGCCGGCCGGGGGATCCTGCGGCTTTCGAGCCAGCTGACCACCGGCTCCAGTCCCAGGGCGATGAACAGGGCCGCGACGATCCACAGCAGCAGCTGCGTGGTGTTGGACCCGATCCAGTAGACCAGCAGTGCGAGGCCAACGCCTACCGTGCCCATGAATCCCATGTACAGGGGGTGCTGCGGGGACATGCGCGGACCAAGGTCGCCAAACCGGGGTTCCAGCTGGTCCTGGCCGTCCACTTCGCTGCTTCCGTTGTGTTGGGCCTCCGGCGGCATTTCGAAGCGCAGCCTGGGCTGGGCGCCGGGCAGCGGCTGGCGCAGCCTGCGCATGACGAGGCCAAGGCCGGCGGCGGCAGGGAACTTGCGCCGGGCGGCAGCGGGTCCAGCCGCGGGGCCGGGCAGACCGGTTGCCTGGTTGGGTGACGCCTGGCCCTGTGACCGCCTGCCCTGTGACGGCTGGTCGGGCGCAGCACCGCGCTGCGGCGGTCGGCCCTGCGGCGCCTGACCCTGCGAAGACCGGTTTTGTGCAGCCTGGCCGCGCGCGGCCCCCGCAGGCCCGGCCCCGGCAGCGGAACCGGCAGTCGTGGAAGGGCCGGTGCCCGGGGTTGGCTTCCCGCCCGGTTGTCCGGCTGCCGCCGGGCCGCCGTCCGTCTTGTCAGTCACTGAATCCTGGGGCCTGTTCCGTGCGGGGCACCGCGTGGGCGGGCCGGTCTGTCGAATCTTCGCAAACACTATCAGCAGCCCTGTCAACAGGGCCGCAGGACCCGCTCCGGCGCCCCGCTCCGCGGACCTGGTAACAAAACGGTTACTATTGAAGGTAAACCCCCGCTGATGATAGGTGTTTCCCTTGCGTTTAAAGACTGCAGCCGCACTTGTGCTGCTCGGCCTCCTGACACTTTTGGCCGGTATCGGCCAGAGAACCATCTGGGCACCGGCAGAGACCTTTACGGCATCCCTGCCGGAAAGCGCCGCCGAAGCCCCCCTCACGGTCATTGACCAGGAGCTCCGTACCCTCCACGGCGGCACGCCGACCATCACGGTCGAAGGCGACGGCAGCTTCCTGCTGGCCGCCGGCCGGCCGGACGACGTCGAAGCCTGGGTCGGGAAAACGGCGCACAACACTGTCACGGGGGTCTCCGAGGACGGCAAGGAGCTGCAGGTGGAGCACGCCGATGGCGAGGCCACCGCGCCCAACCCGGCCGCGTCCGACCTCTGGGTGGCCACCGAGAACGCCAGCGGCGAGCTGGAGTACTCCTGGACCCCGCCCGCAGACGGCGACTGGTCCCTCCTGCTGGCCTCGGACGGAACCAAGGCGGCTCCCGCCAAGGTCTCCATGACCTTCCCCAACGACACCTCCACTCCGTGGGCCATTCCGCTCATGGTCCTGGGCGGCCTGCTCATCCTGGCCGGCGTCTTCATGGCTCTGGGCGGTGCGGCTGCCATCCGCGGCGGCGGCAAGGGCTTCGGCGGCGGCTTCGCCCGAAAAGCCCGCGCCCGCAACGAGGCGAAAGCCAGGTCCCGGCAGGCATCCGGGCTCAGCATGGTGGCGGCCGGACTGGCTGCCATCCTTGTCGCGGTCTCCGCGCCTGTGGCGCAAGCGGCCAGTCCGAGTCCTCAGCCCACCGGGGGAGCTTCGTCGGCCGAGCCTTCCCCGGGCGGAGCGGAAGGCGCCGATGCCGCGGCGTCGCCGGTCCTGCTGGACACGCAGTTCCGCCGCATCCTGGAGCAGGTCTCCAGCGCGGTCGAGGCTGGGGACGCAGCAAAGAATGCGGGCAGGCTGGCCAGCCGCGTGGGAGGCACCGAGCTTGAGGTCCGCACCCAGAACTACAAGATCCGGTCCAAGGTGGGAAGCTATGCCGCCAGGATGCCTGTCCGGGCCACCAAGCTCCTCACCACGGTGGTGACCACCGACCGCGACTGGCCGCGGTCCGTCCTTGCAGTCACCCAGGGTGACGGCAATGTTGTCCCGCAGCTGCTGACGCTGGTCCAGTCATCTCCGCGCGAGAACTACAAGCTCGTGGAAACCACCCCACTGCAGCCCGGCGCTACCTTCCCCTCCATCAGCCGTGAAGGAACGGACACCCTGGCCGCGGATGACAAGTCCGGACTGCTCTACAGCGGTGCCGAGGCCATGGCCGGCCTGGCTGACCGGCTCACCAAGTCCAACTCGGCCTTCAAATCCAAGCTGGTGGAAGGCAACTCCTCGCCGTACATCGCAGACACGCTGTCTTACCAGGCAGAGGTGGTCAAGGCCGGAACCAATGGCAACTTCACCTTCACCCATAAGGTGGTTCCGGACAGCACCGTGGTGTTCCGCACCTCCGACGGCGGCGCATTGGTGTTGGGCAGGATCAACTTCGGCTTCCAAGGCACGCCCAAGGCCGAGGGGGACAAGCTCACCATTGGCAGCGATGCCGCCGCGCTGGCCGGAGGAACGGTCACCACAACCGGCATGGTGCTGACCTTCGCCGAATCCGTGGCGGTCTACGTCCCGCCGGCTGGTTCTGCGGACCCGATGAAACTGGTAGCCGCAACCCGCGGCCTGGTGGGCGCCAGCTTCAAGTAGGACCCGCCCCCAGTACTTCCGGCAGCGGCCGGAGTGGCTAGAGTGGAAAGCATGAGTTCGCCAGCTTCCCGCCCAGTCCCTCCTGCCGCTGCCAATCTGGTTAACCTGCGCGGCGCCGTCGACCTTTCTTCCCTGAAACGGCCTTCACAGCCTGCCCCGCAAGCGCCCGGCGGTGTTCCCGGCGGGCCGGGAACCCAGGCCGGACAGGAGACCCCTGGCGGCCAGGGCAGCCCCGAACTGAGCGTCACGGTCACCGAGGGCAATTTCCAGCAGCTCGTTGAGCTCTCGGCCCAGGTCCCCGTCGTGTTCGCGCTGTGGGCCTCCTACTCGCCCGAATCTGCCGCCATGGTGGAAACGCTGGAACGCCTCGTGGCCGGTTACGGCGGACGCCTGGTGCTGGGCACCGCGGACATTGACGCTTTCCCGCAGCTGGCCCAGGCCTTCCAGGTCCAGGCTGTGCCCACGGCCGTCGCGGTTCTCAAGGGCCAGCCTGTCCCGCTGTTCCAGGGCGGCGCCGACGAGCAGCAGGTCCGGAGCCTGTTCGATGAACTGCTCAAGGTCGCCGCTGCCAACGGCGTCACCGGAAGCCTGGGCGCCGGGGAACCCCAGGATGCCGCACCCGCGCCGCTGCCCCCGCTCCACCAGGCCGCCTTTGATGCCATCGAGGCAGGCGACTACGCCGCCGCAGCCGATGCCTACCGGCAGGCGCTCAATGAAATGCCGTCGGACCACGAGGCCAAGGCGGGCCTGGCCCAGGTAGAGCTGATGGCCAGGCTTCAGCCGCTTTCGGCCCAGGACAGTGAGGCCGTGCGTTCGCAGGCCGCCGACGAACCTGACAACCTGCAGGCGCAACTGGCGGTGGCCGATCTCGACGTCGCCGGCGGGCATGTAGAAGACGCCCTCAACCGGCTGGTCGCGTTCATCGGACGGAACTTCGGACCGGAACGGGAAACAGCCCGCGTCCGCCTGCTGGAGCTGTTCGACGTGGTGGGCGCCGGCGACGAGCGGGTGGCCAAGGCCCGCCAGGCGCTCGCCCGGGTCCTGTTCTAGTGCCGGCGCTCTTCGAACCGCTGACGCTGCGCGGCCTGGAGATCCCCCACCGGGGCTGGGTTTCCCCGATGTGCCAATACAGCTGCGATGATCCTGAAGCGCCAGGCGTGCCGAACGACTGGCACCTGATGCACCTGGGATCCTTCGCCGCCGGCGGGGCCGCCCTGATCCTGACAGAGGCCACCGCGGTCAACCCCGAGGGCCGGATCAGCCCGCGGGACACTGGCCTCTACAACGATGCGCAGCAGGAAGCCTGGCAGCGCATCACCGGGTTCGTCCACCGGCACGGCGCGGGCACCCGGATCGGCGTCCAGCTTGCGCACGCGGGCCGGAAGGCATCGGTCTACTGGCCGTTCTCGGACCGGCGGGGCAGCGTGGAAGCGGCCGACGGCGGTTGGACCACCCGGGGTCCCTCACCGGTCGCGTTTGACGGCTATGCCGCACCGGCTGCCATGACCGAGGATCAGATCCGCCAGGTCATCGCAGACTTCGCCGCTTCCGCTCACCGTGCCGTGGATGCCGGCTTCGACACCGTCGAGATTCACGGGGCGCACGGCTACCTCCTGCACCAGTTCCAGAGCCCGCTGAGCAACACGCGCCAGGACGGCTGGGGCGGCGACGAAGCCGGCCGCAACCGGCTCATGTTGGCTGTCGTGGATGCTGTGCGCGGTGCCATTCCCGATTCCATGCCGCTCCTTCTGCGGATTTCGGCGACTGACTGGTCGCCTGGCGGCGTGGACCCTGCCGCCTCGGTACGCCTGGCGAGGGAAGCGGTGCACCGCGGTGTGGACCTGATCGACGTCTCCAGCGGGGGATTGGTACCCCACCAGCAGATCAAGCCAGGTCCGGGCTACCAAACCGGATTTGCCGCGGCCATTCGCAGCCAGGCGGACGTTCCCACCGGAACAGTGGGGCTGCTGACCTCGCCGGACCAGGCGGAACACGCTGTGGCCACGGGACAGGCTGACGCGGTCCTGATCGCCCGGGCGGCGCTGCGTGATCCGCACTGGTGGCTGCGTGCCGCGTTCGAACTGGGGCATGACTTGCCGTGGCCGCCGCAGTATGAACGGGCCATGCCCCGACAGTCGTTCTAGGGTCTAGGCTGGCAGCATGACCGTCCCGTCGCAGCCGGTAGCCCACACGGAAGTGCCAGCCTTGTCCCTTCGCGGCCTGGCCAAGCGGTTCGGCAACAAGATTGCCGTGGACGGCATCAGCCTTGACGTTCCCGCAAGGTCGTTCTTCGGCATCGTAGGCCCCAACGGGGCCGGCAAGACCACGCTGTTGTCCATGGCCACGGGACTGCTGCGTCCGGAGTTCGGCACCGCACTGGTCCACGGCATGGATGTCTGGCAGCACCCGCTCGAGGCAAAGCGGCTCCTGGGCATCCTGCCGGACGGCGTCCGCCTCTTTGACCGGCTGAGCGGGGAGCAGCTCCTGACCTACGCAGGCCTGCTGCGGGGCATGGACCGCGCCACGGTGGCCCCCCGGGTTGCTGAGCTCCTGGCGGCAATGGACCTGGACCAGGAGGCCGGGACGCTGGTGGTGGACTACTCAGCCGGGATGACCAAGAAGATCGCTCTTGCCTCGGCCCTCATCCATGCCCCTCGCGTCCTGGTGCTGGATGAACCGTTCGAAGCCGTGGACCCTGTGTCCGCAGCCAACATCCGCGCCATCCTGGACCGCTACGTGGCGTCCGGCGGAACGGTGATTGTCTCCAGCCATGTCATGGACTTGGTCCAGCGCATGTGCAGCCACGTGGCGGTGGTGGCCTCCGGCAGGATCCTCGCCGCGGGAACCGTGGCAGAGGTGCGTGGAAACGTCACGCTCGAGGAACGCTTCGTGGACCTGGTAGGCGGCAGGAACAGCACGGAGGGGCTGGAATGGTTGCGCACCTTCTGAGGCTGAAGCTGGCGCTGCTTCGCAACGGGCTGCGGCGAAGCCCGTGGCAGCTGGCCGGCATGGTCCTGGCAGCGCTCTATGCGCTCGGTGTGGTCGCCACCTTGGTCCTGATCCTCGTGGCGCTGCGCTCCGCCCCGCACGAGGCGGCCTATACCGCCGTCGTCCTCGGCGGAACCGCGGCGATCGGCGGGTGGGGAATCGTGCCGGTGGTGGCCGCCGCCACGGACCTGACTCTGGATCCGTCCCGTTTCACCACTTTCGCCGTTCCCATGACCCAACTGCTCGCCGGCCTCGCCCTGGCAGGCCTGCTCGGAGTGCCCGGCCTTGCCACGCTCCTTGTTGCCCTTGCCACCGTTGCCACCTGGTCCACCGGAATCGTTCCGGCGCTCGCGGCAGTCGCCGGCGCCCTGCTGGGCGTTGCCGGCTGCATCATCCTTGCCAAGGTGGTCACCACCGCCACGGCCGGCCTTGCCGCTTCCCGGCGGTTCAAGGACGCCAGCGGCCTGGCCTTCCTGGTTCCGCTGGTGGTCCTGGTTCCGGTGCTGGCGGTCCTGGCCAAGGAGGGGCAGGCGCCTGCATTCCTCCCCGGACTGGCCCGGGTGCTGTCCTGGACGCCCCTGGGTGCGGCCTGGTCTGTGGGCGGCGACGCCTCCGCCGGACTGGGCGGTGCCGCGGCCCTCAAGCTGCTGATTGCCGCGGCGACGGTGGCGGGGCTGACCTGGTGCTGGAAGGCACTTCTGGAACGCGCCCTGGTCACTCCACCGTTTGCGGGTTCGGCCAAACGCGGCGGCGGCCACCCCGGGCTCCTCGGGGCCGTTCCTGCTGTTCCCGCAGCCGCCGTCATGGCCCGCTGCCTGACCTACTGGGTCAAGGACCCGCGCTATTCCGGGTCGCTGGCAGTGATCCCGCTGCTGCCTCTTGTCCTCTACTTCCAGGGCGTCCAAACAGGAGACTTCGACGGGCTGGTGATCCTTCCTCCTCTGGTGGCGTTCATTCTGGCGTGGTCGATATCCGCGGACGTCTCGTATGACAACACCGCCTTCGCGCTGCATCTGGCCACCGGAGTCTCCGGCGCGGCGGACAGGCTGGGGCGCGTGCTGGCCTGCCTCGCCTTTGCCCTGCCGGTGGTCCTGGCCTTCGGAGTGGGGCAGGCGGCACTCAACGGGTCGTGGACAGGCCTCCCGGGCCTGCTGGGCCTCAGCGTGGGGATCCTGCTGACCGGCCTCGGCCTGTCCTCAGTGGTGTCCGCGCGGTACACGGTGGCCGTTCCACTTCCCGGCGACAGTCCCTTCAAGAAGCCGCCCGGAAACGTGGCCCAGACCTTGGCCGTCCAACTCATCGGCATGGCGCTCCTGGGGGTCCTGGTCCTGCCGGAAGCCGTCCTGTTCGTGGCCGAAGTCACCACCGGGAACCACGTGCTGGGCTGGGCCAACCTCGCGGCGGGCCCACTGCTGGGTCTGGCCCTGCTGGCCGGGGGAGTCCGGCTGGGAGGCAGGTGGCTCGAAGCCCGCGGCCCTGAGCTGCTGGCCCAGGTGGCGGTGAACCGGTGAAGCAGTCACCGCCGCTTTAGACAATCCGGAAAGGAATCCCCATGGAAGTAGTGATCCTCAACGGCAGCAAAGCGCCGGGACGCCTGGCCGCGGACGCCATCCAGGCCCTCCTGGAGCGCACGCCGGACGCGGTCCTGGGCCTTGCCACGGGCTCCTCGCCCCTGCCCGTTTACGATGAGCTGGCAGCAAGGCCCGGCCTGGATTTCAACCGTGTATCCGCTTTCGCGCTGGACGAGTACGTGGGGCTTCCGGAAGGCCATCCCGAGTCCTACCGAGAGGTGATCCGACGCGGGTTCACCAACCGGGTGAACATCCGGCCGGAGAACGTGCATTGCCCGGACGGGACGGCGGCGGACATTCCGGCAGCGTGCGCCGCCTACGAAGAAGCCATCGCGGCCGCCGGGGGAATCGACCTGCAGTTGCTGGGCGTGGGCACCGACGGGCATCTCGCCTTCAACGAGCCGGGGTCCTCGCTGGCCTCGCGGACTCGGATCAAGAGTCTGATCGAGCAAACCCGCAGGGACAACGCGCGGTTCTTCACCAGCCTGGCCGATGTCCCGCACCACGTCATCACCCAGGGCCTGGGCACCATCATGGAAGCCCGGCACGTGGTGCTCCTGGCCACCGGTGCGCGGAAAGCACAGGCCGTCCGGGACCTGGTAGAAGGACCGGTATCGGCCATCTGCCCGGCATCGGTGCTGCAGTTCCACCCGCACGCCACCGTGCTGCTGGATGAAGCGGCAGCTTCCGCCTTGAAGCTCGCCGACTTCTACCGGCATACCTATGACAGCAAGCCGGCGTGGCAGGGCCTCTAGCTCAGGGGCTCCGGGCCGGCGCGCCTGGGCTGGTGCCCGGCGCGCCGGCGGCGCCTTCCGGCCACCGCGGACGGCACGACGGCGGCAGGTTCCGCGGGCGCGCTGGTGACACGCCGCCGTCGGACGCGGAGCCTCACGAACGGCTAAGATGGAAGGCATGACTAGCATGACGGACCCTCTCGAAAACGACCCGATGCGCGAGCTTTCCGGGGCTGGAACGTCCACGGCCACCATTGAGCGCGAGGAACTGCGCCAGGAAGTGGAGCCGGGTGACCGGGAGCGCTTTTCGCACTATGTGCGCAAGGAAAAAATCATGGAGTCCGCACTGACCGGCGAGCCCGTCATCGCCCTGTGCGGCAAAGTCTGGACGCCGGGCCGGGACCCGCAGAAGTTCCCGGTGTGCCCCACCTGCAAAGAGGTCTACGAGGGCCTCCGCCCGGGCAATGACGGCGGCAAGGGTCCCGGAGGGGACTCGGGCAACAACAAGTAGTGACGGAGACGCTCTTTGGCGGCCCCACCCTGCCTCCGGCCTATCCGGAACGTGCAGCCTGGGGAACCGCCCCGAAACTCCGTGCCTGGCAGCAGGAAGCTCTGGACCTTTACCTGCGCAACAGCCCCCGGGATTTCCTGGCCGTAGCAACCCCCGGTGCGGGTAAGACCACCTTTGCGCTGCGCGTGGCGTCAACGCTGATCGACTCCGGCGTGGTCAATCGGGTGACCATTGTGGCGCCCACCGACCACCTGAAGCGCCAGTGGGCCGACGCTGCCGCGCGGGTGGGCATTGCCATCGATCCCAACTTCAAGAACTCGGACGGCCAGCACGGCCGCGGCTTCATCGGCGTTGCCGTCACCTATGCCCAGGTGGCCAGCAAGCCGCTGCTGCACCGGGCCAAGACGGAAGCCGCACGCACCCTGGTGATCCTGGATGAGATCCACCACGGTGGCGAGGCGCTCTCCTGGGGCGACGGCCTGCGCGAGGCCTTCGACCCCGCCGTGCGCCGGCTGTCACTGACCGGTACGCCGTTCCGTTCGGACACCTCGCCCATCCCGTTCGTCGAGTACGCGCAGGACCGGGACGGCATCCGCCGCTCCAAGGCGGACTACACATACGGCTACGGCAACGCCCTGCGCGACCACGTGGTCCGGCCCGTGATGTTCATGGCGTATTCGGGGCAGATGCGATGGCGCACCAGCGGCGGCGAGGAAATGGCCGCGTCCCTGGGCGAGGCCGCGGTGACGAAGGACGTTACCTCGCAGGCATGGCGTACGGCGCTCAACCCGGCCGGAGAATGGATCCCCGCGGTCCTGGCCGGCGCAGACAAGCGGCTCAGCGAAGTCCGCCGCACCGTGCCGGATGCCGGCGGCCTGGTCATCGCCACGGACCATGAGGACGCCCGTGCGTACGCCGGGCAGCTGAAGCGCATCACGGGGGAATCGCCCACGGTCATCCTCTCCGACGACGCCAAGGCCTCCAGCAAGATCGAGGAGTTCTCCGCAGGGGAGCAGCGCTGGATGGTGGCCGTGCGGATGGTGTCCGAAGGCGTGGACGTGCCGCGGCTCTCGGTCGGCGTGTACGCCACGTCAACCTCAACGCCGCTGTTCTTCGCGCAGGCCGTAGGGCGCTTCGTCCGTGCCCGCAAGAGGGGCGAGACGGCGTCGGTCTTCCTGCCGTCGGTCCCGCAGCTAATGGCGCTGGCCAACAGCATGGAAGCCGAACGGGACCACGCCCTGGACCGTCCGGAGAAGGACGACGACGGCCTCTTCACCCCTGAAGACTCCCTGATGGACGAGGCCAACCGCGAGGAGAAGGCCTCGGACAGCCTGACCAAGGGCAAGTTCGAGGCGCTCGATTCGCAGGCGTCCTTCGACCGCGTGCTCTTCGACGGCGGCGAGTTCGGCACCGGCGGCGAGGTAGGGTCCGACGACGAACTGGACTTTCTGGGCATCCCCGGGCTGCTGGACGCAGAGCAGGTGGGAACCCTGCTGCGGCAACGCCAGCACGAGCAGTTGAGCCGCAAGGGCAGGAAGGCGCCCGCGCAGGCTGCCGAAACCCAGACGCCCGCCGTGCCGGACCATAGGATGCTGATGGACCTGCGGAACGAGCTGGCCAAGAACGTAGCCGCGTGGTCTGCCCGTACGGGAACACCCCACGGTGTGGTCCACACCAAGCTGCGCACGGTCTGCGGCGGCCCCGCGGTGGCCCAGGCGAACGAGGAGCAGCTGCAGGCACGCCTGCGAAAGCTCCAGGACTGGTTTATCGGGCGGAAGTAGCCGCTCAGGCCACGTCCACACCGCCGAGCTCCAGCTCAGCGACTGTTTCCTCAAGGTCTTCGGCGATCCCCGCAGTCAGCGAGCGGATCACAGTGACGGAATAGCCGGCCTGGACGGCGTCCAGCGCCGTAGCCCGCACGCAATAGTCCGTGGCGATGCCTACCACCACCACGTCTTCCACGTCGTGGCTCTGCAGCCAGTCGTCCAGTCCAATGGCGTCCTCATTGGGAGCGAACCGGTCCAGGTCCCCCGTGCCGGGCTGGCGTTCTCCGGTGGGGACGGCGTCCTCGGGCGCCAGCAGGCCCTCGAAGCCCGAGTAGGCTGCGGCGTACTGGCCCTTCTGGAAGTAGGCCTGGATGTACTCGGTGTCGAGATCCGGGTGCAGCTCCGCTCCCCGCGTGCCGGCCACACAGTGCGGCGGCCAGCTGTCCTTGAAATCGGGAGTGTCGGAGAAGTGGCTTCCCGGGTCGATGTGCCAGTCCTGCGTCGCCACGATGTGGTCAAAGGCAGCATGGTGCGAATCCACGTAGTCGCTGATGGCGCCGGCAACGGCGGCGCCGCCGGTAACGGCCAGCGATCCGCCTTCACAAAAGTCGTTCTGCACGTCGACAATGATCAGGGCGCGTGACATCAGTCCTCCTCATAAATGGTGGGGATGGCGGCCTCGCCGCGCTGGAGGCGGTTGACCACCAGAGGGAGTTCGGCCATCGAATCCGCGTGCCGCTGCCGTGCCCGGACCACGCCGTCATGGCCGGTCCAGCCCGGGAGGAGCTCGCCGTTCTTCATGAACTGCTGCAGCAGGGGCCGGTCGTTGCCGTCGTCCTCGGGCCGCTGGCCAACGCCCACCACCTCGGCAGTGGCGGTGCCGCGCTCGTTGAGCCTGCGCAGGGCGTACTTGCGGCCGCCGACGCTGGCCTTGTTCTTCGCCGCCTTTGCCACGGAAACGAAATTGCCGGCGTCGTCGGTGCGGCTGACCAGCTTGTAGACCATGCTGGCCGTAGGCGCTCCGGACCCGGTAACCAGCGAGGTGCCCACCCCGTAGGAATCCACGGGGGCCGACTGCAGCGCCGCGATGGCGAACTCGTCCAGGTCCGAGGTGACCACGATCTTGGTGTTCTCATTGCCCAGGTCGTCCAGCAGCCGGCGCACCCACTGCGCCTGGTCCACGAGGTCGCCCGAGTCCAGCCGCACCGCGCCCAGCCGCGGACCCGCAAGGTCAACGGCCCTGCGGACGGCCGCTTCGACGTCGTACGTATCCACCAGGAGCGACGTGCCCTCGCCGAGCGAGGCGATCTGGGCCTCGAAGGCGTCCCGTTCTGTGTCATGCAGGAGCGTGAAGGAGTGGGCGGCGGTGCCCACAGTCCGGATGCCGTAGCGGATGCCGGCCTCCAGGTTCGAAGTGCTGTCGAAGCCGGCGATGACGGCGGCGCGGGCAGACGCTGCGGCCGCTTCCTCATGCGTACGCCGCGAGCCCATTTCGATGCAGGGCCGGCCGTGGGCGGCACTGACCATGCGGGACGCGGCCGAGGCAATGGCGCTGTCATGGTTAAGTACGGACAGGATGTAGGTTTCCAGCATGCACGCCTCGGCGAACGTGCCCTCCACGATCAGGATGGGGGAGTGCGGGAAATAGGCGTCGCCCTCGGCGTAGCCCCAGATGTCCCCGCTGAAGCGGTAGGACGCCAGGAAATCCAGGGTCTTGCCGTTGACCACGTTGGTCCGTTCGAGGAATTCGAGTTCAGCATCTCCAAACCGGAAGTTTGCGATCCCCTCGAGCAGGCGGCCCGTGCCGGCCACGATGCCGTACCGCCGGCCATCCGGGAGGCGCCGGGCAAACGCCTCGAACACCGACTTCCGGTGCGCGGCCCCCGAATGCAGCGAGGCCTGGAGCATGGTGAGCTCGTAGTGGTCGGTGTAAAAGGACGTGCGGGGATGGTCCCAGCCGGCTGAGGTACTCACGAAAATCACTTTAGTCCCCACCGGCTCCCGCGTCTCGCTTCGCTTCGCTGCGGGCCCCTCGCCGGCGTGGCCCCACCCACCGGCTTCCGCGTCTCGCCGGTGTGGTTCCATTCATCCCCATAGAATGGACAGATGACCTTAAGCGTTACGCTCGGCCCTGACACCCAGGAGAGCACCCGGACCGGGACAGCGGAGGCCACAGCCTCCCTGACCGCCCCCGATATCCCCTGGAACCTGGTGGTCTGGAACGATCCCGTAAACCTCATGAGCTACGTCAGCTACATTTTCCAAAGCTATTTCGGCTACGCGGAGAGCAAGGCCAACAAGCTCATGATGGAGGTCCACAAAAAGGGCCGCTCCGTGGTCGCCTCAGGCAGCAAGGAACAGGTGGAACGCCACGCCGTGGCCATGCACGGTTTCGGCCTCTGGGCCACGGTGGAGAAGGCCGGCGGCGGTTCCGGCGGCTCAGGGAAATCCGGCGGATCCGGCCAGGGCAAGGGGAAACGTGGCTAAGGCATTCAAAAGCGGGCTTAAAGGCATTACCGGGTTCCTGGAACCGGCCGAGCGGGATCTCCTCCGCAGCCTTTTCAGCGACGTCATCTCCATGCTCGAGCCCGAGGAGCGGGAGGGGCAAGACCCTCTGGCCGCCCTGATCGGGCTGGATATGGACGTGGCCGAGCCGTCGGACCGCGCCATGAAACGGCTCCTTCCGAACGTTTCCAAGGACGACGTCGGCGCCTCGCTGGAGTTCCGGCAGCTCACCGAGCGCTCACTGCGGGAGACCAAGACCGGCGCCCTGCGGGCCGCCGCGCTGGACCTGGACAAGGACGAGATCATCCTGACGCCCCAAGGCGCAAAGCACTGGTCCATGGCGCTCAACGACGTGCGGCTCGTTCTGGCGGAGCGGCTGGACATCCGCGACGAGGCGGACGCGGACCACGTCCACAGGATGCAGGACTGGTCCCAGGCCGAGGACGTGGAAAGCTACCTGGCCCTGGTCTACAACTTCGCCACCTGGCTGCAGGAATCGCTGGTTCAGGCCATGCTGCAGTCGCTGGAACCCCGCCGGTGACCGTTGCCCCGCCGCGGCGGCCCTGTGAGAAACCAGACATGAGGCGAAGGCCACAACATCATGGCTGACACGCCCCGGACCACCTATCCTCGAATGATCATGACAACATCCCCGGGCACCCCCGCGCCGCTCCAGGACCCGCCTGCGGATACCGCCGCGCCGGTGGCCTCACGCCCCATCGGGGTGTTCGATTCCGGAGTCGGCGGGCTCACCGTGGCCCGCTCCATCATCGACCAGCTCCCCAACGAGTCCATCCTCTACGTGGGCGACACCGCCAACGGGCCCTATGGGCCCCTCCCCATCGCCGAAGTGAGGGCGAATGCCCTCGGCGTGATGGACGAACTGGTGGACTCCGGAGTCAAGCTGCTCACCATTGCCTGCAACTCGGCGTCGGCCGCTGTTCTGCGCGACGCCCGGGAACGCTACACCGCCAGGTACGGCATCCCGGTGATCGAGGTCATCCAGCCGGCCGTCCGGCGTGCCGTCTCTGCCACCCGGAGCGGCCGCGTCGGCGTGATCGGCACCTCCGCCACGGTAGGATCCCGCGCGTATGAGGACACGTTCGCCGCCGCCCCGGACCTGGCCATCACCTCCGTTGCCTGCCCCGCCTTCGTGGAATACGTCGAAGCGGGAATCACCACCGGCGCCGAACTGCTTGCCGTCGCTGAGGAATACCTGGCGCCGCTGAAGGCCGCGGAGGTGGACACTGTGGTTCTCGGCTGCACGCACTATCCGCTCCTCACCGGCGTCATCTCCTACGTCATGGGCTCCGAGGTCACCCTCGTCTCCAGTGCCGAGGAAACCGCCAAGGACGTCTACCGCGCCCTGGCCACGCACGGGCTGCAGCGGGCCGCCGCGGCGCCGCCGGAACACCACTTCGTGGCCACCGGGGACGCCCGCCAGTTTGAAACCCTGGCCCGCCGGTTCCTCGGCCCGGAGGTCCTTTCCGTGCGGCATGTCGACCACGTCGCCGCGCAGTACCCTACGGGCAGCCTTGCGCGCATCACGCCTGAGATGATCGCCGCCGCCCGGAACTCCCGGACGCGTCCGCGCATCTCCAACTTCGTGGGAGGACCGGAGCTGTGAAGCTGACCATCGTGGGCTGCACCGGGTCATTTCCCGGTCCCGGTTCGCCGGCCTCCTGCTACCTGCTTACCGCCACGGACGGCCAGCGGACGTGGAAAGTCGTCATGGACCTGGGCAGCGGAGCGCTCGGGGCGATCCAGCGCTACACGGACCTGGAGGACATCGACGCCATTTTCCTGACCCACCTGCACCCCGACCACTGCATGGACCTCTGCGGCCTGCACGTGGCGGTCCGCTGGAAACCGGGCGGCTGGGGCCGGGACCGGATCCCGGTATGGGGACCGGCAGCGACGGCGGACAGGATGGCCACCGCCTATGGCCTTGACCTGGACCCGGGCATGCATGAGGAATTCGACTTCACCAACTGGGCCGAGCGCGAGCCTGTGACCGTGGGCCCGTTCACCGTCACCCCCTTCGCGGTGAACCACCCGGTGGAGGAGGCTTACGCCCTGCGCGTGGAGGTGGTGGAACCCGACAAGGACGGCAGTCCGGTGTCCCGGACCCTGACCTACTCCGGCGACACGGATTCCTGCCCCGGCCTGGAAGAAGCCGCCAAGGACGCGGACCTGTTCCTCTGCGAGGCCGCGTTCGAAGAGGGCCGCGACGACGCCATCAAGGATGTGCACCTGACCGGAAAGCGTGCCGGCGAGGCCGCCGCGGCGGCCGGCGCCCGGCGGCTGCTGCTGACTCACATCCCGGTCTGGACCTCACCCACCACGGTCATGGCCGAGGCCCGGCCCGTCTTCGGCGGGGACGTGGCCGTTGCCGTGGCCGGAGTCCACTACTCCATCTAGGCTGTGCCTGGATTGGGGCCGGCAGTCCGTGAGCATTCCTGGGCCGGGCGTAAACCCGCGCCGGTGCAGTGGATAAGCTAATGGCATGACTTCTGAAGCAACTGCAGTACCCATCGTGCGTGCCGACGGCCGTGCGCCGGACCAGCTCCGGCCCATCAGCATTACCCGCGGCTGGTCCAACCAGGCCGAAGGCTCGGCCCTGATCGAGTTCGGCAACACCCGGGTCCTGTGCACGGCTTCCCTCACCGCCGGTGTGCCCCGCTGGCTCAAGGGCGAGGGGCGCGGCTGGGTCACCGCGGAATACGCCATGCTGCCGCGGGCCACCAACACCCGCTCGGACCGTGAGTCGGTCAAGGGCAAGATCGGCGGTCGGACCCATGAGATTTCCCGCCTGATCGGCCGTTCACTGCGCTCCATCATCGACACCAAGGCGCTGGGCGAGAACACCATCGTCCTGGACTGCGACGTTCTTCAGGCCGATGGCGGCACCCGCACCGCCGCCATCACCGGCGCCTACGTGGCGCTCGCCGACGCCATCCGCTTCGCGCGGGACAACAAGCTGATTGCGCGCACCGCAGAGCCGCTGGTGGATACCATCGCGGCCGTCTCGGTCGGGATCATCGACGGCGTTCCCATGCTGGACCTGCCCTATGTTGAGGACGTCCGGGCCGAGACGGACATGAACGTAGTGGTCACCGGCTCCGGGAAGTTCGTGGAGGTCCAGGGAACCGCCGAAGGTGCACCGTTCGACCGCGCGGAACTCGATGCGCTCCTGGACCTTGCCCTGCTGGGTACCGCGCAGCTTGCCGCTATCCAGCGCGAAACCCTGGCTGACACCCTGTGAGTGCAGAACTACGCGGAGGCGCCTCAGCCGCCGCGGGCGCCCAGGGCGCGCGGCTGGTGCTCGCCACCCACAACCAGGGCAAGCTCCGCGAGCTCCGCGAACTGCTTCGCGGGCAGGTGCCGGGGCTCGACGTCGACACCCAGGTAGTGGACGCGGCGGCGGCAGGTGCCCCCGACGTCGTCGAAAGCGGAGTGACGTTCGCCGAGAATTCGCTGCTGAAGGCACGGGCGGTGGCGGAGGCCACCGGGCTGGTGGCCATCGCGGACGATTCCGGCCTGGCTGTTGACGTTCTGGGCGGGGCGCCGGGAATCTTCTCGGCGCGCTGGGCAGGCCGCCACGGCGATGACGAGGCCAACCTGCAGTTGCTGCTCGCCCAGCTCAGCGATGTGCCGGACGCACACCGCGGCGCGGCCTTTGTTTGCGCCGCCGCACTGGCCGTCCCCGACACCGGCGGCCTGCGGGGGCGCGAGGTGGTGGAGTACGGCCAGCTCGAGGGCTTCCTGCTGCGCGAACCGCGTGGCGACGGCGGCTTCGGGTACGACCCCATCCTGCAGCCCGTGGGAGAAGACCGCAGCTGTGCGGAACTGACGTCTCCGGAGAAGAACGCGATCAGCCACCGCGGGAAGGCATTCCGTGCCCTGCTGCCGGCCATCGTCGAGGCCCTGGACCGCCCCTGACCTGGAGTCTTATTTCTCCGGCCGGATGCCCTGGGTGCTGCGGGGCGTGCGGTGCTCTTCTTCCGGCGCGTGCTCCTCGATGAACTCGTCCACAGGGTCGGTTCCGTAAGCTTCGGCCTGGCGCCTGGCGGACATGCCGCGCAGGACTTCGACGCCGATGGGCAGCACGGAGACGAGGACGATGGCGATGAAGATGATGTCCAGGTTGTCGCGGACCCAGGGGATGCGGTCGCCCAAGAGATAGCCCAGGAGGGTGACTCCGCCGCCCCACAGCAGGGCGCCGATGACGTTGTAGAGGAAGAACTTCTTCCGGCTCATCTGTGCAACGCCCACGATGACGGGGACGAAGGTGCGGATGATCGGAACGAACCGGGCCAGGATCAGCGCCTTGCCGCCGTGCTTTTCGAAGAAGGCATGGGCGTTTTCCACGTTTTCGCGCTTGAACAGGCGCGAGTTGGGCTTGTTGAAGATGGCCGGACCGGCTTTGGAACCGATGAGGTAGCCGGTCTGGTTGCCGATGATTGCGGACACCACGATCAGCAGGGCGAACAGCCAGATATTGAACTTGATGGTCTCCGTTGCCACCAGGAGGCCGGCAGTGAACAGCATGGAATCGCCGGGGAGGAAGAAGCCCACCAGCAGTCCGGTCTCGGCGAAGACGATGCCGCAGACCAGGAGCACCACCCAGGGAGCGAGGGCGGGATCAGCCAGGAAGACCTGGGGGTTCAGCCAGTCAGGCAGGAACGAGGCCAGCTGGGGCTGGACCGGTCCTGCCCCGCCCAGCATGGACACGGCGAGGTCGTTTATCACAGGAAAGTTCACCCCTCAAGGGTACTTGACGGGTTTGTGGGGTCACCGGCGGTAAAGTGGGCGCGTGGGTTTGGACTTTACGGCGATCGACTTCGAAACGGCCAACGGCTTCCGCGGATCTCCGTGTTCCGTTGGCCTGACCAAGGTGCGGGACGGCCGGGTCGTGGAGGAAGCGTCCTGGCTGATGCGGCCCCCGGCCCGTCACGACCATTTCGAGCACCACAACGTCCGGATCCACGGCATCACTGCTGCGGATGTGGCGGGCATGCCGCGCTTCGGGGACCTGTTTCCGGAAATCGGCGCCTTCATTGGCGACGACATCCTGGCCGCCCACAACGCAGCTTTCGACCTGGGCGTGATCCGGTCCGCCCTGGAAGTGTCCGGGCTGCCCGGTCCCGCGTACGACTACGTGTGCACGGTGATACTGTCCCGCCGCTGCTACTCGCTGGTGTCCAATTCGCTGCCGTTCGCCGCTGAAGAGGCGGGCGTGCCGCTGCTGAACCACCACGACGCCGTCGAGGATGCCCGCGCCTGTGCAGGCATCCTCGTTGATATCGCCCGCCGGAACGGCGCCAACAGCTTGGCTGAGCTGTTCCTGTCGTTGGGCCTGGCCATGCCCCGGCAGCCCGCCTTCGATCCTGGTACGGGAGTCCTGTCCAAGCCCAGCATCGCGGCCATGGCACAGGCTGCCGCCGGGGGAGCGCCCCCGGCCCGGCTGTTCCGGGGCTGGCCGGAGGAGGGGGAGAACCCGCTGCCCAACCCGGACGCCGAACCGGACCATCCGCTCTTCGGCCAAACCGTAGTGTTCACCGGGCAGCTCGCCATGGCCCGCCCGGAAGCGAAGCTCCGTTCCGCGGAGCTGGGGGCGCGCACGGAAAGCCGGGTGACCGGCCGCACCACGGTCCTGGTGGTAGGCGACGGCTTCGACGCCACGGACCTGCGGTCCGGCAGGCTGACGGGCAAGGCGCGCCGCGTCCTGGAACTCCACGGCCGGGGCCAGGCCATCGAGGTGCTGTCCGAGGGTGAGTTCCTGCAGATGGTGGGCAATGGCGCATCCGTTCACAGGAGGCAACAAAGCTTCTCCGCTTAGCCGGCGGACCCCTACCCTTGCTCTATGCGCTCCCTTTTTGCCTTCCCGAATCCCGTCAACGAGTACGCGGCACGCATTACGGCCGGCCTCGTGGTGCTGCTGGCGCTTGTTACAGCCGTGTCAGGTTCGGGCTGGGGCCTCCTGGCGATCGCCGCCGGTTTCTGGCTGAGGGTCCTGTTCGGCCCCCGCATCTCACCGCTGGCGCTCCTGTCCGTCAAGGTCATCGCGCCCAGGCTGGGCCGGACCAAGCTGGTTCCGGGCCCACCCAAGCGCTTTGCGCAAGGCATAGGTGCGGGGATGTCCACCCTGGCGCTCGCCCTGTTCGTCGCCGGTGCACAGCCCGCTGCCTGGACGGTGCTGGGAATCCTGATGGTGGCAGCCTCCCTGGAAGCCTTCGCCGGATTGTGCCTGGGCTGCCGGGCCTTCGCTCTCCTCCAGAGCCGCGGGCTGATCCCCGAGGACGTTTGCGAGGCGTGCAACAACATCAGTCTTCGCCGGTCGTAACCTTCACCAGCCGGGCGGCCATCCCACGGACCACGTCACGGCCCTCCAGGGCCTCCAGCCATTCCTCCGGCAGGCATTCCTCGCCATACAGTGCGCCCAGGATGTTGCCGGCAACCGAGGCCGTGGAATCGCTGTCCCCGCTGTGGTTGACGGCAACGGCCAGCGCCTCGCGGAAATGCCCTTCGGCCTCCTCCCGAGTGCCTGCGCCTCCGCCCGGCAGGGTTGCCAATGCGGCGTAAAGTCCGACGGCGAGAGCCTCCTCCGCGATCCAACCCTCCCCGAGTGCCTGGTTAAGTTCCTCGGGGGAGACAGCGCCCCTGGCCGCCAGGTCCAGGGCAGCGGCCAGGCGCTCAGGCAGCTCAGCCGCAACGTCCGGCAACTCGCGGGCTGAGGCGGCCACCGCGGCTGCTGCCTCCTTCAGGCCCTCCCCGGACACCAGCCGGTGGATGAGGAGGCTGAAGGTTCCGGCACTCTGGCGCGCCGACGGATGTCCGTGCGTCAGGGCGGCGGCGTCGGCACTTAGCTTATAGACGGCGTCGGACGCTATATGCGGAACAAGGCCGAACGGCGCTGAGCGCATTACGGTGCCGCAGCCCTTGGAACCGGGGTTGACCGGGCGGGCGGACGTGCCCATCTCCCCGCTGGCCAGGCCGGAAATACAGGCCTTGCCGGGGTGCCGGCGGTGGTGCAGCACTGCCTGGCCGTCGATCCAGCGCGGCTGCGGTGCCGGCGCGGACGGGCCGGCGTCCTCGCCCTGGGTGGCCAGCCAGCGCAGGTAGGAGAGCCACAGGCAGGCGTTCACGTCCGCTCCCACGCCCGAATTCGCCCATTCCAGCGCTTCTGCGAGCCCGTCGACGGTGTAGAGGGTCATTTGGGTATCGTCCGAAAACACGCCCCCCTCGGGGAGCTGCGCAAAACCGGTCAGCCCCCGCCCGCCGAACCGCTGCCGGATGCCGGCAATGGAATCGAATTCGACGGCGTACCCCAGCGCGTCGCCCAGCGAACCGCCCAACAGGCAGCCGTGGATGCGGGATTTCAGACTTGGGGCAGGAAATACGGGGACGTTGCTCATGGCCCAAATTTACCGTGGCCCGTACGGGCGCGGGGACCGGGCGGCGCGCTCTTGCCGGCACCGGTCCTGCCCGGCGTCCAAAACTGTGGCCCGGGCTGGAATAATGGTCTGGTTGTCCCTTTGCAGCCCCGTTCCCGCACCTACCCCGAGGTCACACATGAGCATGCCCGGCACCGACCGCCACGACACCTTGCTGCCCGGAACGGCGCCCGCCGAGTACGGGTTGGCGCCCCGCCTTGCAGCCGAGGCCTTCGGAACCCTGTTCCTGGTGCTGGCCGCGGTCGGGGTACCGCTGTTCACCATCCCGCAGTCCAGCCCGCTGCCCGCCCCGCTGGCTGCAGGCCTGGCCGTCACGGCAGCAATGCTGGCGTTCGGGCATGTATCCGGTGGCCACTTCAATCCGGCCATTACGCTGGGGCACCTGCTGGCCGGTCGGATCCGGACCGTGGCGGCGGCTGGCTATGCCGCCGCGCAGCTGGCCGGGGCTGTAGCGGGCGCGCTGGTGCTGTACGGGGTCCTGCGGACCCTTCCCGGCATCGCGGACAGCCGGACAGCGTTCGACACCGTCAGCCCGGGCTACGGTGCGCACTCCATCATTGAGGCACCACTGGCAGCTGCGTTCCTGCTGGGGATGCTTGGTGCAGCCGTGATCGTCGCCGTGTTCCTGGGGGCGGCTGGCCGCGACAACTCGAACACAGCGGCGGCGGCGCTCGCGGTGGGCCTGAGCTTTGCCGTCCTGCTCCAGCTGGGCCAGGCCATTGGGAACCTGCCGTTCAACCCCGCCCGCGCCGCAGCCTCAGCCGTGTTCAGCTCTGCCTGGGCCATGGAGCAGCTGTGGGTTTTCGTCCTGGCTCCGCTGGCGGGTGCTGCCATCGCCGGCCTGGTCTTCCGTGCTTTGCCTTCCCCGTTGGCGTCAGTGCCCGAGGACGAACCGGCAGCGCCTGCGGACCTGCCGGCAGCGCGCCTCCCGTAGAGGCCCGCCCACCGTCCGCCACGTTCTGTCAGTGCCAGCCGATAGCGTAGGAATATGCGGTTACTTCACACTTCCGACTGGCACCTGGGCCGGTCCTTCCACGGAGTCGGCATGCTCGATGCCCAGCGGGACTTCGTTGACCAGCTGGTGGACGCCGTTACGCGCCACGGGGTGGACGTGGTCCTGATCGCCGGGGATGTCTACGACCGGGCGCTCCCCGGCGTGGATGTGGTCCGCCTGCTTGATGACGCGCTGGTACGGCTGACATCTGCCGGCGCACAGGTGGTGCTCACCAGCGGAAACCATGATTCGGCCATCAGGCTGGGGTTTGCCTCCCGGCTGCTGGAACGCGGGGGCGTGCACCTTCGCACCAGGCTCGAAGGACTTGCCGAGCCCCTGGTGCTCCCGCTGGAACCCGGTGCAGGGGCAGGCAGCGCTGTCCTGGCCGTCTATGGCATCCCATGGCTGGAACCCCGGCTCGTGGCGGACCAGCTGGGGGTGGAGACCGCCAGCCATTTCGAGGTGACCCGCGCTGCTGCCGAGCTGGTCCGGACGGACATCCAACGCCGCTCCGAGGAATCGCCGGTGCATTCGGTGGTCCTGGCCCATACCTTCGCCAGCGGAGGCATCAGTTCCGACAGCGAACGGGACCTGAGCATCGGCGGCGTGGGGGCAGTGCCGCTGGACCTCTTTGACGCCTTCACCTATACCGCACTCGGCCACCTGCACGGCCGGCAGGAACTCTCAAATTCGGTGCGGTATTCGGGGTCCCCCTTGGCCTACTCATTTTCGGAAGCAAACCACCGCAAGGGTGCGTGGCTGGTGGACATCGGACCGGACGGGCTGGAGGGGGTCAAGGAGGTGACCTGGACGGCGCCCCGGGCCCTGGCCGTGCTGCGCGGCAGGCTCGAAGACCTCCTGGCGTCCAAGGAATTCGGGTGGGCCGAAGCCGCATACTGCCAGGTTACCCTGACTGATGCGCAGCGTCCCGTCCGCGCCATGGACCGCCTGCGGGCCCGTTTCCCCGACACCCTGGTGCTCGGCTTCGACCCTGAGGGCGGCCCATCCGGCACGTCCGCCACCTACAGCAGCCGGCTCGCCGACGCTCCGGATGACCTCGCGGTGTGTTGCGGTTTCCTGTCACACGTACGCGGCCGGGAAGCCGATGAAGCGGAGCAGGCTGCCCTCGCCGCTGCCCTTGAAAACGTTCGTCTCCAGGAGGTGTCGCGGTGAGGATCCATTCCCTGCGGATTTCCGGCTTCGGCCCGTTTGCCGGCACCGAGGATATCGACTTCGACCGGCTCAGCGCCCACGGGCTCTTCCTCCTGAACGGTCCCACCGGTGCCGGGAAGACCAGCGTCCTGGACGCCATCTGCTTCGCGCTCTACGGTTCGGTGCCCGGCGCCCGGCAGGAGGGAAAGCGGCTCCGCAGTGATCACGCCGATCCGTCGCGGGAACCGGCGGTGACCTGCGTCTTCTCGGCCCAGGGGCGGCGGTTCGAAGTGACGCGATCGCCGGCCTGGGATAAGCCCAGTGCGCGCGGGCGCAACGGTTTTGCCACGCAGCAGGCCAAGACGCTTCTTCGGGAGCGGGTTGGGACGGACTGGAAGGAGCTGTCGGCCCGCAATGATGAGGCCGCTGCAGAGATCATGGCCGTGCTGGGCATGGACAGGGAACAGTTCACCCGCGTGGTTATGCTCCCGCAGGGGGACTTTGCCGCCTTCCTGCGGTCCAAGGCCACGGACCGGCTGGAGCTGTTACAGAAGCTTTTTGGGACCGAGCGGTTCGAAGCTGTGGAGCAGGACCTGGCCCGCCAGGCGCAGTTGGCGCGCCAGGAAGTTGCCGCAATCTCCGGCCAGCTTGAAATCCTGGCGGCCCGGGCCGAATCGGAAGCTGCAGCCCTGGGCCTCCCGTCGGATGATCAGCCGGACACGGCTGCCGAGGCCCGGATTGCCGGGCTGCAGGAGGCGGCCGTGGCCCGCCTTGCGGCGCTGAAGGACGCAGCCGGCGAGGCGGAGAGGGCCAGCAGGCAGCGGGCAGCGGCAGCCGAGGCCGAGGAAGCCCGGACCGAACGCAGGCGGCGGCTCGACGCCGCGTCTGTCCGCAGGGCTGCGGTTGAGGCAGGTGGGCAGGAGCTCGAGGGCAACGTTCTCCGGCTTGCGCGGCACCGCCAGGCAGAAGTGCTGGCCGGCCACCTTCACAACGTCGATGCCGCCGCCGCAAAGGTGCGCGCCGCCGCCGGTGCAGCAGGCTCCTCCCTCACCCTGCTGCGGGTTTCTGCAGCGGAAGAAGCGGAACTGACTGGTCTGGAACTGAGGGAAGCGGAGGCCCTGCCGGCGAACGCGGCGGCTGAACTCGGCCGGCTGCGTTCCCTGCAGGCAGTGGTGGAAGCGCGGCTCCCGGACGAGGAGCGGCTCCAGTCGCTCCGGGCAAGGAAGACCGGGCTGGTCAAGGAACAGGAAAAGCTGGCGGCGGCCCTGGCTGCTGTCAGCAGGACCTCGGCGAACCTGCAGGGCGAACAATCCCGCCTGCTCGAGGAACTGGAACCCCTGGAACGCCGGGCGGCAGCGGCTCCGCTGCTGGCCAAGGACGCCGAGAATGCCAGGGAGCTCCTGGACGTGGTTCGGCAGCACCGGCTGGCTGCCGTCGCAAGGGACGCTGCCACTGGCCGCTGGCACGAGTCCCGCAGCCGCCAGCTTGAAGCCAAGCAAGCCTGGCTGGACCTACGGGAAGAACGGCTCGCCAATGCCGCGGCCGAGCTCGCGGCCGGCCTGGCAGACGGAGCCCCCTGCCCCGTCTGCGGCAATGCCAAGCATCCGGACCCGGCCACAGGGGGTACGGCAGGTCCTGGCCTGGCACAGCAGGAGGAAGATGCCCGGCTGGTCTACGAGGACGCAGACGCGGCACTCTCCGAGGCAGCCCGCAGCCTGGCTGAAGCGGAGCAACTGGTGGCCGTGCTCGCCGGCCAGGGAGGCGGCACCGCAGAGGAAGACGCAGCAAAGGCCTGCGCGGAAGCGGTCCGTGCGGCAGGCGATGCCGCGCGCGCCGCAGAAGAACTTGAAACCCTGCGCTTCCGCCTGAGCGTCCTCAAAGAAGACCTTGACGCTGCGGCCGAGTCACACCAGGAAACAGACAAAGAGCTTGCCGCCGCCGTGTCGGCCGCCAAGGACCTGGCGGCGCAGGAGGAGGCCCTCGACCAGGCGCTGGCCGAACTGCGCGCCGGTCAACCGACGCTGGCACGCCGGCTGCGGTCACTGGGCAAGGCCGTGGCCGTCCTCGACAAGGCCGTGGAAGCGCACGCAGTCCTGGCAGCGGCCCAGGAGCGGGAGCGGGAAACCGTCGGCCAGTTTGAGCTCGCCCTGCCCGACGCAGGCTTCAGCTCGGCGGCGGAAGCCCGCGCGCAATTGCTGGACACTGCTGCAGCGTCGGCCCTCCAGGAGGCCGTGCGCGCCGCGCAGGACGAGGCCGCCCGGGTCGCCGAGCTCTTCGAGTCCGAGGACATCGTCCGGGCGTTGGAAGAACAGGCCGCCGGCTTCGAATCTGATCCGCAGCGACTGGACCTGTTGCGCGCAGAAGCCGCGGAGGCTGGCCGCGCGGCGCGGGAGGCCGAGGTTGCGGCGGGAGTGGCGGCCCGGTGCCTTACTTCGCTGCAGGGCATAGCGGCTGAATACCACGAGGCGGCGGGGGCCTCGCGCGGCCCCGCCGAGCGGGCGCAGATGCTGGCGGGCCTTGCTGAAGCCGCGTCCGGCCGCGGCGAGAACACCTACCGGATGAGCCTGAACAGCTACGTCCTGGCCGCCCGGCTTGAGCAGGTGGCCGTGGCAGCCTCCGAGCGCCTGGTGGCCATGAGCGACGGACGCTACCTGCTGCAGCATACGGACGCCCGGGCAGCCCGTGGCGCCAAATCCGGGCTGGGCCTTGAAGTGGTTGACCAGTGGACCGGCCACCGCCGGGACACCTCCACCCTCTCGGGCGGAGAGTCCTTCATGGCCTCGCTCGCGCTTGCCCTTGGGCTGGCGGACGTGGTCCAGCAGGAGGCAGGCGGCGTTGAAATCGAAACGCTCTTCGTGGACGAGGGTTTCGGGAGCCTGGATGAGCAGTCGCTGGAGCAGGTCATGGATGCCCTCGAGGGGCTCCGTGACGGCGGCCGCGTGGTGGGCCTGGTAAGCCATGTCGCCGAAATGAAGCAGCGGATCGGCACCCAACTGCAGGTGCTGAAAGGCCGGAACGGGTCCACCCTGCAGATTTCCGAGGCTCTGGAAGCCGCAGCGTAGGTCACTGCACCTAGGTGAGCACTGCACCTAGGCGAGCTGTTGCTCGATTCTGGCGGCGCTCTCCGCCAGCGCCGGTCCCACCACTGTTTCGGGGTCGTGCGGGGAGCTGATATAGACGACGGCCAGAGCGGCGGGACGTCCGCCCGGGACCCGGACGGGCGCAGCCAGCGAGGATACCCCGGCGATCACTTCATCATGGCTCGCCGAGAAACCCTTGCGGCGCGCCTCCGCCGCCTCTGCCCGGTAACCTACGCCGGTGCCCAGACGCTCCCATTCCGCCTCGGTCAGCGCGGACTGGATGGCAATGCCCGGCGCTCCGGCATTGATGGGGTGCCGGGTTCCGGGGTGCTGGGCCACGGTGGCGCCGGAATGCCGCGGTTCAACGGTCACGAGCGTGATGCAGTCGTGGTGGTCCCACACCGCGATGAACGCGGTCATGTCGAGGCCGTTGGCCAGTTGGGTCAGTTCGGGCAGCGCCGCGGACTGCAGGTTGCGGGAGACGCCCCGGGCCAGGACGGCGAGTCCGGGGCCCGGCTGGACCCGGCCGGCGTCGTCCCTCACCAGCAGCGAGTGGTCCTCCAGGGTGCGCAGGATCCGGTACGCAACGGAACGGTGCACCCCCATGGCGTCTGCCAGTTCGGCGATGGTCAGGGGGCCGGAGGAGGCGGCCAGGATCTCGAGCGCCCGTATTCCCCGTGACAGCGTCTGGGAGGGGGAAGCCTGGGCAGGTGAGGCGCCGGCCACAGCCGATCCGGGAACGTTCATGCGCTCCATCCTAGGTGTGCCACGGGCCGGAAGGCCCTCGTGTAACGGGGAACCCACCCGTAGTGTTCTCACTGCGAATTACCAGTTCAATTATAGAACTGAGGACGCGAAAGCCTGAATCTTTGGGAAATCGTGTCGTGTCTCACAATTTCGTAGTACCCTACTAACTAACTGACCGTTCTGTCGGTAATCATGAAGGCGACCCGGTGGCGCAGCCGCCAATAAACAATGGAGTTTCAATGACCTCACCTTCCGCGGTGGACACACCCGCTGGCCCCAGCAGCCGGCGGGAGGAGCGCAAAGTCCTCGCAGGCACCCTCGTCGGCACCACCATCGAGTGGTATGACTTCTTCATCTTTGCCCAGCTGACGGCTACGCTGCTGTCGCCCCTGTTCCTGGCGCCGTTGAACGAGTCCAACCCCGGCCTGGCCCAGATCCTCTCCTTTGCCCTGATCGGCATCAGCTTCCTGTTCCGCCCCCTCGGCGCGGTCATTGCCGGCCACCTTGGTGACCGGCTGGGACGCAAGGCCATGCTCGTTTTCACCCTGGTGATGATGGGTGCTGCCACCGCCCTGATCGGCATGCTTCCCACTTACGCGCAGATCGGTGCCTGGGCTCCGATCCTCCTGATCCTGCTGCGCATCGTGCAGGGCTTCTCCGCCGGCGGCGAATGGGGCGGTGCGGCACTGATGGCCGTGGAACACGCGCCCCTGCACAAGCGTGGCCTGTTCGGCGCCTACCCGCAGATCGGTGTCCCGGTCGGCATGATCCTCGCCACCGGCCTCCTCTACTTCCTGAACACCAGCATGTCCAAGGAAGACTTCGCGTCCTGGGGCTGGCGGGTGCCGTTCCTGCTCTCCATCGTCCTTATTGTGGTGGGCTACCTGATCCGCCGCGCCGTGGCAGAGAGCCCGGTATTCAAGGAAATGGCTGCACGCAAGGCCGAAAGCAAGGCGCCCCTGGGTGAGCTGCTCCGCAGCCACAAGCTGCCGGTCCTGTATTCGACCATGATCTTCATCGCCAACAACGCCGCGGGCTACCTCCTGATTGCATTCTTCATCGCCTACGCCACCCGGACCCTGAAGATGCCGGTGCCCGAAGTCCTGCTCGCCACCACCCTGGCCTCCTTCGGCTGGCTGATCTTCACCCTCGCGGGCGGTTGGCTCTCGGACCGGATCGGCCGCGTCAAGACCTTCCTTACCGGCTACGCGATCGTCTTCGCCTGGATGCTGCCGATGTTCGCGCTGATCGATACCAAAAACATCTGGCTGTACGGCGTGGCGCTGTTCGTCCTCACCATCGGCCTGGGACTGTCCTACGGCCCGATGTCCGCGATGTATGCGGAGATGTTCCCCGCCCACGTGCGGTACTCGGGCATCTCCATCGGCTACGCCTTCGGCGCGATCCTGGGCGGCGCATTTGCGGCGACCATCGCCGAAGCGCTGCTGCAGAGCACCAAGTGGGCCGGCTCCATCGGCATCTACATCATGGTGCTGTGCGTCATTTCGGCCATCGGCGTGGTGCTGGCCAAGGAGACCAAGGGCAACCCCCTCGGCGTCAGCAGCCACCACTAGCATCCGGCCCGCCAGGGCAGGAGCTCCACCCCGATAACGCTCGACGGCGGGTCCGGACCATCGCGGTCCGGACCCGTCTCGCTGCCCCCGCCAATCCGGAGCCCGGCGTGCTGCAAGCCCGGCGCAGGGCTGCGACTATGGACGGGAACGGGCCGGGGACCGCTAGTGCCTGAGGAAGCTGATTGCGTCGTCGTCTGTTAGCTGCTCAAACCGGTCGTAAAAGCTGCCCACCGCACCGAACTTTCCCGGCAGGTGCGGGCACAGGACCGCATCGGAGGCTTCCTCCACTGAGGCGACCGCTTCGACCGATGCCACCGGTGCGGCGGCAACCACGGCAGCGGCGCCTCCGCCCCGGACGGCCTCGAGGGCGGCCCGCATCGTGGCCCCGGTGGCCAGGCCGTCGTCCACCAGGAGCACGGTTTTGCCAGCGACGGCATGCTCCGTCCCAGGGTAGAGGTCCACGCGCCGGAGCAGTTCCGCGCGTTCCCGTTCCTCCACCGCGTCCAGCAGTTCCTGCCGGGCCCCCTCTTCGAGGATGCGCCGCACCAGGGATGTGTTCAAAAGGCGCACGATGCGGCCGTTGGCCCAGGCGAGGGCGCCGAAGGCAGTCTCTTCATGGCCGGGGATGCCGAGCTTGCGGACCAGCACGGTGCCCAGCGGCAAATGCAGTTCCTCCGCGACCGCGGCTGCCACCGGAAGACCGCCGCGGGCCAGGCCGAAGACCAGCGTGTCCGGCCGGTCCCGGTAGCCGGCCAGCAGCTCAGCCAGGCGAATGCCTGCGTCGGTGCGGTCCTTGAATCGCCTGCGCATGTGTCCTCCCTGTGTCTTTCTTCAGGGTACCGCCGGCACTCGTCCCGGGCCCCCGGTCATCCGGAGGGACCGCGGGCTACACCGCCAGGAACGAAACGGCGGCCTGCTTGAAAGCCCGGCTGGTGACGGCGTTGGTGTGGTTGCGTCCGGAAAGGGTCAGCACCTCCGCCATGGAGCCGGCGCCACGGGCCAGTTCCGCGAGTTTCGGAAGACTGTCCACCCGTTCATCCTGGTCTCCGGCGACCAGCAGCATCGGCACGTGCGGCACTGCCTCGGTGGGATCGTAGGGTTCGTCCTTGATGGCTTCGACGAGGGTCAGGAGCGCGAAGATGTTGTTGCTGGGCAGCAGCAGGGCCATTTTCAGCAGCCGCGCCGTTGACTCGTCCGCAATCGGCGTTCCGTCCGCCAGGTACCGCTGCGCGGCCACGAGGTCGAACGCAGCCAGCGGATCGGTGATGTTGGGTCCGCCCAGGACCAGGCGGTGCACGATTTCGGGCTGCGTCGCCCCGAACTCCCAGGCGAGTCTGGCGCCCAGGGAATAACCCACTACGTCCAGCCCGCTGGAAGGGTCGCCGTCCTGCACCGGCCGCACGCCGGCGTCGAACGCTGCCTGCAGGAGGTCCGCGCGGATCCTGCTGGGGGAGTAAGAGTCCCGGTCCTCCGGTGCGCCGCTGCGGCCATGGCCGGGCAGGTCGACCATGATCACCCTGCGCCCGGCCTCGAGCAGCGCGGGGAGCCAGCCGGTGTCCACCCAGTTCAGCTTGCTGGAGGAGGAAAAGCCGTGCACCAGCAGGACCGGCCGGAGCCCGGCATCGGTGTCAGGCTCATGGACCTCCGCGTACATCTGGGGGTCGGTGCCCTCCACGGTGTGCGCCTGCTGGGGTCCGGTGTGCCTGCCGCTCATGGTCTTAGTCCTCATCAAGTACGGCGCTCAGGCGGACCCGGCGCTTGGGGGCTTCATCCTTCGGCACCGTGCCCACCTGGTTCCCCGAAGGTACGCAACACTCTACCTGCCGGCCCAACTGGGTAGCACCAAGTGGCGTTTTGAGGGTTCAAAACGCCACTTGGCGATACTTAGTTTCGGGCGTCCACCGGCTGGCGGGACCGGCCGCTGACCCTGGCGGCGATTTTGCAGGCGACGGCAATGCCGGCGATCAGGGCAAAAGTGCTGAACAGCTGGACGCGGCTGGCCTCCGCGCTGAAGCCCACCGCGAAGATCAAGGCCAGCAGGACCAGCCCGAGGATGGTCAGGGCCGGGAAGGCCTTCATGCGCAGGGGCAGGTCGAGGCCGTCACGGTCCGCGCGGCGGCGCAGGATCAGCTGGGAAACCAGGGCGGTGCCCCAGACCACCAGGCAGGTGGAGCCCACCAGTTGGAACAGCGCGGGCAGGATGCGCTCGGGGAACAGGAGTTCCAGTACGGTGGCCGCGAAGCCGAATGCCACCGAAACGGCAACGGCAAGCATGGGCACATGCGCACCGCTGAGGCGGGTCAGGAACCGGGGAGCCTCGGCGCGCTCCGCAAGTGAGTACACCATCCGGGAGGCGCCGTACAGGTTTGCGTTCAGGGCGGAGAGAAGGGCGACGACGGCCACCAGGGTGATCGCCGTCCCGGCGCCGGGGATGCGGGCAACATCCAGCACGCCCGCGAACGGGGACGCCAGGCCCTCCGACGAGGCGGGCAGGACGGCGGCGATCACGAAGACGGAGCCGATGTAGAAGACCAGGATCCGCCAGAGGACCGTGCGGATGGCCTTGGTCACGCTGTGCCGTGGATTCTCGGTTTCAGCTGCGGCCACGGAGACGATTTCCGTGCCGCCGAAGGCGAAGATGACCACGAACAGGGCGGACGCAATGCCCGCCAGTCCATGGGGGGCAAAGTCGGTGGTGAAGTTGCTCAGCCCTGGAGACTTCACGTCGGGCAAGAGGCCGAGCAGCAGGGCTGCGCCGATGACCAGGAACATCACGATGGCGGCCACCTTCAGGATGGCGAACCAAAACTCGAACTCGCCGAAGTTGCGGACACCAGCGAGGTTTATGGCGGTAAAGACCACCATAAAGACGAGCGCCAGTGCCCATACCGGAACTACGGGCCAAATCGAAAACAGGAGCCCTGCCGCGCCGAGCGCTTCGGCTGCGATGACCACCACCAGCTGGAACCACCAGAGCCAGCCGATCGTCGCCCCGGCAGTCCGGCCCATGGCGCGCTCTGCGTAGACGGAGAATGCGCCGCTGTTCGGGTTGGCCGCAGCCATTTCACCGAGCGCCCACATCACCAGGATGATGAGGGTGCCGGCCACCAGGTAGGAGATCAGGACGGCCGGGCCTGCCGCCTGGACGCCCGCGCCGGAGCCGAGGAAGAGGCCCGCGCCGATGGCGCTGCCCAGCCCCATCATGGTGAGCTGGCGGGATTTCATGCTGTGGCCCGCGGCGGCCGCCGGCCGTGCGGGAAGGGACTTCGTTGTCATGAGCAGGGGTGACCTTCTTGGGGTTAATGGGTGGGGCGCGTTGTGGGCCCATTCGAATTTACCGCCTGCCTGGCGGCTCCGGAGAATGAAGGGCGTGCAACCATGGAAGCAAGTTGTTCGGAAGATGGCGGGAATTCCATGCAAGTTGCGGACCCCTGCCGGCGTTGTGCAAGGAGTTTGCCCCATGGTTGATGCGCTGGATGCCAGGATTGTCCGATTCTTCACGGAGCAGCCGCGGGCTTCCGTCCTGGAAGCGTCGAGGACCCTGGGTGTAGCCCGGGCAACGGTCCAGTCGCGGCTGGACCGGATGGCGGAGACGGGCGTTATCAGCTCGTGGGTGCCGCAGCCCGATCCGGCCAGTTTTGGATTTCCGGTGGTGGCCTTCTGTTCGCTCACCATTAACCAGGATGCCGGGCACGACACTGTAGCGGAGGCGCTCGCCGCCATTCCCGAAATCATCGAGGTGCATACTGTCTCCGGCAGTTCTGACCTGATGGCCCGCGTGGCGGCCCGCTCCAACCCGGACCTGCAGCGGGTCCTGGACGCCATGATCGCCACGAAAATGGTGCAGCGGGCCTCTTCGGTCATCGTCCTCAATACGCACTTCCAGGGCCGGACGCTGAACCTGCTCGAGGCCGCCGCGACGTAGCCGCCCGGCGGCCCGCCGAAACATTTCCGCATCCGGGGCTGCAGCCGTAGAATTAGTTTTGGTCAACATGACCATAACTAGGACTGCCGCTGGGGCAGGTCCCCGGACAGGCCGAGGGCGGTGAATCGTGTTCAACAGTGCTGCGAACGTGTCGGAGCGCCGCACCGCGCCGCCCGCCCTGGCCATCTCCACGGTGATCTTCGCCCTGCGTCCCAGTGCCACCTCCGGACGCCCGACGCTCTGGCTGCCGCTGGTCCGCCGGATCCGGGAACCGTACAAGGGGATGTGGGCACTGCCGGGCGGACCGCTCAGCCACGATGAGTCCCTGCAGGATGCGGCCTCCCGCAACCTGCGGGAAACCACCGGTCTTGCCCCCACCTACCTGGAGCAGCTCTATGCTTTCGGCGGCCTGCACCGCTCGCCGTCCCAACGGGTGGTGTCCATCGTGTACTGGGCCCTGGTCCAGCCCACCGAGGCGGCCCTGGCGGACGAATCGGAGAACGTCCGCTGGTTCCGTGCCGACCGCCCGGGCGAGCTGGCATTCGACCACAACACCATCGTGGACTACGCGCTCTGGCGCCTGCGGAACAAGCTGGCCTACGGGTCGGTTGCCTACCACCTGCTGGGCGAGTACTTCACGCTGGCCCAGGTCCGCGAGGTCTATGAAGCGGTCCTCGACCGCAGGCTGGATCCCGCAAACTTCCGCCGGCAGCTCAAGGCTGCCCCGGAGATCGAGGAAACCGGCGAATACCTCCAGGGCGGCAAACACCGCCCGCCCCGCCTTTACCGCTACACCGGCCGGCCCGGCCTGGATCCAGACAACAGGAGCACACCATGAGCAGCGTCAACACTGCCATCCAGCTGATCACGCGCGAGCAGGCCGCCAACAGCGCCACGGCCGCCGCCGGCACCTGCAGCCCCGCCCTCGCCAAGGGGCCCTGGGACTTCGACCTTGCCGAGGCGCTGGCAGGCGCACCCGCGTACGGTCCGGGCGCTTCCAGCCGAGACACCGCACCCGCCAGCACGCCTCGCCAGGGCCAGCTTCCCGAGGAATACAAGAAGGCCAGCGACGAAGAACTGGCCGCCCGGATCCTGGCCGCCAAAGAGACGCTGGGGGACCGGGCCGTCATTCTGGGCCACTTCTACCAGCGCGACGAAGTGGTGCAGTACGCGGACTTCGTGGGTGATTCCTTCCAGCTGGCCAACGCGGCGCTGACCCGGCCCGACGCCGAGGCGATCGTCTTCTGCGGAGTCCACTTCATGGCCGAGACCGCGGACATCCTCTCGTCGCCCGAACAGGCAGTGATCCTGCCCAACCTCGCGGCCGGCTGCTCCATGGCGGACATGGCGGACGCCGACTCCGTGGCCGAATGCTGGGAACAACTCGAGGAGATCTTCGGAACAGAGCCCGACGCCGACGGCCGGGTCCCGGTCCTTCCCGTCACCTACATGAACTCCTCCGCAGCCCTGAAGGCTTTCTGCGGCGAGCGCGGCGGGATCGTCTGCACCTCCTCGAATGCCGCAACGGTGCTGGAGTGGGCGTTTGAGCGTGCCCAGCGGGTGCTGTTCTTCCCTGACCAGCACCTGGGCCGCAACACCGCGAAGGCGTTGGGTGTCCCGCTGGAGCAGATGCCCATGTGGAACCCGCGCAAGAATCTGGGCGGGAACACCGAACAGGACCTGGTGGACTCGCGGGTTATCCTGTGGCACGGGTTCTGCTCCGTTCACAAGCGTTTCAATGTCGCGCAGATCGAGAAGGCCCGGGCGGACTTCCCGGGCGTCCAGGTCATCGTCCATCCCGAGTGCCCCATGGACGTGGTGGACGCCGCGGATTCGGCCGGTTCCACGGACTTCATCAAGAAGGCCATCGCGGCCGCCACGGAACCCACCACCTTTGCCATCGGCACTGAAATCAACATGGTGAACCGACTGGCCGCCGAGAACCCGCAGCACACCATCTTCTGCCTTGATCCGGTGATCTGCCCCTGCTCCACGATGTACCGGATCCACCCCGGCTACCTCGCCTGGGTGCTGGAGGAGCTCGTGGCCGGCCGGGTGGTCAACCAAATCACGGTGGATTCCTCGGTGCAGGCAAACGCCCGCACCGCACTGGAGCGCATGCTGGCCGCACGGCCCCAGGGCTAAGGCGTCCAGTCATGTCCACCTTTCCTACCACTGACCCGGCCGGGCACCATGGAGGCAGCACGCAGCGCCGGCTGATCGTCGTCGGCAGCGGCATTGCCGGACTGTACGCCGCGCTGCTCGCCGGGGAAGCCGGCGTCCCGGCAGTCCTTGTGACCAAGGGCGGCCTCGGCGAAAGCAACACGTGGTACGCCCAGGGCGGCATCTCCGCGGTGCTTGACGACCCTGCCCCGGGTGACACGGCGGCCGCGCACATCGCCGACACCCTGGCTGCCGGTGCCGGCCATTGCAACGAGGCGGCCGTGCGGGCCATGTGTACGGAAGCGCGCCGGGACATCGCGGGGCTGCACCGCTTTGGCGTGCTCTTTGACGCAGAGCCCGACGGCGGTCCCGCCCTGGGCCTCGAAGCCGCCCACAGTGCCCCGCGGATCCTCCACGCGGGAGGGGACGCAACGGGCGCCCGGGTTTCGCACGCCCTGGTCCGCGCCGTCCTGGACCGGCAGGCCCGGGGGAGTATCAGCATCATCGCCGGCGCCCACGTCACAGCACTTATCCGGGACGGCGGACGGGTCACCGGCGTCCAATACCTGCGCGAAGGCCGCACCTGCACCCTTGCAGGCAGCGCCGTGCTGCTCGCCACCGGCGGGGCAGGGCAACTGTTTGCCCAGACCACCAACCCCGCCGTAGCTACGGCCGACGGGCTGGCGCTCGCCGTCCGTGCGGGCGCCGAGGTGGCCGACCTGGAGTTCTTCCAGTTCCACCCCACCTGCCTGGTCCGGACCACGGCTGCGACACCGGGCGCTGCCCAGGACGGACCGCTGCTCATCTCCGAAGCCGTCCGCGGCGACGGCGCGATCCTCCTGGACGCCGGCGGACGCCGCTTCATGCGCGCCTACCATCCGGACGCCGAACTGGCGCCGCGCGACGTCGTCTCCCGCAGCATCGCCCTGCACCTGGCCAAGGTCGGCGACCCCAACGGGCATGTGTACCTGGACGCGCGGGTCATCGAACAGGAACGGGGTGCCGGGTACCTTGCCTGGCGGTTCCCCACGCTGACCCAAAAAACCCTGGACGCCGGCATCGACTGGACCAGGGAACCCGTGCCCGTCGCGCCGGCCGCCCACTACTGGATGGGGGGAGTCGCCACCGATCTCTCCGCCCGGACCTCCGTACCCGGCCTCTACGCCGCCGGCGAGGTGGCCCGCACCGGCGTCCATGGCGCCAACCGGCTGGCCAGCAACTCGCTCCTCGAAGGGCTCGTCTTCGGCCGTCGCGCTGTTGAAGACTTCCTGGCGGGCAGCTCCGCAGGTCCCTCGGCGCCTGCGCTCCCGCCTCGCACCGGCGAACGCCTCGCAAGCTCGGCGGCCGGTGTGGACGCTCACGCGACAACGGCGCTGTCGGGACCTCGGGAGCTGCCATCGGGATCCGAGGTGACACAGCCCTGGTCCGTCAGGCGCGACGTCCATCCTGTTCCCGAACCTATCCAGTCCGCCACCGCGCGACCCACCCCGTTCTCACGGGAAGCCCTTCGGCGGTTGATGACTTCGCATGCCGGGGTATTGCGCACTGGGACGCTGTTGCGGGAGGCGGCTTTGGTGCTCGAGGGGTGGGCCGCCGTCGTCCGTCCTGACGCGGTGGATGCTGAACCGGTGGCTTCCGGTGATGCTGCTGCGCACGAGGACCGGAACCTGCTGCTGGCGGCGCAGCTGCTGGTTGCCGACGCGCTGCGCCGCCCCGATTCCCTCGGCGCCCATTACCGCAGCGACGATCCAGAAGAAACCCCCGTCTTCCGCCCGAAAGTGAGCCTTTTCCATGACTGAAACCAGCGTCCGTGTCCGTGGGCTTGATCTGGCCCTGCCAGCCGCCGCGGTGCGGGAGATCCTGGAACGGGCGTTCGCCGAAGACGCCCCCGCCGGGGACATTACATCCCAGCTGCTGATCCCTGCCTCGGCCCGGGCCACCGCTGTGCTCAACGCCCGGGTGCCCGGCGTCTTCAGCGGCGCCACCGTCTTCCGCGACGCCATGCTGCTGGTGGACCCGGCTATCAGCGTCGACCTGCTCGTCGCGGACGGTGAAACGTTCGACGCCGGCACGCACCTCGCCCGGGTCAGCGGCCCCGCGCGCCCGGTCCTCCTCGCGGAACGGGTCGCACTGAACCTGGTGCAGCGTATGTCCGCCATCGCCACCCGCACCGCGGAGTTCGTCCGCCTGGCCGAAGGGACCAATGCCCGGATCACGGATACGCGCAAAACCACCCCCGGCCTGCGCATTCTGGACCGCTTCGCCGTCCGGTGCGGCGGCGGCGCCAACCACCGGTACAGCCTGTCCGACGCGGTCCTGGCCAAGGACAACCACTTGGCCGTCATGACCGGCGGGGACCCCGCCAGGCTCACTGAACTGCTCGCTGCCGCCAAGGCCCAGCTGGGGCACACCACGCACTTCGAAGTGGAGGTGGACCGGATGGACCAGATCGAACCGGTGCTTGCCGCGGGCGTGGACACCATCATGCTGGACAACTTCACGGTGGAGGAACTGAAAGCCGGGGTTGCCCTGGTGGCGGGACGGGCACGCGTGGAGGCCAGCGGCAACGTCAACCGGGCCACCGTGGCCGCCATCGCCGCGACGGGGGTGGACGTGATCTCCATCGGAGCCCTCACACACACCGTGGCCGCCCTGGACCTCGGCCTGGACGTCGAACTCAGCGTGGAGTAGGCCGTGATCTTCCTCGACGCCGCCGCCACGACGCCCGTGCGGCGCGAAGTGCTCGACGCCATGTGGCCCTACTTGAGCGGAGAGTTCGGCAACACGTCCAGCCACCACAGCCTGGGGGAGTCGGCGGCCGCCGCGCTCGCGGACGCCCGTGCGTCCGTCGCCGCCGCCTTGGGCTGCCGGCCCGGGGAAGTGGTCTTCACCTCCGGCGGCACGGAAGCGGACAACCTGGCCGTCAAAGGCATTGCCCTGGCCCGGCAGGCAGCGGACCCTTGCCTGGACCGTGTGCTGGTCAGCGCCGTCGAACACCCCGCCGTGGAGGAATCCGCACGGTACCTGGCGAAGTACCACGGCTTCACCGTGGACGTGGTGGCCGTGGACAGGGACGGGCTGGTCAGCCCTGAAGCCTTCGCCGCCGCGCTGCGGCCCGGCACCGCGGTGGCCAGCATCATGTACGCCAACAACGAGGTCGGCACCGTCCAGCCGGTCGCTGAGTTGGCTGCCCTGGCCCGGGACCGCGGCATCCCGCTCCATACCGACGCCGTCCAGGCGGCCGGCTGGCAGCCGCTGGATGTCCGCGGGCTCGGTGTCGATGCGCTCAGCATTTCGGGGCACAAGCTCGGGGCACCCAAAGGCTGCGGGGCGCTGTATGTGCGGAGCCGGACCCCGCTGGAACCGCTTGTCCACGGCGGCGGCCAGGAACGCGGCCGCAGGTCCGGGACGTCCAATGTTGCCGGGGCGGTGGGGCTGGCCACGGCATTGTCGCTGGTACAGACGCGGCAGCCAGAAGAAGCAGAGAGGGTTACGGCCCTCCGCGACGCTTTCATCCGCGCCATACTCTCCAGCGTGCCGGGTGCTGAGCTCACGGGGCACCCGGTCCACCGCCTGCCGTCGGTGGCCTCCTTCTGTTTCCCAGGCACGAGCGGGGAGTCCGTGCTGCTGGAACTTGAACGGCAGGGCGTGGTGTGCTCCAGCGGCTCAGCCTGTGCTGCGGGATCCGACGAACCCTCTCCCGTGCTGACCGCCATGGGTGTTCCGGCCGCGGTGGCGCAGACCGCCGTCCGGTTCAGCTTTGACGCCTCCGTCACCAGGGAGGACCTGGACACGGCCGCCCGCGCGGTGGCTGCAGCCGTGGCCGGAGTCAGGTCCCTGGGAACCCGCTAGCGGCAGGATCCTGGCAGTACCGGGCACGTCGGAAAATCCAGTGCCCGCAGCAGGGTAAAGCGCACCGCCGTGGCCGCAACCCGGCCAGTGTGGTGGTCAGCAGTTCCTGCCCCACTGTGGCCCCGGGATGGAGCCAGTGCAGGATGCCCAGGCTGCCCCGGTGCCGGCGCCTACTACGGCCCGTCCTGGTACAGCTCGCCGGCCGGGATCTCCACCGCGAGCCGGTTCGCAGGCCCCGGCAGGGGGCACGCCCATGCCTCGTTGTATGCGCACGACGGGTTGTAGGCGAAGTTGAAGTCCAGCACGAAAGCGCCGTCCTTGCCACCGGTTCCGTGGAACGCCCCCTTGATGGTGTCCAGCAGGTAGCGTCCGGCGCCATAGGTTCCGCCGGGCTGGCCGGCAGTGGCATCCCGGAACGGCAGGAAGATTCCTCCGCCGTAACCGCGGAGCTTCCAGACGGCGAGCTGGCCCATTTCGGGGAGGTCGAAGGTGCCCAGCCGGACGAAGTTCACCACGCCGTCGGTACCGGTCTCCACGCTCATCTCACGTCCGGCGCCCTCTTTGGTCAGCGGGACGTGGAAACGGTAGATCGGATCATAGTCCGCGGTCCGCAGCCCGGAGAAGCTGGCCTTGCCCTCGGCAGTCAGCGGCGAAGCGGGATGGGTGGCGAACATAAGGTCGCGCTGATGGCGCCAGTAGGAGTGCGCCTCGGCCGGGTTGTCCGCGGCTATCCTGCGTACCGCGTCGTACAGGGCAAACGTCCGCAGCCGCCAGTCGGCAACATCGAGGGCGGACATTTCCGCCAGTTCTTCCTGGATTCCGCCGTGCTGCTCTTCCGCCATACGTCCACCCTAGTGCCCGGAACCACAGCCGGAGTACGACGCCGGCATGCGCCAGGGTGCCTTGCCGCATCGGGGAGCCGCCGTGGCGCCCGCCTGCCGGGAAGCTAGGCTGGATGTATGAGAGGCCAGGCTGCACGCACACCCTATCCGGCCACCGCACCTGCGCTCTTTGCGGCAGCGGCGCTGTTCCTTTCGGGCTGCACCGGCCCGGGAGGCGGCGGGTCCGGGTGGACGGCCGCGCCCGAGGCGCCACCGGCATCCGAAGCGGCAGGCGAGGACCCCGGCGCCACCGCCACCTCCAGCCCCTCGGCAACTTCACCAGGCACTGCGGACCCGTCGGCCGGGCCGCAGCCCGCAGCCACCGCGTCCGCCTGGAAAACCTACTCGGCTCCGGACAAGTCGGTCTCCTTCGAACTGCCGGAGGAATGGATCGTTCAGTCCGTGTCAACTGCGAAAGGCACCCTGGCAGGCGCGCTCGCACTCGAGGTGAAGAAGCCCGACGGGACTTTCATGGCCGCGCTCCGGACGGGACTCCCGCCGTCGTCCGCCACATGCTCCGAAGCCGCCAAGCGGGAATACACGGTGCTCAGCAGCGTCCCGGCGGGAAACCTGGCCGCGGGGACGGTGGCCGGAACCATCCCGCCCCGGGTGGTGTTCCGCGTCATCAAGGGGTACCGGTACTTCGGCTCGTACGGCATCACCAACGTGGTGGCCGGGACCGACGGCCGGGCCTGCGAACTCCGGAATACAGTCCGCGGACCGGCTGCCAAGGGCGACTACTCGTTCGGTGACGTCCCCGTGCTGCGGGCGTTCGCCGCGGATGAAAAGGTGGCCCCGGCCAAGGCGTTCAACACCCTGGCGGAGGCGGGGGAGTACGCGGCGGAAAGCGAAGACTTTGCCAACGTGCAGCGGATGCTAATGTCTCTGGAGATCGAAGACTAGTCCAGCTGCCGGCCGCCACCTTGGGCCGGAACGTGCGGGGGCTGGCTTCCCGCCGTCCACACCCCGGAGAGTCATGGAACGCACCGTTTCCGCACGCCTGGTCTTCAAGACCACCGCCAACACCAAGGTGGCCATGGCCATCGCCGTCGCGGAAAACAGCGGGTACTCCCGCTTCGACGAATCGCTGTCCGTCGAGGCCGGCGGCGTACAAGTACCCCTGACCGCCGTGGCGGACCATCACGGCGGCCGGTTCCACTACATGGAGTTCACTGAGCCGGCCGAGGTCACCGTGGACTACGCGGCCACCGTGTCCGGCCGCGGGCTGCCGCAGGAGGCCGACCTGGCGGACCGCATCCGGTACGTCCGACCCAGCCGGTACGCCGAATCAGACCGACTCCTGCCCACTGCCTACGCCACGTTCGGCCAGGCACAGGGCGCCGCTCTGGTCAGGGAAGTCCGCGCCTGGGTGCACCGGGAACTGCGCTACATCAGCGGGTCCTCGCGCGGCACGGACGGCGCCGTGGAGACGCTGCTCGCCCGCCGGGGCGTGTGCCGGGACTTTGCCCACCTGACCATCGCCCTGCTGCGGTCCAAGGACGTACCCGCGCGGCTCGCGGCCGTTTACGCACCCGGGCTGAAACCCATGGACTTTCACGCGGTGGCCGAGGCCTGGGTGGACGGAGCCTGGCATGTCATCGACCCCACGGGCCTCGCGCCGCGCGAATCAATGCTGCGCATCACCGCCGGACGGGATTCGTCGGACACGGCGTTCCTGTCCACGGTGGGCGGCAGCCTGGCCCTCAGCCAGCTGCGGGTCTCCGCAGAGGTCAGCGGAACCCTGCCGGCCGAGGATCCGGAAGCGATGGTCCGGCTCGGCTGAATCCAGCCCTACCGCGCCGGGCGCTGCGGCAGTGACGCCCGCAGCTTGTCCGTCAGCCGCTGGAGCTCCTTCTGCTCCGCGGCCGTCAGTGCCGGGGTCATCAACTCGGCGATGTCCCGGACGTGCTCGCGCCCGATTTCTTTCTGGAGTTCCTGGCCGGCTTCGGTGAGCTTAAGCAATACGCCCCGGCCATCGTCCGGGGCGGGCATCCGGGCCACCAGCCCGCGCTTCTCAAGACGTTCCACCAGCCTGCTCAGGCTCGACTGGCTGAGCAGGACATTGTCGTTCAGCTCATTGAGCCGGAGCCATCCGGACGGGCACCGGGACAGGGTGAACAGCACGTCGTACTCGTTGACCGCCAGCCTGCGGAAGGCGGGGCCGGACTGTAGCCGCCGCATCACCGCAACCTGGGTTCGGAACAGGGACTCCCACGTTTCGGCAGCCAGCCGCACGGGGGACGCTGAGGTTTCGCCGGCCACCTATGCCCCCGCCCGGGTTTCGGAAGCCTCCTGCGCCGCCACCGAGGCTGCGAGGCGGTTGGCGTGGATGGGCGGATCCGGGACGTGTGCAGGCTTCTTGTCCGCGTACTCCTTGCGGAGGACCGGGAGGACTTCCTCGCCGAACAGGTCCAGCTGCTCCAGCACCGTCTTCAGCGGCAGGCCGGCATGGTCGATCAGGAACAGCTGCCGCTGGTAGTCGCCGAAGTATTCGCGGAAGGTCAGGGTCTTCTCGATGACTTCCTGAGGGCTGCCCACCGTGAGCGGGGTCTGGGCGGTGAAGTCCTCCAGCGACGGGCCATGGCCGTACACGGGCGCATTGTCGAAGTAGGGCCGGAACTCCTTCACGGCGTCCTGCGAGTTCTTCCGCATGAAGAACTGTCCGCCAAGCCCCACGATGGCCTGGTCTGCCTTCCCGTGGCCGTAGTGCTCGTAGCGTTCGCGGTACAGGCCGATCAGCTGCTGGTAGTGCTCCTTGGGCCAGAAGATGTTGTTGGCGAAGAAGCCGTCACCAAAGTAGGCCGCCACTTCGGCGATCTGCGGCGTGCGGATGGAGCCGTGCCACACGAAGGGCGGCACACCGTCCAGCGGGCGGGGCGTGGACGTGAAGTTCTGCAGCGGCGTCCGGAACTTGCCGGACCAGTTCACGGTGTCCTCGTCCCACAGCTTGCGCAGCAGGCTGTAGTTCTCGATGGCCAGTTCCACGCCGTCCTGGATGTTCTTACCGAACCAGGGGTACACCGGTGCAGTGTTGCCGCGGCCCAGGACCAGGTCCACGCGGCCGTCTGCCAGGTGCTGGAGCATGGCGAAGTCCTCGGCGATCTTGACCGGATCGTTCGTGGTGATCAGCGTGGTCGCCGTGGAAAGGATGATCCGCTCCGTCTGGGCGGCGATGTAGGCCAGCGTGGTGGTGGGGGAGGAGGAGAAGAACGGCCGGTTGTGGTGCTCGCCGAGGGCATACACATCCATGCCGATTTCTTCGACCTTCTTGGCGATGGCCACCGATGCCTTGATGCGTTCGTGCTCGGTGGGAGTCCGGCCGGTGGTGGGGTCGGTGGTGATGTCGCTGACGCTGAAAACACCGATCTGCATGGTGTGCCTTTCCGTTGCGGGACCGCTTGAATTGGTTTAATAGTAAACCAATTTAGATGCATTTGCATCTATTGCCTCGTGTAACGTCTTTATCGGCCGAATATTCCCGCCGGCAGCCATGAGCTCAGCCTGCCTGCTCCGGACCTCCGTTGGCCGCCCGCCGCCCGCTGACCTTGGGCACCATTCCCGTGGTCCAATCCCGGAATTCGTCCTCGACGTCGGACGCGGACACGAATTCCGGACGTTCCTTCAGTTCGCGCAGCAGGGCCTTCTTCTCGCGCCGGCCCTCCACCAGCCGGTATAGCACGGGTACCAGGACGAGCGTCAACGCAGTGGAGGAGACCAGGCCGCCAACCACGACGACGGCGAGCGGCTGGGAGATAAAGCCGCCTCCCCCGGTAAGTCCCATGGCCATCGGCGTCAGGGCAAAGACGGTGGCCAGCGCAGTCATCAGGATCGGCCGGAGCCGCTGGCGCGCGCCGTGGGTGATGGCGTCCTGGACGTTCATGGCCGGTCTGCCCTCCCCGGGCCGGCGGTACTGGTTGATGAGGTCGATGAGCACGATGGCGTTGGTCACCACGATGCCCACCAGCATCAGCATGCCGATCAGCGAGGGGAGGCCCAGGGGGACGCCGGTGACCAGCAGCAGCGCCACCGCTCCGGTGGCCGCGAACGGAACCGATACCAGCAGGATCAGCGGCTGGACCAGGGATTTGAACGTGGCCACCATGATCACGTAGACGATGGCGATCGCCGCGAGGAGGGCCAGCCCCAGTTGCCGGAACGATTCGGCCTGCTGCGTGGTGGCACCGCCCAGCTCCGCGGTGACGCCTGGAGGAAGGCCAACGCCGGCAAGGCGCTTTTCCACTTCCGCACTTACGGCACCCAAATTGGAGCCGGACGGCGTGATCGATACCTTCGCGGTCCGCTGGCCGTTACTCGCGGTGATGCTCACCGGGACGTCCACCTGCTCCACGCTGGCGATACTGCCAAGACGGACCGGACCGCGGGCTCCGGGCAAGGCGATATCCCGGACCGCTTCGATACTGGTGAAGCGCGTTCCCTTGCCGATCCGGACAGGAAAGTCGGTAGTGCCGATGCGCACTTCACCGGCCGGCACCGGGCTGATGGTGGAGGCGAGCACACCGGCCACCTGTTCTTCGTTGAGGCCGGCAGCCACCGTCTTGGCCCGGTCCACCCGGACCTGGACTACGGGCTGGCCCTCTGAGAGGTTGGTGGCCACCTCGCTGGTGCCCGGCGTGCCTTCCATCGCTGCGACCATGGCGTCGCTCGCGGTCCGGAGGTCCGCCGTCGTTGCCGCCTTCAGCGTGATGTCGACGGTGGAGGAGGTGCCGAAACCGCCCTGCTGGGTCCCCACGGACACCTTGCCGGATCCGGGCACCTTGGCCAGTTCGGCGCGGACTGTCTCCCGCAGCTCGTCCTGGTCCGCCTTTTCGTCCGTCACCACGGTGAAAGTGGAGTTGGAGGACCCCGTGGAGACGAGCGCGGCAAACCCCGCCTGCGCGTTCCCGGAGGTCACCTGGATGTCCTTGACGCCGTCGATGGTCTGCAGCGCCTCCTCCAGCCGGGTGGCGGCGGCGCTGGTGTCCGCGAGGCTGGTGCCCGGGGGAAGGACCTGCCGGACTGTCATACTGTTCTGCCCTGAACCGCCCAGCAGGTTCGTGGCCAGCAGCGGTGTCATGGCCGCGGTTGCGCCCAGCACCAGGACGGCCGCCACCAGCGTGGTCACGGGATGCTTCTGGGTGGTCCGGAGGATGGGCAGGTAGCCGCGGTGGAGCCTGCTCCGCTGTTCGGAGGCCAGCGCCTTGGCGCGGGCTTCGGCGGCATGCGCCCGGGCCGCGGGGGTCCCGGACGAGAGTCCGACGGCGGCTCCCGGGTTCCTGAGGAACCAGTACGCCAGTACGGGGACGATGGTCAGTGAAACCAGCAGCGAGGCCAGCAGCGCCATGGTGACGGTCAGGGCGAAAGGGCGGAACAGTTCGCCGGCGAGCTCGCCTACGAAGGCGATTGGCAGGAAGACGGCCACGGTGGTCAGCGTCGATGCGGTGATGGCGCCGGCCGCCTCGCGGATGGCCGTGAGGATGGCGGTGACCTTGTCCTCGCCATAGGTGAGGTGGCGCTTGATGTTCTCGATGACCACGATCGAATCGTCCACCACGCGGCCGATCGCGATGGTCAAGGCGCCGAGGGTGAGGATGTTGAGCGAGTAGCCGGTCGCGGAGAGGCCTATGAACGTGACCAGCAGAGACAGCGGGATGGAGACCGCCGTGACCAGCGTGGAGCGGGTGGACATCAGGAACACCAGGATGACCGCCACGGCGAAGCCCAGGCCCAGCAGGCCCTCCGTGGTCAGGTCCTTGATGGACTTCTCGATGAACGGCGCCTGGTCGAAGACAGGAGTGAACTTGGCATTGGAGCCGAGTTCGGCCTCAAGTTCAGCCAGCGAATCGCGGACGGCGTGGGAAATCCCCACCGTGTCGCCCTCCGGCTTCTTGGTAACGGATACCGCGAGCGTTTCTTCCCCGTTGGTCCGGGTGATGGACGTCCGCTCATCGTCCTGGATTGAGACGTCGGCCACCGAGCCGACAGTGGCTGCCTTCTTTGCCCCGGAGAGGGGGAGGGCGCGGATCGCATCGATGGAGTCCACCGGGCTACCGATCTGCAGCGAGAGCGTCTTGCCTTTTTCCTCAAGGGTTCCGGCGGGGATGAGCGCACCGTTGTTGGAAAGGGCATCGCGGATGGCGCTGATGCCGGTGCCGGCGGCGGCCATATCCCTGGTCCGCGGCAGGATCTCGATGTGCTGGGTGGCCCCGCCAGTGACGTCGGCGCCGCGGACGCCGTCAATCTTCTGCAGGCGCGGCACGCTCAGCCGCTGCAGGTCTGCGTTGAGCTCGCTAAGCGGCTTGTCCGAGGACACGGCCAGGAAGACGATGGGGAAATCGCTGATGTTGCCGGCAATGGCCTGCGGCTGGACGTCTTCGGGCAGGGTGCGCTTGGCGTTGGAGATGGCCCGGTCAATCTGGTTCCGGGCCCGGTCCAGGTCCGCGCCGTAGGTGAAGGCCAGGGTGATCTGGGAGACGCCGTTGCGCGACGTGGAGGAAGTGGATTCCAGCCCCTCCACGCCGTTCAGCGCGGTTTCCAGGGGAGCGCTGACCTGCTTGTCCACCACTTCCGGCGAGGCGCCGGGCATGGCGGTGAGCACCGTAATCTGCGGAAACTCAATCGAGGGAATGAGTTCCTGCTTCAGCGAGGACATGGTGATCACGCCGAAGACGGAGGCAAAGACGGTGATCAGTGCGATCAGGGCCCGGTTCGCCAGTGAAAGGTGTGCCAGCCTGAACATCGCATGTTCTCCCGGTGGTGGTCAGAAGCTGGCGGAAATACTTTCCAGCTGGAGGGACTTGGCCGTTGCCTTTTCAAGCTCCATGGCGAGGTCCGGATTTTCATCCAGCTTCACCCCGTAGCCGGGCATCATGTCCTTCAGCTTGGACTGCCAGCCCTTGAAGTTCCGGGGGAACGTCTTCTGCAGCAGCTCGATCATGATGGGCACTGCAGTAGACGCACCCGGGGATGCGCCCAACAGTGCACCGATGGAGCCGTCGCGGCCGGCGATCACCTCGGTGCCGAACTGCAGGACACCGCCCTTTTGCGGGTCCTTCTTAATGATCTGTACACGCTGGCCGGCCGTGATCAGTTCCCAGTCGCCGTCGCGCGCCTCGGGGTAGTACTCCCGCAGGGCTTCAACCTTGTCGCCGTGACGCTTGGCCACCTCTTTGATGAGGTAGGCCGTGAGGTCCATGTTGTCCTTCGCCACAGCCAGCATGGGGATGATGTTCCCGGGCCGGATGGACAGGGGCAGGTCCAGGTAGGAGCCGTTCTTGAGGAAGTTGGTGGAGAAGCCGGCGTAGGGTCCGAAGAGGAGGGACCGCTTGCCGTTGACATAGCGGGTGTCCAGATGGGGAACGGACATGGGCGGTGCTCCGACGGAGGCCTGGCCGTAGACCTTGGCGCTGTGCTGGGCCGCGATGGTTTCGTCAGTGCACCGGAAGAACTGTCCGGAGACCGGGAACCCTCCATAGCCCTTGCTCTCGGGGATGCCGGAGGCCTGGAGCAGGTGCAGGGCGCCGCCGCCGGCGCCTACGAAAACGAACTTGGCGTGGATCTTGCCGTGCTCACCGGAACGGGGGTATTTCAGCGAAAGGTCCCAACCGCCGTCGGCCGCCCGGGAGATTCCGGTGACATCGTGGCCGTAGTTGACCTCCACCCCATTGTTGGCCAGGTAGGTGGTGAGTTCGCGGGTCAGCGCGCCGAAGTCGACGTCGGTGCCCTCGGCGGCGCGGGTGGCTGCAATCTGCTGCTTGGGGTCACGGCCCTTGACGATCAGCGGCGCCCACTTGGCGATCTGGCCGTGGTCCTCGGAGTACTCCATGCTCCGGAACAGCGTGTGGGACTTCAGCGCCTCGTAGCGGGTCCTAAGGAACCGGCTGTGGTCCTCGCCGATGACGAAGCTCATGTGTGGAACTGTGTTGATGAAGCCCTTGGGGGAACCGATCAGGTTCTGGTCCACGAGGTGGGACCAGAACTGGCGGGACAGCTGGAACTGCTCGTTGATGTGCAGGGCCTTGGCGGGGTTCACCGAGCCGTCCTTGGCTGCGGGGGAGTAGTTGAGCTCGCAGAGCGCAGCGTGGCCGGTTCCGGCGTTGTTCCAGGGGCCGGAGCTTTCCAGCCCCGGCTCGTCCAGCCGTTCGAAGAGCGAGATGGTCCAGTTCGGCTCCAGCTGCTTAAGGAAAGCCCCCAGCGTGGCGCTCATGATGCCTCCGCCAATCAGGACGACGTCGGCATGAGGGGTTTTGGAAATGAAGGTCACGATCAGTCTCCGATTGCTGCGGCTCTGGCTGTCACAGAATATCCCCGCCCGGCGGACATACTGAAATTGAGCCGGTCCGTCAAGGCTTTAGCTGGACCTTCGTGAAAACTTCATGCAGCACGGGAGAAGCCGGGTAGCTGAGGACCCGGTCCGAGAGGGCCAGCGCCGAGATGGGGAATGCGATGGGAACGGCCGGGACGGTGGCCGCGATCTGTTCATTGATGGTGTGATACAGCTCATCCCGCTCGTCGCCCTGGGGGAGCCCCCGGGCGCGGTTGATCTTGGCGAAGACCTGCGGATCCTGGTAGCCGAATTCACCGTTCTTCTCACCGAACAGTGGGCCCACGAAGTTATCCGCGTCCGAATAGGAGCCATTCCAGCCGAGGAGATGCAGCGCGTGGTCCCCGGCCGACTGCACGTCGTGGAGGTAGCCTTCTGACCACTCCACCGGGACCGGGCGGATATTGAAGCCGGCGGCCGTGAGCTGCCGGCTGATTTCGGCGTAGACCTTTTCCGGCGTGGGCAGGTAGGGCCGGGTGACGTTGAGCGGATAGTAGAACTTCAGCGGCTCGCCTGCATAGCCGGCCTCCTGGAGGTACTTTTTCGCCTTGGTCAGGTCATGTCCCAGCTCGGGCGCGTCGTTGTTGAATCCGCTGATCTTGGGCGGCACGAATTGGGTCGCCTTGCCGGTGTTGTCGATGAAGAAGCGCCGGATCAGCGTGTCCTTGTCGATTGCCATTTCAATCGCCTGCCGCACCTTGAGCTTGCGCAGCACCGGAATTTCCTGGTTGATCCCGACATACATGACGGAGAACGGGTCCCGCTGGACGATCTGCTTGCCCCGCTTGACCAGTTGGTCGAAGTTTCCCACGGTCACGGCGTCGTAGCCATCGATCGTGCCTTCCAGGAGGGCGTGCAGGCGAGCCTGGGGGTGGGTGTAGGCCTTGAAGTTGATGGTGGCGATCTGGCCGCGGTCACCCCAGTACGAATCGTTGGTGGCGAGTGTGACGCTCGATTCGTCCCACGCGGTGAGACGGAACGGTCCGGTGCCCACAGGGCGGGTGGCGAACCGGGAGAGCCGCTGGCCGGCCCGGTCCTGGTCCAGCACGTCGGCGGTGTCCTTTGCGAGCGCCGCCGGAGACGCGATCGCGAACGCGGGCAGTGTCAGTGCCTGGAGGAAGGCGGTGAAGCGCTGGTTCAGGTCGATCCGGACCGTGTGCGCCGATACCGCTGTGCAGCCCTTGAAGATCGAAAGTCCGGCGTCGTCCGCATGTGCCTTGAACACCCCTTTAAAGGAGATGCCGGGAGCCTGGTCGCGGAGGGCACGGGGCAGGGCGAACCACCGGTTGAAATTGGTGCACACCGCCTCGGCATTAAAAGGAGTGCCGTCCTGGAATGTGACGTCCGTCCGGAGCCTAAAGGTGTAGGAGCGGCCCTCGTTGGACTCGCTCCATTCGGTGGCGAGGAGCGGCGTGGGCTGGCCCGTGGTCTGGTCAACACCCACCAGGCCCTCCATGATCTGGCGGGTTATGCGCTGGGACTCCACGTCGTTGGAGAGGGCGGGATCCAGGCCGAGCGGCTGCGCGGCGGTGCCGAAGTTGAAGGTCGCGGTGGGGCTTGTCCCTGCCCTGGAACCAGGGGAGCCCTGAGATGGCGACGGACCGGGCGCGCCTGTGCACGACGTTGCCCCCAATGCCAGGAAGGCGGCTCCGGTCAGGAGGACAGTCCGCCGCGATGTACTGCTGGGCACTCGTTACCACCTCGGGATGTTCCGGCTCCGCCGCCTGCGGGCCGGACCCCAGTCTAATTGACGCAGCTTGGCGGCGGGGGGCGGCGCCGGCGTTGGGGGGCGCGCCCCCCGGCGCGGGGGTGGTGCCAGCCCGGAGATGTGGTGGCAGACACGAAGGGGGCCCAGCTAGATGGGGGCGTTTCTAGTTGGTTGAG
>NZ_JBHXIW010000009.1:0-1109 GCF_042723515.1 Pseudarthrobacter sp. NPDC058362 | reverse complement strand
GCCCCGGGGGGGTGCGCCCCCCCCGCGCCGGGGCGCCCCCACATACCTGGCACTCCGGCGCCGGGGGGGGCGCCCCCCCCCCCCCCCCCCCCCCCCCCCCCCGCCGGTGCAGTGTTTCCGCTCCTGCCGGTATTACTTGGGCATCAGGACGGAGTCCACCAGGTAGACGGTGGCATTCTTGGTCTGGACGCCGCCGCAGATGACGTTCGCGTTGTCGACCTTCAGGTTGTCACCGCTGCCCGTCACCGTGACCGAACCGCCCTGGACCGTGGCGTGCGTGCCCGCGATCTCGTCCGGGGTGATCTGGCCGGGTACGACGTGGTAGGTCAGGATCTTGCTCAGCAGGGCATCGTCCGTCTTCAGGGTTTCGATGGTGGCGGCATCGATCTTCGCGAAGGCGTCGTCCACCGGCGCGAAGACGGTGAACTCGTCGCCGTTGAGGGTGTCGACCAGGTCAACCTTGGGGTTCAGCTTGCCGGAAACCGCAGCCGTGAGAGTGGTGAGGATCGGGTTATTGGAAGCCGCAACCGCTACGGGGTCCAGGGCCATGCCTTCCACGGAGCCGGCACCCGTGGGAACCTGCTCAGCGTAAGCGGCGCAGCCGGGGCCTACCAGGTTGGCGGCCGGGTCCATCATGTCGGCGCTGGCCGAGGGGGAGGGAGCCGTGGTGGCGGCCGACGTCTCTGCCGGTGCCGAGGACTCCGCGGTGCTGGATCCGCCACAGGCAGTGAGGCTGAGCAGTGCTGCGGCTGCAACGCCGGCGACCGTGAAAGTTGAGCGCTTGAGGGTCTGCATTTCGGATCTCCTTGGGTTGGGGCATTTGCCTGCTGCAGACCGGTGTCCGCAGCTATGATCTGGCCGGTGGACACCTGCCGCGTGGCTGATGTCTCACTGGGTATTCGGCCATTGGGCGGCGGCGGATGGGTAAATGCCAAAGAGTTTTCCGGTGGACAGTCGAAAACGCAGAACACCCCCGGCCAAAAGGCCGGGGGTGTTCACCACACAGTGTGCGCAAGGGGGTGTCTAGTTTCACGACATAGTTCTCACATGAGTCGGGACATCGTTCCCAGTTGATGCTTCACCGGTGAGTCGGGACATCGTTCACACCC
>NZ_JBHXIW010000008.1:94358-124589 GCF_042723515.1 Pseudarthrobacter sp. NPDC058362 | reverse complement strand
CCAGAACATCCGGACAAAGAAAAACACCCCGGTCCGAAGACCGGGGTGTAACCGATGACCCGACTCATCCGTGAAGGATGTCTCGACTCATCACAGGGCGGAGAATGGGGGATTTGAACCCCCGAGGGCGTTAACCCAACACGCGTTCCAGGCGTGCGCCATAGGCCGCTAGGCGAATTCTCCAGTTGCTTCTGAATCAAAAGCAGATACTAGAGTACCTGAAGATTCCCGCATCGCCCAATTGAGCGGCCAGAGGCCGTTGCGGTGGTCCTTAACGCGGAAATGGACGCCCCCAATGCGCCCACTTCGTGGCACACCGTTGAGCTGCCGGGTCCGCCCCCGCCTTCCAGGCCCTGCGGCTCACAACCTTGAGATTGCCCCATTCGGTGTACATACCCATGATCAGTGGTGTTGGCGGGATAAGCAACGATTTATCCCGGAATGCGGGTGATTCGTGGACCGCGATGTTGCACGATGGAAGCCATGACGGAGCTGCATGCACTGGTGATCTATGTCCCTGCTTCCCACACTGAACGGATCCTGGCCGCTGTCGGAGACGCCGGTGCGGGACGGATCGGTGATTACTCGCACTGCTCCTTCGTCACCCCGGGAACCGGGCGCTTCACACCGCTGGAAGGAGCGGACCCCTATTTGGGCAGGGTGGGCAGCCCCGAAACGGTGTCCGAGGACAGGGTGGAGTGCGTCGTGGAGCAACCCCTGCTCGCGGCGGTAGTGGCCGCGCTGCGGGCAGTCCACCCCTACGAGGAACCGGCATTCATGACCTGGCCGGTAGACGGCTGGCGCCGTTGAAGTGCGGCGGAGCACCACGGGCCAATCCGATTCGAGTCACACCCGGATCTCGGGTAAAGTATCTGACGGCCCCTCATGTGGCGTCATCCTGTTGAACTCCCCCAGGACCGGAAGGTAGCAAGGGTAAATGGGCTCTGGCGGGTGCATGGGGGGTCTTTACTATTCCCCCACAGGGCGGCAGGTTGTCAGCCCGGATTGGTAGGGTTTCTCTGTGACCGTTACTACCGCCCTCTACCGCAGATACCGTCCGGACTCCTTCGCCGACGTTATCGGGCAGGAACACGTCACGGAGCCGCTGATGACGGCTCTGCGGAAAAACCGGGTCAACCACGCATATCTTTTCTCCGGTCCCAGGGGCTGCGGAAAGACCACTTCAGCCCGCATTCTGGCCCGCTGCCTCAACTGCGCCCAGGGTCCCACAGACACCCCCTGCGGCACATGCCCCAGCTGCGTTGAACTGGCCCGCGGCGGTTCTGGTTCCCTGGACGTCATCGAGATCGATGCCGCGAGCCACGGCGGCGTCGATGACGCCCGGGATCTCCGCGAGCGCGCCACGTACGCCCCGGTCCGCGACCGGTACAAGATCTTCATCATCGACGAAGCCCACATGGTGACTTCGGCGGGATTCAACGCCTTGCTGAAAATCGTCGAAGAGCCGCCGGAACACATCAAGTTCATCTTCGCCACCACGGAACCGGACAAGGTCATCGGGACCATCCGCTCCCGCACGCACCATTACCCGTTCCGGCTGGTGCCGCCGGAACCGCTGATGGCGTACCTGGAGCTCCTCTGCAACCAGGAGAACGTGCCCGTTGCGCCCGGCGTCCTCTCGCTCGTCATCCGCGCGGGCGGCGGCTCCGTCCGTGATTCGCTGTCCGTGTTGGACCAGCTCATGGCCGGGGCCGGTCCCAACGGCCTGGACTACGAGCTCGCCGTCGCGCTCCTCGGGTACACCCACGCCTCGCTGCTGGACGACGTCGTGGAAGCGGTCGCCGCTTCGGATGCCGCCACGGTGTTCCGGGCGGTGGACCGGGTCATCCAGACCGGGCACGATCCCCGCCGCTTCGTGGAGGACCTGCTGGAACGCTTCCGCGATCTGATCATCGTCAAGGCCATGCCGGAGAGCGCCCAGACCATCCTGCGCGGCATGCCCGCCGACCAGATCGCCCGGCTCCAGAACCAAGCGCACAATCTGGGGTCCGCGGAACTTTCCCGCGCGGCGGACGTCACCAATACCGCCCTGACGGAAATGACCGGAGCCACGTCTCCCCGTCTGCACCTTGAATTGTTGTGCGCACGTATCCTCCTGCCCAGCTCGGAACAGAAGGAACGCGGCATCGCCGCGCGGATGGACCGCGTCGAGCGCCGGCTGAGCTACGGAGGGAACGACGTCGGCGCTCCCGCCGCCCAAGGTGCCAGCGCCGAGGCAGGTGACGGGCAGGCGCCGCACACGCCCGGACCACAGGCATCCGCGCCTGCTGCACCGACGCAGGCTGCACCTGCACCTGCACCTGCACCTGCACCTGCACCTGCACCTGCACCTGCACCTGCACCTGCACCTGCACCTGCACCTGCACCTGCACCTGCACCGAAGGCTACCCCGGCTGGGGAACCTGCCGTACAGCCGGCACCGGAGACCCCGCAGGCAGGTGGCAGGGCTCCCCTGACTCCTCCGCGCGTCAGCACCAATGACTGGCCCGTGGACCAGCCCGCCGCTGCGGCTGCGCCGGCCGCCCAGACACAGCCCCGTGAACCCGACCCGCAAGGGGCGGCTCCCACGCAGCCCACCGCGCCGGCTGCACAGCCCGTGCAGCCCTCGCAGCCCACACAGCCCACACAGCCCGCTACGCCTACTCCAGCAGGCCCGTCGGGCGACGTGGAGGTGCTGCGCCGGGCATGGCCGGACGTGCTGCAGACCCTTGCCGGCATCAAACGCAGCACGTGGGCTCTGGTGGAACCGAACGCCCAGGTCAGCGCATTCGACGGCCAGGTCCTCACCCTCGCCTTCGCGACGCCTGGACTGGCCGGTGCCTTTGGCCGGGCCGACCACTCGGAGAACCTCAGGCAAGCCATCCACAAGACGACGGGAATCGACTGCCAGATCAACGCGGCTGCCGGGAACGGTGCTGCAGGGAACGCTGTCGCGGGCCGGGCGAGCTCTGAGCCAAACCCAAAAGTGGCGGCCAGTCCGGCGGCGTCCGCCGGTCAGACGGCGACGCCTACTTCGGCTGACGTCGCGTGGGGACTGGCTCCCGCCCCTGCCAAAGTTCCCGTCCAGACACCTGCCGGCGCGTCGGCACCGCTGGACAGCACTCGGGTCACCACCGATCCCGTCGCTTCTCCTGCCGCCCAGTCACCTAGACCCGCACCCGCACCCGAACCCTCGCTTTCGCCTGTGCCTGCGGCTGCGCCGAAAACGGAAGCGGAACCGGCACGGGAAGCGGCATCAGTGCCGCACACACCGGCAACGGCCCCACGGGCGGCAGCGACGCCAGCGCCGGAGTCCGGCCCGGCTCCCGCTGCGCAGCCGGCGTCCTTGGCTGGCGACTACTCCTATTCGGATGACGACTGGGGTCCGCCGCGGGACGAGGACGCACCCCCGCTCGAGGAAGAGCCGCCCATGGACTGGGTGCCCTCTTCACGGCAGCGCGCCGAGGACACATCGGGCGCCCAAACAACCCCGTCCCGGCCGGGTGCGGCCAGCAACGGTCCGGAAGCCGATCCCTGGACGCATGCCGTGGAACAAGCTCCAGGTGTGTGGGTGGTCGGTGAGGCCAGTAACGTAGGCAAGCAGCCGCCGTCGAACGCTCCGGCCACGAAAGACCCGGCGCCGGCACCCCACTACGAGCCAGCGACTGCCCAGGTCCCGCCGTCCATTCCGGTGAACCCTTCGGCTGAACCTGCCAGGGAATACGCGATGGCGTCGGCACCCGGCATGGCGCCTGGCCCGTCAACGGCGACGCTGACTGCAACAGCTCCTGCGACCTCCACCGTCACGTCTCCCCCGTCCCAGTCCGAGGCGCGGCACCAGGCCCGGCAAAGCCTGTACCAGCGGCTGTCCAACAGCCCCGAAGCCGAAGCGGGCCGGGCCAAGGCTCCGGCCCGTGCAGTCGCCGCGGCCGCCACGTTCGTCCAGGACGTCCCCAGCGCGGATGACGAAACCATCGAGGAGTCGGGCGTGTTCGGCCGGGCCGCGGTGGAGCGTATTCTGGGCGGGAAACTGATTGAGGAACGGTCCGCCGACGGCAGCCCGGTCGCACGCCGCTACTGATGCGCCGCCCACTGACCCGATTCCGCCCATCCACACCAAGCTAAAGAGGAAATTGTGTACGAAGGTGCTGTCCAGGAGCTGATCGACGAGCTCGGACGCCTTCCCGGCGTGGGCCCGAAATCCGCCCAGCGGCTGGCGTTCCACATCCTCGAAGCGGATCCGCAGGACATGAAGCGGCTGGTCGATGCGATCACCACTGTTAAGGACCGCGTGAAATTCTGCACGGTTTGCGGCAACGTCACGGAGCAAGAACTCTGCAACATCTGCCGCGACCCGCGGCGCGACCCGGCAGTGGTCTGCGTGGTGGAGGAGTCCAAGGACGTGCTCGCGGTGGAGCGTACGCGCAGCTTCCGCGGCCGCTACCACGTGCTGGGCGGCGCAATCAATCCCATTGCGGGCGTAGGACCGGAACAGCTGCGCATCCGGGAACTGCTGACAAGACTGAACGACGGCGCCATCCAGGAAGTCATCATCGCCACGGACCCGAACCTTGAGGGCGAAGCGACGGCAACCTACCTGGCCCGCATGCTCAAGACGATTGGCATCACCGTCACACGCCTCGCCTCAGGCCTGCCCGTGGGCGGTGACCTTGAATACGCCGACGAGGTCACCCTCGGCCGGGCCTTCGAAGGCCGCCGCAACGCCCTCAGCTAGCAGCACCATCAGGCGGTGCGGGTTCCGCGCGCCTTCCGGAGAGGGCGTGCGCCCAGCCGATCAGCCCGGCTGCAATGCCTGCCTGCAGAAGGAGTCCGACGGCGGCCACCGGCATTCCGAGGGCGTCCCCGCTCCGGGGTTCGCCGTTGACACAGGGAACCGCGGTCCCGTCCGCCGCCTCCTGCAGCGTTCCGGAAAGCCAGCCAAGGAGACCTTCATTGCCGTAGGACTGTCCGGCCAGCATCACAAACAGCACACTCGGGCTGGCTGCCGGCAGCCACATGATGCGGTCCGTATGGTAGACCTCCCTGAGGCCGGCGGCAACGCTCGAGCACTGGTAGGAGACGGAGATCCCGTCCGGTGCATGCTTCACGTTGAGTGCCACCGTCACCGGCTCATCACTGCGCGTCGCCGGGGCCAGTGCCGCCCCTGCAGCCACGGTGCCCGCGACGAGGAACAGCGCAAGCGCCCATCCGACGATACGCTTCAGGACGGGGGTCCGTCCGATTGCCGCAACGGCAGCACCCATACCGCCAAAGACGAAGCCCTCCCCGGCCGCGACGAACGCTGAGACCGCGGCCACAGCACCCGGCTGGCGGGCAGCGCCGGCCTCCACCAGCAGGGTCACCAGGATGAGCAGGGCGAGGACCAGCCCCTGCAGCCCTGCCGTCACGGCTGCGCCAAGAATGCGTACGCCCGCGCGGCCGCCAGGCATGGGGAGTCGGTAGGCGGACATCCCCCAGTGCGTAGCAGCAACGGCTGCAGCCCCTGGCAGGAGTGAACACGCGAGCAGATAGGTAAGCACAGGCGGCGCCAGCCACGCGGTGGCGTCCCCGCCCTGTCCTGCCAATATCACCAGGCCGGCCGCACCTGCCCACGTGGCACAAAGCATCCCCAGGGCCGTCGCCCAAAACCGGAAGCTGCCCAGGCTTCCCACCCAGCGGGCTACTCCCCCAAGCACCGCCACCCGGACGATGGGAGCGCGCCGGTGCTCGCCGCCGTCGTACTCCTTCACCGCCCCGGATATGGGCTCGATCCCGGCACCAATCGGCTCGAAGTAGTCCTCCCAGACGGGATCCTGGGATGGCTTCTGGTTGCTGGCCACGGGCCGCCCGCCTTTCCACGCACAGGCCCCAGCCCCGCTTTGCCTCCATGGTGGTCCCGCTACCCGCGGCTGTCCAGACGTGATGCGCATCAGCATCCCCGACGATCCGAGGCCGGGATTCGGTCACAATTCAGCGCCCGGCAGTGGGCGGCGATAAACTGTCAGGAGAAGTCCCGCCGCCTTAGGCGTCAGGCTGCCCGGCCGCCAGAACCCCCAATGACCCAGTGAAGGTACGCGCATGAGTACGCCCACTACCGAAGTGCACAACGCAACGCAGGAGCTGCCCGCGGGCCGTGCGGTGACTAAACAGCTCATCGTGCAGAAGTTCGGCGGTTCCTCTGTGGCCGACGCGGACGGCATCAAACGCGTTGCCGCACGCGTGGTGGCCGCCCAGCGTTCCGGCAACGAGGTGGTGGTGGTGGTTTCCGCCATGGGCGACACCACCGACGAACTCCTGGACCTTGCCGCGCAGGTCACCGATTCGGCGCCCGCCCGCGAAATGGACATGCTGCTCTCGGCCGGGGAACGCATCTCCATGGCGCTGCTGGCCATGGCCATTAACAAGCTCGGCGCCTCTGCGCAATCCTTCACCGGATCGCAGGCAGGCATGATCACCGACGGCATCCACGGCAAGGCGCGGATTATCGACGTCGACCCGCACCGGATCCGCACTGCCCTGGACAAAGGCAATATCGCCATTGTGGCTGGCTTCCAGGGCATGAGCCGCTCCACGAACGAAATCACCACGCTGGGCCGCGGCGGCTCGGACACCACGGCGGTTGCGCTGGCCGCGGCGCTTGAGGCGGACGTCTGCGAGATCTACACGGACGTTGACGGCATCTACACCGCAGACCCGCGCGTGGTTCCTTCCGCGCAGAAGGTCTCAAAGATCTCCAGTGAGGAGATGCTGGAACTCGCCGCGTCCGGCGCCAAGATCCTGCACCTGCGGTGCGTCGAGTACGCCCGCCGTTTCGGGGTCCCGCTGCACGTCCGGTCCTCATTCAGCCACCACGAAGGCACCTGGGTCATCCCCAGCGCCGAAGACAAGATCACCACACAAGAGGGAGTCGCCTTGGAACAGCCCATCATCTCCGGCGTTGCACATGACCGTTCCGAAGCCAAGGTCACCGTGGTGGGCGTCCCGGACATTCCCGGCAAGGCCGCCGCGATCTTCCAGGTCATCGCGGATGCGCACTCGAATATCGACATGATCGTGCAGAACGTCTCCACGCACGGGACCGGCCGGACGGACATCTCGTTCACGCTGCCCATCGTGGAAGGCGCTGACGCCCTGGCTGCCCTGCACGCGGCGCAGGACCAGATCGGCTTCGAGAGCATCGAATACAACGAGAAAATCGGCAAGCTCTCCCTGGTGGGCGCCGGCATGCGCTCGCACCCCGGTGTTTCCGCCACGTTCTTCAAGGCCCTGTCCGATGCCGGCATCAACATCAACATGATCTCCACCTCCGAGATCCGCATCTCCGTGGTGACGCACGCCGACCTGCTGGACGAGGCCGTCCGCGTGATCCACAACGCGTTCGAGCTCGACGGCGAAGCGGAAGCCACGGTGTACGGCGGCACGGGCCGGTAGCCAGGTTTGCATCTGCCCGGTTCTTCAGCCGAACCGCGCGGCCACAGCAAAGGCGCCCGGGATTCCCCGGGCGCCTTTTGCATGCCTACGGCTCCTAGGCCAGTTTCTCGAGGTCTTCGCGGCGCACCGCGTAATGGTGGCCGGAGGAATCGCTTTCCACGATGAAGTGCGAGAGGTCCTCTTCCGAAGCCTGTTCAAATTCGTCGTGTTTGTGCACCACCGGCGTATCGGCGTCCAGCCGGGTGGCAGGTCCGAACAGGAAGCGGAGCCTGTCCGTAAGGCTCATGAAGCCGCTGAGTACATGTGCCACTGTTTCCACCTCCTTCCCGTGCATCGGGGAAAGTGCGGCCGCCTCCGCAGGCGGCCAGTGAGCCCATTTTACGCCCGGGGCCCGGGAAAGGACCCGGCCCGGGCGGAACTCGGCGCATTCCGAAACCGGCGCGCCATGACGCGATGGGATCAGCGCAGCGACTTGTCCCCCGGGTTCTTCGGGACCACGTAGGTGCTGCCGTCGGGCCGGGTCACGGTTTCCCACTGCTGGGTTTCGGCCTGGCGCTGTTCCAGCAGCCGGCGGTTTTCTTCGGTCATGTCGTGGCCCAGCGCGGAACTGTTGGCCGGGCCAAAAACCGCCCGGAGCCTGCCCGTGGCCCGCATGAACCGCTGCGCCGCGTTTTCCTTGCCAGCCGAGCCCGTCCTGCCCATGAACCGTTCCTTCCATCCATGCCTTTTCCTGCTTGGAGTGTACGCTAATTGTTAGTGCACTAACAATCGGAGGGACCCATGACTGCCACGTCCAGCGAAACCCGGGAGGACGACCTCCTCCTGGAACACCAGCTCTGCTTCGCGCTTACCGTCGCGGCACGCAGCGTGGTGGGCGCGTACAAGCCGGTGCTCGAACGGCTCAACCTCACCCATCCGCAATACCTGGTCATGCTGAGCCTGTGGGAGGAAAGCCCCCGGACGGTCCGCAACATCAGCCAGGCCCTCGCCCAGGAACCTGCCACCATCTCCCCGCTGCTGCGGCGCCTCGAGGCGGCCGGCTACCTCACTCGGCGCCGGGTCGAGGGAAATGAGCGGGCACTCGCCGTCGAACTCACCCCGGCAGGTGCCGCCCTGCGCCAGGAGGCCCTGAAAGTTCCGGGAACCATGATGGAGCGGCTGGGCCTGACGCGCAGCCAGGTCGCCGAACTGCATGCGTCCATGATGGCCCTGATCGCCGCCACCACTGAGTAGAAACCTCCTGCGGGGGCTAGAATCGAAGGAATGAAGGAGGCCTCGGCGTGATGCGTACTTTACGGCTGCACCTGGCGTTCGCGGCACTGGCAGTGCTGCTCCTGACGTCCTGCACCGGCTCTCCCGGTGACGGTTCCGCATCCCCCTCCGCGCCGCCGTCGGGTGCTTCCTCCTCCCCCGGCACCACATCCCCGCCCCCCACAAGGCCCGCCCCCGACGCCGAAAGTACCGTCCCGGCCCCGTCGCCTGAGGCTCCTTCCGCACTCCCGTCCGGCCCGGGCAAGGGCAACGCCGAACTGGCCATTTCCGTGGTCCCGGACGAAGGCCAGCCGGCTGTGAACTACACCCTGGTCTGCCAGGACGGGGTACCCGCGGCCGAAAGCCAGCACCCCTCCGCGGCCGCCGCCTGCGCCGCCCTCAAAGCCAACGCCGCCCTGCTCGCCCCGCCAGCCAAGAGCCCCGACCGCGCCTGCACTCAGCAGTATGGCGGGCCGCAGAAAGCAACGGTCTCCGGCGTGGTGGACGGCGTCCCGGTGGAAACGTCCTTCAGCCGCACGGACGGCTGTGAAATCTCAGCCTGGGACGCCGCCAAAGCTGTCCTGGGCCCTGCCGGTGGAGCAGTTTAGCGTCCTGGCGGCGAACGAGTGGCGGGCCCTGGAAGGTGCCCACCACCGGCGCGTCAGCCGCTACGCAGACCCCTACCTTGCCCGCCGCGCCGCCGGCCGCAAGCATCCGGTTGAGGATTTCCTCTTCACCTACTACACGCAGAAGCCCGGCCAGCTGCGCCGCTGGCACCCCGGCGCCGGCGCCGTCCTGGCCGGGCCGGAGGCCGCGGACCGCCTGGGGTGGAAACACTACAGGGCGCTCGACGACGGCGAACTCACCTCCCTGGGCCTGCCTGCGGGTAGCACTGCGGTCACCTTTGACCAGGCCGCGTTCCTGGCCGACCGCAAGGATGCGGTGGATTTCGCGGGAATCATCCTGCGCGGCACGGCTGCACGTCCGGCACAGTTCGGCTGCTTTGGCCTGCACGAATGGGCGATGGTCTACCGCCAGGACCGGTTCGACCGGCGGCACGAGTACCTGCAGCTGCGTCTCGGCTCCTCCGGCACGGACCGGGTCGTGGAGGAGAACCGGATCCGGTGCACGCATTTCGACGCGTTCCGTTTCTACACGCCGGATGCCCTGCCGCTGAACGAACTGCAGCCCACACGGGAACTGCAGCGGACCATGGAGCAGCCGGGCTGCCTGCACGCCAACATGGACCTCTACAAGTGGGCGTACAAGCTGTTGCCTGCGCTGCCCAGCGGGCTGGTCATGGACTGCTTCGAGTTGTCCTGGCGGATCCGCGCCATGGACATGCAGGCGTCCCCTTACGATCTGGAAGCCTGGGGCTACCCGCCGATCGCCATCGAAACGGCGCAGGGCAAGGCCGCCTATGTGGAGCACCAAAGGTCGTTCGCCGCAGAGGCCGCCGGCCTCCGCGCACGCCTGGCCAATGCGCTGGACGCTGTCCGCTGAAATGCGCGGCCACTGGCCGGACAGACTGGAGGGGCGGACAGACAGGATCCCCGGGCAGTGTGGCCGCCCGGGGATCCTGGTCCCCGCTGTTATCCGGCGTCAGTCCGCGGGGACGGCCTGTACCGGTGCCAGCTCAGGAGCCCCGGCCGGAGCGGTTGTTCCGCCGCCCACCCGGACGTTAACCCAGGTCTTGATCCCGTTCCCACCCAGGCTCAGGCGGGACAGGTAGGACCCTTCGGACAGGCCGGACCAGTTCAGCGTGGCCGAGGCGGCCGAGCCGTTGGGCGCCACGATGGGGTTCGGATCGACCACGAGGTTTCCGGCGTCACCATTGAAGGTCACGGCCTGAACTGCTGCGTTCGCCGCACCGCCGTCCGGCGTGGAGTACAGGTTGACCACCACGTAGTACGTTCCGGCGCGGGGCGACTCCAGGTCCAGGAATTCGCTGGCCGCGGCGGTGGCACGCTGGACAGGGGTCAGCCCGCCGGAGCCGTTGGGGACGTAAACCACCAGATCCCAGTCCACATCCTCGGACTCTGCCTGCACACCCATCCGGGCAAACGTGGTGCCTTCCGGCACTGTGACCCGCAGCAGCGCGTTGTGGGCATCGTTCGTCGGCGCGTACGGTCCGGGGGTCTTGTTGATCGCGGTCTGGTTCAGGGGAGCGAGTCCCTCAACGGAAACACCGATGGGGCTGTCCGAACCGGAGACCAGCGGCATGGTTCCGCTGCCGGTCCCGGCATCCGAGGTGAAGGAGAAGGACGGGGCGATCTGCGCATCAACCGGACGGACCGCGATGGGCGAGCTGACGGTCCGAGGGCCATTCCAGGTCACGGTTCCGGTGGCGAACTTGCCCATGGGGGCGCTGGTGTTGCGGATGGTCAGGGTGACCTCGCGCGTCTGGCCCGCCTTGGAGAAGTTCAACACCTTCGGTTCAACATCGATACTGACGCCCGGGACGCTGGCCTCGGCGCGGTAAAGCCCCGGGACAAGCGCCGTCAGTTGACGCTTGACCTGTACTTCTCCCACCAGGCTGCCGAGGGCAACGGAGGGCAGGTTCAGGTCACGTGCTGCGATGGTGCCTGCCTGCGGTGCACCCGTTGCCACGCCCTGGCCGTTGAGGTAGGCCAGCCAGTCCTTGACACCTGAGTTATACACCAGGCCGGGGTCCGTGAACCGGCTGGCATCGATATGCCCGGCACCGCCCTGGAACGGGTCCCTGTTGGCTGAGCCGTCAGCGTTCACCAGCGGGTACGCAGTGGTCATCATGGCCGACTTGACCATGGCGGGGGTCCACTTGGGCTGCTTGGCCAGGGCCAGGGCCCCGAAGCCAGCGATGTGCGGTGCCGCCATGGACGTACCGGACATGAAGCCGAACTGCTCGCCGGCGTTGCCGATGGTGGAGACGCCGGCCAGGACGTTGACACCCGGTGCGGCGATATCGGGTTTCAGCAGGTCTCCGCCTGCGGCGAGGGTGGGTCCGCGCGAGGAGAACCCGGCGATCTGCGGGGCAGGTGCCGGAGCCTCTCCGGTCAGATCGCCCTTGAGCAGGCTCACCGTCAGGGCCGGATCGGCCTGGAGCTTGGACCTCAGTTCCACACTCTTGGGCGCATTCACGTGGACGGTCGGGACCACGTGGTTGTCTGCGTCCTCAGAGCTGCTGGTGAGATTCAGCAGGACCATGCCCACGCCGCCCTTGTCGAGGACTTCCTGGCTCTTTTCTGTCCGGGCCACCACTCCACGGTCGCAGACCACTACCTTGCCGGCCACCTTGCCGGCGTCCAGGGATCCGGCTACGCAAAGGTTGGCGTCCGCCGCGCCGGCGGCTGCGGCGTCGGCTGCGATCACCACGGATGCGTTGGCCACTTCGGTCTTCATGATGGACGCGCCCCGGTACAGCGATCCGTCGGACACCTTCACGGTGCCCAGCAGGTCACTGGGGAACGTAGATGCTGCTACGGAGGCGAGCCACGGCGATGCATGGTTCACCGTAGAGGCAGTGGGGCCCGAGTTCCCGGCCGAGGCCGAGACGAAGACACCCGCGGAGGCGGCATTCAGGAAGGAGAGCGCCACGGGATCGGTGGTGCTGTTGTTGTTCCCGGAGATGGAGTAGTTCAGGACATCCACGCCGTCCTTGATGGCTGCTTCGATGGCTTCCACCGAGGCGGAACTGTAGCAGCCGCCGGTGCTGGGGTTGGTGTCCTCCCAGCAAACCTTGTACACGGAGACCTTGGCCGCCGGTGCAACGCCGGAGCTCTTGCCGAAGTCCGCGCCATCAACGACCTGCTGGACATTGGCGTTGCCGGCCGCGGTACTGGCAGTGTGCGTGCCATGGCTGCCCACGTCCACCGGGGAGATGAGCTCCTCCGGAGCCCGGTTCGCTTCCGGCACATATTGCAGGAACGTGTCCGCGAAGTAGCGGGCGCCGATCACCTTGGAGTTGCACTCAGAACCGTCGAACTCCACGCCGGTGCCCTGGCCCGGCTGGCATTCGCCTTCGAACGTGGTGCCGTCCGTCTTGAGCATGGCGATCCGGCCCTCGCCGGTCAGGTAGGGAACGCCCACCTGCGGGGCGCCTTCCAGCGGTTTGACTGGCTCACCCTGGAGGAAGGGGTTGTCCGGCGCGTAGCCGGTATCGATGACGCCGACCACTGCGCCCTTGCCTGCGTTCGCTTCGCCGCCGAACTGCGTGGCCCAGACCCCCTGGGGGCCGGTGAGCTTGAGGAAGTCGGTGGTTGTGTAGTCCGGAGCGTTCTCAACGTCCTTTTCCACGGCCAGCACACGGCTGTCCTTGGCGAGCGCTGCTGCCTGCGCGGCGGTGAGTTCGGCGCTGAACCCGTTGAGCGCGGCGGTGAACTGCTTCTGCAGCGTCACACCCTGGTCTGCGGCCACTGCCTGCTGTTGTCGGCGCAGGTGCGCGTCGTACGCCTTGTAGTTGGCGCTTCGGGCGTCCAGTTTTCGACCTTCCCGGGGCTTCGTTGCGCCCAACCCTGCCGTCTGTCCCTCGTAAGCCGCGGCTGCGGCACCCGTCAGGACAACGATGTAGCGTCCGTCCTCGTACTGGGGTGTTCCCTGGGCGGATGCCACGGCTTCTCCCTCGGATCCGTCCGGCGCCGCGCTGGCGGGCAACATGGACAGCGACGAGAGGAGAAGCGGTACCCCAACGGCCAGCGTGGCCGCCTTCCGGAGTCCCCCGCCCCGGACGGGGCTCTTTCTAGGTGATTTCACATGCGACCCTTTCACGATGTACCCGGCCCAGCCACGAGCGGGGGCCGGAAAATCGACCGGTACACATCAGGCATTACAGATTTTGTAATCCCATGCGACCGGTCGATTCACACAGTACATAGTGAGAGCCAAATATGACATAGAGCACACTTTGAAATTTGTTGCTTGTCACATCCTGCTCCGACGGCTACTCCCGCGGTGTGCGAACCACCTCACTGATCCACTGCCGGGTCTTCTCGTCAACAGGTCCGGCGGTGCGGTTGTTGCGGGCCAGCCTGTCCGCCTTGATCTTCTGCAGGACCATCCGGCCCAACCCGGCAAACACTGCCGCGGCAACCACGGGCAACAGCACAGATTTGGAGTTCTCAGCCATCCGGCAATCCTAGTGAGCCGCCCGCCACTACTCCAGAGCATCCGGGGGCAGCCCGAATACAGAGAGCGCGCCGCGGCCGGTAGAATAAAGGAGCAAGCTCGCGGAGCGCCCGTCCACACTGTTCACCCTGAAGGTCCCCGACAGTCGGTACGGCGTAAGACGGCACCACTCCGCTGCGCCCTTACCCAAGCTCACGCACAGGAGTTACCGGATGCCCCGGATCGTTGTTGACGTCATGCCCAAGCCCGAAATTCTGGACCCGCAGGGGAAGGCGATCGTCGGGGCCCTCCCCCGGCTGGGCTTCACCAGCTTCAGCTCTGTCCGTCAGGGCAAGCGCTTTGAACTGACCGTTGACGGCGAGGTGACCGAGGAAATCCTGGCACAGGCCCGCAATGCCGCCGAGACACTCCTCTCCAACCCCGTGATCGAGGACGTCGTCAACGTCGAGGTCGTCGAGGCCTGACATGACTGAACTTCCCCTGATCGGCGAGGCCGTCGCCGTCGCGGCGGAACCCCGCCTCGCCGGTGCCCGGATCGGCGTCGTCACCTTCCCCGGCACCCTTGACGACCGCGACGCCGCCCGCGCCGTCCGCCTGGCGGGCGGCACCGCCGTCGAACTCTGGCACGGCGACAGCGCACTCGGTGACGTGGACGCCGTCATCATCCCGGGCGGCTTCTCCTACGGCGACTACCTGCGCGCCGGCGCCATCGCCCGCTTCGCACCGCTGATGTCGAAGATCATCGACGCCGCCAACAGCGACGCCAAGCTGCCGGTGCTGGGCATCTGCAATGGTTTCCAGATCCTCACCGAGTCGCACCTGCTGCCCGGTTCGATGATCAAGAACGACCACCTGAAGTTCCTGTGCCGCGACCAGGTGCTGCGCGTCGAAAACAGCAACACGGCGTGGACTGTGGACTACCAGGCGGGCCAGGAGATCACCATTCCGCTGAAGAACCAGGACGGCCAGTACATCGCGGACGAGAAGACCCTGGACGCCCTTGAGGCCGAGGGCCGCGTGGTGTTCCGCTACGTAGGCTTCAACCCGAACGGTTCACGCCGCGACATTGCCGGCATCTCCAACGCCGCCGGCAACGTGGTGGGCCTCATGCCGCACCCCGAGCACGCCGTGGAGCCCGGCTTCGGCCCCGAGGCCGCGTTCTCCCGTGAGACGGGTGTCGGCGGTTCCGACACCGACGGGCTCGGATTCTTCACCTCCGTACTGACCAAGATTGTGGGAGGCGACAAGTGACCACGGAAACCACCAAGAAGTTCAACATCGACACCGTCGAGCACGCCGCGAAGACTCCGGACACCGAACTGCCCTGGGCCGAGCTGGGCCTGAAGCGGAACGAGTTCGACGAGATCGTCAAGGTCCTGGGCCGGCGCCCCACCGGTGCCGAGCTGGCCATGTACTCCGTCATGTGGAGCGAGCACTGCTCCTACAAGTCCTCCAAGAACCACCTGCGCCAGTTCGGCCAGAAGGTCACCGAGGAAATGAAGAAGGACATGCTGGTGGGCATCGGCGAAAACGCCGGCGTCACCAACCTGGGGGACGGCTGGGCCGTGACCTTCAAGATCGAATCGCACAACTCGCCGTCGTTCGTTGAGCCTTACCAGGGCGCCGCGACCGGCATCGGCGGCATTGTCCGCGACATCATCTCCATGGGCGCCCGCCCGGTGGCCGTCATGGACCCGCTGCGCTTCGGCGCCATCGACCACCCGGACACGGCCCGCGTGATGCACGGTGCCGTTGCCGGCATCGGCGGCTACGGCAACTCGCTGGGCCTGCCGAACATCGGCGGCGAAATGGTGTTCGACTCCGTCTACCAGGGCAACCCGCTGGTCAACGCCCTCGCCGTTGGCGTCATGCGCCACGAGGACATCCGCCTGGCCAACGCCTCCGGCAAGGGCAACAAGGTGGTCCTGTTCGGTGCGCGCACCGGCGGCGACGGCATCGGCGGCGCCTCCGTGCTGGCCTCCGAGTCCTTCGACGACACCAAGCCGTCCAAGCGCCCCGCAGTCCAGGTGGGCGACCCCTTCGCCGAGAAGGTCCTCATCGAATGCTGCCTGGAGCTGTTCAAGGGCTCCCTCGTGGAAGGCATCCAGGACCTCGGCGCCGCAGGCATCTCCTGCGCCACCTCGGAGCTTGCCTCCAACGGCGACGGCGGCATGCAGGTTGAGCTGACCTCAGTCCTGCTGCGCGACCCCACCCTGACCCCGGGCGAGATCCTGATGTCCGAGTCGCAGGAACGCATGATGGCCGTGGTCACCCCCGAGAACGTGGAAGCGTTCGAGGCCGTGATGGACAAGTGGGCCGTGGAGTACTCCTGGCTCGGCGAAGTCACGGACACCGGCCGCCTGATCATCACCTGGGAAGGCGACGTAATCGTCGACGTCGATCCCCGCACGGTGGCGCACGACGGACCGGTCTATGACCGCCCGTACGCCCGCCCGGAGTGGCAGGACGCCGTCCAGGCGGACACCTTCACCGGTTCCGTCCAGGACGCCGGCCGCCCGGAAAGCCCGGCCTCGCTGGCTGCCGCCGTGACTGAGCTCGTGGCATCGCCGAACATGTGCTCCAAGTCCTGGATCACCAACCAGTACGACCGTTACGTGGGCGGCAACACCGCCATGGCGTTCCCGGACGACGCCGGTGTGGTCCGCGTGGACGAGGAAACGGGCCTGGGCGTGGCGCTGGCCACCGACGCCAACGGACGCTACACCTACCTGGACCCGTACCACGGCGCACAGCTGGCGCTGGCTGAGGCCTACCGCAACGTTGCCACCTCCGGCGCGGTGCCCATGGCCGTCAGCGACTGCCTGAACTTCGGCTCCCCCGAGGACCCGGACGTCATGTGGCAGCTGGCCGAGGCCATCCGCGGCCTGTCCGACGCCTGCATGGTGCTGGGCATTCCGGTCACCGGCGGCAACGTCTCGCTGTACAACCAGACGGGCACTACGCCCATCCACCCCTCCCCCGTGGTGGCAGTCCTGGGCAAGCTCGACGACGTTGCCCGCCGTACGCCGTCGGGCTGGCGCGAGGACGGCCAGGCGATCTACCTGCTGGGCACCACCGCTGCAGAGCTCGACGGTTCCGAATGGGCCAACATGCGCGGGCACCTGGGCGGACAGCCGCCGAAGGTTGACCTTGAGGCCGAGCGCTCCCTGGGTGAAATCCTCATCAACGCCTCGCGCGACGGCATGATCGATTCAGCCCACGACCTCTCCGAGGGCGGTCTCGCCGCGGCCCTGGTGGAATCCTCGCTGCGTTACGGCGTGGGTGCCCGGATCGCGCTGCAGGACGTCATGGACCGCGACGGCGTCGACCTGTTCACCGCGCTGTTCTCCGAGTCCCAGGCGCGCGCCGTCGTGGGCGTGCCGCGCTCGGAGGAGGTCCGTTTCACGGACATGTGCACCGCCCGCGGCTTCGCCCACACCCGCATCGGCGTAGTGGATGCGGCCAGCGGCAAGCTGGAGATCAATGGCGTAGACGCCCTGTCCCTGGACGCCCTCCGCGAAGCCCATGAAGGGACCCTGCCGAAGTACTTCGGCTAACCCTCCATCAGGAATCCGCGGCGGTTCCGGACAAACGCACCCCTGACCCGGGGCGCGGATGTCCGGAACCGGCGCGGATTTTCCGTTAAGCCATTAGTCCTCGCTGTGGAGTTCGCGCTGGCGGGCGCTCAGGAGTTCAATTTCCGGGCGGGCGGCAACGAAGCGTTCGACGGCGGCCAGCACCTCGGCGAGGTGCGCACGGTCTCCAGCCACCAAACCAACGCCCAGCCGGGCCCTGCGGTACTGCTCCTGGCCGCCCACCTCGGCCACGGAAACCTCAAACCGGCGCTTCATCTCTGCCAGCAAGGGGCGCACCACGGACCGCTTCTCCTTCAGGCTGTGCACATCGCCGAGGAGAATGTCGAACTCGATCCAGCCGATCCACATATTCCGCGGCCCTTTACCGTCCCGGCAGCACCAGGTCCGGGTAGTGCCGCTCTGTCACGTCCGGGTGCGCGCGCATCCTGCCCTTGAGCATGTTCATGCCAAAGGAGGACAGCAGCGGGTTTGCGGGATCGTCCGTGATGCCCCGGGCCGCGCCCTTAAGCTCCGGATCCAGCGGAACGGGATCGATCACCGCATCGAGCCGCGGCGACCAGAAGAACGGCACAGAATAGCGGTCCACCCCCGGCGGCGGAGCCTGCACCCGGTGGATGGTTGCGGCCAGGTAGCCCTCGGTGGCTACCTCCAGCATTTCGCCCAGGTTCACCACCAGCGCGCCCGGGATGGGTTCCACCGGAGCCCATTCAGTGGCGCCGGGGGGCAACACCTCCAGGCCTCCGACGTCGTCCTGCAGCAGCAGGGTCACGAAGCCGTAGTCCGCGTGCGAGCCCACGCCCTGGTCACCGGCGGCCTCCACCACGCCTCCCACGTAGTGCACCAGCTTGCCCATCCAGGCCGGGGTGCCCTGGAACGGCTCGTCGAAGTAGTCCTCCGGCAGACGCAACGTGACCGCGATGGCCCGCATCAGTTCCATGCCCACGGAAGACATCAGCTCCGCCCACTCCATGGCGGCGGGCTTGAGTTCGGGGAAGAACCCGTCCGGCCAGAGGTTGGGACCCTGGAGCAGCCAGAAGGGCTGGTCCGCGGGGTAGCCCGGAACGGGTGCGCGCTCCGGCGAATAGTCAATCTGTTCCCGTGCGTCCGCCCGGCCCTGGGTGACTTCCGTGCCCATTCGGGTGTAGCCGCGGAAGTGGGGCGAGAGCCTGTTGTCCAGCTTCATCCGCTGCTCCAGGGGCAGCACGAAGAAACGGCGGATCACCTCCAGGAGGTGTTCGGCCTGTCCGGGCGCGGCGCCGTAGCCCGTCACTTGGAAGAATCCCACGTTGTGCGTGGCGTAGCGAAGTTGCTCGATGAACTCTGGATTGAAGGACCCGTCGGCCCGGCGTGCTGTACTAAGGTCCAGGACAGGTATGGTCCCCTGATCGTGTGGCATCTTGGCAGACTAGCATCGAGCAGGGTGCCTTTGTAGGCTCGCAGGATGAGGCAGCCCGGAAGGAAGACCAGGCACATGCAGCTCAACTATCCGGGCATCGGTTTCACCGAAGACGGACGCGTGCCGGAGGGATACCCGTGCGTGGTCCGCGAGGCGTACCTGGGCGAGGGCAGGGACGTCTACCTCCGCGTCGCCCGCGGCATCCTGGGCTGGGAACTCCAACGCCGCGCGGGACTGCGGGTCCGTGCCGATGCGGCCGTCGCCACCCCCGGAGCGCGCGTGGTGAGCGGCTTCGGCGTCGGCCCTTTCCGCCTGGACGCGCCGTGCGAGGTGGTGTGGGTGCACCACCCGGCCGCATCAGAAGGGGCCCAGTCGGCGGGCTTCGGATACGGGACCCTGCCCGGGCACCCGGCCCGGGGCGAGGAGGCATTCGAAGTGGCGATCGACGCCGCCGGGACGGTAGTCCTGAAGATCACCGCGTTCAGCAGACCGGCCAACTGGTTCTATGCTGCGGGCACGCTGGCCACCCGCGCGGCGCAGCGCTACGTGACCTCCCGGTACATTGAAGGGGCACGCACACTCGCCGCAGGTGAAAGCTGATCAGGAGAAGGTACATGCTGGACCAGGAGACCCTTGACCGGTTGTGGAACTACGCGGACCCCGGGCTCTCCGGGCAGCGGTTCCAGGACGCCATGGCAGGCACAGAGTACGACGCTGACGAGAAAGCCGAGCTCGCCACGCAGCTTGGGCGGGCCCTGGGGCTGCAGGGCCGGTTCGAGGAAGCGGACGCCCTGCTGGACACCATCGACGGCGAGGAACCCACCGTCGCGGTCCGCGTCCTGCTGGAGCGCGGCCGACTGCTGCACGCAGGCGGCCATTCCGCCATGGCGGCTCCGCTCTTCGAGCAGGCGGCAGAACTGGGCGACCACCTCGGTGAGGAACTGCTCGCCGTCGACGCCCTGGCCATGCTGGCGGCCGCAGACTCCGCCCATGCCGAACCGTGGGCCCGCAGCGCCATCGAATACGCCGCCACCGCACACGACCCCCGCGCCCGCCGCTGGCTGCCCGCGCTCCACAGCGCGCTGGGTGACACCCTGCGGGAGGCAGGCCGCTATCCCGAGGCGATCGTGGAGTTCCAGCTGGCCGAGCAATGGGCCGAGCGCGCCGGAACCCCCGATCAGCAGCAAGGGGCACGGGACGCCATCAGGTCCTGCGAACGGGCCCTCGCCGTCGACTGACCCTGCACCTTAGAGGTTGTAGTTCCACGCCACCTGGGCCGGGCAGAGGTTCATGACCACGTCCAGCCCGGCGGCTTTGGCGCGCGCGGCAGCGGCCTCGTCCACCACGCCGAGCTGCAGCCAGACGGCCTTGGCTCCCACGGCGATCGCCTGGTCCACCACGGCGCCCACCTTCTGCGAATTCACAAAGCAATCGACGACGTCGAGAGGGTGCTTTTCCGCCGGTATCTCGCCGAGCGTGCGGTACCCGGCTTCGCCGTGGACGGGGTCGCCGGGCAGGTTGACCGGGATGATTTCCATGCCGAGCCGGTCCCGGATAAACAGCGATGTGTCGTAGGCGGCGCGCCACTCGTTGGTGGTCAGGCCCACGATGGCCCACCGCCCTTTGTTTCGCATGAGGCGCTCAATGACTGCAGGATCGTTGGTATGGGCCATGCCCCAAGCCTACGCCGTGGCCGCAAATCCCTTCTGCCGAATAAATGACTGATGGAGGCGGGCACCCTGCGCCCGTGAACGAATATTACGGCAGCGTGGTGGCAGATTTGGCCGATGCCGTGCGGTTCGGCTGTAGTTGGTAGTGACCATCCCGAGCGGCTGAGAGACCTGGATCGATGAAGCCGCAGCATCCCTAGGGCGGCTTGCCGTCCGAAAAGCACCACATGCCGAGGCGACCATCCACGGCAGGCGGCGAAGGGTGCTACTGCCAGGATCGATGGAGCACCATGACCCTTGGAATTAATACTGCTACGCCTGTTTCCACCCGGAATCCTGCTGTGGCCGCCCCCGGCGTGCCCCCCGCGGGTTCCCACAACACCACTTCGAACGCGACGGCGGTCGAAGCAGGGCTGCGTGACGCGCCCGGCCCCGCCTCCGGCTCTTCGGGATGGTCCTCGACCGGGCCGGAAGACGATGCCGTGCACGGCGTACCGTCCGGCGGTCCGGCGCGTCACAGCAGCACCATCGTGTCCCCGCAGAACATCGCCTTCTGGGAGCAACAGGCCCTGCGCCTGGACTGGGAATCCCCCTGGCACACGGCCCACCGCTGGGTCCCGGCTGATGCCGAGGCCGGCACCGGCCCGCAAATCAGCTGGTTCGACGGCGGCCGGCTCAACGTGGCCTACAACTGCGTGGACCGCCACGTGGCGAACGGCCTGGGCAGCAAAGTGGCCCTTTACTTCGAGGGCGAGCCCGGTGACCGGCGCTCCATCACCTACGCCGAGCTGCAGCGCGAGGTCGCCAAGGCGGCCAATGCCCTCCTGTCACTGGGCATCACCAAGGGCGACCGCGTGGTCATCTACCTCCCGGTCATCCCCGAGACCGTCATCATAACCCTGGCCGTGGCCCGGATCGGGGCCATCCACTCGCTGGTCTTCGGCGGCTTCTCCGCCGAGGCGCTGCGCTTCCGGGTGGAAGACACCGGAGCCAAGCTGCTGGTCACTACGGACGGCCAGTACCGCCGCGGCGTTGCAGTACCCGTCAAGGACAATGCGGACGCAGCGGTGGCCGGGGACAACGCCGTCGAGCACGTTCTGGTGGTCAACCGCACTACGCCCGCTGAGGACCTCCACACGGTGAACATGGCGGAAGGCCGCGACGTCTGGTGGCATGACGCCGTCGGCAGCGCCCCCGACGTCCACGAACCTGAGGCATTCGACGCCGAAACGCCGCTGTTCATCATGTACACCTCCGGCACCACCGGAAAGCCGAAGGGCCTGGTGCACACCTCCGGCGGCTACCTCACGCAGGCGTCCTGGAGCTTCGAGCACCTGTTCAGCAACCCTGACCCCGCGCTCCGGGACCAGGACGTGCATTGGTGCACCGCGGACCTGGCCTGGGTCACCGCGCACACCTACGAGATTTACGGCCCGCTCACCAACGGCGTGACCCAGGTGATCTTCGAAGGCACGCCGAACACCCCGCATCCGGGCCGGCACTTTGAGATCATCGAGCGCTACGGTGTCACCCAGTACTACACGGCACCCACCCTGGTCCGCTCCCTCATGGGCTGGTTCCCGGACGGCGTCCCGGACACCTACGACCTCTCCTCCATCCGCATGCTCGGCACCGTGGGTGAGGCCGTCAACCCGGAAGCCTGGCGCTGGCTGCGCGAAAATGTCGGCGCCGGCACGGCTCCGGTGGTGGACACGTGGTGGCAGTCCGAAACCGGCGCCACGATCCTCTCCCCCGCGCCAACGGACACGCATTTCAAGCCGGGCTGCGCGGCCCGGCCCCTCCCCGGCGTCAGTACGAGGATCGTGGACGACGGCGGGGCAACGGTCCCGCCCGGCGTCCAGGGAAACATCGTGGTTGATTCCCCCGGGCCCGCCATTGCGCGGACCGTCTGGGGAAATCCGCGGCGCTACTTCGATTCGTACTGGAGCAAGTACGCGGACCGGGGCTGGTTCCTGGCCGGCGACGGCGCCAAGTACGACGAGGACGGCGACATCTGGATCCTCGGGCGGGTGGACGACACCTTGAACGTCTCCGGCCACCTGCTCTCCACCATCGAGATCGAGTCCGCCCTGGTATCCCACCCGCTCGTGGTGGAAGCCGGCGTCTGTCCCGTGGCGGACCCGAAAACCGGGCATGCCGTGGTGGCCTTCGTTGTCCCCACCCGCCCCCTCCCCCCGCAAGCTCGGGCAGGGAAACCTGCGGGCGTGGGCCCATCCAGCGAGGCCGCCTTCGCCGACGAGCTCCGGCACCACGTCGCGACGGCGATCGGCCCGATCGCCAAGCCGCGCGACGTCGTCGTGGTTCCCGATGTACCCAAGACCCGCAGCGGCAAGATCATGCGCCGGCTGCTCACCCAACTGTTCGAGGGGACCGCCCTGGGCGATACCACCTCACTCCAGAACGAACCGGCGATCGCCGGCATCCAGGACGTCCTGCGCGAGCGGACCCAAGCAAAGGAAAATTCATGACCGAGATCAGCAACGTCGCCCGGCTCTCCGAACCGCTCAAGTTCGCATACTGGGTTCCCAACGTCTCCGGCGGCCTGGTGGTGTCCACCATCGAACAGCGCACCAGCTGGGACTTCGACTACAACAAGAAGCTGGCACGCATCGCCGAGAACTCCGGCTTCGAATATGCCCTGTCCCAGACCCGCTACGCTGCCTCCTACGGTGCGGACAAGCAGCACGAGGCCACCTCGTTCAGCCTGGCGCTGCTGGCAGCCACGGAGCGCCTGAAGGTCATCGCCGCGGTCCACCCGGGCATGTGGCACCCCGGCGTGCTGGCCAAGTACATCATCACCGCGGACCACATCTCCAACGGCCGCGCCGCAGTCAACATCGTCTCCGGCTGGCTGAAGGCGGAGTTCGAAAACTTTGGCCTCGAATGGCTGGAGCACGACGAGCGCTACGTCCGCACCGAGGAGTTCATCAAGGTGCTGCGCGGCCTCTGGACCGAGCAGGAGTACAGCCAGTCCGGCAAGTACTACAACATCACGGACTTCACCCTGAACCCGGCCCCGGTCAGCGTTCCCGGCCGCGCCCACCCGGAGATCTTCTTCGGCGGCAACTCCACGGCGGCCCAGGCCACAGCGGGCCGCGTGGCGGACTGGTACTTCTCCAACGGCAAGGACCTGGAGGGCTTCAAGGAGAACATCGCCGGCGTGGTTGCCGCCTCCGGCGAAACCCGCCGCGGCACCGAGGGCGCCCTCCCAGCACCGCGGTTCGGCCTCAACGGCTTCGTCATCGCCCGCGACTCCGAGAAGGAAGCCCGCGACACCCTCCGCGAAATCGTCGAGAAGGCACACAAGCCGGCCGTCCAGGGCTTCCGCGACGCCGTGCAGGAGGCCGGACCTTCCACGAAGGACGGCAAGGGCATGTGGGCCGACTCCACGTTCGAGGACCTGGTCCAATACAACGACGGCTTCAAGACCCAACTGATCGGCACCCCGGAGCAGATCGCCGAGCGCATCGTCGAGTACAAGAAGATCGGCGTCAACCTGTTCCTCACCGGCTACCTGCACTTCCAGGAAGAGATCGCCGCGTTCGGCCGGGACATCCTGCCGATCGTCCGTGAACTCGAGGCTGACCTCGCCCGGAAGAACGGCATCGAGCTGGACCTTTCCCAGGCACCCGTCGCTGAAGCGGTGGCCGCCTGATGGCTGACCGTAAATTCGGTTTCCGCACCCGCGCCCTGCACGCCGGCGGCACCCCCGACGCCGAACACGGCGCCCGTGCTGTGCCCATTTACCAGACCACGTCCTTCGTGTTCAAGGACACCCAGGACGCAGCCAACCTCTTCGCGCTGCAGAAGTACGGCAACATCTACTCCCGCATCGGCAACCCCACGGTGGCAGCCTTCGAAGAGCGCATTGCCTCACTGGAGGGCGGCATCGGTGCTGTTGCGACGTCGTCGGGCATGGCAGCGGAGTTCCTCACCTTCGCCGCGCTGACGCAGGCAGGCGACCACATCGTGGCCGCTTCCCAGCTCTACGGCGGCACCGTCACCCAGCTGGACGTCACCCTGCGCCGCTTCGGCGTGGACACCACGTTCGTGCCCGGCACGGACCCCGCGGACTACGCCGCGGCCATCCAGGAGAACACCAAGGCGATTTTCGTCGAGGTGGTGGCCAACCCGTCGTCGGAAGTCCAGGACCTGGAGGGGCTGGCAAAGGTGGCGCGCGACGCCGGCATCCCCCTGGTGGTCGACGCCACCTTGAGCACGCCCTACCTCGTGCGTCCGATCGAACACGGCGCCGACATCGTGATCCACTCCGCCACCAAGTTCCTGGGCGGGCACGGCACCACCCTGGGCGGCGTGATCGTGGAAAGCGGCCGGTTCAACTGGGGCAACGGCAAGTTCCCCACCATGACCGAGCCCGTGGCCTCCTACGGCAATGTCTCCTGGTGGGGCAACTTCGGCGAGTACGGTTTCCTGACCAAGCTCCGCTGCGAACAGCTGCGCGATATCGGGCCCGCCCTTTCACCGCAGTCCGCGTTCCAGCTGCTGCAGGGCGTGGAAACCCTCCCCCAGCGCCTGGATGAGCACCTGAAAAACGCACAGGCCGTGGCCGAATGGCTCGACGCCGACCCGCGGGTGGCCTACGTGAACTACTCCGGACTGCCCTCCCACCCGCACTTCGAGCGGGCGCGGAAGTACCTGCCGCAGGGTCCCGGATCGGTGTTTTCCTTCGGCGTTGCCGGCGGACGAGCCGCGGGCCAGAAGTTCATCGAGTCACTGCAGCTGGCCTCGCACCTGGCCAACGTGGGCGACTCCCGCACCCTGGTGATCCATCCTGGGTCCACCACGCACCAGCAGCTGAGCGATGAACAGCTCGAGTCCGCCGGAGTGCCAGAGGACCTGGTCCGCATTTCGGTGGGCCTGGAGGACATCGAGGATATCCTGTGGGACCTGGACCAGGCACTCGCCGCAGCCCAGGACGCAACCGCGGATGACGCCGTCGTCCGCCCTGAGGAGGCGGCTGACGCCTGCACGATCGGAGCACGCGCATGAGCACCGCTGTACGGACCTGGGAGGGCCCTGCGGCCCCGGAGCGCCTCTCGCTGCTGCGGGCGGCCAAGTCGATCGCGATCGTGGGGGCCTCGGACAAGCCATCGCGGGCCAGCTACTTCGTGGCCACGTACCTGCAGTCCTCCACCCGGTACAAGGTGTATTTCGTCAACCCCGTGGTGAAGGAGATCCTTGGCCAGCCCACCTACGCCTCACTGGCCGATCTTCCCGAAAGCCCGGACATCGTGGATGTGTTCCGCAAGCACGACGACCTCCCGGGCGTCCTGGAGGAAGCCGTTGCGGCTGGCGCCAAGACCCTCTGGCTGCAGCTGGGTTCCTGGCACGAGGGCGTTGCCGCGGACGCCGAGGCGGCCGGCCTCAACGTGGTGATGGACCGCTGCGTGAAGATCGAGCACGCCCGCTTCCACGGCGGGCTGCATCTGGCCGGTTTCGACACCGGTGTGATCTCCTCCAAGCGCCAGGTCCAGGCCTAAAGCGCTACTGGCCGAACTTCTTCAGCCAACGGGCTCCGGGGCTCGCCTTCTGGCCGGTTCCGGAGCTGCCCGCCTTGGCCGACTCCTGCTCCGCCGGTTTCGCCGCTTCGGCCTCTTCCGGGCCGGCCGGTTTCCCGCCTGCTTCAGCAGCCCGGCCGCCATCACCGGCGGGTGTGCTGCTGGGCATTCCAGCCGCGGTGGGGCCGCCCGCGTTGAGCAGGGCCTGCGACTTGCCGTTGCCGGCGGTACCGGGCTGTCCAGGCCCTGCCGCCGGGTTGGCACCCTGTTCGGGAGCGGCAGTGGCGGCCTCAGGGGCCTCGGCAGCCTTCGGTTCCACCGACACTGCGGGTTCCTGCATCGGTGCATAGTCCTCCGCGGCACTGGGAGCCTCGATGGTCCAATGCGGCGACCAGTCCTCGAGGAGCTGCTGCACGGTTGCGTGGTTGTCCGTGGCCGCCGGCAGGCTGGCGGCCACGCTGGTCACGCCCAGGCCCATCCCGGCCATCACGGTCAGTCCGACCACGGCCGACCGGTTGCGGCGCAGGGCGCGGCGGCGGGCCAGCTCATCGCTTCGGAAACGCGCACCCTTTCGCGCGGCTTCCTGCCGAACCGCCGCTTCCCGCGCGAGGGCTTCGCGGCGGGTGGTATGGACAGGGCTGGTATGGACAGAGGTGCCGGACAGCAGCGCCGCAAGTTGGGGACCCGGCGCGGGCACGGGCATCTCGGCCAGGGCGCCCATGGAAATCAGGGCAGAACGCAGGTCTGACGCGCCCTCCTGGCCGGCCTCGAGCAGGATCTGGTCCACTGTGTCCAGGACCCTGGCAGCGTGGGGATTCATGGCCTCACATATTCCTTTACAGCGGGCTCCTCCCGGAGCCTGTTCAGTGCCCGGCGCTGCAGCTGCTTAACAGCACCCGGGCTTTTGTCCAGCACCTCGGCAACCTGCTCCACGGTGAGACCGCCAACGATGCGCAGGGTGAGCACCTCGCGCTGGTCGTCGAGCAGGCCGCTGAGCAGGCGCTGGACTTCCTGGGGAGCGATCAGCTCCAGGACTTCGGTTTCGGCAGAGGAATCTTCGCGCCGGTCCAGTTCCGGCTCGAAGGGAAGCCTGGCCGGCGTGCGGCTCTGCCGGCGGTGGTCATCCACCATGCGGGCGTGGGCTATGGAGAAGATGAAGGTGCGCAGGCCGGCCATTCCGCCGCTGATGGTCTCAAGGCGGGGCAGCACTGCCAGGAACACATCCTGCATGACAGCCTCCGGATCCTCTACTCCGCGGGCCGTGAGATAGCCCAACACCTGTGATGCGTATGTTTGGTACACCAGGTTGAAGATTTCCGGGTCGCCGGCGCCGTCGCGTATTGCGTCATCGATCAGCGCATCGGTCACGGACGTACGGCTTTCAATGGAGGGAACTTTGCTTGCTAAGTCTAGGCCCGGCAGAGCGTCCACGAAACTTGCCCTCTACAACCAAATGCTCACACATAAAAAGAGCCGGGCTGGAACGTGATGGGGGACAGGTTCCAGCTCGGCGCTTCATAGAGGTAATCGCCCGGCTGCCCGAAAGGGTTACGCGTTTTCGAGAAATCCTTTAAAAACTTTTCGCATCCCCGGACCCTGGCCGGTTATGTAACTGCATGCCCTCGATCCGCGCTGCCCCGTGTCCGGTTTTCGACGCACATAGGCGTTCTCGACGCGCCCGTGCACCGTCGCCCCTCCTATACGGGCCGCGCCAGCGCATATCCGCGTCGACCTCCAACATGCGGGTCGACACCGAAGGCGCGCCCACAATCCCAGCCCGGCCGCAACGGCCCGTGGAAACGCCAACGGCGGGCCACCCCAACCGGGGCCCCCGCCGTCGTCGTATCGCGTTGATGCGCTAATCGTTGATGAGGTCGTTCACCACGATGGTCTGGTCCCGGTCCGGGCCCACGCCGATGGCCGAGAACCGGGTGCCGGACAGCTTCTCCAGCGCAAGGACGTAGTTGCGGGCGTTTTCCGGCAGGTCCGCGAGGGTGCGTGCTCCGGTGATGTCCTCGGTCCAGCCCTCGAAGTACTCGAAGATGGGCTTGGCGTGGTGGAACTCGGTCTGCGTCATGGGCATTTCGTCGTGGCGCACGCCGTCGACGTCGTAGGCCACGCAGACCGGGATCTGCTCGATGCCGGTGAGCACGTCCAGTTTGGTGACGAAGTAGTCCGTGAACCCGTTGACGCGGGAAGCGTGGCGGGCCAGGACGGCGTCGTACCAGCCGCAGCGGCGGGGACGGCCGGTGTTCACGCCGAACTCACCGCCGGTCTTCTGCAGGTAGACGCCCATCTCGTCAAAGAGCTCCGTGGGGAACGGGCCCGCGCCGACGCGGGTGGTGTAGGCCTTGATGATGCCGATGGAGCGGGAAATGCGGGTGGGGCCGATGCCCGAGCCCACCGAGGCGCCGCCGGCCGTCGGGTTGGAGGAGGTGACGAACGGGTAGGTGCCGTGGTCGACGTCCAGGAACGTGGCCTGGCCGCCTTCCATCAGGACCACCTTGCCCTCGTCCAGTGCGGTGTTGAGGACGAGGGTGCTGTCGATGACCAGGGGGCGCAGGCGCTCGGCGAAGGACAGGAAATACTCAACGATCTCGTCCACCACCACGCTGCGGCGGTTGTAGATCTTGACCAGCACCTCGTTCTTCTGGTGCAGCGAGCCTTCCACCTTCTGGCGGAGGATGGACTCGTCGAAGACGTCCTGGACGCGGATACCCAACCGGGCCACCTTGTCCATGTAGGCGGGGCCGATGCCACGCCCGGTGGTGCCGATGGCGCGCTTGCCGAGGAAGCGTTCGGTGACCTTGTCCAGCACCTGGTGATAGGGCGCCACGAGGTGGGCGTTTGCGGATACGCGCAGCTTGGAGGTGTCCGCACCGCGGGCCTGCAGGCCGTCGATCTCTTCAAAAAGAGCCTCGAGGTTCACGACGCAGCCGTTGCCGATGATGGGAACGGCGTTGGGGCTGAGGATGCCTGCCGGCAGCAGCTTGAGTTCGTACTTTTCACCGCCTACGACGACGGTGTGCCCGGCGTTGTTGCCGCCGTTGGGCTTGACGACGTAGTCGACGCGGCCGCCCAGGAGGTCAGTCGCTTTGCCTTTTCCTTCGTCGCCCCACTGGGCTCCTACGATCACAATTGCTGGCATGGGATCCTCCCCCATTCGTTCGGGCAGCCTGGTCCGGCCAAGAGCTGGCTGGGGCCCTGCGGCACCGTTCATGAGAATGCCCCGAACGTACCGGCGGTCACTGTTCCGCGTTGGCGGCGCAGCAATGCAAGAGTTCCGGGGCCCTTACCACCCAAGTTTAGCGGATCAGCCGATTTGTCCACTCGTTTGGCGCCTCAGTCCGGCATTTCGACGACCTGCGGCTTGCTAAACTGGTCAAGGCCGGCCAGGAACCGGCCCACCCCTTTTCCCAGCCCCGGAGCGGCTGCGCCGTCGTGCGCCCTTTTCCGGTGTGTCAGCAACGCCATATCCGCAGGAGACCCCGCCCTTCATGACAGCACTGGCCCCCGAATCCTTCCATGATCAGCTCCTGAGCCGCCGCTACGAGCCCAACGTCGCAGCCGTCAACGAGCTGTGCGATTCACTGCAGGAAGTCAAGCCGGGCACGGTGGTGCCGTACGTTGACCCCATGCACGACGTGGACGAATGCCGCATCATCAGCCTCTTTTCCAACATCGGGGAAGCGGACCCGTCCGGCTTCATCACCGCCGGGGACCACGATGCCGCCGCGCGCATGCTGGGGATCCAGTGGAAGCTGGGCCTGCGCCCTGAGTTCGTGATGCCGTGGAACGTCCACCCGTGGCACGTTCCCGGTGAGCCGAACGGTAAGTTCACGCCCGACCAGATCCAGTCCGGCCTCAAGCCGCTGCTGAAGTTCCTGGCCCTGGTACCGCGCGCATCGGTGATCGTTGCCCACGGGACCGAGGCCAACCGCCTGGCCAACCTGCTGCTGAAGACCGAGGTTCCACTGCTGTGGCGCCGCGGGCTGAAGACCTACAAGGTACGGTCCCTCAGCGGCCGCGCGTTTGCCGGCTCCCCCGCCCGCCAGGAGGAATATCTCCAGGACATGCGCGTCGCCTACGCCGACGCGATGGCCCGGACAGGCCTCCAAAAAGCCTCCTGACGACTTTTCCCTCCCAGGACGGACGACGGCGGCGGGGGGCCCGGTAGGCTGTACGTACGCCGCGGCCCCCTCGACAGAATGAACTACGTCCAGTGCGTGCTGGTGGTGGTACGA
>NZ_JBHXIW010000008.1:0-94348 GCF_042723515.1 Pseudarthrobacter sp. NPDC058362 | reverse complement strand
CGTTCGACGGCGGCCGGTCACCTTTCGCGAAAGGTGACCGGCCGCCGTCGAACGTTAAACAGCGATGCGGCTAGGAGGCTTGGATCGCAGCCTTGGCCGTGGGATCGGAGTCCTTGAGGAACTTCTCGATGCGCTCCGGCTCTTCCGCCTCGCCGATGGCCGCCGACGCGCGCCCCAGCGAGTAGAGCGCGCGGAGGAAGCCGCGGTTGGGCTCGTGCTCCCACGGGATGGGCCCAGCCCCGCGCCAGCCGCTGCGGCGGAGCGAATCCAGGCCGCGGTGGTAGCCGACCCGTGCGTACGCGTAGGAATCGATGGTGCGGCCCTCTGCCCACGCTTCCTCGGCCAGGACGGCCCACAGCAGCGAGGATGTGGGGTGCTTCGCCACCAGGTCCAGCGCTTCCTGGCCCGCCTCCAGCTGCTGGTACACCTCAGGCTCGGCAGGAAGGAGCGTGGGTTCTGGACCCATCAGGTTCCGGCGGAACTCGTCCGACATCTAGAAGGTCTTTCCGGCGGAGCCGAGCTGCTTGGTGGCTTCCACCACGCGTGCGGCGAGGCCTGCTTCGGCGGCCGCGCCCCAGACGCGGGGGTCGTAGGTCTTCTTGTTGCCCACCTCACCGTCCACCTTCAGGACGCCGTCGTAGTTGCGGAACATGTGGTCAGCCACCGGACGCGTGTAGGCGTACTGGGTGTCGGTATCGATGTTCATCTTGATGGTGCCGTAGGAGACGGCGTCCGCGATCTCCTGGTCCGAGGAGCCGGAGCCGCCGTGGAACACGAGGTCGAACGGGTTTTCCTTGCCGATCTTCGCACCGACCTGGGCCTGGATGTCCTTGAGGATCTCCGGGCGCAGCTTCACGCCGCCGGGCTTGTACACGCCGTGGACGTTGCCGAACGTCAGCGCGGTGATGTAGCGGCCGCGCTCGCCGGCGCCGAGGGCCTCAACCGTGGCCAGGGCGTCTTCGACCGTGGTGTAGAGCTTTTCGTTGATCTCGTTCTCGACGCCGTCCTCTTCGCCACCGACGGTGCCGATCTCCACCTCGAGGATCATCCTGGCGGCGGCGGTGCGCTCCAGCAGCTCACGGGCGATGCGGAGGTTGTCCTCCAGCGTCTCAGCGGAACCGTCCCACATGTGCGAGTTGAACAGCGGGTTGCGGCCGGCCTTGACCTCGGCCTCGGAAGCTGCGAGCAGCGGCAGGACGAAGCCGTCCAGCTTGTCCTTGGGGCAGTGGTCCGTGTGCAGGGCGATGTTGACGTTGTAGCTCTTGGCCACCTCGCGGGCGAAGGCCGCGAAGCCCAGCGAACCGGCAACCATATCCTTGACCGACGCGCCGGACCAGTAGGCCGCGCCGCCGGTGGACACCTGGATGATGCCATCGGACTCAGCTTCGGCGAACCCGCGGATGGCAGCATTCAGCGTCTGCGAGGAAGTCACGTTCACCGCCGGGAACGCAAAGCCGCCCGCCTTGGCACGATCAATCATCTCGGTATAAATCTCTGGGGTTGCAATGGGCATGCTGACTCCTATGCTGGGGTTTCGTCTGAGGGATGTGTCGCTGGAGTAGACCTCGTTGGCTAGGCACCATCCTAGCGATTCCTGCCCTACGCCAGTGTCTCGCGTCACGCAGGGCGGTAACACTCCCCCGCGAGATGGCATTTAACGGCAGTTGCGCGCCTCAGGACTCCCGTTAAATGCCATCTCGCGTCCAGCCACGGCTCAGGAGGGCGGACCTCACTTTGCGGACGACGGCGGGATGGTCGCCTTCGAGGTGCTGCTTACCGATGCGCACCTCCAGCCAGCCATGGAGCGCCGTGGTGTCCTGGCGCCTAATGTCCCGCAGGTACTGCTCCTCGCCGCCGTGGTGGCGTCCGTCGTATTGGAGGGCGATCTTCCAGTCGGGGTACGCGGCGTCGGGCCACAGCACGGGCTGCCCGTCGCGGCCGAAAAGTACGTGGTTCAGTTCCGGTTCAGGCAGTCCGGCGTCGACAAGTGCCAGCCGCATATGCGTCTCGGGCGCAGAGTCGCAGCCCACCCGGATCAGCTCAAGCGCCGCCCGCGCCGTCTTCAGGCCCCGCATGCCCCGGTGCCGTGATACGGCAACCCGGAGGTCTTCGATGCTGCAGAGTGCGCGCCGGGGCCGTGGGAACTCCGGTCCGTGGGCACACACGAAGAAGTCGCCAACTGCCACCAGATCCTTCAGTACCAGCAGCGACGCGAGGTCGAGCCAGGTGCGCGCAGGCGAAGTGACGCGGACGCCGTCGTACTCCACCGTTTCCCCCGGAAGGAAGGTCAGGAGGTGGCCCACCACGTTGACGCGCCGCGGAAAGCTGAAACCGCGCCGGCGTGCCACATGGATTCGCCAGTCACCGCTCATTGCCGCCGGCACCGGTCCGCCCCAGACCCGTAGCGCCGACAGGGACGTCAGCACGGAGGTGTCGTCCAGGTCCGTGTAGCCGCGCAATGCCGCAGCACCCGAGGCTCCGGAGTGGACCGGTATCCGGATTCCCCGGGAGACGGTGACCAGATCCTTGGCTGCAGTGCGCGTCCGGCTGACCCCTGCCTTGTCGGAGCTCCTCACGGAAAAGGAACCCGTGGTCAGCTCACCGGGAAGTTCGGCCCTGCGCATCCTTCATTCTTGCCCGGCCCCGATGCCCGGATTGGGTTATCCACAGGCCAGCTTTCCCACCCCTCCGCGAGATGGCATTTAACGGCAGTTGTGGGGCCCCGGACTGCCGTTAAATGCCATCTCGCGGGGGGTAGAGGGGGTGGGCGGGAAGGGGCAGGCCGGTCAGACGTGCTGGTTGAACACGTGCCGTCGGACCCAGGCGTGCATCGCTATCGCTGCGGCGGAGGCGGCGTTGATGGACCGGGTGGAGCCGAACTGCTCGATGGACAGGGTGGCGGCTGCCGCGGCGTGCACCTCCGGCGTCAGCCCGGGCCCCTCCTGGCCGAACACCAGCACGCAGTCGCGCGGAAGGTCGTACGTCTCCAGCGGCACCGAGTCCGGGAAGATGTCGACGCCGATGATCGCCAGCCCCTCGCCCTGCGCCCATGCTACGAAGTCCTCCACCGTGGGGTGGTGGCGGACGTGCTGGTAGCGGTCGGTGACCATCGCGCCGCGCCGGTTCCAGCGCCGTCGTCCGATGATGTGGACCTCCTTGGCCAGGAACGCGTTGGCCGTGCGCACCACCGTGCCGATGTTGAGGTCATGCTGCCAGTTTTCGATGGCGACGTGGAAGTTGTGCCGCCGGGAATCCAGTTCCGCAACGATCGCCTCGTGCTTCCAGTAGCGGTACTTGTCCAGCACGTTGCGCCGGTCACCGTCCGCCAGCAGGTCTGGGTCCCAGTGGTCGCCTTCGGGAAGCTCGCCTTCCCAGGGCCCGACGCCGACCTCCGCCCTGGGCAGTTCAGCCTCCCCGGGCGCGTGGTCGGGTTCGTTCGTCATACCGGGCGTTTGGGTCACCCCTCAACACTAGACTGGACCATTGGAGCAAACATCACCGGCGGAGGTTAGGCATGGCAGAAGCGGACATGGTCAAGGGCAACCCGGCGGTTTACCGCAGCGGTCAGGAAATCGAGTGCTGGCTGACCGACATGGACGGCGTGCTGGTGCACGAAAACCAGGCGGTGCCCGGCGCGGCAGAACTCATCCAGCGCTGGGTGGACACGTCCAAGCGGTTCCTGGTGCTCACCAACAACTCCATCTTCACGCCCCGCGACCTCGCCGCCCGGCTGCGGGCCTCCGGCCTGGAGGTGCCGGAGGAGAACATCTGGACCTCCGCACTGGCCACCGCCCAGTTCCTCAAGGACCAGGTGCAGGGTTCGGGCTCCGGGAACCGGGCGTACACCATCGGCGAGGCAGGATTGACGACGGCGCTGCACGAGGCCGGCTTCATCCTCACCGACCAGGACCCGGACTTCGTGGTGCTCGGCGAGACGCGCACCTATTCCTTCGAGGCCATCACTACGGCCATCCGTCTGATCCTGGCGGGAGCGCGGTTCATTGCCACCAACCCGGACGCCACCGGGCCCTCAAAGGACGGGCCGCTGCCGGCCACTGGCGCCATCGCCGCCCTCATCACCAAGGCCACGGAGCGCGAGCCATACATCGTGGGCAAGCCCAATCCCATGATGTTCCGGTCCGCGATGAACCAGATCGACGCCCACTCGGAAACCACCGCCATGATCGGCGACCGGATGGACACGGACATCGTGGCCGGCATGGAAGCGGGCCTGCACACCGTTCTCGTCCTCACCGGCATCACCCGACGCGAGGACATCGGCTCTTTCCCGTTCAGGCCCAACCAGGTGCTGGATTCCGTGGCGGACCTGAAGAACCAGATCTAGGTCCGACGGCCTAGAAGATGCTCACGCGGGAGCCGCCGCGCGGCAGCGGGAAGTAGCTGTCCAGCAGGTCCGCCAGGACGGGCCGGTAGATGTGCGGGTTCCAGCCGGGGCTGGCGTGGGCAGGCTGCGCGCCTTCGGTCTGCAGGTCCCAGGAGACCATGTTGTCCTTGAAGGCCACCGCCCACGCCTCAACCGCCGTCTGGTAGCGGACGGTCCGGTCGCGTCGGTTGCCGATGTAGGCCATCTTGGCGTTGCCGAGCTTGCCCACGAACCGCAACCCGTCGAAGTGGTAGATGAAGGCGGACTCGGACTGGATGAGCACGCTGGAGGGGGCGATGGGCGAGAGCTGCTCCAGGGTCTGGTCCAGGATCTGCCGCCAGGTCCGCTCGTCCTTGTGGATGACCCTCTCGCCCAGTTCGTAGCCGCCCCGCAGCGCAGACGGGAACCGGAACCCGCGCTCGTAGAGGAACACCACGCCGTCGAACCAGCTCTGGTCCAGCACGTCGTGCTTGCTGTAAGGGCTCGAATCCAGCACGATGAACTCCACCTCCACGCCGTGGATCTCCAGCAGCCGGGCGGCAACCTGCGTTGCCACCATGCCGCCAAAACTGTGGCCATAGAAGAACAGCTTGGTGATCTTCTCGGCCCGGACGTGCTCGATGACGGCTATTACTACCTCGTCGATGTCCAGGCCAAGGTTGGAATATCCGACGGCGGCCAGCCGTGCGCGCTTGTTCAGAGCCCCCCGGAGGGAGTTGAGGATCCACTGGGCCTCTTCCCAGCTGGTTTTGTAGCCGGGAAAAAGGAACCAGCTGGCGTTGGGATGGTATTCGTCCGCGAAGTCGTCCGGCACCGCCAGAATCCGGTTGGTCCGGCGCTGGGACTGGACATGCCGGGTAACCAGCATGTCCGCGGCGAGGATTCCGGACGCCCCGGCACCGGCAAGGAAGCTGCGGCGGGAGAACCGTTTCAGGGCAGCAGCTTCATCCAGCAGCCGGGCTTCGGGAGTCCGGGGCCGGTCCTGGGCAGTCAGCTCCCCCTCGTGTGGCACTCCCCTACCGTAGGCATACGGGAAGAGCCCCCCGCAAGACGGTGGAGGTAACCATTCGGCGTAAAGTCAGCTGGCAGCCTGGTTCCCGGCTGCCGGACGAGAACCCGGAGTTTCCGCAGGCCAGCCATCCAATGCCGACTGCTGGCGGCGCAGGATCTCCCGCCCGATGTCGTTGTAGCGGCCCAGCAGGTCCGCCCCGGCCAAGGCACCGGGGCTGTCCAGGAGCGAAAAAAGTGCGTCGCTCGCGGCCAGCAGTTCCGGATCCGCATAGTCGGCGAGTGGACGGCCGCACAGCTCATCCAGGTACGCGCCGGTGGTGGGCGGCAACCCCACAGGCGGGTGCACGTCGCTGGTCGGCGACCCGCCGCCGTCGACCGTCAGCGGCTCGCCGGCAGCCGGGACGTCGAGCCCCGGAGTGACCTCAATGGAAACTCCGGCACTGTAGAGTCCGGGCAGGGTGAGGGCATCCATGGCATTGAGGTCGCCGCGAAGTCCGGCAAGGGCGGCGGAGGCAATAAGCTCCGCCCCGGAGAGGTCAACACGGATGTGGGAGCGGATGCCCATCCGACGCACGCGGCCAATAATGTGGATCAGGACGGGGCGGGACTGCTGGTCCAGACTTCCCTCGACGTCAATCCGGACAACATCGGAAGGAACATCGATGCTGATCCGGGCATTTAAGGTGTGGTCCATAGGTACTCCAAAAGAGGTTCTATGGCCGACGGCTCAACCTCGGCAAGCGTATCCGCCACGACAGCCTCCGCACAAGCCATCCGCGCGGTACAGCGCATGATGCGGCGCCGGGGGCTCACGCAGTCCGGCTGGATTCCACCTTTCCGGGCTCCTGGAAATGCGTCCGTGTTCCGGCGCCGCCCACCGAGTCCACCAGCGACCGGGCGATGTCCCGTAACTTGGTGTTGCTGTTGCTCGCCGCCTCGGTCAGGATCCCGACAGCTGTTTCCTGGCTGCAGCGGTTCTGGGCCATGACTATGCCGATGGCGATGTCAATGATGGTCCGGGACTCAAGGGTGGCGCGGAGGTTGGCGGCGCTGTCGGTGTGGAGTGAGAAACGTACGGCCAGCCGAAGGGCTTGGGAGATCTCGCGGGTGAACCCGCGGGCCCTGGCAGTAGCACGCTCATCGAACTTGCGCGGCGCATCGGAGTAAAGATTCAGTGCGGCCTTCGCTTCTCCCTGCAGGTTGAAGGGAAGGGACAGGACGGACCGCAGGCCGTGCGCGGCCACGGCGTGGGCGTAATCGGGCCCCCAGCGGTTCTCCTCGAGCAGGTCGGGGACGTGGACTTCGCGTTCCTCCTGGGCTGCGGTGAGGCACGGTCCCTGGGAGAGCGAATACTGTATCTGGTCCACTTCCCGGGCCGATTCGCTGCTCCACCCGATAGTTGCGGCCTTACGGTCACGGAGCAGCGTGATGCCGCACAGCGCGTCGTCGCCGTCGCCGGCCATCTGGTGCGCAGAGAACCGTGCGAGTTCGTTGAGGAAGTCCTCGAAGTCGGCACTCTCCAGGATGAGGTTCTGCACCTGGTCGGTGGTGCTGAGGGGCGGGTCTGCGTGGAGCATGGCGCGTTCTCCAGAGTCTTTCAAAGGGTTACGCACATGATAAATCAGGGGCGCCGGGGGTTCCAACAGTTTGCAGGCTAGGAGAGGCCCAGCTCGTCCTTGCCGAACGCAAAGAGGTAGGGAACCCCGGTTTCCGCTTCGATCTTTTCCTTGGCGCCAGTATCGCGGTCCACGATGACTGCCACGGCCACCACGTTTCCGCCGGCCTTGCGGACGCCTTCCACAGCGGTCAGCGCGGAGCCGCCGGTGGTGGACGTGTCTTCGAGGACCAGGACGTTGCGGCCCTCCACTGACGGGCCCTCGACCTGCCGTCCCATGCCGTACGACTTCTGCGCCTTGCGCACCACGAAGGCGTCGACCGGGCGCCCGGCATCGACCGCGGCATGCATGACGGCGGTCCCCACGGGGTCGGCCCCCATCGTCAGGCCGCCCGCGCACTCGAAGCTGATGCCGGCGTCGTCGGCGAGCGCCAGCATGACCTGGCCCACCAGCTTGGACGCCTCATGGTGCAGGGTGATGCGGCGCAGGTCGATGTAGTAGTCCGCCTCGGCTCCGCTGGAGAGGATGACCTTGCCGCGGACTACGGCCAGTTCCTTGATCAGTTCCAGCAGGCGGGCGCGGGCAGCGGCAGTATCGGCCGCGGTTTCGGTGGGGGAAGTCATGGTTCCCAGTTTAGTGGGGCACGGCCGCCGCCTGCGCTTGAGGGCTATTGACACCTCTGGCTAGGCTGGATCCCATGCGCGAACTCCAGGCCAGAATCATTGAAGAAATGGGCGTCCAGCCCCGCATTGATCCCGCAGGGGAGGTGCGCAAGCGCGTCGATTTCCTCAAGGATTACCTCAAAGCCACGGGGACCAAAGGCTTCGTGCTGGGCATCTCCGGCGGGCTCGATTCCTCCCTTGCCGGCAGGCTCGCGCAGATGGCGGTCCAGGAGCTCGAAGCTGAGGGGGTCGACGCCAATTTCGTGGCCGTGCGCCTCCCCTACGGGGTCCAGCACGATGAGGACGATGCCCAGGCCGCCATGGACTTCATCCAGCCCAAGACCCAGTGGACCTTCAATATTGCCGCGGCCGTGGACGGCTTCGAGGATGAATTCGAGAAGACCGTAGGCAATGAAATCTCGGACTTCCACAAGGGCAACACCAAGGCACGCACCCGGATGATCGCCCAGTATGCGCTGGCCGGGGAGCACAACTATCTGGTGGTGGGCACGGACCACGGCGCCGAGTCCGTCACCGGCTTCTTCACCAAGTACGGCGACGGCGGCGCGGACATCCTTCCCCTCTTCGGCCTGAACAAGCGGCAGAACCGGGCCCTCCTGGCCGAGTTGGGCGCGCCCGCGCGGGTGTGGGAGAAGGTGCCCACCGCCGACCTGCTGGACGACAAGCCGGGCCGCACCGATGAGGACGAGCTGGGCCTCACCTACGACCAGATTGACGACTACCTCGAGGGCCGGGAGGTTCCGGACCACGTCGCGGAGCTGATCGAGCAGAAGTACCTGCGGACCCGGCACAAGCGCACCGTCCCGGTCAGCATCTTCGACACCTGGTGGAAGCACGAGGGCCCGGAAGAGCCCCGCACCGGCCTCTAGCCGGGACGGTAACCACACCGGGTCAGCGGGGCAGGCGCCCCTTTTCTGCAACGCCGCCCAACTGCTGGGTGATGCGGTGGGCCTCGCCCAGCAGGAGAGACCCCAGCTCCGCCTGCCGTTCCGGCTTGAAGCGGGGCTCGATCCCGGTGAGCGACAAAGCCCAGGCGGGGCGGCCGGAAGAATCGAACACCGCCGCGCCCATCCCCCAGCTCCCTTCCAGGACCAGGCCGGGGTTGACCGAGTATCCCTTGAGCCGCGTCTCGGCCAGGTTCGCGCGCACCACCTGAGGCGAATGGGCCACGGCAAAGGATCCGGCATGCGCCTGCCAGTCCGCGAAGAGTTCCTCCTGCTCAGCCTCCGACAGGAACGCCATGATCGCGGTTCCGGCGGAGGCGACCCCGAGCGGAAACCGCACACCTTCGTGCAGCACAAAGGAGCGGACGGGGAAGCTGCCCTCTTCGCGCAGCAGGCACACCGTTTCGACGCCGCGGCGGATCGAGAAGAAGGCGCTCTCCCCGGTGGCCTCGGCGAGGCAGCGGAGGCTTGGCCGGGCAATGTCCTCCAGCGGGAAACGGGCCGAGGCGACGGATCCCAGCAGCAGCATCTCCGGGCCAAGGACCCAGTTTCCGGTGGCTGCGTCGTGGTCCAACAGGCCTTCGGACGCCAGGGAGGACAGGAGCCGGTGCACCGTGGGCCGGGTCAAACCGGACTCACGCACCAGCGGGGCGAGAGGCATCCCCTCGCTGCTGCGCCCCACCAGGCGCAGCAGGCCCGCGATGCGGCTGACCACCTGGGCACCCTGAACCGGAACACTGCCCATGAAATCTCCTAAACGTCCATATTGTGGATACCTGGTCTTCGTCCGTCCACAGTGTAAAACAGGTCGTACATCAAGAAAAGCGAGCCTTGACGCATCCTCAGGGCGGCCCGTAATCTCCTATGGCAGAACACCCGTCCATAAAGTGGACGGCCTGCCCCGCGCAACCGCGCCGCTCAATGAGGAGACGCCATGACCAAACTCCGTCCATCTGCCGCCGAGGCCCTGCAAGGATCGCTACAGGACGGCATGACCCTTGCCGTCGGAGGTTTCGGACTCAGCGGCATCCCCGCGGACCTGATCGAAGCCGTGCGGGACTCGGGGGTCAAGGACCTGACAGTTGTCTCCAACAACATGGGCGTGGACGGCAAAGGCCTGGGCATCCTCATCGAAGCCGGCCAGGTCCGCAAGGTCATCGCCTCCTACGTGGGCGAGAACAAGCTCTTCGCCGAGCAGTACCTCGCGGGCAAGCTCGAGGTGGAGTTCACTCCGCAGGGCACCCTCGCCGAGCGGCTCCGTGCCGGCGGCGCAGGCATCCCCGCCTTCTTCACCAAGACCGGTGTGGGCACCATGGTGGCGGAAGGCAAGCCCCTCGAGGAATTCGACGGCGAAACGTACGTCCGCGAGCGCGCCATCCGGGCCGACGTCGCCCTGGTCCACGCGCACACCGCGGATACGGACGGCAACCTCGTCTACCGCTACACCGCCCGCAACTTTAACCCGGTAGTGGCCACTGCTGCGGAGCTGACCATCGCCGAAGCCGAGGTCATCGTGGACCCCGGCCAACTGGACCCCAACCACATCGTGACCCCCGGCGTGTATGTCCAGCGGCTGGTGCAGGCCACGGACCGCGTCAAGGATATCGAGCAGCGCACCGTCCGGCCGCGCGTACTGGCCTAACAGCGCCCACCCACCTGAACCAACTTTAAGGAGAACCCCATGGCCTGGACCAGGGACGAAATGGCCGCCATCGCGGCCGAGGAACTGAACGACGGCGACTACGTGAACCTGGGGATCGGCATCCCCACACTCGTGGCCAACAACCTGCCCGAGGGCGTGCGGGTGGTCCTGCAGAGCGAGAACGGACTGCTGGGGATGGGCCCCTTCCCGTACGAGGGCGAAGAGGACGCGGACCTGATCAACGCCGGCAAGCAGACCGTGACGGTCCTGCCCGGCGGCAGCATCTTCGACTCCGCCACCTCGTTCGGCATGATCCGTGGCGGCCACGTCAAGGTGGCCATCCTCGGCGCCATGCAGGTCTCCGGAAACGGCGACCTGGCCAACTGGACCATTCCCGGAAAGATGGTCAAGGGCATGGGCGGCGCCATGGATCTGGTGGCCGGAACTCCGCGCGTGGTGGTCCTGACCGAGCACAACGCCAAGGACGGCACGGCCAAGATCGTGCGCGAATGCACCCTGCCGCTGACCGGCCTGAGCTGCGTGGACCGGATCATCAGCGACCTCGCCGTCTTCGACCTGGTGAAAACGGACGACGGCGGGCGGCAGCTGACGCTGACGCGCCTGGCCCCGGGCGTCACCGAAGAGGAGATCCGGGAGAAGACCGAGGCGGAATTCACCGTCGCCCTGGACGACCCGGCCCTGGAAGGAGCACCGGCATGAGCCTGCAGGAACAGTTTGGCAAGGATGTTCTGATCACCGGCTGGGGACACAGCCGCTTCGGGAAGCTCAGCGAGGACACGCTGGAATCGCTGATCGTCCAGGTGGCCACTGACGCCATCAACACTGCCGGAATCGAGCCCGGCCAGATCGACGAAATCTTTGTGGGCCAGTTCAACTCCGGCATGATGCCGCTGGCGTTCCCGTCTTCGCTGGCACTGCAGGTTTCCCCGGAGCTGGCGAACGTCCCGTCCACCCGGGTCGAAAATGCCTGCGCCTCTGGTTCCGCCGCGTTCCAGCAGGGCACCAAGTCGCTCCTGGCCGGCACCGCCAAGACGGTCCTGGTGGTGGGCGCGGAAAAGATGACCCACGCCGGCGCCGACGTGGTGGGCGCCGGTCTGCTGGGTGCGGACTACGACATGGCCGGCAAGTCCTCCACCACGGGCTTCACTGGGCTTTTCGCGGAGGTGGCCAAGCACTACCAGAAGCGCTATTGCGCTGGCGCAGGAAACCTGTCCGATGTCCTGGGCACCATCGCGGCCAAGAACCACCGCAATGGCGTGGACAACCCGTACGCACAGCTTCGGAAGGACCTGGGCGAGGAATTCTGCCGCACCGTCTCGGACAAGAACCCGATGGTCGCCGATCCATTGCGCCGCACCGACTGCTCCCCCGTGTCCGACGGCGCCGCCGCCGTCGTCCTGTCTTCCTCACCCACGGGCGGCGCGGCCGGGCCAGTGCGGCTTGCAGGGTTCGGCCAGGCCAACGGCTTCTTCCCCGCCGAGCGCCGGGACCCCACCGCTTTCGAGGCCACGCGGATGTCCTGGCAGCGCGCCCTGGCGATGGCCGGCGTCGGGCTTGATGACCTCGACTTCGCCGAGGTGCACGACTGCTTCACCATCGCCGAACTCCTCATGTACGAGGCGATGGGCCTCACCGAACCCGGCGAGGGCAGCCGTGCCATCGAAGAGGGCTGGGTCTTCAAGGACGGAAAGCTGCCGGTCAATGTCTCCGGCGGCCTGAAGGCCAAGGGCCACCCGGTGGGCGCCACCGGCGTTTCACAGCACGTGCTGGCGGCCATGCAGCTGACCGGGACCGCCGGTGACATGCAGCTGGCCGGACCCCGCCGCGCAGCCGTCCAGAACATGGGCGGCGTTGGCATCGCCAACTACGTCAGCATCCTCGAGGCTATCTAGGCTCCGGCGTTAGCTGGGTGCGCGCCGGGTTTCCCCACCTTTGGCGCACGACGGCGGCGTGTCGCCCAAAAGGTGCGGCGCGCCGTCGTAATTTCCCGGCAAATGCGGGGAAAACGGGCGCAGGCAACGACGCGACAGGGCCGAACCCTTGCATGCCGGGCGTGCGCACCGTACGTTTGGGACTGCGGGGGACGTTCTCCGCACACTCTGGGCGGATAACCCGGGGAGAGAATCAGAGTCACATGAAGGAATGCAGCCATGGCAACAGGCACAGTTAAATGGTTCAACGCCGAAAAGGGTTTTGGCTTCATTGCCCCCGATGACGGGTCCGCTGACGTTTTCGCCCACTACTCGGCAATCGCCACCAGCGGATACCGCTCCCTGGACGAAAACCAGAAGGTCGAATTCGATGTGACCCAGGGCCCCAAGGGTCCGCAGGCAGAAAACATCCGCCCCCTTTAAGGTTTTGGTGACCGCCGGCCCGTCCGGCTGAACCCGGTACCACTCAGCGGCTCCTTCGGCATTGTGCCGAAGGAGCCGCTGTTTTGCGTTCCGCTGCTTCTCCCGGCCCCTCGTTTGGGACAATGGAAGGGTGACGGGACAGGAGCGGGACCCCTGGGAAGAGTTCGACCGGCTGGGACCGGCCGCGCCCGACCGCATTCCCGGCCAACCCGGCGGCGAGCCCCACGGATTCGGATTTCGCACCGGTGTCCGCAGCGCACGTGTGGCCGTAGGATTCGCCGTTTACGCCCTGGCACTGGGCACCCTCATGGCGGTCACCGGCGGGATCGTCTTTGCCGCCCAGGGACAGTGGCTGCTGGTGTCGCTGATGCTGGTCACCGAAGCCATCTTCGTCTTCGCTTTCAGCCGCCTGGTGGCGCAGGCACGCAGCCGGTCTATGCGAAGGCGGACTTTCCGGTCACGGCCCTGGCGACGATCAGGGAATTGATTTCGTAGGTGCCCTCGTAGGTGTAGAGAATCTCGGCGTCGCCGAAGAGCTTGCCCATCTCGTAGTCGGTGCTGATCCCGTTGCCGCCCATCAGGGAGCGGCCCATCGCCACGGATGCCCGGGCCAGCCTGGTGGTGGTCGACTTTGCCATGGCGGCCTGGGCCATTTCCAGTTTGCCGCCCGCCTGGATCCGCGCCAGCTGGACCATGAGCGAAAGGGACGCCGTGGCGTTGCCCAGGATCTCGGCGAGCTGCTGCTGGATCAGCTGGAAGCGCGCGAGTTCCTTGCCGAACTGCTTCCGATGCAGGGCGTAGGATCTGGCCACGTCGAAAGCCGCCAGCTGGATGCCTGCGGCCTGCCAGCCCACCCAGGCGCGTGAGTCCCGCAGCAGCTCGTTGGCGCGGGAAAAGTCCGTTGCCCCCGGCAGGAGGTTGCCGGCCGGGATGCGCACCTCGTCCAGCACGATGTCCGCGTTCTGCATGATCCGCAGCCCGATCTTGTTGGCAATCTTGGTAGCGGTGTAGCCCGGCCGGTCCGTCTCCACGATGAAGCCCTTGATCTGCCGGTCCGCGGTATCCCGGGCCCACACCAGGGCGAAGTCGGCGATGGTTCCGGCGCCGATCCAGCGCTTGGCGCCGTTGAGCACCCATTCCGCGCCGTCACGCCGGGCGGTGGTGGCCAGGCCGCCGGCAATGTCCGAGCCGTGGTCGGGTTCGGTCAATGCGAACGCGCCAATCTGCTGCAGGGCCGTGAGCCCCGGCAACCAGCGGGTCTTCTGTTCCTCCGAGCCCAGCTGGTGGATCATCCCGACGATGAGTTCATTGTGGATCCCAACCAGCGCGGACAGCGACACGTCCGCCCGGGCCACTTCCGTGTACATGAGGCCCTTGAAGAGGACGGAGGTGCCGTCCGTCTGCAGGCCGCCCAGCCCGTACTTCCCCAGTTCCGCCACCAGGCCGAACGGAAACTCCTCCCGGTTCCAGTAGTCGATGGAGGCTGCGCGGATGCGGCTCTGCAGGAACTCGCGGACTTCGTGGTACCGGTCCTGGTCTGCGGGCGGCAGTTGCTCCACCACGTGCATGAGGTCGGCGTCCGGAAACGGCGGCGCCGGCTGCGACTGAACTGCTGATGGTGCTGCTGCATGAGGCCGCACAGGGGCCCATCCCTTCCGTGAGAGTGCTCCGGACCGGCCGGATCTTTCAAACCCTTGGATGTCCTAGTATATTGCACAGTGACATGGATCACTAGCTACACCCATCCGGCGAAAGGTGCACGATGACCGTCACTGAGGAATTCCGCGCGGCACGGGACCGCCTGCTCGCACTCCGGGAGGACTACGACGCCGCACGCAGCGAATTCCAGTGGCCCCGGTTCGAGCACTTCAATTTCGCCCTGGACTGGTTCGACATGGTCGCGGCGGCGCCGGCCACGGCGGATCGCCCGGCCCTTGTGATCGTTGAACAGGATGGTTCGGCCACCCGACGGAGCTTTGCCAACCTTTCCCGGCGCTCTTCCCAGGTGGCCAACTGGCTCCGCAGCCAGGGCGTGCGCCGCGGCGACCGGATGATCATCATGCTGGGCAACCAGGTGGAGCTCTGGGAACTCATGCTGGCCGGCATCAAACTGGGCATCGTCATGATCCCCACCACCACCCTCATGGGGCCAGCGGACCTGAAGGACCGGGTGGAACGCGGCGGCGCCACCTGGGCAGCGGTGGGCAGCGCCAACATCGCCAAATTCCGAGATGTCCCCGGCGACTACACGCTGGTCGAAATCGGGGCGGCCTCCAGCGAGCCACTGGCCCTGCAGTATGCGGAGGCCACCGGGTCGGCGGAGGACTTCAGACCGGACGCGCCCACGCACGCCGACGAGACCCTGCTGCTCTACTTCACCTCCGGCACCACCTCCAAGGCCAAGCTCGTGGAGCACACGCACACCTCCTACCCCGTGGGCCATCTGTCCACCATGTTCTGGATCGGCCTGGAACCCGGCGACGTCCACCTGAACGTGGCCTCCCCCGGGTGGGCCAAGCACGCCTGGTCCAACGTCTTCACGCCGTGGATCGCCGAGGCGTGCGTCTTCATCTATAACTACGACCGCTTCGACGCCAGGACCCTCATGGAACAGATGGAGCGGGAGTCCGTAACCAGCTTCTGCGCGCCTCCCACGGTGTGGCGGATGCTCATCCAGGCGGACCTGACCCTGCTCAAGACGCCGCCGTCGAAAGTGGTGTCCGCCGGCGAGCCCCTCAACGCCGAGGTGATCGACCAGGTCCGCCGCGCCTGGGGCCAAACTATCCGCGACGGCTTCGGCCAGACCGAGTCCACGGTCCAGATCGCCAACACCCCCGGCCAGCCCGTCACCATCGGCGCCATGGGCAAGCCACTGCCCGGCTATGACGTGGTCCTGGTGGACCCCGCCACGGGAGCGGAAGGCGACGACGGCGAGCTCTGCCTGCGCCTGGACCCCCGTCCCGCGGGGCTGATGAAGGGGTACTTCGGTGATGCGGCCAAGACCGCCGAGGCGTTCCGGGACGGCTACTACCACACGGGCGACATGGCCAGCCGGGACGCCAACGGGGTCATCACCTATGTGGGACGCGGCGACGACGTCTTCAAGTCCTCTGACTACCGGCTGTCTCCCTTCGAGCTTGAGAGCGTCCTGATTGAACACCCCGCCGTGGCCGAGGCGGCCGTGGTCCCCTCCCCCGATCCGGTCAAGCTGTCCGTGCCCAAGGCGTTCGTGGTGCTGGCAGCCGGGCATGAGCCCAGCCCGGAACTTGCCCAGGACATCCTGCGCTACTGCCGGGAGCACCTGGCGCCGTTCAAGCGCATCCGCCGGCTGGAGTTTGCGGAGCTGCCCAAGACCATCTCCGGAAAGATCCGGAGGGTTGAACTGCGCCGCAGCGAGGCGCTCCGCCACAGCCAGGCCCCGCTCCCGGCCGGGCTCGGAGTCGAGTACTCCGAAGCCGATTTCCCGGCGCTGAAAAGCTAGGCTGATGCCCATGGATTGCAGGACGACCCGCGGGAGGTGCCATGGCCACGCCGCTGCCGCGTGACCCGATCGCGGACGCCCGGCTGAACTGGGAGCGGCACGGCTGGTCCGACGTCGCCGCGCCGATGGCCGCCATCACCGCCATCATGCGCACCCAGCAGATCCTGCTGGCCCGCATCGAGGCGGTGCTGAAGCCTTTCGGACTGACCTTCGCCCGCTACGAACTCCTGGCCCTGCTCAGTTTCGCCCGCAGCGGCGCGCTGCCCATGAACAAGGCCAGCGCCCTCCTGCAGGTGCATCCCACGTCGGTGACGAACGCCGTCGACCGTCTGGAGCAGGCCGGACTGGTGCACCGTTCGCCGCACCCCACGGACGGCCGCACCACGCTGATCGAGCTCACCCCGGAGGGCCGCAGACTGGCCAAGAGCGCGACGGCGGCGCTCAACTCAGATGTGTTCGCCCAGTCCGGCTTTGGGGACCAGGACGTGGATCAGCTCATCCGGATTTTGGGCAACTTCCGGCGCAACGCGGGCGACTTCAGCGAGTAGGCCCGCGTTGCGGCCGGGTCGCCCTACCTGTGCTTGAACTCCGGCTGCCGCTTCTCTGTGAACGCGGACATGCCTTCCTTCTGGTCCTCGGTGGCAAAGAGCGAGTGGAAAAGGCGCCGTTCGAAGAGCACGCCCTGTGCCAGGCCGGTCTCGAAGGCGGCGTTGACCGCTTCCTTGGCGGCCATGGCCACAGGCTTGGACTTCGACGCAATGGTTTCTGCGGCCTTCAGCGCCTCCTCCACGACGTCCTCGGCCGGAACCACGCGGGACACCAGACCGCAGCGTTCGGCTTCCTCGGCCCCGATGAAGCGGCCGGTGAGGATCAGGTCCATCGCCTTGGCCTTGCCTACCGCACGGGTGAGCCGCTGCGAGCCGCCCATGCCCGGAAGCACGCCCAGGTTGATCTCCGGCTGGCCGAACTTCGCGTTGTCCCCCGCGATGAGGAGGTCGCACATCATGGCCAGCTCGCAGCCGCCGCCCAGGGCAAACCCGGACACCGCGGCAATCGTGGGAATCCGCAGCCGGGTGAAGTCCTCCCAGCCCCGGAACCAGTCCGCCCGGTACATATCCATGTACCCCTGCGACGCCATCTCCTTAATGTCAGCCCCGGCCGCGAAGGCCTTGGCGGAGCCGGTGATCACCACGGCGCCAACACCCGGGTCTGCGTCCATGGCGGTCACCGCCGCCACGAGCTCCTCCATGGTGGCGTGGTTCAGGGCGTTGAGCGCCTCCGGCCGGTTCAGGGTCACCAGCCCCACCCGGCCGCGCTGTTCCACCAGGATGTTCTGGTATTCCGTCATTCAGGGCTCCCGTCATCCTGCGCCGCCGGCAGGTGGTCTGAGGTTTGGCCGGCGGCCGCAGCGGACCTGTCCCGGATGTCGTTGATAATGGCGGAGAAGTCCTGTCCGGCTCCGCCTTCCGCCGCAAACGTATCGTAGATTTCCGCGGCCAGGGGCCCCATCCGCCCGGCCACTCCGGTGCTGCGCAGGGCGTTGAGGGCCAGGTTGAGGTCCTTGGCCATCAGGGCACCGGCAAACCCCGGCTGGTAGCCGCGGTTTGCGGGGCTGGTGGGAACAGGCCCGGGGACCGGGCAGTTGGTGGTCAGCGCCCAGCACTGCCCGGAGGCGGCGGATGCAACGTCGAACAGGGCCTGGTGGGTGAGCCCCAGTTTCTCGCCGAGCACGAAGGCCTCGCTGACGGCAATCATGGACACACCGAGGATCAGATTGTTGCAGATCTTGGCGGCCTGCCCGGCCCCGTGCCCGCCGCAGTGCACCACGCGTTTGCCCATCACTTCCAGCAGTGGCCGCACGTACTCAAAGTCCTCCGCCAGCGCACCCGCCATGAACGTCAGGGTGCCTGCCTCGGCACCCACCACGCCTCCGGACACGGGCGCGTCCACGGAACGGTGGCCGGCCGCAACGGCCAACTCCGCCGCTTCCCGCGCCTCGTCCACATTGATGGTGGAGCAGTCCAGGAACAGCGTTCCCGTAGGGGCCGTTTCCAGCAGCCCCGGCTGGCCGCCGGTGCCGCGGTACGCGTCCAGCACATGCCTGCCGCTGGGCAGCATGGTGAGTACGACGCCGGCGCCCGCCACGGCCTCGGCCGCGGTTGCCGCAGTGGCAATGCCGTGCGCCCGGGCCGTTTCGAGCGCCTGCGGCACGACGTCGAACGCGCTCACTCCATAACCGGCTTTGACCAGGTTGACGGCCATCGGGCCGCCCATGTGGCCCAGGCCGAGGAACGCGATGGTCCCGACGGGCGCGACCCCGCCCTCCCTGGGTGTTTCAGACGCCGCTGACTCAGACATGGTCCTGCTCCTTTGCCAGTTTCAGTTCCCGCTCACCCAGCGGCGCAAAGAACGCCTCCACGTCCCCGGGACCGACTTCCGCCAGGCTGGCCGGCCGCCAGTGCGGGGTGCGGTCCTTGTCCACCACCTGGGCGCGGATCCCCTCGCGGAAGTCGTGCCCGGCCAGGAACCGGAGCCCGACGCGGTATTCCTGTTGCAGGGCTTCCTCGAGGCTGAGTCCCGCGGCCCGCCGCAGCGACGCGAGCGTGACCTTCACGGCGGTGGGCGACTTCGCCTCGATGGTTCGTGCGGCGTCCGCGGCCTCACCGCCGGCCAGGTGCAGGCGGCGGACAATTTCCTCCGCGTCGTCGCTGGAGTAGCAGGCGTCGATCCATTCCTGCCGCGCTGCCAGCACCGAGGGCGGTACTGCTTCAGCGAAGCGTCCGACGGCGGCGCCGGGCTCTTCGGCCTCCAGCGCCCGGGCGAGGTCCGGCAGCCGGTCGGAGGGCACGAAGTGGTCGGCCAGGCCCAGGAACACCGCATCCGCGCCGCTCAAGTGCTCGCCGGTAAGGGCGGCGTGGGTGCCTGTCTCTCCCGGCGACCGGGACAACAGCAGGGTCCCCCCGACGTCGGGCACGAATCCAATGGTGGTTTCCGGCATGCCGGTCCGGGTTCGCTCGGTGACCACGCGGACGGATCCGTGCGCCGAGATCCCCACCCCGCCGCCCAGCACCAGGCCGTCCATGAAGGCAACGTACGGCTTGGGGTAGGAAGCGATGAGGGCATTGAGCCGGTATTCCACCGCCCAGAAATCCGCCGTGGCCCCGCCGCCGTCGGGAATATCCCGGTAGATGGCCACGATGTCGCCGCCGGCGCACAAGCCGCGCCCTCCCGCCCCCTGCACCAGGACGGCGGCGAGGTCGTCGTCATCCGCCCATGCGGTGAGCTGCTCCAGCATCGCCGCCGCCATGCTGGCCGTGAGTGCGTTGACGGCGCGTGGCCGGTTGAGAGTGATGACACCCAGCCGTCCGCGCCGCTCGAAGAGTACTTCCGCCTGCTCCGCGTCCCTGCCCTCCATCAGCTGCCTTCCGGCATGACGAAGCTGGCGCCGGTGCGGATGCCGGAAGGCCACCTGGTGGTGACCGTCTTGGTCTTGGTGTAGAAGCGGAAGGCATCCGCGCCATGCTGGTTCAGGTCGCCGAAGCCGGACGCCTTCCACCCGCCGAAGGTGTAATAGGCGATGGGAACCGGGATGGGGACATTGATGCCTACCATCCCCACCTGGACGCGGCTGGCGAAATCCCGGGCGGAGTCGCCGTCGCGGGTGAAGATGGCCACGCCGTTACCGAACTCGTGCTCGCTGCACAGGCGCAGGGCTTCGTCATAGTCCTCGGCGCGGAGCACGCTGAGCACCGGGCCGAAGATCTCTTCCCTATAGATGGCCATGTCCTTGGTGACGTTGTCGAACAGCGTTGGCCCCACCCAGAATCCGCCCTCGCAGCCGTCCACCGTGAGGCCGCGACCGTCTTCCACCAGGGTGGCGCCGGCGTCTACGCCGGACTGGATGTAGCCTTCGATCCGCTCCTTGGCGGAGGCTGCCACCACCGGGCCGAAGTCCGAGTCTTTGGCCAGGCTGTGGCCCACCTTCAACCCGGCGATGCGCTCCCGGAGCCTGGCCACGAGGGCGTCCGCCGTGGCTTTGCCCACCGGCACCGCCACGGAGATGGCCATGCAGCGTTCGCCGGCGGACCCGTAGCCGGCGCCGATGAGGGCGTCGGCAGCCATGTCCAGGTCCGCGTCCGGCATGATGACCATGTGGTTCTTGGCGCCGCCGAAGCATTGGGCCCGCTTGCCGTGGGCTGCCGCGGTGGCGTAGATGTACTGGGCGATCGGCGTGGATCCCACGAATCCCACGGCCTGGACCCGCGGATCTTCCAGCAGGGCGTCCACCGCTTCCTTGTCGCCGTTGACCACGTTGAATACGCCGTCCGGCAGCCCGGCTTCGGTGAAGAGTTCCGCGAGGCGCAGCGGTACGGACGGGTCGCGTTCCGAGGGCTTGAGGACGAAGGAGTTTCCGGCGGCCAGCGCGGGGCCGGCCTTCCAGAGCGGGATCATGGCCGGGAAGTTGAACGGGGTGATGCCGGCAACCACGCCCAGCGGCTGCCGCATCGAATGGACATCGATGCCGGCGCCGGCACTGTCGGAGAACTCGCCCTTCAGCAGGTGCGGCGCTCCCGCGGCGAACTCCACCACTTCGACGCCGCGCTGGATGTCGCCACGGGCGTCTGCGAGGGTCTTGCCGTGTTCCGAGGACAGCAGGGCCGCGAGTTCGTCCAGGTCCCGGTTAACCAGGTCCACGAACTTCAGCAGGATGCGGGCCCGCCGCTGCGGGTTCATGGCACCCCATTCGGGCTGGGCTTTTTCCGCTGCGGCCACCACGTTCCGCACTTCGTCGGACGAGGCCAGGGGGACGCGTGCCTGGACCTGGCCGGCGCACGGATCGTAGACGTCGGCGAACCGGCCGGACGTGCCGTCGACATGCTGCCCGCCAACGTAATGGGAAAGCTCCCGAACCATGATGGATTGCTCCTTTGCACCGGTGATGGCCGAGCCGCCCCACGGGCGGCATGTGACCCGTGTCATCTTCCGCTCCTGAATATACTCGGACTTCCTACTAAGTTCCAGAGTGGCATTTGCGGCAGCCCGGCCCTGCCCCAAGGCAAGTTCGGTAAGTTAGGACTGTGAAGATAGCTACCTGGAATGTGAACTCGCTCCGTGCCCGTGCCGACCGCGTTGAAGCCTGGCTGCAGCGCAGCGACTGCGATGTCCTGGCCATCCAGGAAACCAAGTGCAAGGACGAAAACTTTCCCTGGGAACTGTTCGAGCGGATGGGCTACGAGGTGGCGCACTTCGGGGTGAACCAGTGGAACGGCGTCGCGATCGCCTCCCGGGTGGGCCTGGAGGACGTGGAGCGGACCTTCCTGGACCAGCCGGCGTTCGGCAAGGCCGGAAAGGACCCTGTCCAGGAAGCCCGGGCCATGGCAGCCACCTGCGGCGGCGTCCGGGTGTGGAGCCTCTACATCCCCAACGGCCGGTCCCTCGATGACGAGCACATGCCGTACAAGCTCAAGTGGCTGGAGAGCCTCAAGACCCATGCCCAAGGCCTGGTCGCAGAGAACCCCGAGGCCCAGATCGCGCTGATGGGCGACTGGAACATCGCGCCCTTCGACGAGGACGTGTGGGACATCGACCTCTTCGTGCAGAACCGCTACACGCACGTCAGCCCGCCGGAGCGCGCCGCCTTCCACGCCTTCGAATCTGCCGGGTTCACCGACGTCGTCCGCCCTTACACCCCGGGTCCCGGTGTCTACACCTACTGGGACTACACGCAGCTCCGCTTCCCCAAGCGCCAGGGCATGCGCATCGACTTCATCCTGGCCTCGCCAGCCCTCGCCGCCCGCGTCACCGGGGCGTCGATCGACCGCGAGGAACGCAAGGGCAAGGGCGCCTCGGACCACGCGCCCGTCGTGGCGGAACTGGCAGACTGATGGCGACGCCCCGGATCCGTAGAAGGAGGACGCGATGAACGGAAACCTTTACCGGGGCCAGGCAGGCCTGCCGTTCTCCTCCACCCTCCGGGTCTACGAGCCCCTGGAAGCCTTTCCCGAGGAGCAGCGGGCCGCGATCCGGGCTGCGGGCGAACGCGCCGCATCGCGGGCCGCCGTCGAAAACGCCGAGCTGCTTGCGTCCCTGGGGCGCATCACCCGCTCCGGCGGGGACCCCTTCCCCACGGGGCGCACCGACCTGGTGCGCGTCACCTCGGTTCCCGGTACCGGTAAAGACGAGGACGACGACGGCGCTGCCGCCGGCGAGGTGCTGCTCTACTGTCCCAGCCAGCTGGTGCTGCGCGCCGGCCTGGCGGCCAACGCCCTGATGGAGGGCATCCACGGACCCCTCGCCGAGCTCCTCATCCCGGAAGCGCAGCGGGACCGGCACCAGGAACGGATTGATGCGGTCAAGGCACGTGACGGATCCGTTCGCGTGCACACCCGGGCCTCCACCTGGGGCATCCCCTTCAGCTGGTTCTCCCTGTTCATGGAGCAGGACCGCAAGGAGGTGGTGGAAGCGTCCGGCAGGATCCTCACGGTACGGGTGTGGGCGTCCATCACCGACGCCCTGGAACGTGCACGCTATGCGGTGGCCAACCTGGCGCTTGCGGCACCGGACCTGGACATGCTGGACGACCTGGCGCAGCTGACCGAATGGCTGGAGCAGTTCCACGTTGAATCGATGGTGGAACTTGATTACGGAGCGGTGGCGGACAAGGTCTATCCGGACGAATCCCCCACAGACATCCGGCTGGGGATCGAGTGCCTCGCTGAAGGCGACATGACCGGCGCCGCCGCGGCCTACCGCCGGCTGGCATCGCGCTGGATACCCATCAGGCAGTTGGCCCGCGCTTCCTGAGGCCCGCGGTCCCTGAGCGCCCCGGTCCCGCGCCGGGCGGTTCGTCAGGCCTGAGGTGGTGCCGTGGTGTTTCGGATGATCAGCTGATGCGGAGCGACGGCGGACCGGACGGAGCCCACGGTCCCGTCCAGCTCGTCCAGAAGCATCTTGGTGGCCAGCTCGGCCTGCTCATCAGGCCGCTGGCCCACCGTGGTCAGGCCCATGGGCCCGGCGAAATCGTGGTTGTCGATGCCCACCACGGACAACTGCTCCGGCACCTTCACGCCCATCCGGGCCGCCTCGAAAATCACGCCCATCGCCATTTCGTCGGAGGCGCAGAAGATGGCTGTTGGCTTGGCGCCGGGCAGTGCCCAGAGCCGGCGGAATGCTTCCTGTCCGCTCTTGACCGTGAAGTCGCCCCATTCGTCCCATTCCGGCCTGGTGGGCAGGTTCGCCGCGGTCATGACGTCCTTGAACGCGAGGATCCGGACCCTGGGAACATCGAAGTTCAGGTCCGTTTCGTCGTCGCCGTGGAGCAGGGCGATGTCCCGGTGGCCCAAGTCAATCAGGTGGCGGACCGCGGTGGACGCCGCGGCGTAGTCGTCGATGCCGATGTAGGCGCACTCCTCCACGTGCCCGCCCACCACCACCAGGGGAATGTCGATTTTCTGCAGGTGGTCCAGTTCCTCCGGGGTCAGCGCCATACAGAGCACCAGCAGGGCATCGATCTGCTTGTAGACCATGGTCTTGCTGAACAGGCGTTCCCGGTGGCTGCCATGGCCGCCCAGGTTGAACAGGGAAAGATTGTATTGCCGGGCATGGAGCTCCCGGTCTGCGCCCTCGATTGCCTTGGAGAAGAACCAGCGGCTCACGAAGGGCGCCAGCACGCCGATAGTACGGGTCCGCCCCGTCGCCAGCCCGGAGGCGGACGAAGAGGCCACGTAGCCCAGGTTTCCGGCGATTTCCAGGATTTTCTCGCGCGTGGTTGGCGAGACCCTGGGGAGCCCGCGGACTGCCCGGGACACCGTCGCAGTGGAAACCCCCGCGGCGGCCGCCACGTCCTCGATACTGACCCCCGTGTGGCCGCCTCGCTGCGACCTCTCTGACATTCGTGCCACGATTTCGTTCCTACCGGCGGGCAGGAAGTTTGCCCCGAAGCCGGTGCATTCCGTAGATAGCAAGGAGCGTTGCCAGCAGCCCCAGGGCCCACCAGAGCGCGGGCTGGCCGGTCAGTTCCTTCCACACGGTGACTACCAGCAGGACCAAGGCCCAGAAGCCCAGGAATCCGATGATGATGTCAAAATCTTCGCCCGACCTGACCAGCCGGCTGCGGCCCCCCGTCCGGCCCGAAGGCCGGGAGCGGGAGGCGCCGTCCGTCACTTGACCGCACCGGCTGTCAGGCCGGCCACAATCTTGCGCTGGAACACCAGGACCAGGATCACCAAGGGAATGGTGACAATGGTGCCGGCGGCCATGATGGCCGTATACGGGATCTGGTTGGGCTGTGCGCCGGCAAAGCTGGCGATGGCCACGGTCACCGGCTGGGTGGCTTCGTTGGACAGCTGGCTGGCGATCAGGAATTCATTCCACGAGGAAATGAACGCGAGGATTGCCGTGGTGAAGATGGCCGGCGCAGCCAACGGCATGATCACTTTCCGGAACGCCTGTCCCTGCGTGCAGCCGTCCACGCGGGCAGACTCCTCCAGTTCCCACGGCATTTCGCGGAAGAAGGAGGTCAACGTGTAGACGGTCAGCGGCAGGACGAACGAGATGTTCGGGATGATCAGAGCCTGGTAGGTGCCCATCCAGCCGATGTTGGTGAACAGCTGGAACAGGGGGGTGATCAGGGCGACGCCGGGGAACATGGAAGCCCCCAGGATAAAGCCCAGCACCAGGTACTTGAAGCGGAAGTTCAGGCGTGCCAGTGCGTAGGCCGCGAAGACACCAATGACCAGTGAGATCACGGTGACGGTGACACCGATGATGATGCTGTTAAGCAGCGCTTGGCCAAACTTGTTGCCGAAGGAGGTGTCGAAGGCGGTCATGAAGTTGTCCAGCGTGACGTGCGTTGGCCACGGCGTGGTGTCGTAGGTAAAGCCCACCTCGCGGAAGGCCGTCACCACCATCCAGTAGGCCGGCGCCAGGCACCAGATGAGGATGACAGCGGCACTGATGTAGGTTCGCGCATTGGCCCACTTTTCGCGGTTCTGGGCGACCTTACGGCCCTTGTCCTGCTCGGCCCGCAGCTCAGCGGAGGCAGTTGAGGTTGTCATTTCTTCCCCTTACCGGTGGCACCGCTTTGCTCCACGACGTTCGCACCCAGGAAGCGGACGAAGATGAACGCGACCAGGAAGATGATGAGGAACGTAATGGTGGACAGTGCAGCGGCCGAGTTGAACCCTTGCCTGATCTGGTTGATCACCAGGATGGACAGCGTGGTGGTGTTGTTCGCGCCGCCGGTGAGGATGTACGGAAGGTCGAACATGCGCAGGGCGTCCAGCGTGCGGAACAGGATGGCCACCATGAGCGCCGGCTTGACCAGCGGAAGGGTAATCAGCTTGAACCGCTGGAAGGCGCTGGCGCCGTCGACCTTCGCAGCCTCGTAGACTTCCGCCGGAATCATCTGCAGGCCGGCAAGGATCAGCAGGGCCATGAAGGGCGTTGTCTTCCAGGTGTCTGCGATGATGACGGCCCACTTCGCAGGCCACTCGCTGCCGGTCCACAGGATGGAGGCGTTGAACAGCTTGTTGATGATGCCGTTGAAATCGAACATGAAGAGCCACAGCTGGGCGGTCACGGCGGTGGGGATGGCCCACGGCACCAGGACGGCAGCACGGACCAGGCTGCGGCCTTTGAACGTGCGGGCCATGATCATGGCCATCCAGAAGCCGAGGACGGTCTCGAGCGCCACCGTGATGACGGTGAAGAAGAACGTGGTGCCGGTGGCGGTCCAGAACTGCCCGCCGAGGGTTCCCGGGGGACACGCGATGGTGCCGCCGCCCGGGGCGGCACACTGCTGGCCCAGCCAGTTGACGTAGTTCTGGATGCCTGCGGGTCCGCCGGCGGTGAAGAGGCCGGTGGCCGGATCCAGGCCAGCGTCCTTCTGGAAGGACATGACGATGGCACTGATGATCGGATAAACGATGACGATGCCCAGCGCGATGACGGTGGGGGCAAGCAGCCATGAGGCCCACTTCCCCTGGCTGAGGATCTTGTTATCCTCGCCGACACCCTTGGGGCCGTGATGGACGGGGGGCGCGCCCGACGCCGGCTTGGTAGCCGACGTCGGGCCCAATTCGGTTGCCATCTTCAGACTACGATCCTGCTGTGGCGGATTCGATGGACTTTTGCATGTCGGCCAGGGCCTGCTCAGCAGCCTTCTCACCCTTCAGCGCCGCGTAGGAGTTCTCCTGGATCGCCTTGGTGACTGCAGGGTAGAACGGCGTGACGGGACGCGGCACAGCGTTCTCGATGGAGGTCTTCAGGACCGGCAGGTAGGGGAGCTTGGAAACAAGTTCCTCGTCCTCGTACAGCGCGCCCAGGACAGGAGCGAGGGAACCCTGGGTGGCGAAGAACTTCTGCTGCTCTTCCTCGACCAGGAACTTCACGAAGTCAAGGGCGGTTGCCTTGTGCTTCGAGTAGACGCTGATGGCTGCACTGTGGCCGCCCAGGCTGGAAGCGCCCGGACCGTCCTTGCCCGGAAGAGCCGTCATGCCCAGGACATCCTTGACCTTGGAGGAACCCTCAGTGGTGGCCAGGTTGTAGACGTAGGGCCAGTTGCGCAGGAACAGCAGCTTGCCGTCCTGGAATGCGCGGCGGCTTTCCTCTTCCTGGTACGTGATGGCCTCTGCCGGGATGTTGCCGTTCTTGAAGGCCTCAACCAGGTTCTCCAGGCCTTCCTTGGCCTCAGGGGTGTTCAGGTTCGGCTTGCCTTCGTCATTAAGGACGGAGCCGCCGGCGGAGTTGATCGCCTCCGAGGCGTTCACCGTGAGGCCTTCATACTGCTTGAATTGGCCGGCGTAGCAGCCGATCTTGTTTTCCTTGGCGATGGAGCACATCTCCATCATTTCGTCCCAGGTCTTGGGGGCGTTGGGAACCAGGTCCTTGCGGTAGTACAGGATGCCGCCGTCGGAGGAGACCGGGGCCGCATAGAGCGTGCCGTTGTAGGAACCCGCCTCGATGGTGGGCTCGAGCATGCCCTCGGTGTCCACCGCCATCTTGTCCTTCAGTGGCTGCAGCCAGCCCTTGGCGGCGAACTCGGCGGTCCACACGACGTCCACGCTGGCAACGTCGTAGTTGGGGTTCTTGGCCTGGTAGTTCTGCACCAGGTCATCGTGCTGCTGGTCCGCCTGGTCGGTCTGCTCCTTGAACGTGACCTTCTCGTCCGGATGCTCTTTGTTCCACTTCTCGATCAGCGGGCGGACCACGTTGCTGTTGTCCTTGCCCTGGACGTACGTGATGGGCCCGCGGCCGTCGAGGTTGGCTTCGGCGTCTCCGCCTCCGCCGCCCGTGGTTCCGCCGCCACCACCCCCGCCACAGGCTGAAAGCGTGAGGGCCAGGACGCCGGCAGTCGCAACCGGCAGAAGGAATTTGGGGGTTTTCATTGGCTTGAAGCTCCTCGCTGAGTGACAAGTAAGTCGACAGTGCGCTTGCTAGGTGAGGTTGATGTGGTGACAGTCACACTAGTAAGGTTGCCGCAGGTAATGCAAGCGTTTACATCAAAAAGTTATCCGAGAGGAACGAAATGTCCAACCCTCCTGTCGACAGCTCCGGCCCCTCCCCCGCGCCATGGTGGTCGGACGCGGTGGTCTACCAGATCTATCCCCGTTCCTTTGCCGACGGAAACGGTGACGGCATGGGCGACCTTCGTGGCGTCGTCGAACGCCTTCCCTATCTGGCCGAGCTGGGCGTGGACGCCATCTGGCTCTCGCCCTTCTACAAGTCTCCGCAGGCCGACGCCGGATACGACGTGGCGGACTACCGGCAGGTGGACCCGCTGTTCGGCACCCTGGAGGACTTTGACGCGATGCTGGCAGACGCCCACCAGCGCGGCCTGAAGGTCATCGTTGACCTTGTCCCCAACCACACCTCCGACGAGCATATCTGGTTCCAGGAAGCGCTCGCGTCACCGCCCGGATCCCGCGAACGGGACCGCTACATGTTCCGGCCGGGCAAAGACGAAGTACCCGGCTCCGGTGACGGAAACCGTCCACCGAACAACTGGAAATCGATTTTCGGCGGACCCGCATGGACCCGGATCACCGAGGCGGACGGCTCGCCCGGAGAGTGGTACCTCCACCTTTTCGACACCAAGCAGCCCGACCTGAACTGGGAGAATCCCGAGGTCCAGGAGGAAATGCGGTCAGTTCTCCGTTTCTGGCTGGACCGTGGCGTGGACGGGTTCCGCGTGGACGTGGCCCACGGCATGGTCAAGGAAGCCGGGCTTCCCGATTGGGAGGGCGCTGCCGCGATGGTGGAGGGAACGGAGGTGCACCGCGAACCCATGCAACCCGGCGATGCACCCGGCGCTCACACCGACCTTGAGGAACCACACCGTGCTGTCTCCCCCACCTACCCGCCCTCGCCGTTCTTCGACCAGGAGGGCGTCCATGACATCTACCGGGACTGGCACCGCGTGCTGGAAGGGTACGGCAGCGACCGCATGATGGTGGCCGAGGCATGGGTGGAGCCCGCCGAACGGCTGGCCCGGTACGTCCGGCAGGACGAGATGCAGCAGGCTTTCAACTTCGATTTCCTGTTGGCCGGCTGGGACGCCGAGCGGATGTCCGAATCCATCGACGCCTCCCTGGCCGCGGCCGCCTCCGTTGGCGCCCCGTGCACCTGGGTGCTGAGCAACCACGACACCGTCCGGCACTCCACACGGTTCGGCCTCAAGGACCCCACTACGTTCCCCAAGGGTATCGCCGCCACCGACGAACAGCCTGATGCAGCGCTGGGCCTGGCCCGGGCGCGCGCGGCAACCCTGATTTCGCTGGCGCTTCCGGGTTCAGCGTACGTTTACCAGGGCGAAGAGCTGGGCCTGCCGGAACACACCACCCTCCCGGCCGAAGCACGGCAGGATCCCACGTTCTTCCGGACGCGGGGCGCCGAAACCGGACGTGACGGCTGCCGGGTTCCGCTGCCCTGGGCTGCCGACCAGCCGGGTTACGGTTTCGCCGGCAGCCATTCCCTGACCGCTGCCCCGCCGTGGCTCCCGCAGCCCGAGAGCTTCGGCCCGCACGCTGCGGACCAGCAGGACGGCGTGTCCGGTTCCACCCTGGAGCTCTACCGCGCGGCCCTTGCCTTCCGGGCCGGCCGGCGGCTCGGGTTGGGGACCTTTGCGTGGGCGGACAGCCACGCCCCCGAAAGCGGTGTCCTGGCTTTCCACAACGGGGACGTCCTGGTCCTGGCCAATACGGGCTTCGCCTCGGCCCCTGTCCCCGAGGGTTACTCGGTGGCGCTGTCCAGCGGACTCGAACCCGCCGCCGACTGGTCGGGAATGCGTGAAGTCCCCGTGGACTGCACGGTGTACCTGGCAAAGAACTGATCCGCACCTGGCGCCGCTGCCGCGTTAGCGGACGCGTTCGGCCCTGCCGAAACGCGTCCGCGCGCCAGCCCCGATGTGGATCAGCACCGGCGTGCTGGTTCCCGCCACGCTGTCCAGCGCGGCCACAAGTTCGGCTACCTCCGCGGCAAGCAGGTGCGGGGCCACCCCTTGCCGTGGGAGCAGCCGGACCTTCAGCGCCGGAGTGCCCTTGACGTCATAGGCTGCCACTGTGGCGCCGGCCAGGTCGGGCCGGCCGGCAAGGGCCTGCTTAAGGGCCTGCTCGGCTACCCCTGCGCCTATCCGTACGTCGCCCGGAACCTCTCCGGGATCGTATTCCTCTGCCAGCAGGTTGGCCCGACCTTTACCCTGCTGTGCAATCCAGGCCACCATGAGCCCGATGGCAACGAGCAGCCCTGCCACAACAAAGATCCACAGCCAGCTTTCGCTGCGCCCGGGAAACCTGGTTGACTCGAAGGCCTGGTGTACGGCCGTCCGGATGCCGGCTGACCAGCCGTGCCACCAGGCGGCCACGGCCGGAACGTAGGCCAGCAGGATCAACAGGATGCCGATCGCCAGCAGCTTCAGGCCCAGGACCGACACCAGGATCCGGTTGAGGATGCTTGGGGTGCTGTTCATGCCCCAATCACCCCCGAGGACGCCACATTGATGCGGGCTGCCGGAGCGGGTTCAAGCGCCATCTGGTCCAGTTCATCCTGCACGGCGGCCAACACCTCGTTCTGGTCCACCGGAACGCCGGACGTAGGGCGGACGTTGACCACCACCTGACGCCGGGACACCACCACCATGACCTGATCCGGGGTGACATTGGCAGCGAGCCGGGCGCGCCGGGCCAGGGCGGAGGCGATCACTTCGTCATCCACTACGACGGCGGAGCCCGGGCCGGATGCGCGGATCACATGCCGTGCCCGGCGGCCAGGGAGGATGCCATTCAGGAAGAACACCAGCCCCAGCATGGCAAGGACAGCCCCCAGGGCTGCCAGCAGGGCCGTGGGTACGCCCGCCGGCAGCTGCACCAGCCGGTTTCCCGCCACCCTCGGGTCGAGCAGCCAGGGCGGCTGTCCGATGGCATGGACCCCGGCTTCCAGCAGTCCGTAACCGGCCCCCACCAGCACCAGGACCGCGGCGGCGATGGCTACCGCCGCGCGGGTGGAATGCGTTTCGCGCCGGACGATGCGGTCCAGGTCCGGGCCGGACGCGTCGCGGTGCGCTGCTTCGCTGTTCACTGCACCCGCCCTCCTTCACTGATCCTCGCCCCGCTGATCCTGATGTCCACCCGGCTCACCTGTGCCCCGCTCAGCTGGGTGACGGTGGCCAAGATCTGGGCCTTCGCCACCACGGCACGGTCCCGGATGGAACCGCCGAAGGCGCCGACCCGCGCAGGGTCCCGGGCCACGTCCCGCAAAGGCGGGACCTTGATGGGTGAGACGAGGGACAGCGCCAGCAGGCCGTCGTCGTCCGTCCATTGAACCCGGACATCATTCGCGTCGACATCGAGCGCGAGGGCGGCAGCCGTCCGGGCCAGGCTTGTGAGCGCCTGCGTGCTGATCCGGTTGTGGCCGTTCAGGCGCTGCGCCGGGGCGGGGGCCGCCATGGCCGTCATGACGATGAGCGGCGGCCGATGATTGCGTCCACGACCCCGCGGAGGTCCAGCTTCCCCTCGGCGGCGCGTCCCAGCAGCGCACCAATGGCCATGAACAGGAGTGACACCAGGAAGCCCCACAGCCCGAATTCCAGCGACATGAACGCGACGAAGGCTCCAACGGCCGCGCCCGCAATGGTGAGGTTCACAGGAGCGCCTCCCGCTCGCCCGGTGCCGCAGTGACTGGTTTGACCGGTGGCGGCACATACACATCGGTTATTTCCACATTGACCTCGATGACCTGGAGGCCCACCAGCTCCTCCACGGCCCGGTAAACGGCTGCTCGAACCTGGTCGGCCAGGGAGTGCAGCGGTGTGCCGTAGCTGGCCACCAGTTCGATGTCCACGGCCACCTGGGTTTCGCCGACTTCGGCGTGGATGCCGGCCGCGTGGTCCGAGCTGCCTACTGCGTCCCGAATGGCGCCGAGCGCCCGGGAAGGGCCTGAGCCCAGCGAATGCACGCCCGGGACCGAACGTGCCGCAATGCCTGCCACTTTGGCGACGGCGGGTTCAGAAATAACGGTCCGGCCCAGGCCTGGTGTCTGCTGCGGCACCGGCAGGGGTGCGGCGGCTTCAAGGATGTCCCCGGGTACGGGTTGTGGGTTCTGGTATTCCATCAGGCACTCCCCTTCTGTTGTTTCCACCCTATCCCTCCGTTACCGCCGTGGTCAGGCGAAGCACCGGAGAAAACTGCCGGACACGGAAGGGGAGGGGCACGTTCCCTTACGAACGTGCCCCTCCCCTTTTGATTGCTCCTAAGCCGGTCAGCCCAAGGTGCGCCTGCCGTCAGCCGAAGTGCGGCCGGCGGACGCGTCCCGCGGATCCGCTGCCGGGGATGACGCGGCCGTGGCCTGCTCCGGCAGTTCGCCGGTGGCCAGCATCTCGGACAGCTGCGCCTCAACAGCCTCTGCCACCTGGTCCTGAACCTGCCCCGCCAGGTGTTCCTGGTAGTGCTCCTGGACGGAGTCGTGCATCGTGTCCTGCATGGTGTCCTGAACGTGCTCGGTCACATGGGCGGTTACCTGGTCCCGCGCGAGCTTCCGCTGCGCACGCATCAGGGCTTCATGCTCGCCGTGGAACGCTTTGGCGGTCGCGATGCACATCAGGATGAGCACCACGCTGAACGGCACCGCCGTCAGGATGGCGGCCGTTTGGATCGCCGTCAGTCCATCGGCCAGCAGCAGGGCGATGGCAACACCGGCCGCGGAAAGGGCCCAGAACACGCGCAGCCAATTCCGCGGCTCCACGTCGCCGCCGGTGGAGATCATTCCCATGACCAGGGCGCCGGAGTCGGCCGAGGTGATGAAGAAAATGGCGATGAGCAGGATGGCACCGACCATCAACAGGGTTCCGGCCGGGAGGCTGCCCAGGAGGTCGAACAGTGCACCCTCGGTGTCCACGGTTCCGTCCTCACCGATGAGTCCGCCGCCGCCAAACAGTTCGCGGTAAATGGCGGCCCCGCCAAGGACGGAGAACCACAGGAAACCGACAGTAGTGGGGACCAGGAGGACGCCGGCCACAAACTGGCGGACGGTGCGGCCCTTGGAAATGCGGGCGATGAAGATGCCGACGAAGGGTGCCCAGGAGATCCACCAGCCCCAATAGAAGGTGGTCCATGCCGCCTGCCAGGCCTCGCCTTCCGCGCCGGAGTAGGCCAGCGTGTTAAATGTCAGGCCGACGACGTTCTGCAGGTAGTGGCCCAGGGACTGGACGAACTCGCGCAACAGGAAGAGCGTGGGGCCGGTGAACAGAACCACCAGCATCAGCAGCCCGGCGAGCACCAGGTTGATGTTCGAGAGCCACTTCATGCCCTTGCCCACGCCGGACACCACGGAAACAATGGTGAGCGTGATGATGCACAGGATCAGGCCGATCTGCGTCATGGTGGTCGCTTCGAGGATGTTGGCCTGGTCCAAGCCGGCGGATATCTGCAGGACACCGAGACCCAGCGAGGTGGCCACGCCGAAGAGCGTGCCCACCAGGGCAACGACGTCGATCAGGTTGCCCCAGCCGCCGGCTACGCGCTTCTTGCCCAGGAGCGGTTCCAGTGTCCACCGGATGGAGATGGGCCGGCCCTTGCGGTGCACGGCATACGCGATGGAGACGCCCACCACCACGTAGATGGCCCAGGCGTGCAGTCCCCAGTGGAGGTAGGTCTGGGTCATGGCCTGCTGGGCCAGGACCATCGGGGAACCCTCTACGCCGGGGCGCGGTGCGGCGAAGTGGTTCAGCGGCTCCGCCACGCCAAAGAACACCAGGCCGATGCCCATGCCCGCGGCGAAAAGCAGGGCGAACCACGACATGACCGAAAACTCGGGTTCATCGTCGTCCTTGCCGAGCTTGATGTCACCGTAGCGGCTGAGCCCGATCCAGAGGGAGAACACCACAAACAGTGCGATCGCCGCGACGTAGTACCAGCCGAACCACTGGATGACGTTGCCCTGGATGGTACCGAAGACGTCCGTGGCTGATGCCGGGAACAGGATGGCGAAGAGGACGAAGACGATAATTGCGGCAGCTGCGGGCCAAAAGACCCATCTTGCGAGGTATTGCCCTTTCGTTCCGGGCGGTTGGTCCGCCCCTTGGTTCAAGGCTTGTGGCGCTCCCTGTGGTTCGCTGATGGTCCGTTTGCCTGGTGTGGCGGACATTCCCAGTTTCTCCTTATGCGCTGTGCAACGCTCAGACTTCTCTTGGTTTTAGTCTCGAGCCTGCAAGTCTACGGAACCGGCGGGTGGCCCGGTCTTTCGATTTTAAATGCAGAAATGCAGGCTCCAACGAAGAAAAGCACCAGTTCCGAAGAACTGGTGCTTCCCAGTGGTGGCTCCGACCGGCGTCGATCCGGTGACCTTTCGATTTTCAGTCGAACGCTCTACCAACTGAGCTACAGAGCCTAGGTGACTAGTCACCGTGATGGCCGGAATTTCTTCCAACAATCAGAGCGACCCTGACGGGACTTGAACCCGCGACCTCCGCCGTGACAGGGCGGCGCGCTAACCAACTGCGCTACAGGGCCTTGCGTTTCTTGCTTTGCAGTATCTCTACCGCGTTTTTCAAGGCTTCCAGCCTACCAGACTTTTTCAGCCTGGTTGACCAGTTCCTTGCGTACCCCCAACGGGATTCGAACCCGTGCCGCCGCCGTGAAAGGGCGGTGTCCTAGGCCGCTAGACGATGGGGGCCAGAACCTGTCCGGAACAAAGAAAAAGGCTTCCAGCCGGGGCTTTCCGTCTTTGTCCTTGGCGTTTCTCCGAACTGGACTCTAAAACTATAGGGCCTGGGCGCGCATTAACCAAAATCGGGGCAGAATCCCGCCCGGACGGGCCATTTGCGGGTGAAGATGGACCCATGGATGCTGTTGCAGCTCTCAATGAGATTGCTTTCTGGCTGGAGCGCGGACGCGCCGCCACCTTCAAGGTCCAGGCTTTCCGCAAGGCGGCCGCGGCGATCAGCGGCCTGCCGCCGGAGGAGGTCCGGGCGCGGGCGGTGTCCGGCCGGCTGAAGTCCATGAAGGGAATCGGCGACCGGACGTTCCAGGTGATCCGGCAGGCGGTGGAAGGGAATGTCCCGGAATACCTGGCGGACCTGCGGGAGAAGGGCGCCAAGCCGCTGGCCGCCGGCGGCGCGGAGCTTTCCCGGCAGCTGCGCGGCGACCTGCACAGCCACAGCGAATGGTCCGACGGCGGCTCCCCCATCGAGGTGATGCTCGCCGCCGCTGCGGTGCTGGGGAGAGAGTATGTCGCGTTGACGGACCATTCACCCAACCTGACCATCGCCAACGGCCTCTCGGCCGAACGCCTGAACGAACAACTGGACGTGGTGGCCGCCCTCAACGGCGGGAACGGCACCGGGCCCACGCTATTGAGCGGCATCGAGGTGGACATCCTGGAGTCCGGCGAGCTGGACCAGGACCCTGCGTTGCTCGACCGGCTGGACGTCGTGGTGGCCAGCGTCCATTCCAAGCTCCGGGCGGATACGAAAACCATGACCCGGCGGATGCTGGGCGGCATCCGCGCCCCGCACACCAACGTGCTGGGCCACTGCACCGGACGGCTGGTGGAAGGATCCAGGGGTACCCGGCCACCGTCGGACTTTGACGCCCGCGTTGTGTTCGCCGCCTGCGCCGAACACAACGTGGCGGTGGAGATCAATTCCCGGCCCGAGCGCCAGGACCCGCCGGACGCACTGATCCAGCTCGCACTTGAGGCCGGGTGCCTGTTTTCGATCGACAGCGACGCCCACGCGCCCGGCCAGCTGGACTTCCTCCAGTACGGGGCGGAACGGGCCGAACGGAACGGCGTGCCGGCCGAACGGATCGTGACCACCTGGCCCGTTGACCGCCTCTTGGAGTGGACAGCCACCAAACGCTAAGCCTGCTCCCACCGGGCACCGTCCGCTGACGCTTTTGGCAGGATCTTGCCCTGACATGGCCGATTTCCGCCAGACCGATGGCGCCCACCGAAGCTAGATTGGCTTCATGCCCCCGATCACGCACGTTGCCCGTCCCGCCGCTGCCCGCCCCGCGCCCGGCCGCACCAAAGCCCTGGGCGTCGCCGCGATGGTGGTGACGGTGGTGTTGTGGGCCTCCGCGTTCGTGGGGATCCGGGCCGTTGGCCCGCACTTCTCCCCCGGCTCCCTGACGCTGGGCAGGCTGGCGATTGCCGCCGTCGTACTCGCTGTCCTGGTGGTGCCCCAACTGCTCAGGAGCCGCCTGCTGCCGCAGGGGCGCGAATGGCTGCCCATCCTGGCCTACGGCGTGATGTGGTTCGGCGGGTACAACGTGGCGCTGAACGCTGCCGAACACGTCCTGGATGCCGGCACCAGCGCCTTGCTCATCAACGTCAATCCCATCCTGGTGGCCATCATGGCGGGCTTATTCCTCAAGGAAGGCTTTCCACGTTGGCTGCTGATCGGCAGCACCGTGGCTTTCGCGGGGGTAGCGCTGATTGCCTTTGGCTCCGCGCGGCCGGCCGCGGACGGGGAAAGCACGACGGCGGATGTTGCAGGCGTGGCGCTTTGCCTCCTGGCCGCCGTGCTCGCCGCAGTCAGCGTCATCATCCAGAAACCGGTGCTGCGGAAGTTCCCCGCGGCACAGGCCACCTGGTTCGGCATCCTGGTGGGGGCGCTGTGCTGCCTGCCGTTCGCGGGCCAACTGGTGGCGGAGGTGCAGGCAGCTCCCCCCGCGGCTACCGGCGGGCTGGTGTACCTCGGGATCTTCCCCACCGCGATCGCGTTCACCACCTGGGCGTATGCCCTCTCCCTGGTGGACGCCGGCAAGCTGGCGGCGACCACATACCTGGTTCCCGGCACCACCATCCTGATTTCGTGGCTCCTGTTGGCCGAAGTTCCCGGCGAGTGGGCCCTGGCGGGCGGTGTGGTGTGCCTGGTGGGGGTAGCGCTGACCCGGCGGCGGAGCGGTACCGGCGTGCGGCGCTAGAGTCGGGGTATGCGAGCAAGCCTGCCTCCCGGACAGCCCAGCGTTCCAGGAATGCCCAACGTTCCCGGCGGTCCACACGAACCGTGGAAACCAGGCGGCGCCGGCTTCAGCATGTCCGCGGACGAGTTCGAAGCGGCCGTCAGCGATGCCCTCGACTCCATCCCGCCGCGGCTGGCCCGCGCCATGGACAACGTGGCAGTGTTCATCGAGGACCGCTACGTTCCGCACCCGGGCGAAGATCCTGAAACCTCGCTGTTGGGCCTCTACGAGGGCGTACCGCTGACAGAACGCGACTCGTGGTGGGGTGCAGGGTCCCTGCCGGACCGGATCACCATCTACCGCGAGGCCATCCTGGACATCTGCGCTTCGCGGGACGAAGTTATCCATGAGGTAGCGGTGACCGTGGTCCACGAAGTCGCCCACCATTTTGGCATCGACGACGACCGGCTGCATGAGCTGGGCTGGGGCTAGCCTGTAGGCATGGGACACGACCACGGCCACGTATCGGGATTGACTGCCGCCGGACGGCACCGCAAGCGTCTGCTCGCCGTCCTGGCGATCACGCTGGCCGTCGTGCTGGTCCAGGCCGTGGGCGCCGCCCTGTCCGGCTCGCTGTCCCTGCTGGCGGATGCGGGCCACATGCTCTCCGACGCCGCCGGAGTCACCATCGCGCTACTCGCCGCATGGATCGCAGGGCGCCCGGCCAGCGACCAGCGCACCTACGGCTACCAGCGCGCCGAAGTGCTCGCCGCGCTCGCCAACGCACTCGTCCTCATCACGATCTCGGTGGTGATCTTCAGCGAGGCCCTCCGCCGCATCGGTTCCGCCCCGGACGTCCAGACGGACATCATGCTCTTCGCCGCCATACTGGGCGCCGCCGCCAATATTGCTTCCCTGCTGATCCTGCGCGGCGCCCACCAGGAAAGCCTGAATGTCCGCGGCGCCTACCTGGAGGTACTGGGGGACCTTCTGGGCTCCCTGGCGGTAATCGCGGCGGCGGTGGTCATTATGCTCACGGGGTTCAACGCGGCGGACACCATCGCGTCCGTGCTGATCGCGCTGATGATCCTGCCCCGCGCCTGGCACCTGCTGCGGGATGTGGTGGACGTCCTGCTGGAAGCCAGCCCCAGAGGGGTGGAAGTGCAGATGATCCGCGAGCACATCCTCTCGGTGGAGGGTGTGACGGACGTGCACGACATCCACATCTGGACCATCACCTCAGGTGTTCCTGTGTTTTCAGCCCACGTGGTGGTGGAGGACGGGGTGCTCAACGCCCGCGGCGCGGACCAGCTCCTCGACAAACTGGTGGTATGTCTGGGGACGCACTTCGACACGGACCACTGCACGTTCCAGCTGGAGCCGGCCAGCCACTCCGAGCACGAATCGCGACAGCACGCCTGACGTCAGTCGTTGCCCAGGACGGGGCCGAACCGGGCCCGGTCTGCCAGGCGGGCGTCCTCGCGGTCCGGGACCACCATGACAGGGCCTTTTGCGTGGTGCAGGACGCCGCCCGACGTCGAACCGAGAAGCATCCCCGTGAAGCCGCCGCGGCCGCGCGTTCCCAGCACCACGAGCTCCACATGCCGGCTGGCCTCGACCAGCACGTCCACAGGCGACCCGTCCTTCAGTTCCCCTTCGATGCGGAGGTTCGGGAAGTGGCTGCGCAACCACGCCATCCCGGCGTCGAGCGTGACCTGGATGTCATCGAACAGGGCCTTGCGGTCCATGGGAGCGGGAACCCATGCCAGGGACCCGCTGTATTGCGGCACCGCACAAACCACCCGCAGCGATGCGCCGAGCCGTTCAGCCTGCTCCGCAGCTTCCAGCAGGGCAACGCGCGCCTGCTCAGAGCCGTCCACGCCCGCCACCACGACGTTTTCGACCAGTTTGTGGCCTTCCTGTGCCTGCTCGGCGCGGATCCGCCGGTCCTCGGTGGTTTCGCCCAGCCGGTCCGAGCAGACCAGCGGCACCGTGACCGTGGGGCATTTCGCGTGGGCGGGCAGGGCACTGCTCACGGATCCGAGGAGCCTCCCGACGAACCCGCCGCGGCCGCGCGTGCCGAAAACCAGCAGCTCAGCGGTTTCCGACATCTCCAGGAGGACCCCTGAAGCGTCTCCGTTTTCCACTGATGAGGTGACCTCGATGTCGTAGCCCATCACCTTCTCAACGGCCTGCCGGACGATGGCCTCGGCGCCCTCGCGGATCACCGAATCGTCCACTGTGGCGTAGCCGCCGTCCAACCCGGAGGCGGCGAAGATGGGCACCGAGTAGGCACTGACGATATGAAGCGGCCGACGGCGGCGCTGGGCTTCGCGGGCGGCCCACACAAGGGCGCATTGGCCATGTTCAGAGCCGTCCACGCCGACCACGACACCCCGCGGGGCTACGGGAACGGCTACGTCCTCCCACCGGGGGTCCGGCTGCGATTCTCCTGCGCCCATGGCCGCCTCCTTGCTGTGCCTGATGATGCCGCTATTCTGCCAGAAAGCGAGGGCCGCGGCGCCGTTTTACCTGCGGAAAGGCTTTTCTGAGAGGGGACTATCCAGCACGCCAAATGTTCTGTAGTCTTCTGGACATTGTTGATCCGGGCGCCCGCCCATTCCGTGTCTCCGGGCTGCCCGGCAACGTGCTGCGGCCGGACTTTTGGGGTGACGGAACGCGCGCCGGCAACGATGCCGGCACCTGCCGAAACGTCGAAGGAGCGAACCTGTAGTGTCAAGCATGCCTGGGGATGCCGGTACTGAACAGACCACCACCGTCATTGTTGGCGCTGGCCTCCCGGGCCTGGCGGTGGCGGCGGAGCTGCGCCGCCGTGGCGTGCCCGCCATCGTGGTGGACGGCCTGGACCCGCACAGCACCTCCCGACACCCGGCCACGGGGTCCCAGCAGCGCTGCGACGCGCCGGACTCGGAGACCCTCCGCGAACGCAACGAGATCCTGCGGCACCTGCGCAATTACGCGGCCAGCCACGACGTGGACATCCGCAGCATCCGGGCCGTGCAGCTGGCCCGCACGGTACCCACGCACGGCACGGGCGCCCCTGCGTGGGAGGTCCACACTTCGGCGGGCGTCCTGATGGCGCAGCATGTGGTCCTCACCCGCTGCGCGCAAAGCCAGCTCCGGCGGATGGTCAGCGAACTTGATCTCATTGCCGGGGGAAACCCGGCCGCTGCCATGCGCGCCGTGGGCATCTACCTGGTGGGAGTGGGCGAACTCATCACCCCGTCCCCCAAGGACGTCCTCCGTCAGGCCAAGACAGTGGGGCAGGCCATCTCCGCCCAGGTCAATCCGGGCAGTGAGGCCTGTCCGCCCACGGCCAGCCTGGCGATGCTCCCCTGCTAGGAAGCGGCTACTCCCCTCCGGCGCCGAGGCGGCGGCGGGCCAGGAAGGCGAGGGTGGCCAGCAGCCCGACTGCCACTGCAGCGAAGATGACGATGCTCCACTGGAACGGCTGCCCGTCGCCGGCAGGTTCCGGCTCAGAGGTGACCCCCGGCTGGGGCGTGGTGATGGCCGGAACTGAAGCGGCCGCCGTCGTACTTCCGGACGGTGCGGTACTTCCGGAGGCCGCGCCGGCAGCGGTGAAACTGAATGTGCCCTCGATGGGGTGCGAATCCGAACTGACCACCCGCCACGCCACCGTGTATTTACCCGCGGGGCCGCCGTTCTTCAGCTTTTGCGTGGCCACGTTGTCCACGATCTCCACCGGGCCGTCGGCCCACTCGGCACCCGAGGCGTCCTTGACCGAGAAGGAGGCGCCGATGCCCAGCGGTTTCTGGCTGAACGTCACCGAAACCCGGTCAGGCGGAGCCGGCACCGTGGCCCCCTGGGCCGGGCTGCTGGACTCGGCAGCGTCGTGTGCGGAGGCTGGGCCGGCCAACCCCAGCAGGGCGGCGGCGAAGACGGCCAGGCCGAGCAGGAAGCCCGGCAGGCGACGGCGGAAAGAACCCATGGGTGCTTTGTTCCTTAGTATCAGCGGCCCAACAGACGGTGTTGGCTTGCTAACAGACTAGGCGAATTTGCGGCGTGGCCTGTCGCTGCGCCCGTAGGATTCTGGTATCCCCACCCAATTCCCCGGAGGACTAATGCTTAAGCAAGGCTCTGCCCTGGACCGGTATTTCATGATCACGGAACGCGGCTCCAACCTCTCCCGCGAGATCCGCGGCGGCTTCGCCACTTTCTTCGCCATGAGCTACATCGTGGTGCTGAACCCGTTGATCCTTTCCGGCCCCGACTCCGCCGGCACCACGCTGGGCTTCACCGCCGTTGCCGCCGTGACCGCCTTCGTGGCCGGCATCCTGACCATCCTCATGGGGGCGTGGGCCAAACATCCCTTCGCGCTGGCCACGGGGCTGGGCGTCAACGCGTTCGTTGCCGTCACTGTAGCCACCAACCCGGGATTGACCTGGCCGGACATGATGGGCCTGGTGGTGATCTCCGGCGTCACCATGCTGATCCTGGTCCTCACAGGGTTCCGGACCGCGGTGTTCAAGGCCGTCCCGGACGGCCTCAAGACGGCGATCGTGGTGGGCATTGGTTTGTTCATCGCGCTGATCGGCCTGGTCAACGCCGGGTTCGTCCGCCGCATCCCGGATGTTGCCGGGACCACCGTCCCCGTGGGACTGGGCTTCGACGGCAAGCTGCTGGGCTGGCCCACCGCCGTGTTCGTGTTCGGCCTGGTCCTGACCATCGCCCTCGTGGTGCGCAAGGTCAAGGGCGCCATCCTGATCGGCATTATCACCTCCACCGTGATCTCCGTGATCCTGGAACTGACGCTCAAGATCGGCCCCAGCTTCGACGGCAAGACCTACAACCCCGAGGGCTGGTCCCTGGTGGCGCCCACGTTCAGCGGCTGGGCCGCTCCGGACCTCTCCCTGATCGGCAAGGCGAACCCTTTCGGCGCGTTTGAGCACCTGGGCTTCGTGGCGGCCACGCTGCTGGCGTTCGTGATCCTGCTCAGCATTTTCTTCGACGCCATGGGTACCATGGTGGGCCTGGCCAACGAGGCCGGCACGGTGGACGAGCACGGCAACATCCCGAACGTGGACCGCGTCCTGCAGGTGGACGCGCTGGGTGCCATCGCCGGCGGCGGGGCGTCCGTCTCCTCCAACCAGATCTACGTGGAAGCCGGCGCCGGCATCGGCGAGGGTGCCCGCACCGGTGTCGCCTCGATCGTCACCGGAATGCTGTTCCTCGTGGCCATGTTCTTCACACCGCTGATCAATCTGGTGCCGTTCGAGGCTGTGGCCCCCGCCCTGGTGGTGGTGGGCTTCATGATGGTGTCCCAGGTGGGCAAGATCGACTGGCAGGACTGGGGCATCGCGATTCCGGCGTTCCTGACGTTCACGCTGATGCCGTTCACCTATTCGATCGCCAACGGCCTGGGTGCCGGCTTCATTGCGTACGTGCTGATCCGCACCGTGCAGGGACGCGCCAAGGACATCCACCCGCTGATGTGGGCCGTGGCCGGCGCCTTCCTGCTGTTCTTCGCCGTGGGGCCCATCGAGGCCGCCCTCGGCATGTAGCCGGCTATACCGGGGTGTTAGGCGCGAGCCCCTCATCCCCGGCAACTGCGCGGGCCTTCCGGGCCCGGAGCCGGTCCAGCCGGTTCATCAGGGGTGAGGTGGTGGCGCCGTGGATCACGATCGACAGCGCCACCACCAGGCCCACGAAGGACCACAGCCACTCCTCCTGGCCGCCGAACTCCCCCTTGCCCAGCGCGTAGGAGAGATAGTAAAGCGAGCCGATGCCGCGGATGCCGAAGAAGGACAGCGCGATCCGTTCCCGCGGCCCGGTCTTGCCGCCCAGCAGCCCCAGCCAGCCGGCCAGCGGGCGCACCAGCAACAGGAACGCCAGGGCGACCAGCAGTTCGGTCCAGCCGAGCCCGGCGAGCAGCCCGCGGGCGATCGCGCCGCCCAGCAGGACCAGGATCACCACGGTCATCAGACGTTCCAGTTGCTCCACGTAGGAATGCAGCACGCCGTGGTAGTCGTGGGTGTGTTCGGCGGCCCGGATGGTGACGGCACAGACAAAGACGGCGATGAAACCGTACCCCTCCACCATTTCGGCCAGGCCGTACGCCAGGAACGTGGCTGCCAGCGCCACGAAACCCTCCGCGTGGTTGGACAGCCTCAGGCTCTCCTTCCGGGCGGAGAAGAACATCCGGGCCAGCAGCTTGCCGGTGAGGAATCCCAGCAGCAGCCCGATGGCCAGCCGCCAGAGCACGTCCACGCCGAACCACTGCGGGAACCAGGCTCCCGGCGACGATCCCACGATGCTGATGGCTATCGCCAGGTAGACGAACGGGAAAGCCAGGCCGTCATTCAGGCCGGCCTCGGAGGTCAGCCCGAACCGGACCTCGTCCTCCTTGTCTGCGCTTTCCTCCTCATCCGCAGGCTCCCCCACCTGGACTTCAGAGGCGAGGACGGGGTCGGTGGGGGCCAGGCTGGCCGCCACCAGCAGGGCCGCCCCCAGGCCGAGGCCCAGGAACCACAGGCCAAGCAGCGTGAGGAGGATGATGCACAGCGGCATCGCCACGCCCAGCAGCCGCCACGTGGTGGCCCAGCGCTTCCGCCCCACAGGCCGGTCCAGCGCCAGGCCGGCACCCATCAGCGAAATGATGACGCACACTTCGGTAAGGTGCACCACGAAGTCCTGATGGGCCAGCGGATCAGGGTCCGGCAGCGAGGGAATCAGCGCAAAAGCCGCCATTCCGGCGCCCAGGAACACCATGGGCATAGAAAAGGGCATGTTGCGCAATAACTTGGGCAGCACGGCAGCAATAAACACAGCCAGGCCTGCCGCGGCAAAAACAATGCTGGGGGCTTCAAACACAGGGGCGTCCTCCGGCGTCGGGTTGCTCAACCTTAGCCCGTGCCGCTCGCCCGGCGGATGTTCTTGGATTCCAGACAAGCCGACGGCGGCGCTGCTGGTTTTTGTCCGGCCCGTTTGGTGAGCTTGGACCATGCCAGCCGTGAGCCCCGCCGTCGACACCCCGCCCCAGCCCTGGACCGGAAGGAACGACGGCGACGCTGCCGCCCACCGCCGCTGGTGGCAGGCGGTGCAGCCATACTCCGGACCGGCGGAAGCCACGACGTCGCAGGCCACCAGGCCGGCTGCCCTGCTGGGCTTCGCGAGCGATGAAGGCGTGCGCCGGAACAAGGGCCGACAGGGTGCAGCCGCTGCGCCAGCCACCATCCGCGCAGCGCTGGGCCCCCTCGCCTTCCACCTGGACAGGGCCGTGTCCGACGCCGGCGACGTCACCGTCACCGGCGGGTCCCTGGAGGACGGCCAGGAGCGGGCGGGCCGCACCGTCGCTGCCATGCTCGACGCCGGACACCTCACTGTGGTGCTCGGCGGCGGCCACGAAACCGCGTTCGCCAGCTACCTCGGGGTCGCCGCCTCCGCAGGCGTCCAGGGCGGCCGCCGGCTGGGCGTCCTGAACCTTGACGCGCACTTCGACCTGCGCGACGAGCCGGTCCCGAGTTCCGGCACCCCGTTCCTCCAGATGGCCCGCGCAGAAGCCGCTGCCGGCCGCGAACTCCGGTACGCCGTCGTCGGAATTTCCGAACCCAACAACACCCGCGCGCTCTTTGACACCGCAGATGAGCTGGCCGTGCAGTACCTCCTGGACGAGGACTGCAGCGCGGAGCGCACCGAGGCCTTTGTGGCTGGCTTCCTGGCGGACATCGACGTGCTGTACCTGACGATCGACCTGGACGTGCTGCCCGCATCGGTGGCGCCCGGCGTCAGCGCCCCCGCCGCCTACGGCGTGCCGCTGCCGGTGATCAGCGCCGTGTGCCGCCAGGTGGCCGCCAGCGGAAAGCTGCTGCACCTGGACGTGGCGGAGCTAAACCCGGAATTCGACATCGACGGCCGGACCGCGAAGGTGGCCGCGCGGCTGCTGAACACGCTGCTGCGCTGACGCTGCTACCGCCGTTTGACCACGTAGCGGCGCTCCGGGCGTCCTACCCCGTATTTCAGCCGCACGTCCAGCGCCCCCTCATCATGCAGGTATTCGAGGTAGCGGCGGGCGCTCACCCGGGACGTTCCCAGTTGCTCGGCAACCTCGGCCGCGGACAGGTCACCCGGAGCCGTGGCCAGTGCCGCCTCCACCAGCTTCAGGGTCTCGGCGCTGCAGCCCTTCGGCAGCGGACGCTCCACCCGGTCCAGCCCGAAAACACGGTTGACATCAGACTGTTCCGCCACGTCCTTGGCCAAGTCCAGGCCCTGGTAGGCGCTCCGGTAATGCTCCAGCCGCTCCTGCAGGTCCGCCTGCGAGAAGGGCTTGATCAGATAATGGACGATGCCGCCGCGCAGCGCCCTCCGCACCGTCTCCACCTCGCGGGCCGCGCTGATCACCAGCACGTCCAGCTCCGGTGCGACCTCCCGCAGCCGGTGCATGAGGTCCAGGCCGTTGATGTCCGGCAGGTGGATGTCCAGCAGCACCAGATCCGGCTGCAGCCGCTCGGTTTCGGCGATGGCCTGGGCACCGGTGTGCGCGGCTCCCACCACCGCGAACCCCGGGGTCCGTTGGATAAAGCCGGCGTGCACCTTGGCAACCATGAAATCGTCGTCAACGATCAGTACCTTGATCATCCTGCTGTCTTCCTGGTGAAGCGGGCAGTGAATACTGCCCCGTCGTTGTTGGCCACAGTGAGGTCCCCGCCGGAACGCCGGCAAACCACCCTGGACAGGGCCAGACCAAAGCCGCGGCCGCCGTCGCGTCCGGAGTCCTTGGTGCTGAAGCCCTGCCGGAAGATATCCTCTTCCGCCCCGGCCGGCACGCCCGGCCCGGTGTCCCGGACCGTCACGGTGACCTGCTCCCCATCGTCGGCCACCAGCACCCTGACGGCCGCGTGCGGAAGTCCCGTGACGGCGTCGAACGCGTTGTCCACCAGGTTCCCCACCACCGTGGCGAGGTCCCGCGAGAGCTCATCGCTCACAGGGCCAAGGCGGGAGTCCGGGTTGAGCTGGAGCTGCACCCCGCGTTCGGTGGCGAGACTGGATTTGGCAATCAGGAGAGCGGCGAGCGCGGGGTCGTGGACGCGGCTGGTGACCTCATCGTTGAGCCTGGTGCGGTCCACCGTTGCACCGTTGACGAATTGGACCACCGAATCGTAGTCACCGATCTGGATCAGCCCTGAAATGACGTGCAGCTGGTTGGCGAATTCGTGCGCCTGGGCCCGGAGTGTGTCCGTGGCCGTGCGCGTGGCACCGAGTTCGCGCTCCAGGGAGGACAGCTCGGTTCGATCACGGAGGGTGGTGACGGAACCGATCTGCCGGCCGCGCGAACTGATCGGTACCCGGTTCAGCACCACCAGCCGCTCCCCTACCAGCACGAGCTGGTCCGGGTCCGGCTGGTCGCGCGTCAGCACCGTCTTCAGCGCAGGGTCCACCGGAAGCGAGCCCAGGCTCCTGCCAACACAGTCGGCCGGCAGGCCCAGCAGGGCCCGGGCGCTGTCGTTGGCCACCGTGATGCGCTCATTGAGGTCCAGCGCCACCACTCCCTCCTTCAGGCCGCGAAGCATGGCCTCCCGGTTTTCCACCAGGCCGGTGATCTCGCTCGGTTCCATGCCGAGCGTCTGCCGCTTGACGCGCCGGGAGAGCAGCAGGGATCCTGCCACGCCGAGCACGCTGGCAACGCCAAGGTACGTCAGGAGGTTGGGAACGGCGCCGACCAGCCGCTCCATGACGGTGGGAAAGTTCCGGCTAATGGAGGCGATGCCGATCATCTCGCCGGCGTCGTTGAGAACCGGCACGTGCGCGGAGAGGATATCGGTGCGGTTCCCGCCCACCACGCCGGTCCACGCCCTGCCTTCCATGACCCGGCTGGGGCCCAGCTCCAGCTGCCGGCCCAGCAGGTTGGGATCGGAAGACGCGACGACTGTACGGTCCGCCCGCGCGAGCGTCACCTGCGCGGACCCGGAGACGGTGCGGACGGATTCCGCCACGGCCGGCAGCGCCGATCCGGTTCGCGGCTCGGCATCGGGCAGGAGGGCGCGGACCGTCGGGTTGTTGCCCAGGGCTTCCGCGGCGGAGAGTGCCCGCCGTCCTTCCACCCGTTCAAAGGTGGCGGCGGACTGGGCCAGGGAAATGGCCACCACGCCCACCAGTACGGCCAGCACGATCAGCAGCTGCAGCACCAGGTACTGTCCGGCCAGGGACATCCCTCTTCGTCGAGTCACTGGTGTTGATTCCTTAGGGTGGATCGCAGGCTTCCGGCCTCCGGCGCGGGTACCGGAACTATACCGCAGGGCCGCCTCGGGGGCGCCTCCGCACTCCCATGCAGGAGCCCGCCCGGCGTGAACGCAATGAACTTAACTTTCTCTGCGTACACAAGAGTGACCGGCATCACGGCCGAACCTAGCATCGGAGATACCCGTTCAGCAGTGCTGACCAGTTTTACGAGAAGAGGAAATACCATGCGCCAGATCCGCGCATTGCGAGTTGCCGCCGTTGCCGCCGGCATCGCCCTGATGGCCACCGGCTGCGGTGCCACCGGCAAGACTTCCGGTTCCGAAAGCACCGGCGCCGCCGGGCCGATCACCAAGCTCCAGATCATGGTTCCCAACACCCCCGGCGGCGGTTACGACACCACCGCCCGAGCCGCCGCGAAGGTCCTCGACGACGAGAAGATCGCCACCAACACCGAGGTCTTCAACCTCGCAGGTGCCGGTGGCACCGTGGGCCTGGCCCGCGTGGTCAACGAGAAGGGCAACGGCGACCTGGCCATGCTCATGGGTCTGGGCGTTGTGGGCGCCAGCTACACCAACAAGTCCGAGTCCAAGCTGACCGAGACCACCCCGCTGGCCCGCCTCATCGAAGAGCCCGGCGCCATCATGGTGGGCAAGGACTCCCCGTTCAAGACCATTGATGACCTGGTGAAGGCCTGGAAGGCTGATCCCGGCTCCATCGCCGTCGGTGGCGGCTCGTCCCCCGGCGGTCCGGACCACCTCCTGCCGATGCAGCTGGCCGGCGCGGTGGGCATTGACGCCACCAAGGTCAACTTCGTGTCCTACGACGGCGGCGGCGACCTGCTGCCCGCAATCCTCGGCAACAAGCTAGGGTTCGCCGCCTCCGGCGCGGGCGAGTACCTGCAGCAGATCAAGTCCGGCGAAGTCCGCGTCCTTGCCACCAGCGGCGAAGAGCGACTGGAAGGTGTTGACGCCCCGACGCTGAAGGAATCCAACATCGACCTGGTGTTCACCAACTGGCGCGGCGTCGTGGCTCCTCCGGGCATCAGCGACGAGGACAAGGCGTCCCTGATCGCCGCCCTGGAGAAGATGCACGGCACGGAGGCATGGAAGGAAACCCTGAAGACCCACAGCTGGACTGATGCGTTCATCACCGGTGACGAGTTCGAGACCTTCCTCTCCGAGCAGGACCAGCGGGTGGAGGACGTCCTGACGAAACTGGGCCTGGCGTGAGCTCTTTGGCTGCCAGCCTCAAAGGCCGCGCCGAGCTGGGGGTAGCCCTCCTGCTCGGCGCAGCCGGCGTCCTGGTCTTCCTGGACGCAAACGGACTGGTCGCCCCGTACTCCCAGTCCGACCCGGTGGGGCCCAAGACCGTTCCCTTCATCGTGGCCGGCATGCTGGTGGCCTGCGCTGTCCTCCTTGCCCTCAACGTCCTCCGCGGCGGCCAGGGCGAGGCGGAGGGCGGTGAGGACGTGGATCTTACCCACCCAGCGGACTGGAAGACCGTGCTGCCGCTGGCCGGCGCGTTTATCCTCAACATCCTGCTGATCGACTGGGCGGGCTGGGTGGTTTCCGGGACCGTGCTGTTCTGGGGCAGCGTGCTGGCGCTGGGCAGCCGCCGCTACGTCCGCGACGGACTCATCTCCGTGGCACTGTCGCTCCTGACCTTCTACGGCTTCTACCTCGGCCTGGGCATCGCGCTCCCGGCCGGACTCCTGGAAGGAGTCCTCTGATGGACATCTGGTCCTCCCTGATGGACGGTTTCGCCACCGCCCTGACCCCCATGAACCTCCTGTACGCCATGATCGGCGTGATCCTCGGAACCGCCGTCGGCGTTCTTCCCGGGCTTGGCCCCGCCATGACCGTAGCGCTCCTGCTCCCGGTGACGTACGCGCTCGAACCCACCAGCGCCTTCATCATGTTTGCCGGCATCTACTACGGCGGCATGTACGGCGGTTCCACCACCTCGATCCTGCTGAACACGCCGGGCGAATCGTCCTCCGTCGTCACCGCCATTGAGGGCAACAAAATGGCAAAGGCGGGCCGTGCGGCACAGGCGCTGGCGACGGCGGCCATCGGCTCGTTCGTCGCCGGCACCATCGGCACGGCGCTCCTCGCCGTGTTCGCGCCCGTGGTGGTCCAGTTCGCCGTGAGCCTGGGTGCGCCCAGCTACTTCGCGATCATGATCCTGGCGCTCCTGGCCGTCACCGCCGTGCTGGGCAACTCGCGGCTCCGCGGTTTCGCGTCACTGTCCCTGGGCCTTGCCATCGGCCTGGTAGGCATGGATTCTGTCACCGGCCAGCGGCGGCTCACCTTCGGCCAGCCGCTGCTCGCTGACGGGCTGGACATCGTGGTGGTGGCCGTAGCCATCTTCGCGGTGGGCGAAGCCCTCTGGGTGGCAGCGCACCTGCGCCGCACGCCCCTCCATGTCATTCCCGTAGGCCGGCCCTGGATGGGCAGGAAGGACTGGGGCCGGTCGTGGAAGCCGTGGCTGCGCGGTACCGCCTTCGGCTTCCCCTTCGGCGCCCTGCCGGCCGGCGGCGCGGAGATCCCCACATTCCTGTCCTACGTGACCGAGAAGCGGCTGAGCAAGCATCCCGAGGAGTTCGGCAAGGGCGCCATCGAAGGCGTGGCCGGTCCGGAAGCGGCCAACAACGCCGCTGCCGCCGGAACACTGACCCCCATGCTGGCCCTGGGCCTGCCCACCAATGCGACGGCCGCCGTCATGCTTGCCGCGTTCACCACCTACGGCATCCAGCCCGGACCCCAGCTGTTCTCCAGCCAGGGACCGCTGGTGTGGGCGCTGATCGCCAGCCTCTTCATCGGCAACCTGCTGCTCCTGCTGATCAACCTTCCCATGGCGCCGCTGTGGGCCAAGCTCCTGCAGCTGCCCCGGCCCTACCTTTACGCGGGCATCCTGTTCTTCGCCACCTTGGGCGCCTACTCAGTGAACCTGCAGGCGTTCGACCTGGTGATCCTCCTGCTGCTCGGCGCGCTGGGCTTCATGATGCGGCGGTTCGGCCTGCCGGTCCTGCCGCTGGTCCTGGGCGTCATCCTTGGCCCCCGCATCGAAGGGCAGCTGCGGAAGACCCTCCAGCTCAGCGCCGGAGACCCGGCAGGGCTGTTCAGTGAGCCGATCGCCGTCGTGGTTTATATCCTCGTGGGGCTCATTCTGCTCTGGCCGCTGCTCTTCCGGCTGGTACGGCGGAAGCGTCCGGCGAAGGAATCCCCGGTGCCCGCCAATTCCGGCGCAGCTGACTACAGCGACTAAGCAACCCCACCCCACACCAAAGGAGACATCATGACCATCGTGGTGGGATACGTCCCGACCCCGGAAGGCGAAGCCGCCCTCACCCAGGCCATCGCAGAAGCGAAGAGGAGCAGCACCACCCTCCTGGTGATCAATTCCTCCAAGGGAGACGCCCTGGTGGACAACCGCTACGCACAGGAGCCGGAGATCCAGTCCATCGAGGACCGGTTGGCCATCCAGGGCGTGGACCATGTCATCCGGCAGCCGGTGCGCGGCCACGATGCCGCCGCCGAGGTCCTGGACGCCGCGGAGGAACATGACGCGCAGCTCATCGTGATCGGGCTGCGCCGCCGGACCCCCGTGGGGAAACTGATCCTGGGCAGTGTCTCCCAGCGCATCCTCCTCGAAGCCGACTGCCCAGTGCTGGCCGTCAAGGCCTGAACACCGGCCTTGGTTAAGAGCAGAATCCCCGTCCGCTGCAGCGGACGGGGATTCTGTTCTTAAGGGGTTTTGCTAGCTGCGACGCACCTGCACACCGTCAGATTTAAGGAAGAGCTGCTTTTCAGCCGGACCGGCGGGGACGAGCCACAGCACGTTTCCGCTCTGCGAGACCTCCTCCACCTCCCCGGCTGCCACCACATGCGCATGCTTGATGATCTCGACGCGGTCACCGGGCTGGAAGGTCTTCCAGTCGGATACCGTGGCGGAGTGGGCATGGCGCCTCGACAGGACTGCCCCACGTGCTTTCATTTGAACTTCTACCCCTTTGTATACGTCCGTGCCACAGCGTCTTTGATGTGACTTTCACTACATCTTCAGTTCTACTACAATTCCGGACCTCCGGATGACCAACGCGGCGTTAATTCCGCCCTTTGGACAGGAAGGGTCGGGAACTGAAGATCCTTCGCGCTCAGGCGAGGGTTCCGACGGCGGATTCGGCCGCCCGGACCACCTCACCGGAGTCAACCAGCAGGTCAGCCGCTTCCAGTTCCGGGGAAAGGAACCGGTCAGTGCCAGGGCCCTCCACCACGTCCCGCAGAGCCGCCACGATGGCGGTGCCCGCGGGACCCGGGGTGAGGACACCGCCGGAAAGCTGGGTTCGGATGTCCAGGGCGCGGGCCGACGTCACCAGTTCAATGGCCAGCACCCGGCGCAGGTTCCGTACTGCCTTGCGCAGCTTCCTGGCGGCGTGCCAGCCCATGGACACGTGGTCCTCCTGCATGGCGGAGCTCGGAATGGAGTCCACCGACGCCGGCACCGCGAGCCGCTTGTTGTCCGACACCAGTCCGGCCTGCGTGTACTGCGCAATCATGAGTCCGGAATCGACACCCGGGTCCGATGCCAGGAAGGCCGGGAGTCCGTGCGAGCGGGCGGGATCCAGCATGCGGTCCGTCCGCCGCTCGGCAATGGAGCTCAGGTCCGCCACGGCAATGGCCAGGAAGTCCAGGACGTACGCCACGGGGGCTCCGTGGAAGTTGCCGTTGGAGCTGACCCGGCCGTCCGGGAGCACCACAGGATTATCGATGGCGGCGTCCAGCTCGCGGGACGCCACCAGCGCTGCATGGTCAAGGGTGTCCCTGACCGCCCCGGCAACCTGCGGCGCGCAGCGCAGCGAGTACGCGTCCTGGACCTTGGAGTCACCCACGCGGTGCGAGGCAACGATCGGCGAATCCGACAGCACGCGCAGCATGTTGTCCGCTGACGCGGCCTGGCCCGGGTGCGGGCGCAGGGCCGCGTGCAGCTCCGGCAGGAACACCTGGTCGGTGCCCAGCAGGGCCTCCACGCTGAGCGCGGCGGTGATGTCCGCCGTCGTCAGCAGTTTGCGGAGGTCCGCGATGGCCATCAGGAGCATGCCCAGCATGCCTTCGGTCCCGTTGACCAGTGCAAGCCCTTCCTTCTCGGCGAGCGTGACCGGCTCGATGCCGTGTTCCGCAAGCAGCTCAGCGACCGTCCGCTGTCCCCGCCCGCCGTACGTCACGCCGTCGGGCCCTTCCGCCTCGCCTTCACCCATGAGGACCAGGGCGCAGTGCGAGAGGGGCGCCAGGTCGCCGGAGCAGCCGAGCGAGCCGAACTCGCGGACCACGGGCGTGATGCCGGCGTTGAGGACGTCCACCATAGTCTGCAGGACCGCGGGGCGGACGCCGGTGCGGCCCGACGCGAGCGTCTTGGCGCGCAGGAACATGATGCCGCGGACCACTTCGCGTTCCACCGCCGGACCCATGCCCGCGGCGTGGCTGCGGATCAGCGACTTCTGCAGCTGCGTGCGCAGCTCATGGGGGATGTGCCGGTTGGCCAGCGCACCGAATCCGGTGGAAATTCCGTAGGCGGGGACGTCGCTGGAGGCCAGCCCGTCGATGTGGGCGCGGACCTTCGCGACGGCGGCGAGGGCCTCCGGTGAGACGGTCACCTTGGCGTCGTGACGCGCGACGGCGACCACGTCCTCCGGCGTGACGCCGCTGGAGCCGAGGGTGACGGTCAGCGGTTCATGGGTTGTTAGGGTCATTTTGATTCCTACTTCTTTGCTTCTGCGGAATCTGCTGACTCCTGCATAGGGATGCGGACGCCGCGTTCCTTTGCGACCTCGAGGGCACGGTCGTAGCCGGCGTCGGCGTGGCGGATGACACCCATGCCGGGGTCGTTGGTGAGCAGGCGCTCGAGCTTCTCCGCGGCGAGGTCAGTACCGTCAGCCACCGAAACCTGGCCGGCGTGGATGGACCGGCCGATTCCAACGCCGCCGCCGTGGTGCAGGGACACCCAGGTGGCGCCCGAAGCGGTGTTGAGCAGGGCGTTCAGCATCGGCCAGTCGGCGATAGCGTCAGAACCGTCCGCCATGGCCTCCGTTTCACGGTACGGGGAGGCCACGGAACCGGAGTCCAGGTGGTCGCGGCCGATGACGATCGGAGCCTTGACCTTGCCTTCCTTGACCAGCTGGTTGAAGAGCAGGCCGGCCTTGGCGCGCTCGCCGTAGCCAAGCCAGCAGATGCGGGCGGGGAGACCTTCGAATTCCACGCGCTCACCGGCGGCGTCGATCCAGCGGTGCAGGTGCTTGTTCTCGGGGAACAGCTCCTTGATGGCCTTGTCCGTGACGGCGATGTCCTCAGGGTCGCCGGAGAGGGCAACCCAGCGGAACGGGCCCAGCCCTTCGCAGAAGAGCGGACGGATGTAGGCGGGAACGAAGCCGGGGAACTCGAAGGCCCGCTCGTAGCCGCCCTTGCGTGCTTCGTCGCGGATGGAGTTGCCGTAGTCGAAGACTTCGGCGCCGGAGTCCTGGAACTCGACCATCGCCTGGACGTGGCGGGCCATCGACGCCTGGGCCTTCTTGGTGAAGCCTTCGGGGTCGGCCTCGGCTTCGCGGTGCCATTCGTCCACCGTGATGCCCTCGGGGAGGTAGGACAGGGGATCGTGGGCGGAGGTCTGGTCGGTGGCGATGTCCACCGTCAGCTCGCCGGCCCTGTGGCGGCGCAGAATTTCCGGGAATACCTCGGCTGCGTTGCCCACGTAGCCCACGGACCAGCCGCGGCGCTCTTCCTTGGCCTTCTGCACCTTGGCGATGGCGGCGTCGAGGTCGGTTTCCACCTCGTCCAGGTAGCGTTTGCCGGCCCGGCGGCGCAGGCGGGTCTCATCGACGTCAACAATCAGGCACGCGCCCTCGTTGAGGGTGACGGCGAGGGGCTGGGCGCCGCCCATGCCGCCGCAGCCGCCGGTAAGCGTCAGGGTTCCCGCGAGGGTGCCGTTTTCGTCGCCGGTGAGCTTGCGGGCAATCGCGGCGAAGGTTTCGAACGTTCCCTGCAGGATGCCCTGGGTGCCGATGTAGATCCAGGACCCGGCGGTCATCTGGCCGTACATCATCAGGCCCTCGGCCTCGAGGCGGCGGAACTCGGGCCAGTTGGCCCAGTCACCCACGAGGTTGGAGTTCGCCAGCAGCACCCGCGGAGCCCATTCGTTGGTGCGGAAGACGCCCACCGGCTTGCCCGACTGGACCAGGAGGGTTTCGTCCTTCTCCATGTTCTCCAGGGTGCGGGTGATGGCGTCGAATGCCGCCCAGGATCGGACGGCGCGGCCGGTGCCGCCGTAGACCACCAGGTCATCCGGACGCTCCGCGACCTCCGGATCCAGGTTGTTCATCAGCATGCGCAGAGGAGCTTCCGTCTGCCACGACTTGGCGGAGAGCTCGGTGCCGCGGGCTGCTTTGACCGGGCGGGCCCCGGTGGTGAAATCGGCGGGTGCCATGGTGGCTCCTTTGTAGTTTGGTAGAAGAAGTTCTGTATCTACTAAAGCTCCAAAGCGGTGCCGACCACAGGGGTTTTGGAACGGTACTGTCCGGCATTCCAGACAGTCCCGCCATCCCGTTGCTCTATCACTTTTGGTCCCTAAACCACACGTTTAAGGACCAAGAGTGATAGAGCAAGTCGGGGTTATTGGGAGCGGCGTCCATGCAGGCGCAGGGAAAGCTCATCCGCGGTCTTCTGGATCCGGGCCGCCAGGGCAGGCCATTCCGGCTGGGGCAGTTTGTCTTCGAGGAAGGTCACGGCGATTGCGGCCGTGGGCCAGCCGGTGTGGTCGGTGACCGCCGCGGCAATGGAGCCGAAGCCGGGAGTCACCTCCCCGTGTTCGGTGGCATACCCGCGCTGGCGGACCCGGTCCAGGTGCGAGGACAGCGCGGAGTACTTCATGATGGCGCCCTCCACTTCGTGCCGGGCGGAAAACGCTGCGGCGTTGGGGTACAGCGCGCGGACCTGCGACTTGGGAAGCGCCGCAAGGATGGCCCTGCCGCTGGCGGTGAGATGGCTCGGAAGCCGCACGCCGACGTCGGTCACCAAGGACGGACGGTTCTTGGCGCGTTCCTCGACGATGTAGAGCACATCCCGGCCATGAAGCACTGCGAGGTGCGCGCTTTCGCCAAGTGCATCCACCAGCGACGCCAGGAGCGGCCGGCCCAGCCTGGAGAGCGGTTCCTGGCGCGAATAGGCGGAGCTGAGCTCGAAGGCGCCGATACCCAGCCCGTACCGTTGCTCCTCGTGGAGGTGGAGCACGAAGCCATTTGCCTCCATGACGCCCAGCAGGTGGTAGACGCTGGAGCGCGGCAGCCCGAGGGTAGAGGCGATCTGTGACGCGGCCATGGGACCCCGGCGCGAGGCCAGCAGTTTCAGGATCCGCAGGGTGTTTTCTGCTGCAGGCACCTTCGAAGCGGTTCTGGGTGCGGTATGTGCGGCGGCGTCAGTGCTCATAATTCTCGGCCCTTTCCATGACGTGTGTCCGGTATCCCGTACTCAAGCATGCACCCTGGCCGTTCGGCTTTCGGGAACAGCCAGTCCATCCCGTGTCTGGAATCCCGGACCCACCCCACCCCGCGGAAAGTCCGGGCTGGGGATGGCATCCGGTGCGCCTGAGAGTTGGCCTGGTGCTTATGCCGCCGCTGCGGCGGACCTGACCGCCGCAGCGAGGGACGTCGTCGTGCGTCCGATCAGCCGGCGAAGGTCTCCGCTGCTGACCAGAAGGTCACCGCGGGCGATGCCAAGGTCCGAATCCGCCAGGATCTCCGCGAAGGCCTCCGGCACACCCGCTCCGGCGAGGAGTCCTGCGTAATCGTCCGCCGGAAGGTTGTTGTACGCGATGTCCTTGCCGGTTGCTGCACTGATTTCCGCGGCGAGTTCGGCCATGGTGAAAGGCTCGTCGCCGCCCAGCTCGTACACCCTGCCGGCCTGGTCCTCTGCCGTGAGGACCGCTGCGGCTGCGTGGGCATAGTCGGCGCGGGAGGCGGCACTGATCCTGCCCTCGCCCGCGCTGCCGGCGAGCGCCCCCTGCGCGAGGGCGCCGGGAAGCTGATCCGTGTAATTCTCGAGGTACCACCCGTTCCGCAGCAGGACGACGGGCAGGCCGGACCCGCGGAGCATCGCCTCGGTGGCCCGGTGCTCACCCGCAAGCTTCATGCCCGTGGTCTCAGCATTCGCGATGCTCGTGTAGGCCAGGAGCTCCACGCCCTCCGCCTTGGCAACCTCAATCACGGTGCGGTGTTGCTCTACCCGCCGGCCCACCTCGCTGCCCGAAATGAGAAGCACGCGCTTCGCGCCCCTGAGCGCGGCGGCGACAGAACCGGCGTCGGAATAGTCCATGGACCGCACCTGGACGCCCCGGGCTTCAAAGTCCGCGAGCCTTTCCGTGGCACGGCCCGCTGCGATGATGTCGACGGCGGGGACGCTACGCTCCAGCAGGGCCTCGATGACGTGGCGGCCGAGCTGGCCCGTGGCGCCGGTGACGACGATGCTCATGGTGGTTCCTTTCGGGAAGTAAATGTTGGCACCAGGCACAACAGGCCTCGAACGGAATTACTTCCCCAAAGAGAGTACGCACCTTTAAGTAAGGTACTGACCAGACGGTAAGCTTGGGATATGGAAGCACCTGCGCGTCCGGCTCCCCTGCCCATGGCCTTTGCCGGCGGCGTCTTCCCGGCCGGGTGCCCCAGCCGCACGCTGCTGGACCACATCACCAGCAAGTGGGGCGTGCTGATACTGCTGTCCCTGTCCGAAGGTGAACAACGGTGGAGCGACTTGCGGCGGCGGGCCGAAGGCATCAGCGAGAAGATGCTCGCCCAAACGCTCAAAACGCTCGAACGCGACGGCCTGGTCAGCAGGCACGCCCAGCCGGTCATTCCGCCCCGCGTGGACTACAGCCTCACCGAAAAGGGCTACGAACTCGCCGCACTGCTCATCCCACTGGTCGGCTGGGCGTTCGACAACGCCGAAGACATCATTAACGGCCCACGCTGACGCGGGTGGGGCCTGAAGCAGGCCCCACCCGGTGCAGGGTCAGCGGGCGGACCAGCCGCCGTCCATGGTGTAGCTGGCACCGGTGACCATCGCCGCCTGATCCGAGGCGAGCCAGCCCACCAGCGACGCCACCTCTTCGGGCTCCACCAACCGCTTGATGGCGGACTCGGTCAGCATGATCTTCGCCAGCACCTCGGATTCGGGGATCCCGTGCACCTTGGCTTGGTCTGCAATCTGCGATTCCACCAGCGGCGTGCGCACGTAGCCGGGGTTGATGCAGTTGGACGTCACGCCGTGGTCGCCGCCTTCCAGCGCGGTCACCTTGCTAAGCCCCTCCAGGCCGTGCTTGGCCGAAACATAGGCGCTCTTGAAAGGGGAGGCGCGGATGCCGTGCACGGAGGAGACGTTGATGATCCGGCCAAAGCCGTTGGAGTACATGGCCGGCAGTGCCGCGCGGATGAGCAGGAACGGGGCCTCGAGCATCAGCGTGATGAGGCGGCGGAAATCCGCGGGATCAAACTCCTCGATGGGGCTGATGCGCTGGATTCCGGCGTTGTTGACCAGGATGTCGCAATCAAGGTCCAGCGTGGCGAGTGCGTCCACATCCATCAGGTCCACGGCCCACGCGGTGCCGCCCACCTCGTCCGCGAGCGCCTCGGCGCGGGCAGCGTCAACGTCCGCCACCGTGACTTTGGCTCCCCTTGCGGCGAGCTCCCGCACGCATGCAGCGCCGATTCCGCTGGCACCGCCGGTCACGAGTGCCTTGCGTCCGTTCAGAGTGTTTTCCATACCTATCCGTTCCTTCTCCCAGCGCGCGGTCCAGCGCGCGTGTGACCTGCGCTACGAACAACTTTCCCCGAGTATTGCTGCACAGGCACGTCGCTTCAATGGCCAAACGGGCACGAGTTGTGTGCAGAATTGCAGATATGAACGTCAATCCCGATGACCTCCTGGTGCTGCTCGCGGTGGCCCGGTCAGCAAAATTTACGACGGCGGCGCAAACCTTGGGGCTCAACCACACCACGGTGTCGCGCAGGATCGCCGCGCTGGAGAAGGCGCTCGGCGGACGGGTCCTGGCGAAGGCGGCCGGAGGATGGGAGCTGACCGAACTGGGTGCCCGCGCCGTCCGGGCCGCGGAGCAGGTGGAGACGGTGATGGGCACACTGGGACCTGCGGGCAAGGCACCCGACCCGATTACCGGCGTCGTCCGCATGACCGCGACGGACGGCTTCAGCGCCTATATCGCGGCCCCGGCAGTAGCTGGGCTGCGGCGCGAGCATCCCGGCCTGACGGTGGAAATCATCACCATGACCCGGCGTGCGCTGCAGCAGCGGTCGGGACTGGACATCGAGGTGGTGGTGGGTGAGCCGCAGGTGCACCGTGCGGAGGCCGTCCGGCTGGGCGACTACCGGCTGGGGATGTACGCCTCCCGCGACTACCTTGCCGAACACGGAACGCCTGCCAGCTTGGCCGAGCTCCAGGCGCATCCCCTGGTCTATTTCGTGGACTCGATGCTGCAGGTGGACGACCTCGACGCCCCGCGGCGCCTGGTCCCCGCGATGCGCGACGCCCTGACCTCCACCAACGTTTTCGTCCACGTCGAGGCAACCCGCGCCGGCGCGGGCGTCGGGTTCCTGCCGTGCTTTATGGGTGACCGGCATGAGGATCTGGTCCGCCTGCTGCCGGACCGGATCGGCGAGCTGCTGCCGTACTGGATGGTGCTGCGCCGGGATTCGCTGCGGCGCCCGGCCGTGGCAGCCGTGGTCCAGGCGCTGCGGGAACAGATGGAGGCGCAGCGGGGGGCGATGCTGGGGAGGGGAAATACACCATCGACTGCTCCGTAGCGGGAAGGGGAGGGTCGTGGCGGACCGGGGCACCCGCGGCGAAGGCCCGGACCTCGGCGTCGTCCCACAGGTGCGCGGGGACTGCTCCGCCCAGGAGCCGGCGTGCCAGTTTGGGGTCGTCTTCAAACGGGGTGTCGCTGCCCGCAATGACCATGTTTCCGTAGCGGCGGCCCTTGAGCATGGCGGGATCGGCGATGATCACGGTGTACCTGAAGGCGGCGGCGATGGTGGCGGCGTCCTGCCGGGCGTTCTTAAGGTCCGGCGCGTCCCCGGAGTTCACCACGTAGAGCCCGCCCGGCGCCAGGACGCGCCTGATGTGCTGGTTGAACTCGGCGGTGGTCAGCGGCAGCGGGGTCACCGATCCGGCAAAGACGTCCCGGATGATGAGGTCCCGGGTGCCCGCGGTGAGGGTCTCCGTGACCGCGCGGGCTTCCCCCACCCGGATCCGCAGCAGGGGGGCCTTGGGCAGGTCGAACCAGGCGCGGACGTAGGCGGCCAGCTTGCCGTCCAGCTCCACCACCACCTGGCGGGCGTCCGGGTAGACGGCATGGAAGTAGCGGGGCAGCGAGCAGGCGCCGCCGCCCAGGTGCAGGCCGCGCAGTTTCGCGCTGCCAGGCGGCCATCGCGACTCGATCAGCGCGGCCATCCAGCGCATGTACTCGAAATCCAGGAACAGCGGGTCGGTGAGGTCGATGTGCGAGCTCATGACGCCGTTGATCTTCAGCAGCCAGCCATTGGAATTATCCTGGTCGGCCACCAGCTCGCAGTCGCCGGTGTCGATGTAGTAGACCCCCTCGGCAGGACCATCCGGGAGGGTTCCCTGCGGTACTTCGACGACTCCCGCCGTCGTCCGCCCGCCCGCTGCCCTGCCCCGGCCGCCGGACTTGCCACGCTTACCCATGCCCGCCCCGCGATCCCGTCATGCCTTCAACCCTAGTTGACCTGCGCCGCCCCCTCACCGGCGCGGATCCTGTTAACGACGGCGGTGGTGGAGCGCTCCGCCACGTAGTCCAGGATGACCACCCGGCCGCCGTGCTCCTCGACGTCCGGTGTTTCGGCCAGCATCTCCGGCGTGTAGTCCCCACCCTTGGCGTACACCTCGGGCCGCAGCTGGCGGATCAGCGGCCCGGCGGTGGGCGTATCGAAGACGGTCACGTAGTCCACGCAGCTCAGCGCTGCCACCACGGCGGCCCGCTCCGCCACCGCATTGATCGGCCGGTCGGGCCCCTTGAGCCTGCGCACCGAGTCGTCGCTGTTCAGCGCTACTACCAGGATGTCGCCCAGTTGCTTGGCTTGGTTAAGGTAACGGGTGTGTCCGCTGTGCAGCACGTCGAAGCAGCCGTTGGTCAGCACGATCCGCTGGCCCTGCGCGCGGTGGGCCTCAAGCTGGCGTTCCAGCTCGTCGGCGTCGAGTGCGGTATCTGCGAAAGCCTCCAGGTAGCGGCTCAGCTGCGCCGTGCTGCACACGGACGTGCCGGGCTGGTGAACCACCACGTCCGCCGCCGCCTGGGCAAGGTCCAGGCTCGCCGTCAGCGGCAGCCCCACCGAGCGTGCCAGGGTCAGGGCGGCCACGAAGGTGTCCCCCGCCCCCGACGCCTGCTTTTCCGCCGCCGGCCGCGCCCAGGTCCGGTGCGCCGCACCGCCGGGCGTCAGCAAGACGGTGCCGTCCCGGTCCAGCGTCGCCACCACGGCCCGCGCCCCGGTGGCAGCAAGCAGCGCGTCCGCTTCGGCCCCTACGGCGTCCGCCCGGGCCGGCCCGTCCGGGAGCCGCTGGTCCAGGAGCCGGGCGGTCTCCTGCGCGTTCGGGGTGACCAGGTCCGGCTGCAGCACCGCCCACGGCCGCGGGTCGTGGGCGTCCACCACCACCAGCGGACGCCCGTCCCCCTCGAGGGCCTGCACCAGGGTGTTTCGTACCGGTTCTGCCAGGACCCCGGTTCCGTAGTCGCAGACCAGTACCGCTGCCTTGCGCACGACGGCGGCACGCACCGCCCCGGCCAGCGCCCCCAGCGCGGCGGCCGGGATGGTACGGGCCGAGTCATCGAGGCGGAGCATGACCTGCCCGCCGCTGCTGATCCTGATTTTGGTGGTGGTCACCATGTCCGGATGGGCGTAGAGGTGCCGGACGTCGATGCCGGCGGCCTGAAGCTGCCGGCGCAGGTCCGTGCCGGCGTCGTCCGTGCCGATGATCCCGGCCACTGCCACCCGGGCCCCGAGGGCAGCCAGGTTCATGGCGGTGTTGGCTGCTCCCCCGGGCGCGGATTCGCGGGACTGCAGGTCGACCACGGGGGCCGGCGCCTCGCGGCAGAGCCGTTCGATGCTGCCGCTCCACCAGCCGTCCAGCATCACGTCGCCGACCACCAGGATCTCCGGTTCCTCGGCGGCAAGCCGTCCCGGCAGCCAGTCGGACAGTGCCCGCTGGTTCCGCAGGTCCACGGGCTGGGGCGATTCCATCAGCGTGCCTTCCCGGCAGGCGGGGCTGCGATGTGGACCACCTTGACCCGGCAGAATTCGTCCAGCAGTTCGGGCCCGTAGCCAAACCCGGCGCCGCTGTCCCCGCGGGGCTGCGCCGAACCGCCGGGGGCGCCGCCGAACACCTCGTTGACCTTGACGGTTCCCACCGGCAGGGCCGCCACCGCCTGATGGACATGCGCCAGGTCGCCGCTCAGGACTGTGGCCGCGAGGCCGTACCTGCCGCTGCACGCCAGGCGGAGGCCGTCGTTGAACGTTTCCACCACCTGCACCGGGGCAACCGGGCCGAACGTCTCTTCGGTCATGACCTGCATCCCGTCCGTGCAGTCCAGGAGCACGGTGGCCGGGTAGAAGCTGCCGGGCCCCTCCGGAAGCGCCCCGCCGGCCACGGCCCGGGAACCCCGGCTGAGCGCTTCGGCTACCTGGGCATGGACTTCGTCGCGCATCCGCCGGTCCACCAGCGGTGCCACCGATCCCTCGCTGTTGCGGCGGCCCGCTTCCGCGGCCAGGGCTGCGCAGAACTGCTCCGCGATGTCCCGGTGGACGTAGATCCGTTCCACGGCGGTACAGATCTGGCCGCTGTTGCTGAAGGCCCCGATCGCCGCTTGTTCCGCCGCCCAGGCTGGATCGACGCCGGCATCAACGAGCAGCGGATCGTTGCCACCATTTTCGCGGATCACGTGCGCACCGGTGAGCGAGGCGGCCCGGGCGATCCGCGCTCCCGAAGCGCTGGAACCCACGTGGGCGATCACGTCCACCTCCGCCTGGGTCAGCAATGCGCCGGTCCCGGAACCACCGGAGACGGTACTGAACACGCCGGGCGGGAACGCCGGTGCGAGCACCTTCCCGAGCGCTTCACCGAGCCGCGGGCACCTTTCGCTCGGCTTGTGAACCACCGTATTCCCGGTGGCCAGCGCCGCACCGATCAGGCCGCCGGCCACCGCCACGGGGTCGTTCCATGGGGTGAGGAGGACGGCGACGCCGCGTGGTTCCGCCACCGTGTAGTCGGAGGCGAGGGGGTCGCCGCGGAGGCTGTGGCCACGGTGCAGCGGACCGAGTTCGGCGTACTGTTCCAGCGTGGAGACGGCCGCACCTATACCGGCCAGGGCTTCATCCACCGGGCGGCCGGTTTCGCTGGCGTTGAGTCCGGCCAACTCCTGGGCGGCCTCTTCAAGGGCCTTGGCGGCGGCGCGGAGGGCAGCCCCGCGCTCCGCCGGCGCGGTCTGTGCCCAGCCGGCCGCCGCGTCCCGGGCTGTCTGTACGGCCTGGCCCACCTCCTCGGGACCGGCTTCGGCGACCGTCCAGAGGAACTCCCCCGTCCGGGGATCGTGGATGGAGATGCCGGATCCGGGTGCGGGATCCAGGGCGGGGACTGTCTCTGTGGCTGTTGTGGGCATGGGTTCCTCCCGTGGTTGGTAGTCAGCGTCCCGGGGGCGGGGGCTAGGGCCAGGAGCCTTCTTCCTCATGGCAGATGAGCATTTCCCGGACCTCGCAGCCAGCCGGCTGGCGCATTGCGAAGAGAATGGCCTGCGCCACGTTGCCGGGATCGTTGAGGCGCGAATCGTCCTGGGGCTTGTACTGCTCGGTGCGGTCGTCGAAGAACCGGGTCTTCATGCCGCCGGGGATCATGGTGGTCACCCCGATCTGCCCGCCGGTCTCCGCCGCGAGCGCATGACTGAAGCCGACCACGCCGAACTTGGAGGCGCAGTAGGCGGTGGCGTCCGCAACGGCCCGCTTGCCCAAAGTGGAGGCGACGGTCACCACCCGGCCATGCGAGGCCGTGAGGTACGGCAGTGCGGCGCGGACTACGGAGACGGTGCCCATCAGATTAACGCCGATAACCTTTTCCCATTCGTCCGCAGCGACGTCCGCCAGCTTGCCGCACCGGTCGATGCCGGCCGCGGTGACGACGGCGTCCAGGCCTCCCAGCGTCTCCGCGGCTTCACGGACGGCAGCCTCCACGGCAGGACGGTCCGCAACGTCCACCTCGTATGCCTTCACGGCGGAGACGGTGCTGATGTCGCGGTCCAGCACCACGGGGGTGCCGCCCGCCTGCAGGACAGCGTCGACGACGGCGGCTCCCAGCCCGGAGGCTCCTCCGGTAACGAGGACGCGGCCGGGCGAAGAAGCGGGCGTGTTGGCAGTTGCGGTCATGGTGTTCCTTTCAATCAAAACGGGTGGAAGGGGCGGTCAGCCCACTTTTGCGAGCGCGGTGGCCAGTCCGGTGGTGGAGCGGGCAGGGTGGTACGGGACGGTGAGGCATCGGCCGCCCCAGCTTTCCACCAGGTCCGCCTCCGGAAGCCGGGTTCCCTGGTAGTCGCCTCCCTTGACCCAGAGGTCCGGACGGAGCCGTCCCAGAACTGCCTCGGGGGTGTCCTCATCGAAGACCATCACGGCGTCCACGCAGGCCAGGGCCAGCAGGAGTTCTGCCCGGTCATGTTCGCCAATGATGGGCCGGTCCGGGCCCTTGAGCCTGCGCACCGAGGCATCCGAGTTCAGGCACACCACCAGGCAGTCCCCCATGGCTCGGGCGGCGGCGAGCGCGCGGACGTGGCCGGCGTGGAGGAGGTCGAAGCAGCCACCGGTCGCCACCACGGTTCCGCCGCGGTTCCGCACGGCGCGGGCCAGCAGCAGCGCGTCCCCGCGGCTGGGTTCCACGTGGTGGCGTTCCGGGCGTCCGGGCCTTATGGCTGCAATTCGGGCCGCGGGTTTAGGCAGGGACGACACTCCGCCGGCGGCGAGGAAATCTGCGGCCTCGTGGACCGCCAACCGGGCCGCTTCGAGAAGACCGCAGCCTGCCAGCAAATGCACAGCAAGCCCCGCCGCCAGCCGGTCGCCGGCTCCGCACGGATCGCCGGTTTCCACGCGGGGTGCGGGAATGTGCGTGGGTGCCTGTCCGTCGTCGCTCACCAGCACGGCACCGTCACCGCCCCGGGTGACCAGGACTGCCTGGCTGCCCCAGCGTTCGCGGAGCAATCCCGCCAGGTGCCCGGCGTGGGTGCCCGCGTCGGGCTCCTGGACGTCGGCGGCGGCACCGGGTGCCGCAGCCGCCCGGGTCGCCTCGGCGAGGTTGGGCGTGACCACCGCGACGCCCTGCACGGGATCCGGGCCTGCCGGATGCGGGTCCCAGATGATGGGCACGTCTGTGGCCAGCCGGGCCAGGAGTGCGCGCAACTGCGGGTTGGCGGCGAGCCCGCGGCCATAGTCAGCCACCACCACCACTGCAGCGTCTTCCACCGCTGACAACATGGCGGGGGTGACATCCGGTACGGGCGCCCGGGCACAGCCCTGGTCGAAGCGGACCACCGGGTGCGATCCCGCCCGGACCCGGGTCTTCACCGGCGACGGCGCCCCGCTGGGCCCGGAGACGAGCCGCACCCCGGCAAGCTGGTCCGCCAGCTGCCGTCCGGCGTCGTCATCACCCAGCACCGTGACAAGGGTGACAGGCCAGCCCTCCTCCGCCAGCATGAGGGCCACCAGCCCGGCACCTCCGGCGCGGCGATTCTCCGCCACAATGTCCACCACGGGCACAGGTGCGTCTGGGCTCAGCCTGGTGGCTTCGCCGGTCAGGTCCACGTCCAGCATCACGTCGCCCACCACCACGATCCTCATGGCTTGGCACCGCCGTTCATGCCGGGGACCGCGGCCGGGCTGCGGCGCCACACCTCCAAGTCGAAGGCCCGGCACAGAGCATGCAGGGCGATCAGGTGGCCTTCCTGCGCGTTGGCGTTGAGGGCTTCGATCATGACGGCCTGGTCGCAGACGTCCGCCAGGGGGTTGGGCCCGGAACCGGTCAGCGCCCAGGTGGTGACGTTGAGCCTGGATGCAGCCTCTGCCGCGCGCAGCAGGTTGGGACTGCCCCCGCTGGTGGACAGCAGGACGAGGACGTCGCCGGAGCGGCCATGGGCGCGGACCTGCCGGGCGAAGACATCGTCGTACCCGTAGTCGTTGGCGATGGCGGTGACCGCGGACGATTCGGCGTGCAGCGCGATCGCGGAAAAGGGGACCCGGTCGCCGTCGAACCGTCCCACCAGCTCTGCCGTCAGGTGCTGGGCCTCGGCCGCGGAGCCGCCGTTTCCGGCGGCGAGGAGCCGTTGCCCCCGCATCAGGCGCTGGGCGAGCTCCACTCCCCAGGCGGCCAGCCGGCCGGACTGGCTGCGGAGCGATTCGAGCGCGGGCAGGACGTTGTCCAGGTGCGTCCTGACAACGTCGGTGCAGGCCGCGTCCGCAAACCCGGCCCCTGGAGGGAGGGCGGGAAGCAGATCAGGCATCGGAGGTGTGGCCAGGGCCCGCAGGTCGGCCTCGCGCAGGGACCAGTCAGCACTCACAGTGCGGCTCCTTCCATCGAAATGGCGCCGGCGGGTGCGCCGGCCACCGCCAGTTGGTAGGCCTTCTCCGTCTCAGCGGCAACACGGTCCCAGGAGTATCTGGTCCGGGCCCGCTGCACACCGGCGGTGCCGAGCCTGGACCGAAGCTCCGGATCCGCCAGCAGCACGGCGAGCGCGGACGCAATGGCTGCCGGGTCCCGCGGAGGCACGTGCAGTCCGGTGGCCTGGTCCACCACAGTGTCCTGCAGGCCGCCCACAGCCGCGGCCACCACGGGCACGCCGCAGGCCATGGCCTCAAGGGGAACAATGCCGAACGGTTCGTACCAGGGGGCGCACACCACGGCGTCGGCGCTGCGGAAAATCCCGGGCATTTCCGTCCTGGCCACCTGCCCCTGCAAGGTCACCGAGTCCGCCACGCCCAGCGCGTCCGCCAGGCCCAGGAGCCGCCGGACCTCAGGGTCAGCGTGCAGCGCACCGGAATCGCCGCCGCCACCCACGATGAAGAGTTCGACGTCGTCGAACCCCGCCTCCCGCAGGTATGGCAACGCCCGGATCACCAGGTCCACGCCCTTGCGCGGCACCAGCCGGCCCACGGACAGGATGCGCTGCCGCCGGGTCCTGGCGGCCGCGGGTCCGTCCGCGGAGAAGAACGACAGGTCCACGCCGCACGGGGCGATGGAAACCTTCCCCGTGTCAATGCCCATGGCCTTGAGCTCGAACACCTCGTCGGAGCAGGTAGCGATGATCCGGTCCGCGGACCTGCCCACGCCGGGCTCAAGCCAGCGGCGTTCCTCCGGGCTGGTGTCCTCCGCGCCCTGGTGCCGGCGTTTGACGGTGCCCAGGGCGTGGAAGGTCTGGATCACCGGGACCCGGTAACCGGAGTCCGGCCTGCGGGCGGCATCCAGCGCTGCGAGCCCGGACATCCAGAAGTGGCCATGCACCACGTCCGGCGGCCGGTGTCCCCAGTCCCGGGCCACGCCCGCCGCCAACTCGCCCATGTACGGCAGGAGTTCGTCCTTGGGCACGTGCCGGGCAGGGCCCGCGTCCACGTGGACCACTTCGAAGCGCGGCCCGGCCTGGACCCGTGCGGGGAGTTCCGTTGCGTCCCTGCGGGTGTAGACCGTCACGTGATGGCCTCGGCGTGCGAGCGCCGCGGACAGGGCGGCCACGTGTACGTTTTGGCCGCCGGCGTCCACGCCACCCAGGGCGGCAAGCGGGCTCGCGTGCTCCGAAATCATGGAGATTCTCATGAAATGTTCCTCTCTCGCGCAGGGACAAGAATCTGCTCGCCCGGGTGGTCATTGGCCGGTCCGCCGTCCCGGTGCCCGGCGCTCCGGTGCACCGGGTCCGGTACCAGGTCGGCGAGGATGCCGTCCCAGCGGTCCTGGAACTTCCCCAGCCCATAGCGCTCCAGCACCGCCGCGCGGGCGGCGAGGCCCCGCCGTCGTGCTTCCTCCGGATCCGCGACCAGCTGACGCGCGGTACGCAGCAGCTCTTCAATGTCCGCTGACACCGCCCCGGCTTCCGGCGGAACCGCCCGCGGCGCTTCCGTTGCCGCCACCACCAGGACGGGCATTCCCAGGTGCATGGCTTCCAGGAGTGACAGTCCCAACGACGTCCAGCGCATCGGGTGCACGTAGGCCCGGCAGCGGGCCAGTTCGCGGTGGAGGGCGGACGTCGGGAGGTCGCCGCGGGGGCTGACGTGCTCCGGGTCCATACCGGTTGCCGCTGCCAGCCCCTCGGTTTTCATGCCGAACACCTGCAGCGGCGACACGGAGGCGAAGGCGGGGAGCAGGTCGGTGCCCGTCACCCGGCCGCGGCGCACCGGCTCGTTGACCACCACGCCCAGGTCGGGCAGTTCGCCCGTGTAGAGGTACCCCGGGTCCGGAATGCCGTGCTCCACCACCAGCACCGGCGCAGAGCCGTTGTCCCACGCGAGACGGTTGAAGTGGGTTACGTGGACCACCGGGATCCGGTCCTGCTCCGCCATGGGGTGCCGGGTGAACGGAAAATCGCCCTTGGGCGTGTTGTGCTCGACGTAAACCGCCGGAAGGTCGCGTCCCGGGGCGCGGCCCAGAAGCCGGGCCACCTCGGCGATCTCCTCCGGGCGCTGGAGGACGACGGCGTCCACCGCCTCCGCGTCCAGCCGCGCCATCTCGATCTCCCGCACCGAGGCCGGCCAGTCGCGGCCCGCGCGGCCCAGTCCCCAGGCTCCTCCTTCCGGGAGGACGGGCAGCAGGTATTCATGCCGGCCGCGGACAAACGCATCTGTCCACGAGCCGTGGACATGCCAGAGCAGGATCCTCATCTGTTGCGCGCCTTTCTACGGGTGCTGACGTGGGTGCTGAAAGAACTGACGCCACCGATCAGCCGCTCCACTGCCGCCACCACGTCCTCGGGCGAGACGGAGTCCAGGCAGGGGTGGCCGGGAACCGGGCAAATGCGGGCACGTGTCATCCGGCAGGGGGCGTTCTGGTCGCCAAGGAGTTCCAGCGGAACGCCATAGGGCGCCCAGCGGATGGCGGGCACCACCGGCGAAAACAGGCAGGCCACCGGGGTCCCGACAGCGGCGGCAAGATGAGCCGGGCCGGTGTTCCCGGTGACTACGGCCTCCGCGCCCGCCATGACTCCGGCCATCCGGCGCAGGTCGGTCCGCCCACCCAGGTCCAGGGCGGAAGGCCCGGCCACCGTGGCGGTAAGGGACGTTTCCCCCGGTCCGCCGGTGACCACCACGCGGCGGCCGGCGCCTTCGAGGAGTTCGACGGCGGCGGCGTGGTGAAGGGGCGGCCAAGCCCTGGCGGGGACGGCGGCTCCCGGGTGGACCACCACGTAGGGCCCATCCCCCACCAGGTCCGTGACGTCCGGGACCTCCTTCACGTGCAGCTTCCCGTCGTCCCGGGCGGGGAGGCGGAAACCGGCCGCTTCGGCAATGCCCAGGGCGCGTTCAGCTTCGGGCTGATCCTCCGGGAAGTCTTCGCCGGGTTTGAGCCGGACGTCCAGCAGCGAGCCGGCGTAGTCAGTGGAGGCGCCGGTGATGCGTTCCACGCCGGCCAGGCGGAGGAGCAGCGCCAGGGGCAGCGGTGACTGGTGGAACGAGGTCAGGATGACGGCCTCGGTGATCCGCGAATTCCGGACGAACCCGATCAGCCGTTCGGCATGCGGGCCGGTCATGTCCGGTGCCGGGTTCATGATCCAGGGGCTGTCCCAGGTGTAGGTTTCGGCCGCCCCCGGCAACAGCCCCGCCGCGGCCTCCCCCTGGCGGCCGCATAGCATCACCACGTGATTGGGTGCGCTGCCGTCGGGCTTCCGTCCGTGGGCCACTGCCCGGACGGCGGGGCCGGCCAGGAGGACGTCGCCCATGCTGTCCAGCCGGGCCACGAGAACCCGGCCCATCAGGCGCTCTCCTCCGCGCGAGCATCCTGGATCATGCCTTCCGCTGCGAGGAGTGCGACGGCGGCGGCCAGGTCCCCGGCCACGAACCGGGCGCTGCCCACTTCCTCAGTCCGGGTCACCGGGGTGGGCACCAGTACCCCCACGGCGCCGGCTGCCTCTGCGGCGCCGACGTCGGCACCGATGTCGCCAATCAGTGCTGCCTGCGATTCGTGGATGCCCAGCTTCCGGCAGGCGTTGTGCACCATGCCAGGGGCGGGCTTGCGGCAGCAGCACCGGTCCGCTGGCGAATGCGGGCAGACCTCCCACACGTCGAACGGGCCCAGGAGTTCCTCTACCCTGGCATTGACCTCTCTTACTTGGGCTTCGGTGAGCAGGCCACGGGCAATGCCGGACTGGTTGCTGATAACCCCCGTGGCAAGGCCGCGCGCCCGGAGCGAGGCCAGGACGTCCCCGGCACCGGGCATGGGCCGGACCAGTGCGGGGTCGCCGTTATACGGCACGTCGGCCACCAGGGTGCCGTCCCGGTCGAAAAGGACAGCCCGAAGTTTTGGCATCGAAGAGCTTTCCATAAACAACCTCGTTCCCCGCTGCCCGCGGTCCTAAACAGGCCTCCGAGGAGTCCGCCGTGATTTCCCATGTTGTCCCCGCAGCGTGGCCCGGGGCCGTAGGAGTCCAGGGTGCCGGTTAGCGGGCCGGTGCGTCCGGAGAATCGCGGCGGGTTGCCTCCACACCCGGGCTGAGCGCACGCTGGAGCTGCACCAGGAGCTTCGCCAGCCGGCGGGACACCTGCATTTGCGACATCCCCAGCCGACGTCCCAGCTGTATTTGGGTTTCCTCGCAGAAGTAGCGCCGGTACAGCAGTTCCCGGTCCGCGGCGCCGAGAGATTGTATGGCTCCGCGGAGGCAGGCGAGCTCTTCCAACCGTTCCAGCGGCGTCTCAAGGCAGGGCAGGGTTTCCCCGACGGACGGCGCGTCCGAGTGGGGGTTGGCGGCATCGAGCGAGTCCGGATGCATGCTGGTGGACGCGCACATCGCTTCCTGCACTGCAGCCTCATCGGCGCCAAGTTCCCGCGCCAGTTCGGCAGCGGTGGGGTACCGACCCAAGGCTTGGGTCAGTGCCGGCTCGGCCTTGAACATCCGGGTGCGGAGGTCCTGGATGTTCCTTGGCGGCCGCACCACCCAGGTTCTGTCGCGGAGGTACCGCTTCAGTTCCCCAGTGATGGTGGGTGCGGCATAGGCGGGGAAGCTTTCTCCCTTGTCCCGGTCGAAACCCCGGGCCGCCTTGACCAGGCCCAGATAGGCCACCTGGTTCAGATCCGCGCGTTCGCGGCCCCTTGATTCGAAGCGGGCTGCGAGGGCTTCAGCCAGATCCAGATACCCCAGGACCAGGTCGTTCTCGAAGGTTTCCCGCAGCTGTCCGCACCGGGCGAGAGGGCGGCGTTGCTGGGGGCTTGGTGTGGTTCGTGGAGCAGCCGGCGCAGCATGCACGGCAGGCGCGCCAAAGTATTCGGGCATGTCTTTGGTTTCCCTCGGTACTGGTTCCGAAAGCCTGCGGCAAGACTTAGAAGCAGGAAACCATAAGGCTGCTTATTAAGCAATCCGTAAGGGTGCTTATGAACTTGACCGGCCGCGGGTAGGCTCGGAACGGTGGGCGACCAGCCGCGCGCCCCGTCCGCAGCCTTTGCCGAGGGAGCTTGCCATGCGTATTGCCATTACCGGAGCCAGCGGAAATGCCGGAACCGCGCTGCTGCGGAACCTGCAGGGGCAGCTGGCTAAAAAGCCCGGCAGCCTGCACCTGACGGGGATCAGCCGCCGCCGCCCGGACACGGACCGAATGCCCTACACCGGAGTCGACTGGCATCCACTGGATGTGGGGCTGGAAGGCGACATGCCTCGGCTCGAGGCGGCGCTCCAGGGCATTGACAGCGTGGTGCACCTGGCGTGGCAGATCCAGCCGAACCGGAACCTGGACCAGCTGTACCGGACCAACGTCACCGGCACGCGCAATGTGCTGGACGCGGCCAGGAAGGCCGGCGTCAAGCAGGTGGTGTGCGCATCGTCGGTGGGTGCCTACAGCCGCGCCCCCAAGGACCAGCGGACCGCGGAGTCATGGCCGGCCCGCGGCATACCCGGCTCGCACTACAGCCGGCACAAGGCGGAACAGGAAGCACTCCTGGACAGCTTTGCCGCTTCCGAACCTGCCATCGCCGTGGCACGGCTGCGGCCGGGCCTGATCTTCCAGCGGGAAGCCGGCAGCGAGATCGGCCGCTACTTCCTGGGGCCGCTGATTCCACGCCTGCTGCCCGCCAGGATCCGCATACCAATCCTGCCGGTTCCGGACGGACTGGTGTTCCAGGCGGTCCACGCGGACGATGTGGCTGAGGCGTATTGGCGGGTGATCGATGACCGCGCCTCCGGCTCCTTCAACATTGCGGCCGAGCCGGTTCTCACCCCACAGGAGCTGGCACGGCTGCTCGGTGCACGGCGGATACTGCCGATCCCCATGGAGTTGCTCCGCCGACTCGTCGATGTGACGTGGCGGCTTCACCTCCAGCCCACGGACGCCGGCTGGATCGACATGGCGGCGGCAGCACCCGTCATGGACACCCGCCGCGCCCGGCGGATCCTCGGCTGGGAGGCGGCGACGTCGTCCGTGGATGCCGTGAAGGAAGTGCTGGCGGGCATGGGAAAGGGGGAGGGCATTCCGCCCTCCCCTGTCCTCGCGCCCCGTGGCGCTAAACGCTAGATCCCGTTACGGGGATGCTCCGGGCCTGCATCCGTCGAGCGGTCAGCACGGTCCGGATGGCGGTCAGCCCGATGCTCCGGACCCGCATCCGGGTGGCGGTCAGCCCGATCCGGGTGACGGTCCGCGGCATGTCCGCCGGGATCCACTTCGTCAGCGTGCCGGGTCCGTCGGGTGACATCCTCGCGCAATTCCTCGGCCTCGCTTGCCCGGCGCTCGGCTTCGTGGCGCAGCCTTTCTGCCTTGACCTGGGCCTCTTCAGCATCCGCGCGGGCACGGGCCGCCTTAGCCTCCCGCTCCCTGGCGTCAAGCTCCACGCCTTCGGCTTCCCGGCGGATTTCGGCCGCTTCCTTGCGGTGCACCTCATCGCGCCGCTCCTGCTCAACCTTCCTGCGCTTGCCCATCATAAGCAGCAGCACGATCAGCGCCGCCACTACCAGCGCAACCACAACCCAGACCCATACAGATGTCTCCATGCTGTCCACCACTTTCCTCTCGATATGACCCGGACCGGCGGCCGCCGCTTCGGGCTAATGCTTTCGGAAATCGTTACAACCCATCTAGCAAGGGTACTTACCTTCTATTAGTAATCATGCTTATGATTTTACGGCCAGTATTGCTGGTTCTTGATCAACAACCGGCCTTCTTGGAAAGAGAGAGCGAAGATGACAGAGAACCAATGGCCCGAGGACCGCGCTTACACGACGCCTCCGGCTGGTACAGGAATTCCGGGAGAACGGCCCGCAGCCAGCTTCCCTGCCACTACCGCCGCCCCGGGCGAGGGCACTTCCCGGAAGGATGCTGCGAAGGAAGAGGCTTCGCAGGTTGCCGGGCAGGCGAAGTCCGCGGCGCAGGATGTTGCCGCCACGGCCAAGGAGGAAGCGGCAAACGTTGCCGCCGAGGCCAAGGCCAGCGCCCAGGACCTGCTGGAGCAGGCCCGGACCGGGCTGAGCAGCCAGGCCGGGGCGCAGCAGCAGAAGGCCGCCGAAGGAATCCGGAACATCTCCAGCGAACTGCACCGCATGGCCACCGCCCCGGACCAGCCGGGAGTCGCCGCCGACCTGGTCCGTGAGGCCGCCCAGCGCACCTCAACGCTGGCCGACTGGCTGGAAAACCGCGACCCGGGCTCGCTGCTGACCGAGGTGCAGTCGTTCGCCCGGAACCGCCCCGGGACCTTCCTCCTGCTCGCCGCAGGAGCCGGAGTCCTCGCCGGCCGCCTCACCCGCGGCCTCACCGCCGGAGCCCCCGAAACCCGAGCGACGACGGGCGCCACGGGGACGACGGGACTGGCAGGCCAGTATTCGGGCACCGCCTACGGTGATGAGTACAGCGGGGCCTATGTTCCTGCGGGCGGCACCGTACCGCCTCCGCCGGTCCAGCTTCCCGGCCCGGCATCCACCACGGCAGGGTTCGACGGCGGCGCACCGGGCAGCAGCTACCCGGACTATGCGCGTCCCGCCAGCCCGCTGGACAGCCCCCAGCTGGTTGAGGAGCCCTGGTCGGGCAACCGCACCGCCGATGATCCGCTGGCCGGGCGTGACCTTGCCGACGATCCCATGGCCGGGGACCCCCTGACGCGCGACCGTTCCTCGAACGGCGAGTCTGGCAGGCTGTGATGAGTGGCCAGTATTCGGAGTTTCCCGCCGGTGCGGGTCCAGTCAGTGGCGAGGGCAGTGCGGCGCATCAGAAAGCGGAGAACACCTCGCTCGGTGACTTGCTTGGCGAGGTGACCCGGGACCTGTCCACGCTGATGCGCCAGGAAGTGGAACTGGCCAAGGCCGAAGCGAAAGAATCCGCGACCCGCGCCGGGAAAGGCGGCGGCATGCTCGCCGGCGCCGGCGTGGCCGGACACTTCGTCCTGCTCTTCCTCTCCCTGGCCCTGATGTTCGCCCTCGGCGCGCTCATGCCCCTGGGCTGGGCCGCCCTAATCCTCGCGGTGATCTGGGGCATTACCGCCGCGGTCCTCGCCGCGACCGGCCGCAAGGAACTCAAACACGTCAAAGGCCTGCCCCAGACAGGCCAAACACTCTCCGAAATCCCCCCGACCCTCAAACCAGGTGAGGTAAACCGATGACCAACGAGAACCCGGACGCCATCCGCTCCGACATAGAAGCCACCCGCGCCCGCCTCGGAACCAACGTGGACGCCGTCGCGGACAAAGTCAGCCCGTCCAACATCGTCCACCGCCAAACCGACAAGGCCAAAGAGGCCCTCACCGGCGTGAAGGAGAAAATCATGGGCACAGCAGACCACGCCACCACCCGCGTCCAGGACACCCTGCACACCGGCACCGGACACACCACCGGCACCCTCCACAACGCCAAGGACACCGCCGCCGCCCGGCTCTCCGACGCCGGGACCGCGGTCTCCCACGCCCCGGACCAGGTCAAAGCCAAAACCCAGGGCAACCCCCTCGCCGCCGGCCTGATCGCCTTCGGCGCCGGGATGATCGTCTCCTCCCTGATCCCGGCCAGCCAAAAAGAACGCGAAGCCGCGGACCAGCTCAAAACCGCAGCCCAACCCCTGGCCAACCAGGTCACCGAAGCCGCCAAAGACATGGCCGAGAACCTCAAAGAACCAGCCCGCGAAGCCATGGAAAACCTCAAAACCACCGCGACCGACGCAGCCGACCACGTCAAAACCGACAGCCAACACGCCGCGACCGACGTCAAAGACCGCGCCACCGACGCCAAAACCAACGTCCAAAACACCTAACCAGGCGGCCGGACGCTCTGGCGGGAACCCGCAAGGGCAAACGCGCTACCGGACAGGCCGGCCCCGCCCACCGCGGGGCCGGCCTGTCAGCTGTCACCCCCTGATCGAGAGGAAACCCGATGGTCACTCACGACTCATCCGAAACCAGCACTGCAAAGGCGGGACAGGCCCCTGCGCCGGATGACACCCGCAAACCGGAGAGCCCCACCGACGTAGAAAAGCCGTCGTGGAAGTACATTGCCAAGAAGACCCTCCGTGAGTTCTCCAAGGACCAGTGTCCTGACCTGGCGGCGTCCCTGACGTACTACGGAATCCTGTCCCTCTTCCCTGCCATGCTGGCCCTCGTTTCGCTGGTAGGGCTCTTTGGGGATCCCGAGAAGACCACGAACGCGTTGATCGAGATCGTCCGCGGTTTTGCGCCTGCCGAGACCGTGGACACCGTGGGCGGAACGGTAGAGGAACTGGCCAGCGCGCCAGCGGCCGGGTTCACCCTGGTCATCGGTCTTGCCACCGCACTCTGGTCCGCTTCCGGTTACGTCGGCGCGTTTGGCCGGGCCATGAACCGCATCTATGAAGTGGACGAGGGCCGCGGCTTCGTCAAGCTGCGCGGCACCATGCTGGCCGTGACGCTCCTGGCCATCGTCATCGTGGCGCTCCTGGGTGGGATGCTCGTGCTCAGCGGTCCCGTGGCAGAGGCAGTGGGCGGCCTTATCGGGCTCAGTGGCGCCTTCCTCACGGTCTGGAACATCGCCAAGTGGCCGGTCATGGTGGCCCTCATCATCGTGATCATCGCCGTCCTCTACTATGCCACCCCCAACGTCAAACAGCCCCGCTTCAAGTGGATGAGCCTAGGCTCTGGAATCGCCCTCGTGGTCTTCCTGCTGGCCTCCCTCGGCTTTGGCTTCTACGTTGGCAACTTCGGAAACTACAACAAGACGTACGGGGCGCTCGGCGGTGTGATCGTCATGCTCCTCTGGCTGTGGATCCTGAACATGGCTCTGCTCTTCGGCGCGGAGTTCGACGCTGAGATGGAGCGTGGCCGCCAGCTCCAAGCGGGCATCAAGGCGGAGGAAACCATCCAGCTTCCCCCTCGTGACACCAAGAAAAGCAAGAAGCTGCAGGCGCAGGAGGAAGAGGACATCAGGCGCGGCCGCGAGCTCCGGGAGAATTACGGGTCCGAGCAGAAGAAGGACTAGGCAGAACGCCTCTTCAAGGAGGAAAATTGTCCTGTAGGTCCCTTTGATTTCCCGGGTTTACTGAGGCTGGCGGTCGGCAGTCCGGGGCGTTAGCGGGGTCGGCGGTGAGATGGCCTCTACTGAGACCGAGGCCAGTCCCCCCAGTCGCCGTCGGCCCCCTCGTTGTGTCGGCGCCGTGTCTACGTGGAGCGTGCAGGGGTAGGCGCGCAGGGATGTAACAGACAGGCAACTTTACAATGTGCGCCGTCTGGAATAATTTCATGATTACTCTGCTGGTTCCGAACCGGAGCCCGCAGCGCCGCTGAAGCAGATACGGCGGCTCCACGGTCGACCCCGAAAACGAGCGGACATGCCTGCTACACATTTTGAAGATTTTCTTGCCGAAGCAGTTGTCCCTGACAGGGAGCCGGGCCTCGGCCTCCGACGCGATGAGCTCTACGGCCTTTACACCAGCTGGTGCCTGATCCAGAAGGCGCAGCTGCAGCCTCCCGAGTCCCTCTGGGCAGCCATGCTGGCCCACGGGATCGACCCCGACAGCAACAACCTGTCCATGACCGGCCCCGCCGCCGCCGACTACATCGTGGCCAGCGCCCCGGACCTGGTTTAAGTCCACTCTTCCGGGCCTTTTGCAGCGCCCAGTTGCTGGCTAGCATGGGGGCATGGCCGGCGGAAGGGTCTGCCGGTCACCAGCCGAAGGGAGCAATGCCATGGGTTTGGACGACAAGATCGAGAACACCGCCGAGAAGATGGGCGGCAAGGCAAAGGAAGCCGCCGGCGAGGCGACGAATGATGAAAGCCTCCGGACCGAAGGCCAAATGGACCAGACCAAGGCGGACCTCAAGCAGGCCGGCGAGAAGGTAAAGGACGCCTTCAAGCAGGACTAGCCAACCTTACGCGAACGGGCCGTTGCACACGCAGCGGCCCGTTTTCCATGCCTCACATAATGCGGGCGAGGGCGAACCCGTCCCAGCCCTTGGCACCCACGGTCTGGATTACGGTGGCGTCCAGCCGGGGGTGCGAGCCCAGGACTTTGAGTGCCTCAACGATCCCGGGGGCATTCGCCGGATCCATGCCGGGGTCCAGCACTGCCCCTTCCCACACCGCATTGTCCAGGACGACGGCCGCACCACGCCGGCCGAGTTTCACGGCCCAGTCGAGGTATTTGCTGTCGTTTTCCTTGTCCGCGTCGATGAAGATGAAATCGAACGGCTCACGCCCCTCTTCCTCGAGTGCGGCCAGGGTATCCAGTGCGGGGCCGAGCCTGATCTCCACCTTCTCCCCCAAGCCAGCGGCGTCGATGTTGGCCCATGCCACCTCGGCGTGCTTCGGCAGGAATTCACAGGTGACCACGGTGCCGTCGGCGGGAAGCCCCTGCGCCATCCAGATGGTGCTGTATCCGGCCAGGGTGCCTATCTCCAGGACTCGCCGGGCACCCGTCAGCTGCACCAGCAGCTTGAGCATCTTTCCGGCGTTAGGCGCCACTTCGATAGGCGGCAGGCCGGCCTCTTCCGCGGCAGCCGCCACGCGCTGCAGCGCCTCGCCGGGGTGAACAACGACGTCGGACAGGAACCTTTCCGTGTCGATCCACCCGGGCAGGGGCTTGTGCTCGAACATTGCCACAGTCTGGCACGACGACAGTCGGCGGTCCAGAGCAGAACCGAGCTTAGGGGGCTTCGCCGATGGCCTCTTCCAGACGCTCGACCTTGGCAGTCAATTCCCCGGTGTACCCCGGCCGGATGTCTGCCTTGATTACCAGGGAAACGCGGCTGCCGTACTGGCCCACCGCCTCGGTGGCACGTTTCACGACGTCGAACACTTGGTCCCACTCCCCCTCTATTTCGGTAAACATGGAACTGGTGCGGTTGGGCAGTCCGGACTCCCTGACGATCTTCACTGCGGCGGCAACGGCATCGTGCACGGAGGCATCATCAGGCCGGACACCGCTGGCGGGGACGCCGGAAGGGGCGACAGAAAAGGCAAGCAACATGCGCCCAGTGTGCCACGGCCCGGCATCATAGCGCCCCGGCAGGGCGGCGACGTGTCACATTACCTCCTACCCTCGGGTAACGGTGTAGGGCGGGAGCAGCGTTGCTACGCTTTTTGCCATGAGTGTCATCGCCGCCCGCAAACCCCTCCGCGCCGATGCCGCGCGGAATGTGGACAAGATCATCACGGCGGCGCGTCAGTGTTTCCGCGATTTCGGCCCTGACGTCCCTCTGCAGACCATCGCCATCACCGCAGGCGTTGGCCCGGCCACCCTGTTCCGGAATTTCGCGGACAAGGAAGAGCTGGTGCTCGCCACGCTTAACCGCCAACTGCGGCTCACCGTGGATCCGGTCATGGACGGCGCCCTGGCCGATATCGACGCCGCCGCCGGTCTGTTCAGGGTTATGGAAGCGATCATGGCTGCGGCCAGCACCGATGCAAACCTGCTGGGAGCCGTTGCGGGCCGCCGGGGACTCCTGACCGGCATCACCGGTTCCCTGGTCGAATCCATCAGCGTCCTGCTGGTGCGCGGACAGGGCCAGGGCAGCCTCAGGGCGGACATCACTATGACGGACATGTTCCGGCTGCTGGCCATGCTGATCAGCGTGGTGGACACCATGGAACCCGGCTCGGACGCGTGGCGGCGCCCCCTTGCACTGGTGGAGGACGCCATCCGCGCCGAACGCCCGGCGCGGCCACTGCCGCCACAGGTGCCGGTACCCGCCTGAGCAGGCTGACCCCCGGGGGGGGGAACAGGCCGGACCATTGTGGGCACCCAGCGGGTGCCATACACTCAAAGAGGGTTACGCAGCCAGCCCTTGGAAGTCTCAGGATGGAGGCCCCCTTGAAGCAAGCTTCGTCCGTCCGGCGCTCACTGGCTGCACGGAAATGAACCACCCCACGTTGCTCTTCCGCTACCTCAACGACCCCCGCGGCCCCGAAGAAATCCTGCCTGCCATGTCCTCTGCGGACCTGGCCACGTTACTCGACGCCCTGTTCCAGAACCTGGACACCCCGGAGCCGGAGTTCGGGGCGCAGACCTGGTATGAGATGGCCGTGGAAGAGACCCGCCTCCGGATGGAAGCCCGGGACTGGATCGCCCCAGCTAGTGCTGGCGGAACTCGTTAGGGATGTGGTTCTTCGCTTCCATGAGGTGCTGCTGCAGCTTCTCTTCCGCGTCACGCCGGCGCCGGGCCGTGTCCCGCAACTCCCGGGTGGCCTCCGACCCCCGCGGGTCCCGGTAAACCTGCCGGGATTTTCCCGGAATGCCGTGTTCGACTTCCGCGCCGCTTACCTGCTCCTGCTCATTCATTCCGGCTCCTCTGTGCCTTCGGGCTGCCCTGCCCGCTTCCGCCTGGCCACCTCGCGGCGAACCACGGCCTTCAATGCCGGCACCGGAGACGCCGGGCCGAGCTCAACGGCTTTCCGGAGCCCCGCCGCGAGCAGCTCAAGTTCCTGGTCAGGGACGTCGGCAAAGCCGACAAACCGCCTGAAGAAGCGTTTGGCTGGAAGTCCTGCCCGCCGTCGGCCGTTTGTGTGGGCGGGCCGGCCTGCCCTGTCTCCGGCCGCCTGCAGTTGATGATCCATGGTCACCGTTCAGAAGAAGTTCCCAAGGCCAACTGCATAGCCACTTTCATCCTACAACCGCCCGGCAGCGGTAATAGTGATGCGCCCCACACTAAAATCTTGGTCGGAGGGATGGCTGCGTCAGTTCCAGCCCAGCATGCGCAGGACGGCGGCGGTTCCGGCTCCGGCGATCACCACCACCAGGAACGGGGCACGGAAGGCGAGGGCGACGGCGGCGGCCGCCAGGGCGCCAAGGCGGGCATCTGCTGCGAGCTGCTGCCCCGACGCCATCGCGTTGACCACGGTGAGGGAAGCCAGCAGGCCGATGGTCATGGTGCCGGCAATCCGCGATGTGCGGGGGTTCTCCAGGAGCCTGGCCGGCACCAGGTACCCCACCAGTTTCCACGCGTAGGCCAGCGCGCAGGCGACTAACAGCCAGATCCACAGGTTCATGCGCCCCCTCCGGAGAAATGCCCGGCCTGCGGGCTGTCGGCGGTGGGTGCCGCCTGGGAATGCCTGCCGTGGGCCGAATACGGTTCGACGTCCGGCTCGAGCCCTTCGTCGCTGCGGCCGTGGCTGAACCAGCCGATCACCGCCGCCACCAAGGCGGCCACCAGGATGGGCACGCCGGCCGGCACGAAGGGCACGGCAACAACCGTGGCCAGGGCGCACGCTACCGCAATGGCGATGGGTTCCCGGCCCTTGAGCCGCGGCCACAGCAGGGCCAGAAATGCGGCGACGGCGGCCCCGTCCAGGCCCCACTGCTTGGGATCCCCCAGCCCGCTGCCGGCGAGCGCGCCAACGGCCGTGAACAGATTCCACAGGACGTAGATGCCGATGCCCGCCGTCCAGAACCCGCGGCGCTGTTCGAGGGGATCGGACTGGCCTGTTGCAGTTGCGGTGGACTCGTCGATGGTCAGCTGCGCACCCACGTACCTGCGCCAGCCCGATGGCCGGAAGAGCGCATTGAGCTGCATGCCGTAGATCCCATTGCGCATGCCCAGCAGAGTGGCAGCACTCATCGCGGCGATGCCGGAGCCGCCACCGGCCACCACTCCGATGAATGCGAACTGCGAGCCGCCGCTGAACAGCAGGAGGCTCAAGGCAATGGTCTGCCAGAAGTCCAGCCCGGAGGTGACGGACAGCGCCCCGAAGGAGACCCCGTACAGCCCGGTGGCGATGCTGATCGAGATGCCTACCCGGACCGCCGGCGACGCCAGCAGCGTCACGGCCGGACTCCGCCGGCCCGCGTGCCGCCCGGCTTGCGCAAGCTCCAGGCCCAGGCAATCAGCGGCGCCTGCAGGGGCAGGCGCAGGGTGTGGATCCTCCGCTGCAGCGGCGTCCCGCGCGGCCCATAGGCCCGGCGAAGCGCATCCACGTGGCCGGCCAGGAACGCGGTGAACATCGCCGTGAGCGCGGCGGCGGCCGCCTTCCGCGTCGGCGGGAGAAGGATTCCGACGGCGCCAGCGAGCTCCAGCAGGCCGCTTACCGCAATCCATTCCTCCCGGGTCAGCACCGCGAGGGGCCGGTTGGCGCTGCGGGGGGCGCCGGCGTCGTGCGCTGCTTTGGTAGTTTCGCCCGGAGCGGGCGCGTCTTCGCGGCACAGGAAGCTCGGCACCACCTGGTGGTAGAAGCGCGGGCTCCGGAAGTGGTGCCAGGCACTGGCCAGGAGCAGTGCGCTCATGGCCGGGGCGGAGAGGTTCCGGGCATCTCCCGGAAGGCTACGGGCTGCCCTTCGGGACCGGGGAAACAACATGCCCCAACTCAATCACAGCAACCGCCGCCACTTGTAACCCGGAGCTGGTCCAGCACCTGCGCCGGGAGGTTGGTGGTGATCTCGTGGACGCCGGCTGCTTGGCACAGCTCCACATCCTCCGGCGTGTCCACGGTCCACACCCGGAACCGCCGCCCGGCGTCGTGCCAGCGCCGGATGGTCTCCGGATGCTCGCGCACGTAGTCGATGCCGGGCCCGGCCAGTGCGGCAGTGCCGGCGTCAAGGATCCGTTCGGCCTCCAACTGGGTGGCCTTCATCAGGTTGGCCACCGCGCCGCCCGTGAGGGGCCCCAGGCCCAGGCCGTCCCGGATCTCGTGGATGTCGATGTTGTCCACCAGCTGGCATACATAGCGTGCAGCGACGGATTCCAGCAGGTGGCGGACGGATTCGGGGCTGAAGCTCATGAAGGTCACCTCCACGTTGTCCAGGGTGGAGTTTTCCGAGTTCCAGCCCTCGGCGCGCAGGACCTCCAGGACCCGATCTTCCAGCTTCAGCTGGTACGGGCTGGGGTGCTTGAGCTCAATGGCGAGCCGCAGCGGACGCCCGGCCGCGCGAAGCAGGTCCAGGAGGTCCGGCAGGGTCAGGAACTGCTCAGACCTGGCTCCGTAGGCTTCCGGGATCCGGGCGCCCTTCCAGGAGGAGAAGTCGAGGTGCTGCAGCTCCTGCAGCGTGCGCTCAGCCACGGGGCCGGTGCCGTCCGACGTGCGGTCCAGGTTGGCGTCATGCAGGAGGACCACGTGCTGGTCCCGGGTGAGGTGGACATCGCACTCCACGCCGTCAGCGCCGTCGGCCAGGGCTTGCAGGTAGGCCGCGCGGGTGTGTTCGGCGAACGCCCCGCTCGCGCCGCGGTGGGCAAAGACGAGCGGCCGGTGCTGGCCTGGTCCGTCAACTGTCATGGAGCCACGCTAGCCGACCGGACCCTGGGTGCGGGACTAGGCTGGGCACATGCAGGTGAACTCTGAGCCAACTACCCGCAACGACCCGCGCGCCCCGGCCCCCGAGGCGGCACCGCGCACGCGTGGCCGCACCGCCGTCGTACGCCACCAGCTGACGGAGGCGGACGCCGAAAAGGCGGCAGCGCTGCGGAAAATGAAGGCGCTGGCCCTGGCGCTGCTGGTCGCGATGGCGGTGGTTTTCGTGGTGGCGTTTGCGCTGCAGGACGAGTACCCGTGGCTGCAGTATGTGCGGGCGGCAGCGGAGGGCGGCATGGTGGGCGCGCTGGCCGACTGGTTCGCGGTGACCGCACTGTTCAAGTACCCGATGGGCATAAGGATCCCGCACACCGCCATCATTCCGCGCCGCAAGGACCAGATCGGCGCGTCGTTGGGTGAGTTCGTGGAGACCAACTTCCTCTCCGAGCAGGTGGTGCAGGAGAAGCTGGCCAGCGTGAACATTGCCCGCCGCGCCGGGGAGTGGCTGGCCACTCCGGCCGGCGCGGACCGGGTGGCCAAGGAGGGTGCCGCCGTCATCCGCGGCGCCTTCAGGGTCCTCAATGACGACGACGTCCAGGCAGTCATCGAAGGCATGGTGCGCAAGCATCTGCTGACTCCGCCGTGGGGACCGCCCGTGGGACGGCTCGCCGAGCGGATTTTTCACGACGGGCACCATCACGCCCTGGTGGACCTGCTGGTCGACCGCGCAGCCGACTGGGTTGACGACAACCACGAAACCGTCTCCCGGCTGGTCTCGGACCGGTCCCCCACCTGGGTTCCGCAGTTCGTGGACGGACTTGTGGGCGACAAGGTGTACGTGGAGATCCTGAAGTTCGTGCGGGCGGTGCAAGCCGACCCGAACCACCAGGTGCGCCGGCAGATCGACACGTACTTGGGGGACCTGGCCCGGGACCTGCAGCACGACCCCGTCATGATCGCCCGGGCCGAGGGGATCAAGGCGCAGGTGCTGGGCGATCCGGAGGTCCGCGAACTGGCCTCGCGCACCTGGGACACCGTGAAGAGCGCCCTGCTCGGCGCCGTGGACGACCCGGACAGCGACCTGACAATCAAGTTCAAGGCCGCAGTGCGGGATTTCGGTTCCCGCCTGGTGACCGATCCGGAGCTGGCCGGCAAGGTCAACGCCTGGATCGGCGACGCTGCGGGGTATCTGGTGCGGACCTACCGCTCCGATATCGCCGGCGTCATCACGGACACGGTGGCCCGTTGGGATGCCGAAGAAACGTCCCGGAAGATCGAGCTGCAGGTGGGCCGGGACCTGCAGTACATCCGGATCAACGGCACCGTGGTGGGTTCGCTGGCCGGACTGGCCATCTTCTCCGTTGCGCACCTGGTCTTCGGCTAGCCCCCATTCCTTGACTGCAGGTACGGCTGGAGTCAGGCGAAGGAGGCCAGTTCCACGCCTGCAGATTCCAGGCCGGTCCGGACTCGCGCTGCCATTTCCACCGCACCCGGGGTGTCCCCGTGGATGCACAGTGAGTCTGGCCTGACCCGGACCACGGCACCGTCGATGGCTTCCACCTCGCCCTTGGTCGCAAGGCGCACGGCCCGCTCCACGATGGCGTCGACGTCGTGCAGCACGGCACCCTCCCGGGAGCGCGGCACCAGGCTGCCGTCCGCCAGGTAGGCGCGGTCCACAAAGGCCTCCACGAACACGGGATGACCGGCGTCCTGTGCCTGCTTGAGCAGTTCCGAGCCCGGCAACCCGAGTATGGGCAGGCCGGGATCGTAGGAGTTGACGGCGGCCACCACTGCTGACGCCTGCTCGGCGTCGGTGACGATGCGGTTGTACAGCGCGCCATGCGGCTTCACGTAGTCCACGGAGGCACCCACGGCGTGCGCAACGCCGTCGAGCGCGCCCAGCTGGTAGAGCACGTCCCCGAACAGCTCATCGAAGCTCATGTCGATGCTCCGCCGCCCGAACCCCGCGAGGTCACGGTAGCCGACGTGCGCACCTACCGTGACGTCGAGTTCGTAGGCGGCGCGGCAGCTGTCCAGCATGGTGACGGGATCTCCGGCGTGGAAGCCGCATGCCACGTTGGCGCTGGTGACCAGGCTGAACATGGAGGCGTCGTCCCCCATGGTCCAGGAGCCGAATGATTCGCCGAGGTCAGCGTTGAGATCCAAGAGTGTCGCCTTCCAACGCGGGGTTGTCCGGAGCTGCGGCGGCGGCCGAGAGCTCCCCGGGAATGGTGTCCGGCATGGGACCAAACGCCTCTTTGGCGTTGGCCACCACAGCACGGCCCATCACGAGGTTACCCGCTCCGCCCACTACCGCGCCGATGCCGAAGGGCAGGGCACGGCCGAACAGGGCAGTCCCCTGCCGCTTGAGCAGGTTCTTCAGGAACGCTTTCTGGATCCGCTTACGCACCATTCCCCAGCCGGAGCCCGGCATCGCCTTCGACAGGACACTGTCCCAGGCCGCGGTACCCCCCATGCCATTGGTGGCGGCCTGCCCGCTGAGCGTGCCCAGCAGCATGGCACCCTCCTCGCCAAGCATGATGGCCATGACCATGGTGCTGGCCTTCTCCGGGTTGGTCATCCTGATGCCGTGCAGCTCCGCCAGCGAGGTGGCGTACAGCGCCGTGGCCTCAAGGAAGCCCACGGTTGCGGCCGCGGAAAGTCCCAGCGACGCCACGGTCCCCACACCGGGAACGACGGCGGTGGCACCTACCACGGCGCCCCCGCCTGCCACGGCGCGCAGGTAGTCGCGCTCCAGGAAGGCGGCCAGCTGCGCCGCCGTTGCCCGCGGGTGTTTACGCTGGAGCCTCTTGATGTACGCCAGGACCAGGGGCCGCTGGATTTCCACAGCGCGCAGGAGCACGTTGTGGACACCGGGCTTGGGCTTGCCGTCTGCGTCGAACACCGCGTTGTGCGCGGCTTCCTGGGCGATGCGGAATGCGGGATTGCTGCGCCTGGCCATGGTCACCTTCGTTCGCGTCCGGCGGCAGCAACGGCTGCCGCGTTTTCCTCCATCCTACGGGCAATACTAAGCATGCTTCAGGTTTACTGGCCCGGTTACCGCCCAGCGGTCCGGCTACTGCGCGCGCAGGCGCCGCAGCCGGTACGGTTATGCCTGGTTTCACGAAAAAGTTGACGCATGTCGGGACATCGTTTGACACCCCGCGGGTTGGCACGATGGGCCACGTCGAAGCACAAAGTCATCATTCTCGCCCTCACCGCGATGGCCTCCTGAAGGCCGTCGAACCCCGGTCCCGCCGCCCGAACAGCACCCCACGCAGTGTGCCGGAAGCCTTGACCGCCCGGATCCTGGCCCTGCGCCGTCGGGTTTCGACGCGCAAAATTGTGGCCGACGCGCATCCTCGCCGGCGACGCCCACATATGGGGCGCGTCAGGGGACATGCGCAGCGCCCATGAATATGCGCGTCGAAAACAGCACGGACTGTGGAAGGGGGCCGGACAACACACACCCGGGACCGTTTACCGCAGGATGACCGTGCGGTTCCCGGAAAGGAGAATGCGCCCCTCGGCGTGCCAGCGGACGGCGTTGGTCAGCGCCTTGCACTCGGCGTCCTTGCCCACCGTGACGAGGTCCGCCGCACTGTAGGTGTGGTCCACCTCGATGACCTGCTGGGAAATGATGGGTCCTTCGTCCAGTTCGGAGTTGACGTAGTGGGCCGTGGCGCCCACGGTCTTGACCCCGCGTTCGTAGGCCTGGTGGTAGGGCTTGGCACCCTTGAAGCTGGGCAGGAACGAGTGGTGGATGTTGATGGCTTTCCCGCTCAGCCGCTCCGTGGCACCGTCGCTGAGGACCTGCATGTAGCGCGCCAGGACCACCAGCTCCGCCCCGTAACTGTCAACGAGCGCCAAAAGCTGCGCTTCGGCGTCGGGTTTCGTCTCCGAAGTGACCGGAATGTGGTGGAACGGCACCCCGTGCCAGTCCACCAGCGCGGCCAGGTCCGGATGGTTGGAGACGACGGCCACGATCTCCACCGGAAGCTCGCCGTTTTGGGCCCGGAAGAGCAGGTCGCGGAGGCAGTGGTCGTACTTGGACACCATCACCAGGATGGGCTGTCTCCGGCCGTGCCGCTCCAGCTGCCACTGCATCTGCCATTCGGAGGCGACGGGCGCGAAATCCTCTCGGAGCCGGCCCGCCCCGGTGCCTTCGGGTGCACTGAAGTGCACCCGCATGAAGAACTGGCCGCTTGCCTGGTCGCCGAACTGCTTGATGTCCAGGATGTAGCATTCCTGCGCGAGGAGGAAGCTGGCCACGGCCTGGACGATGCCCAGGGAATCCGGGCACTGGAACGTGAGGACAAACCCGTCAGCGCCCGGCTGGCGGAGCTCGCTGCGCGGCGCTGCCACATCGGCGGTCGGGGAGGAAGGCACGGTCATGTGGAACTCCATCGTTCAAGCAGCGCCGGGCGCCGCAGGGATTGGGTTCCTCCCCACTCTGTCTAGACCTGAGAGTTTCCGCAGCGCCGGCCGCCATGGGCCCGCTGCTTGCACCGTCGGTGAGCCGGAATCCGGCTGCTTTTCAGAGTTGCCTCTCCGCGGCGGTACATGGGCCTGAGAGTTTCCCGGGGAGGAATTGCTCCTACGGCGCCTGCTGGATGTACCGGGCAGGGCTCTCCCGCCGCAGGTCAAAGGCAATTTTCGGTTGTCGTACGGGATAAAGCCCGGTCCGCAGGCTGCCCCGAGAGACCGCCCCGGTCCGTGCCGCACGGTCCCGAATCAGTGTGTTGCCGGCCGCCGGAGAATGTCAAACCTGTGCCGTTGCCGGCCTGCCGAAGGAGGATTCAGGGCAGCTGCCTTCCACCCGGACGAAGCGCCCCAAATTTGCCTTTGGCCCCGATTTCGTGTACCTTGTGAGCCGAATCACCCACATTTTAATAAGCCTTTCGAGCTGCGGCGGGAGAGTTCTCCCGGACGACATCCGGGCAGGCGCCGTAGGAGCAAATCCTCCCCAGGAATCTCTCAGGCCCATGTACCGTCGCGGCGAGGCAACTCTGGAAAGCAGCCAGGCATCGCGCCTGGCTCACCGACGGTGCAAGCGGATCTTCATGATCCTGCGGAATCTCTCAGGTCCAATACAGAGCGGGGAGGAACCCACCGTATACCGCGCCACCCTGATGGCAGGCCAGACCTGGAGTTCCTCATGACGATTCAGTCCCTTCAATCAACGTTCGTTGACCGGCACATTGGCGCCCGCCGCCAGTCCGATATCGACACCATGCTCAAGACCGTTGGCTACGACTCCGTGGACGGCCTTGTAGACGTGGCGGTTCCGGCAGCCATCCGCCAGGAGACTGCCCTTCGCCTGCAGGACGCACTCAGCGAGGTCGAGGTCCTCGCCGAGCTGCGCCGCCTGGCCGCCAAGAACAAGACTGCCGTCCAGATGATCGGCCAGGGCTACTACGACACCATCACCCCGGCCGTGATCCGCCGCAACATCCTGGAAGCGCCCGCCTGGTACACCGCGTACACGCCGTACCAGCCGGAAATCTCCCAGGGACGCCTTGAAGCACTGCTGAACTTCCAGACCATGGTCCAGGACCTGGTGGGCCTGCCCATCGCCAACGCTTCGCTGCTGGACGAAGCCACGGCCGTGGCCGAAGCCGTGCTGCTGATGCGCCGGGCCAACAAGAACAAGGATGCCAAGGACGGCAAGACGGTCCTGGACGCTGACGTACTGCCCCAGACCATCGCCATCGTGAAGGGCCGCGCAGAGGCCCTCGGCTTCGAGGTGGAAGTCGCCGACCTGTCCGCGGGCCTCCCCGAAGGCACGATCAACGGCATCGTCCTGCAACAGCCCGGCGTGTCCGGCCGCGTGTGGGACCAGGCCGGCGTCATCGCCGAGGCCAAATCCCGCGGCGCGCTGGTCACCGTCGCCGCAGACCTCCTGGCCCTGACCCTGATCACCCCTCCAGGTGAGCAGGGCGCCGACATCGCCGTCGGTTCCACCCAGCGCTTCGGTGTTCCGCTGTTCTTCGGCGGCCCGCACGCCGCCTACATGGCCGTCCAGAAGGGCCTGGAGCGTTCCCTCCCCGGCCGCCTGGTGGGCGTGTCCAAGGATGACGCCGGCGCCCCCGCCTACCGTCTGGCCCTCCAGACCCGCGAGCAGCACATCCGCCGCGAGAAGGCCACCTCCAACATCTGCACCGCGCAGGCCCTGCTGGCCATCGTCTCCTCCTTCTACGCCGTCTACCACGGCCCGGACGGCCTGAAGGCGATCGCCGAGAACGTCCACAACAACGCCCGCATCCTGGCCACCGCGCTGGAAACCGCCGGTCGCGAACTGGTGTCCGGAACCTTCTTCGACACCCTCACCGTCCGCGTCCCGGGCAAGGCACGCAAGGTCATCACCGCCGCCGAGGCGCGCGGCATCAACCTCCGCTTCGTCGACGAGGACACGGTGGGTGTGTCCGTGGATGAAACCACGACGACGGAAACCCTCTCCGCGGTGGCCGTCGCCTTCGGTGCCGGCCCGGTAGGCGACGCCGCTGGCTTCGAGCTGCCCGCCGACGTCGTCCGCACCTCCGGCTACCTCGAGCACCCGGTGTTCAACACGCACCGCTCCGAAACCCAGCTGCTGCGCTACATCCGCAGGCTCTCCGACCGCGACCTGGCCCTTGACCGCACCATGATCCCGCTGGGCTCGTGCACCATGAAGCTGAACGCCACCGCCGAGATGGAAGCCATCTCCTGGCCGGAATTCGCCTCGATCCACCCGTTCGCACCGGAGTCCCAGACTGCCGGCTGGCGTGAACTGATCGAGGGCCTGGAATCCGACCTCGCCGAGATCACCGGCTATGACCAGGTGTCCATCCAGCCCAACGCCGGATCCCAGGGCGAGCTCGCCGGCCTGCTGGCCATCCGCGGCTACCACCTGTCCCGCGGCGACGAGCAGCGCACCGTCTGCCTCATCCCGGCTTCCGCGCACGGCACCAACGCCGCCTCCGCGGTCCTGGCCGGCATGAAGGTCGTCGTGGTTGCCACCGCACCGGACGGCACCATCGACCACGCGGACCTGACGGCGAAGATCGAGGCCAACAAGGACGTCCTGTCCTGCATCATGATCACCTACCCGTCCACGCACGGCGTATACGACGGCGACGTCCGCGACGTCTGCGACGCCGTGCACGCTGCGGGCGGCCAGGTGTACGTTGACGGTGCCAACCTGAACGCCCTGGTGGGCCTGGCGCAGCCGGGCAAGTTCGGCGGCGACGTCTCGCACCTGAACCTGCACAAGACCTTCTGCATCCCGCACGGCGGCGGCGGACCCGGCGTCGGCCCCGTGGCAGCCAAGGCGCACCTGGCCCCCTTCATGCCCGGCGACGCGAACAAGGCCGCGCACGAGGAAGGCCACGGCGTCGCAATTTCCGCGTCCCGCTACGGCTCCGCCGGCGTGCTGCCCATCTCCTGGGCCTACGTCAAGCTCATGGGCGGCGCCGGACTGACCGAGGCCACCAAGTCCGCGCTGCTGGCAGCGAACTACGTCGCAGCCCGCCTGAACGGCTTCTTCCCCGTCCTCTACACCGGCGAAGGCGGACTCGTGGCACACGAGTGCATCCTGGACCTGCGTGAACTGACGGCCCGCACCGGCGTCACCGCCGAGGACGTGGCCAAGCGCCTCATCGACTACGGCTTCCACGCCCCCACCCTGGCGTTCCCGGTGGCCGGAACCCTGATGGTGGAGCCCACCGAATCCGAGGACCTCGGCGAGATCGACCGCTTCATCAACGCGATGATCAGCATCCACGCCGAGATCGAGCAGGTTGCCAACGGCGACTTCACCCTGGCCGGCTCCCCGCTGCGCAACGCCCCCCACACGGCAGCCGCCGTCGTCAACACCGGCTGGGACCGTAGCTACCCCCGCGAGCAGGCCGCGTTCCCGCTGCCGTCCCTGAAGCAGGACAAGTACTTCCCGCCCGTAGGACGCATCGACGGCGCTGCCGGCGACCGCAACCTCATCTGCTCCTGCCCGCCGCTTGAGGAGTTTGAGGACTCCGCGGCCGGTTCCGACAACTAAAGGACACGCTCCAATGACCGAGAAATTCACTGCGCTCTACGACGAGCACAAGAAGGCCGGCGCCTCCTTCACCGACTTCGGTGGCTGGCAGATGCCGCTCAAGTACGAATCCGAACTGGCCGAACACCACGCCGTGCGCAACGCCGCCGGTCTGTTCGACCTCTCCCACATGGGCGAAGTCTGGGTTACCGGCCCGGACGCCGCGGCATTCCTGGACTACGCCCTGGCCGGCAAGCTCTCCGCCGTGGCCGTGGGCAAGGCCAAGTACTCGCTGATCTGCCAGGAAGACGGCGGCATCATCGATGACCTGATCTCCTACCGCCGGGCCGAGGACAAGTACCTGGTGGTTCCCAACGCCGGCAACGCCGCTGTTGTGGCCGCCGCCCTGGCCGAGCGCGCCGCCAACTTTGACGTCACGGTGGAGGACGTCTCCGCCGAAACCTCGCTCATCGCGGTGCAGGGCCCCAACGCCGAAGCAATCCTGCTGACCCTGGTCCCCGCGGACCAGCACAGCTTGGTGACCGAACTGAAGTACTACGCGGCGGTGGAGGTAGGCATCAACGGTCTGGACCTGCTCCTGGCCCGCACCGGCTACACCGGCGAGGACGGCTTCGAGATCTACGTGCCCAATGGCCAGGCTTCCGGCCTGTGGGACGCACTCCTCGAAACCGGCAAGGGCCACGGCCTCATCCCGGCCGGTCTCGCCAGCCGCGACTCCCTGCGCCTCGAAGCCGGCATGCCGCTCTACGGCAACGAGCTCTCCCGCGAAGGAAACCCCTACGCCGCAGGCCTTGGCCCGGTTGTTTCCCTGGCCAAGGAGTCCGACTTCGTGGGCAAGGCCGCCCTGGCCGAGCTCAAGGCAGCCGGCGCGGGCTCCACCACAGGGCGCAGGCTCGTGGGCCTCAAGGGCCTGGGCCGCCGCGCCGGCCGCGCCCACTACCCCGTGCTGAAGGACGGAAACGTCGTGGGCGAGGTGACCTCCGGCCAGCCTTCCCCCACGCTCGGTTACCCGGTCGCCATGGCCTATGTCGACGTCGAACACTCCGAGGTGGGCACCGCCCTGGACATCGATCTCCGCGGCAAGGCCGAACCCTTCGAGGTTGTGGCCCTGCCGTTCTACAAGCGCCAGAAGTAACCCGGAGCGGTTACCGGCCGGCGGACCGGACTTTTCACGCGTGCTGCTCCTTCGTCGCTTTGACGCACGCTTCCGAAAAGCCCGGCTCCGCCGACCGACGCTCTCTCACCTTTTGCACGCTTGGCCCCGACGCTCTCTCACTTGATGCGATGGCTGGGCCGACGCTCTCTCACTCTTGAACTACGAACTTAAGGAAACACACCATGGCTAAGGTTGCCGCTGAACTGAAGTACTCCGCCGAGCACGAGTGGGTTGCCGCCGATGGCGACGGCCCCGCCGGCATCGGCATCTCCGCCGTCGCCGCCGAAGCACTGGGCGACATCGTGTACGTGGACCTGCCCGAGGTCGGTTCCACCGTGACCGCGGGCGAAACCTGTGGCGAGGTGGAGTCCACCAAGTCCGTCTCGGACCTGTATGCCCCCGTGACCGGCGAGATCACCGAGATCAACGAAGCCGTTGTGGCCGATCCCGCCCTCATCAACAGTGACCCCTACGGCGCCGGCTGGCTCTTCAAGGTTGCCGTGTCCGAGGAAGGCCCCCTCATGACGGCAGAGGAATACGCAGCAGCCAACGGCGGCGAGCTGTGAGCGCCCCCGCGACCGCCGCTTTCCAGCAGGTGGACGCTCCGAGCCTGAACGCAGACCTGTCCGCCCTGGACCCGGAGATTGCAGCGAAGATCGACGCCGAACTGGGCCGCCAGCGCGACGGCCTGGAGATGATCGCCTCGGAGAACCACACCGCGGTGGCCGTAATGCAGGCGCAGGGCTCCGTGCTGACCAACAAGTACGCCGAGGGCTACCCGGGCAAGCGCTACTACGGTGGCTGCGAGCACGTTGACGTCATCGAGCAGTTGGCCATCGACCGCGTGAAGGCCCTGTTCGGCGCGGAATACGCCAATGTCCAGCCGCACTCGGGTGCGCAGGCGAACGCCTCAGTGATGCACGCGCTCATCAAGCCTGGCGACACCATCATGGGCCTGAACCTGGCCCACGGCGGCCACCTGACGCACGGCATGAAGATCAACTTCTCCGGCAAGCTCTACAACGTGGTCCCCTACCAGGTCCGCGAAGACACCCACACCATTGACATGGTTGAGGTGGAGCGCCTGGCGCAGGAGCACAAGCCGCAGCTGATCGTGGCTGGCTGGTCCGCGTACGCACGCCAGCTGGACTTCGCCGAGTTCCGCCGGATTGCCGATTCCGTCGGCGCCTACCTGATGGTGGATATGGCGCACTTCGCCGGTCTGGTGGCCGCCGGGCTGCACCCCTCCCCGGTGCCGCACGCCCACGTCACCACCTCCACCACGCACAAGACCCTCGCCGGTCCGCGCGGCGGCATCATCCTCTCGAACGACGCCGATATCGCCAAGAAGATCAACTCGGCCGTGTTCCCCGGACAGCAGGGCGGCCCGCTGGAACACGTCATCGCCGGCAAGGCCGTGGCCTTCAAGATCGCAGGCTCGCCGGAGTTCAAGGAGCGCCAGGAGCGCGTCCTGGCCGGTGCCCGCATCCTGGCCGAGCGCCTGGTCCAGCCTGACGTAGCCGCCAAGGGCATCAGCGTGGTCTCGGGCGGCACGGACGTGCACTTGGTCCTCGTTGACCTGCGCAACTGCGAGCTGGACGGCCAGCAGGCCGAAGACCGCCTGGCCGCGATTGACATCACCGTCAACCGCAACGCCGTTCCGTTCGACCCTCGCCCGCCGATGGTCACCTCCGGCCTCCGCATCGGCACCCCTGCCCTGGCCACCCGTGGCTTCGGCGAGGCTGCCTTCGCCGAGGTTGCGGATATCATCGCCGAGGCATTGACGGCCGACGCCGACGCTGACCTTTCCGGCCTGCGTCACCGCGTGGAGGCACTCGCCGCTGCGCACCCGCTCTACCCGGGGCTTTAACCATGCGCGAGATGGCAGTTCACGGCAATGATTCGGAAGAACATTGGTGTGAACTGCCATCTCGGCACATAACTTTTAGTTAGGAACCTGTCATGGCCGTTGGCGTCTTTGATCTTTTTTCCATTGGGATCGGGCCCTCGAGTTCGCACACCGTGGGCCCTATGCGGGCTGCCGCGGTGTTTGCCGAGGAGCTCAAGGCTTCCGGCGCCCTGGACAACGTGGCTGGCCTGCGGGTGGACCTCTACGGTTCCCTGGCTGCGACCGGCCACGGGCACGGCACCATGACGGCCATCCTGCTGGGCCTGGAAGGTTTCCACCCCGAGAAGATCCTGCCCCGGGAAGTAGAGGACCGGCTTGCGGCCATCGCCGAAACCGGCACCCTCCAGCTCGCAGGTTGTATTCCCCTGCCTTATGGCGTGAAGGACATGGTGCTGCGCCCCTTGACCGTCCTGCCCCGCCACACCAACGGCATGACCTTCACCGTCACCGGCACCGACGGCGAAGTCCTGCACACCGCCACGTTCTTCTCCGTGGGCGGCGGCTTCATCGTCCGCGAGGGCGAAGAAGATGCGGCCCTCAAGGAACTGGACGAGTCCAAGAAAGAACTGCCCTTGCCGTTCCGGACCGCCGCGGAGCTCCTGGGCCGCTGCCAGTCCAAGGGCCTGTCCATCGGCGAGATCATGTTCGTCAACGAGCGCGCCTCCCGTTCCGAGGAGGAGATCCGCGAAGGGCTGCTGGAAATCTGGGCGGTCATGGAAGCGTGCGTGGAAACGTCGCTGAAGCGCGAGGGGTTGCTGCCCGGCGGACTGAAGGTCCGCCGTCGTGCGCCCGACTGGCACGAACGCCTCCTGAAGGAGGACAAGGACCGGGACCCGAAGTACTGGCAGGAATGGGTGAACCTGATCGCCTTGGCCGTCAACGAGGAAAATGCCTCAGGCGGCCGGGTGGTCACCGCACCGACCAACGGCGCGGCCGGCATCATTCCCGCGGTCCTCTACTACGCGCTCCACTACGCCCCCGGCATGGACAAGGCCACGCAGGAAGATCGCGACGGCGTCGTGGTCAAGTTCCTGCTGACCGCCGGCGCCGTCGGGGTGCTTTACAAGGAACAGGCCTCGATTTCGGGCGCCGAGGTAGGCTGCCAGGGCGAGGTGGGATCGGCGTCGTCGATGGCCGCCGCCGGCCTGGCCGAAGTCATGGGCGGCACGCCCCAACAAGTGGAAAACGCCGCGGAAATCGCCATGGAGCACAACCTGGGCCTGACCTGCGATCCGATCGGCGGCCTGGTGCAGGTTCCCTGCATCGAACGCAACGCGATCGCTGCAGCGAAGGCCATCAATGCTGCGAAGATGGCGCTGTGGGGCGACGGCACCCACCGTGTTTCCCTTGACGAGGTCATCGTGACCATGCGCGAAACCGGCAAGGACATGTCCTCCAAATACAAGGAAACGGCCATGGGCGGCCTCGCCGTCAACGTCGTGGAATGCTAAGGAAAGAGTACTGATGACATTGGCACCTGAGGGCCGGAAGATGCTGCGGATTGAGCAGCGTAACGCGGCTGTCCCGGTGGAGCGGAAGCCGGAGTGGATCAAGGCGAAG
>NZ_JBHXIW010000007.1:21231-164190 GCF_042723515.1 Pseudarthrobacter sp. NPDC058362 | reverse complement strand
TTGGCACACTATTGAGTTCTCAAACAACAGACACACCCGGCACCACCCAAACCAACGTTCAGGATCGCTCCGGAGCAACTTTTCAAACTTACCCGCTGGCTTCACTCTTGTCAAACCGGCGTCCGCGACTGTCCAAGCCGTGAGGCTGTGTTGTCGGTTTTTCCGTCTGACTCCGTGGAGCAGCGCGGAAATAAACTCTACCACCACTTCTGCAGAAGCGCCAACCCGGCTTCAGCCCCGCCCCTTCCACCGTTCGCCGGAGCACGAAAAAGCCCGGAATCACGCGGATTCCGGGCCCTTCGCGGAACTGGTCAGACCGGCTTGTCCTGCCACCGGGCCAGACCACCCGGGGACTATTCAGCGGTCCCCGCGCCAGCTGTCCCCGCGGCCGGCTTGAAGTACGCCGCTCCCAGCGGCGGAAGGGTGACGCTCAGAGTTGCCGGCTGGCCGTCCTGGCCAATCTCCTTCGCCTGCAGGTCCCCTGCGTTCAGGACACCGGAACCCCCGTACGTGGTGGAATCGGTGTTGAGAACCTCGGTCCAAGCTCCGGCGGTGGGAACGCCGAGGGTATAACCCACATGCGGAGCGCCGGAGAAGTTGATAGCGCACACCACGGGGTGACCGTCGGTGTCCCAGCGGATGAAGGACAAGACGTTCCGGTCCGCATCCCCGCCGTTGATCCACTGGAACCCGCTTGGTTCGTTGTCCTTCGCGTACAGCGCAGGCGTGGAGCGGTAGAGCTCGTTGAGGTCCTTGGTCAGCAGTTGGATGCCCTTGTGCGCCGGGATGTCCGCAAGCCACCAGTCCAGCCCGTGCTGTTCGGACCATTCGGCTTCCTGCCCGAACTCGGTTCCCATGAAGATCAGCTGCTTGCCCGGATGCGCCCACTGGTAGGCCAGGAATGCCCGCAGGTTGGCGAGCTGCTGCCAGCGGTCGCCCGGCATCTTGCGCAGCATGGAGCCCTTGCCGTGGACTACTTCATCGTGGCTGATGGGCAGCAGGAAGTTCTCCGTGAAGGCGTACACCAGCGAGAAGGTCACCGTGCCATGGTGCCACTTGCGGTTCACCGGGTCCTCGGAGGCGTACTTAAGCGAATCGTGCATCCAGCCCATGTTCCATTTCAGGCCGAAGCCCAAGCCGCCGTGGCTGGTGGGGGCGGTGACACCCGGAAACGCCGTGGATTCTTCGGCGATCATGACCGCGCCCGGGTGGGTCTTATAGACCGTGGCGTTCACTTCCTGCAGGAACGAGATGGCTTCCAGGTTCTCCCGCCCGCCGAAGCGGTTGGGCTGCCACTGGCCTTCCTCCCGGGAGTAGTCCAGGTAGAGCATGGAGGCCACGGCATCCACACGGAGGCCGTCAATGTGGAACTCGTCCAGCCAGTACAGGGCGTTGGCCACCAGGAAGTTCCGCACTTCCGTACGGCCAAAGTCGAAGATCAGCGTGCCCCAGTCGGGGTGTTCTCCCAGATTCGGATCAGCGTGCTCGTACAGGGCCTCGCCGTCGAACCTTGCCAGCGCCCATTCGTCCTTGGGGAAGTGCGCCGGCACCCAGTCCAGCAGCACGCCAATTCCGTTCTGGTGCAGGGTGTCCACCAGGTAGCGGAACTCGTCCGGATGCCCGAACCGGGAGGTCGGGGCGAAATAGGAGGTGACCTGGTACCCCCAGGAGCCGCCGAAGGGGTGCTCGGCAACGGGCATGAATTCCACGTGGGTGAATCCGAGCCACTTGACGTACTCCACCAGTTCCTTGGCGAGTTCGCGGTAGCCGAGGCCCAGGCGCCAGGACCCCAGGTGCACCTCATAGACGCTCATGGCGGAGTTGTGCGGGTCGCGCTGGGCGCGGGCCTCCATCCATGCATCGTCCTTGAAGGCGTAGGAGGGCTCCACCACCCTGGATGCGGTCAGCGGCGGGACCTCCGTGCCGAACGCGAGCGGATCGGCCTTTTCGACCCAGTGCCCGGCCCTGGTCCGGATCTCAAACTTGTAGCACGCGCCTGCTAAAACACCCGGGACGAAGATTTCCCAAACCCCGGAGGAGCCCAGTGAGCGCAAGGAATTCTCCCGGCCGTCCCAGGAGTTGAAGTCGCCCTTGACGCGGACGGCCTGCGCGTTCGGTGCCCAGACGGCGAAGGACACACCGTCCACGTCGCCGAGGGAAGACTTGTAGTGCTGCACGTGTGCGCCCAGCACCTCCCACAGTTTTTCGTGCCGGCCCTCGCCGATCAGGTGCAGGTCAACTTCTCCCACGGTTGGCAAGTACCGGTAGGGTTCGTCCACGGTGACCGGTGACGCTCCGGGATAGGTGACAGCCAGCCGGTAGTCGGGAACGTGGCCCTGCTGCAACGGCTCGAGCACAGCCACCCAGACGCCGTGCTCCTCGTGCTCCATGGGGAATTCGCCGGCCTCGGTGATGACAGTAACGGCCTCGGCCAGGTGCTTGACCGTACGGATGGTGACGTGGCCGTAGTCATCGAGGTGGGCGCCCAGGACGGAGTGCGGGGCGTGGTGCTCTCCGTTGGCGATCTTGCCCAGCGTGCCGGAATCCACGTGGAGGGGCACTCGCGGGCGTTCAGTTCGTGCGGAACCTGTCGTCATTTCGTTACCTTCCGATGCTGCTCCAGCTGGGGTGCCGGAGCCGTTACCGCTGAGGAGCCGCCTGGAGGCGTTCACGGGGATCGCCAGCCAGTCGGGCCTGTTACGCATTTCATAAACTACTTCGTACAGGGCCTTGTCCAGCCACAATGCCATAAAGAGGGGCGACTGCCGGTCCACCGGGGCGGGGGTGACCTCCGAGTACCCGGCCAGGAACGCATCGGCACAGTCGTCCACCCAGGAATCGGGTACCTTAGCGCCTTCCTGCTCGCGTCCGGCGGCACCGGCCGCGTAGTCGAAGGACCGCAGCATGCCCACCACGTCGCGCAGCGCGACATCGGGGATGTTGCGCTCTGCGATGGGCCGCATGGGTTCGCCCTCGAAGTCCAGGATCGCCCAGCGATGGCTGTCCTCGCCCGTACTTGCGCCAGGCCCGGCCACCTGGAGGATCTGGCCCAGGTGCAGGTCCCCGTGGATGCGCTGCAGCGGCCCCGGGGAGGCGCCATCGAGTCGCGCGAGCAGCGCTTCCAGGGCGTCGTCGTAAGGTCCGACGGCGGTGCGCGCTTCCGCCCATGCCTGCCGCACCCGTTGGGCTACTGCCGCGGCGATCGCCTTTCCGGTTTCGGCCTCCGACGACTGTCCGAGCGTCTCCGCAAGCCGCCGGTGGACCGTGGCCGTGGCCGCGCCCAAGGCACGGGCCTCGGCGGTGAACCCGGTGCCGGAGCGGGCGGCATCCACGGCCAGTCGCCACGCATCGCGCCCGCCGGCCAGGAATTCATGGGCCACCGCCAGTTCGCCTTGTAAGTAGCGCGGGCCGCCGTCGGACCCGCCGGTACCGGAACCGCCGCCTGCCACGGCACCGTTAACGTGCTGCACCAGCCACTCACCGCGGACCCAGCCCAGCGTCGCGGGCACCTCCGATGTGCCGGCAGCCGTCAGTGCGGCTCCCACTTCAACCTCGGGGTTGGTGCCGGCGGAAAGCACCCGGAAGAACTTCACGATCGCCGCCGATTCGCCGTCGTCCACGATGACCGAACTGTTGGACTGCTCGCCGGACAGGACCTTGACCACTCCCCGCGCGGTAGGCAGCCGGTGCGTCCCGGCGACATGAAAGCCGGCGGCGCTGCCGGAGGCGGCTTTCTCCTGCCCGCGGATGAGTTCGAGGAAAGCTCCCACGAAGTCGGGGTCGTGGACGGCGTCGTAGACCCAGGGGCGGGACGGGTCGGTTCCCGCGGCCTCGCCGATCAGCGCGCGTTCCATGCCCGTCGCGGGTGCTGGCCGGAAGCTCAAGGGGACCTGCACCACGGCAGTCCGCCGGCCGCCGTCGGGCGTTGGCGTGGTGATGTTCAGGAGGAAGACCGCCAGGCCCGCGTGCCTGGCGGGGTCCTCCAGGCCCACGCTGCCTGCCTGGGACATCTCGAAGTGGGGTGATTTGACCGGAAACCACCGTTGCTCCGGCAGCCACTGTTGCAGGAGCGCGGTCAGTGCGGGGGTGAGGATGGGCTGGTTCATGGTCAGTCCTCGATCGATAGGATCGGCATCGCCTGGGTGTAAGGAGATGATGGGTTGGAAGCTGCAGACCGGAGCCGCAGCCAGTAAAAATCGTGGCTGCCCAGCGTCAGTGTCAGCGTGCCGTCCCCGTTGATGGCGGGGAACGGCTGGCCCCCGAACACGTCGCGGAGGCCGCGGTCGGCGTACTCGGGGATCTCGAGCGTGGCGGCAACGGGATGCTGGGACAGGTTGAACGCGCACAGCAGGGTCTCGCCGGTCAGTCCGGCGCTGTTGCCGTCCGGCAGTTCACGGAGGTAGGCGAGGACGGCGTCGTGGTCGGCCGCCACATGCCGGAAGCTCCCCAGCCCGAAGGCCGGGTGGTTCTTGCGGACGCTGAGGATCTGCCGGGTCCAGCGGAGCAGCGAGCCTGAGTGTGCCGCCTCTGCCTCCACGTTCGCCATCCCATAGTTGTAGACGAGGGACTGGATGGGAGGAAGGTACAGCTTGCCCGGATCAGCGCTGGAAAACCCGGCGTTGCGGTCCGGGTTCCACTGCATGGGGGTGCGGACGGCGTCCCTGTCCTCGAGCCAGATATTGTCGCCCATGCCGATCTCGTCCCCGTAGTACAGGAACGGGCTGCCCGGCAGGGAGAGCAGCAGCGCGTTGATGAGCTCAATCTCGGCACGGGAGTTGTCCAGCAGGGGCGCAAGCCGCCGCCGGATGCCGATGTTGGCCCGCATCCGGGGATCGGGCGCGTACCAGCCAAGCATCGCCGCACGCTCGTCAGCGGTGACCATTTCAAGGGTGAGTTCGTCGTGGTTGCGCAGGAACGTGCCCCACTGCGCGCCTTCCGGGATGTCCGGAGTGTCCTCCATGGTCTCGATGATGGGGGCGGCCTTCTGGTCCCGCAGCGCGTAGTACAAGCGCGGCATGATGGGAAAGTGAAAGGCCATGTGGCATTCCGGTTCCTCCTCGGTGCCGAAGTACTCCACCACCTCGTTGGGCGGCTGGTTGGCCTCCGCGATGATTACCCGGCCGGGATACCGTTCGTCCACCATGGTGCGGAGCTGTCGGAGGAACTCGTGGGTGGCCGGCAGGTTCTCGCAGTTGGTGCCCTCCTCCTCGAACAGGTAGGGAATGGCGTCCGCCCGGAACCCGTCAATCCCCTGGTCCAGCCAGAACCGGACCACGTCGAACAGGGCCTCGATCACCTTGGGGTTTTCGAAGTTCAGGTCCGGCTGGTGGCTGAAGAACCGGTGCCAGAAGAACTGCCGCCGGATCGGATCGAAGGTCCAGTTGGATTCCTCCGTGTCCACGAAGATGATCCGGGCGTCCTGGTACTTTTCGTCGGTGTCGCTCCATACGTAAAAGTCGCCGAACGGACCGGCCGGGTCCTTCCGAGACTCCTGGAACCAGGGGTGCTGGTCCGAGGTGTGGTTCAGCGGGAGGTCGATGATCACCCGGACACCCCGGGCGTGGGCCTCCGCCACCAGCCGCTTGAAGTCGCTGATGGTGCCGAATTCGTCCAGGACCGAGTTGTAGTCGGAGATGTCGTAGCCGCCATCCCGCAGCGGGGACTGGAAGAAGGGGGGCAGCCACAGGCAGTCGACGCCGAGCCACTGCAGGTAGTCGAGCTTGTCGATCAACCCCGAGAAATCCCCGGATCCGTCCCCGTTGGCATCCGCAAAAGCCCGGACCAGCACTTCGTAGAACACGGCTTTCCGGTACCACAGCGGGTCATGCTGAAGCCCCGGGGCGTTTAGCTCAAAGGTGTTCTTGGGAGTGAAATGGCCCGGACTTTGCGGAGTGAAATTCACTGATGCGCTCTCCTGACATGCAGGATGTGGGCCGGCTCCACGTGCGGGTCCAGCCGCACGTAGTTGTACTCGCCCCACTCCCAGCTTTCACCGGAGATGAGGTCGTCCACCCGGAAGCCTCCGTTAGCGGTGAGGTCGTCCGGGTCCAGTTCCAGCGCGGCCAGGTCCAGCGAGACGGTGCTTTCCCTGGTTCCGTGCGGGTCCACGTTGACCACCACGATGATGGTGTCCTTGGATCCGTCCGGGAGCACTTTGTGCTTGGAGTACACCACTGTGGCGCTGTCGGTGCAGTGGTGCACGGTGAGGTTCTGCAGGTCCTGCAGCGCCGGGTGGGCGTGCCGGATATGGTTCAGCCGCGTGATGTACGGGGCAAGGGTGCGTCCCGAGGCGGTTGCCGCATCCCAGTCCCGGGCCTTGTACTCGAACTTCTCGTTGTCGATGTACTCCTCCGCGCCGGGCCGGGCCACGTGCTCGTAGAGTTCGTACCCGGCGTAGACGCCCCACAGCGGACTGGCGGTGGACGCAAGGGCTGCCCGCACCTTGAACGCCGCAGGGCCGCCGAACTGCAGGTATTCAGTAAGGATATCCGGCGTGTTCACAAAGAAGTTGGGCCGGAAGAACGCGGCGGACTCGTGGCTGACCTCCTTGAAGTACGCCTCGATCTCCGGCTTGGTGTTGCGCCAGGTGAAGTACGTGTAGGACTGCTGGAACCCCGCCCGGCCGAGTGCATGCATCATGGCGGGGCGTGTGAAGGCCTCGGCCAGGAACACCACGCCGGGTTCGGTCTTTTCGACCTCCGCGATGAGCCACTCCCAGAACCAGACGGGCTTGGTGTGCGGGTTGTCCACGCGGAAGATCCGCACGCCATGGCTGACCCAGAGCAGGACGACGCGCAGGATCTCCTGCGAGAGGCCCTCGGGGTCGTTGTCGAAGTTCAGCGGGTAGATGTCCTGGTACTTCTTCGGCGGGTTTTCGGCGTAGGCGATGCTGCCGTCTACGCGCGTGGTGAACCACTCGGGGTGCGATTCGACCCAAGGGTGGTCCGGCGCCGCCTGCAGCGCAAGGTCCAGCGCCACCTCCAAGCCGAGTTCGTTGGCGCGGGCCACGAACGCGTCGAAGTCCTCGAAGGTGCCAAGGTCCGGGTGGATGGCGTCGTGGCCGCCTTCTTTGGCGCCGATGGCCCAAGGCGAGCCCGGGTCATTAGGGCCGGCGACCAGCGTGTTGTTCGGCCCCTTGCGGTGCTGCACACCGATGGGGTGGATGGGCGGCATGTAGAGCACGTCAAAGCCCATGTCCGCCACCGCGTCGAGCCGGTGCGCGGCGGTGCGGAAGTTTCCTGACGTCCAGGCACCGGTTTCGTGATTTTTCACGGCCCCTTCGGAACGCGGGAAGAACTCGTACCAGGCGCCCCGTCCGGCCCGGTCCCGCTCGACGCGGAGCGGGAACTTTTCCGACACCGTGACCAGCTCCCGGATGGGCTGACGCGCCACGATGTCCGCCACTCCTTGGCTGAACCCGGCGGCGAGGCGCTCCTCCGTGCTAAGCGACCGGTCCGCCAGTCTTTCGGCGACCCAGCGCAGTGTGGCACGGTCTGCCTCGGGTCGGGAGTCGTCGCCGGCCGCCTCGGAGAGCAGCGCCGCGCCCTCGTCGAGCATCAGCTCCACATCGATTTCCGCAGCGATCTTCACCTCTGCGTTGTGGTGCCACGTGCCGTAGCGGTCATGCCACGCTTCGACGGCAAAGGACCAGTCCCCCACCTCCGACGGCGTGAGGACGCCTTCCCACCGGTCCGTCCCCATGCCACGTTCCCCCCGCGGCGGTGCGAGCCGTATGCGCTGGCGTTCAGCACCGGCCGGATCGAACAGGACGGCGCTGACGCCGAGCTGGTCGTGCCCTTCCCGGAAAGCCGTGGCACCCACCACGATGCCTTCTCCGGGCAGGGCCTTCGCCGGGAACTTTCCGCCCTCCACCACAGGCTGCACGGCGGTGATCGGAAACCGACCGAACCGCAGGCTGTCCGTGATGCTGGCCCCTGACATTTTCGTTGATGCGGCACTGGCTACTGAGTTAGTCGTCACAAGCTCGACGTTAGCGAGAAACACCCAGGAATGCTAAGGATGCTCACTAATTTAATGGCCGGGCGCGTCATTTCGGGCCGGCTCCTGTCATTTACCCAAAAGAAACCCAATGCTGGTTCCGGCGGTGCACCGAGTCGGTTAGTGTGGCGCAGGTGAAGGCAATCCGCAGGTTTACGGTCCGTACAGTCCTCCCCGAACCCATCCGGCCGCTGGCCCGGCTGGCCAGCAACCTGCGGTGGTCCTGGCACCGTCCCACGCGGGAGCTCTTTGCCGGGCTGAACCCCAGGCTGTGGGAGGAAAGCGGCCAGGATCCCATCGGTTTCCTGGGCATGGTAAGCCGCGAGGAATTCCAGCAACTGGCTGCGGACCAATCTGTGGTTGAACGGGTTCACGCCGCCGAAGCCGACCTCAACCGCTACCTGCAGGAACCTCGCTGGTACCAGGGCCTGGGCCCTGACGCCCCAGCGGCGATCGCCTACTTCTCCCCGGAGTTCGGCATCACCGAGGTACTTCCCCAGTACTCCGGCGGCCTCGGCATCCTGGCCGGCGACCACCTCAAGGCAGCCTCAGACCTTGGCGTCCCCCTGATCGGCGTGGGCCTGCTCTACCAAGCCGGCTACTTCAAGCAGTCCCTGTCCAGGGACGCCTGGCAGCAGGAAACCTATCCCGTGCTGGACCCTGACGGGCTGCCGCTGACGCTGCTCCGCGAGCCCTCCCCGGACGGCAACGGAAAGCCACTACAGGTCACGCTGCCGCTCCCCAACGGCCGGCGCCTGCTCGCGCACATCTGGCGCGCCGACGTCGGACGCGTCCCGCTGCTGCTCCTGGACTCCAACGTTCCGGGCAACGACGACGCCGCCCGCAGCATCACGGACCGGCTGTACGGCGGCGGCGGCGACCACCGCCTCCAGCAGGAACTGCTCCTCGGCATGGGCGGGGTGAAGGCGCTGCGCGCGTTCCAGCAGCTCACCGGCACCGCAGCGCCCGAAGTTTTCCACACCAACGAGGGCCACGCCGGCTTCCTGGGGATCGAGCGGATCCAGGAGCTCATGTCCGGGGACCAGAAACTCACCTTCGACGAGGCCCTGGCGGCAGGCCGCGCCTCCACCGTCTTCACCACCCACACCCCGGTGCCGGCAGGCATCGACCGCTTCGAAATCACGCAGATCAACCACTTCTTCCAGGCCGGGCTTGCCCCGGACGTGCCCGTGGACCGGATCCTGGAACTGGGGCGGGAAAACTACGCGGACGGCAATCCGTCCGTCTTCAACATGGCCGTCATGGGGCTGCGCCTGGCGCAGCGGGCCAACGGTGTTGCCAAGCTCCACGGCGAAGTCTCGCGCGGAATGTTCGCGGCGCTCTGGCCGGGTTTCGACCACTCGGAGGTGCCCATCACGTCCGTGACCAACGGCGTGCACGTGCCCACCTGGGTGGACAGCAGGATTTCGAAGCTGGCCCGCGACCAGTTCGGCAGCGAGGCCGAGGCCAACGGCCGCTGGGACCTGGCTTACAACGTCAGCGACGCGGATGTATGGGCGCTACGGCGCGAGCTGCGCTCCGCCCTGGTGGACGATGTCCGCCGTCGCCTGCGCGCGGCGTGGAAGAAGCGCGGGGCTGCTGACGCCGAGCTGGCCTGGACGGACACCGTGCTGGACCCCGATATCCTCACCATCGGCTTCGCCCGCCGCGTGCCCACATACAAGCGGCTCACGCTGATGCTGCGGGAGCCGGAACGGCTGAAGGCACTTCTCCTGCACAAGGAACACCCCATCCAGCTGGTGATCGCGGGCAAGTCCCACCCGGCGGACGATGCCGGCAAGAAGATGATCCAGGACCTGGTCCGCTTCACCGACGACCCCGAGGTCCGGCACCGGATCGTGTTCCTTCCCAACTACGACATCGCCATGGCGCGCACCCTCTTCCCGGGCTGCGATGTGTGGCTGAACAACCCGCTGCGACCGCTGGAGGCCTGCGGCACATCCGGTATGAAGGCCGCCCTGAACGGTTCGCTGAACCTCTCAGTTCTGGACGGCTGGTGGGACGAGATGTACGACGGCGAGAACGGCTGGGCGATTCCCACCGCCAACAACGACGCCTCGCCGGAGGAACGCGACGACATCGAGGCGGCCGCACTCTACGAACTGCTGGAGACGCAGGTTGCCCCGCGGTTCTACGGCAGCACGGTTTCCGAGGGGGCCGGTGCTGCCGGACCGTCGACGTCGGAGGCTGAGAAGGTGCCCACGCACTGGGTGTCGATGATCAAGCACACCCTCTCGCACCTGGGCCCGGCCGTTTCCGCTGAGCGCATGCTGCGCGACTACGTGAACGTCCTGTACCGGCCGGCGGCCGAGGCGGGCCGCAGCGCGGTGGCTAATTCCTTCTCGCAGGCGCGCGCCCTGGCCGCGTGGAGCGCCGTGGTCCGGGCGGCATGGCCGCAGGTGCACGTGGAACACGTGGACTCGGTGGGCGTCTCGGAGGACCCGCAGATCGGCGATACCCTTCAGGTCAACGCCTACGTGGGCCTGCACAGCCTTACCCCGGCTGATGTGTCCGTCGAAGTGGCGTACGGCCGTGCACAGGAGAACGACACCCTGACCGACATCACCGTTATGGAACTCAAAGCACAGGAGGACCTCGGCAGCGGACGCCACCTGTTCAGCGGCTCCCTGGTGATCGACCGCTCAGGCCCGTTCGGCTACACCGTCCGCGTCCTGCCCCGCCACGACGCCCTGGCATCCAAGGCCGAACTGGGCCTGATCGTCAACGCATAACGGGCAGGACCCAAACCGCTGCAGGAGGATCCCGTGAACGACCGAACCGTGGCAGACCTGATCGTGGACCGGCTCACAACGTGGGGCGTCAATCGTGTGTTCGGGTACAGCGGGGATGGAATCAACGGGTTCATGGGAGCCCTCCGTCGGGCAGAGGGACGGATTGACTTCGTGCAGGCACGGCACGAAGAGACGGCGGCTTTCATGGCTGTCGGCCATGCCAAGTACACCGGCGGGGTCGGTGTGGTCACTTCCACGCAGGGCCCGGGGGCCGTCCACCTCCTCAACGGTCTCTACGACGCCAAGCTCGACGGCGTTCCGGTGGTGGCCATCGTGGGACAGCAGAGCCGGACGGTCCTGGGCTCCGCCTACATGCAGGAAATTGAGCTGACCGTCCTGTTCAGGGACGTGGCAGCCCAGTTCGTACAGCAGGTTAACGCGCCCGAACAGCTTCCCATGGTGCTGGACCGTGCCTTCCGCACGGCCAAGGCAACCTCCTCGCCGTGTGTAGTGATCCTGCCGCACGACATCCAGTCGGCGCCGGCACCGGAGCTGGGACACGAACACGGCGTGGTGGTCACCGCGCCGACGTGGAGCACGTCCGCCAAGACACCCCACGGGGAAGACCTGGACGCCGCTGCCGCCATCCTTAACAGTGCGCAGCGGGTGGCGCTCCTCGTGGGCCAGGGCGCGAGGCACGCCGGTGCGGAAGTGGTGGCCGTGGCGGAGCAGTTGGGGGCGGGCATTGCCACCAGCCTTCTGGGGAAGCCGTATGTGGATGAGTCCCTGCCGTTCGCCGTGGGGACCATGGGACACCTGGGCACAACCGCCAGCGCCCATTTGCTGGGCAACTGCGATGCGCTGCTGATCATCGGTTCCAATGACCCCTGGACCGAGTTCTATCCCCCGCCAGGGGCCGCCCGAGCCGTCCAGATCGATATCGACGAACGGAAGATCGGCAACCGCTACCCCGTGGAAGTGGGACTGGCAGGAGACGCCGCACGTTCCCTTCAGGCCCTTGCTTCCCGGCTCAACCCGCGACCAGGCGGGCAATGGCGGGCCGACGTCGAGCAGGAAGTCCTGCGGTGGCGGGCACTGGCCGGGGAGCGCGCAGCAGTGCCGGCCGTGCCCGTGAACCCGGAACGGGTGGTGCGCGAACTCAACGGCCGGCTTCCCGCCAACGCCCAGGTGAGCGTCGACGTCGGCAGTTGCGTTTACTGGTACGCCCGCCAACTGGTCCTTCCGCCAGGGGTGCCTGCGCACCTTTCGGGGACGCTGGCCAGCATGGGCTGCTCCATCCCCTACGGCATTGCCGCCAAGCTTGCCCGCCCCGACCGGCCGCTGGTGGCGCTGTCCGGGGACGGAGCCATGCAGATGCTGGGGATTGCTGAGCTGGTGACGGTGGCCCATCGCTGGCGGCAGTGGCAGGACCCCCGGTTCATCGTGTGCGTCTTCAACAACCGTGAGCTGGCGGAAGTTACCTGGGAGCAGCGGGAGTCCGAGGGCGAGCCGCGGTTCGGCGCCAGCCAGGAGCTCCCCGATTTTCCTTTTGCCGACTACGCCGGGCTCCTGGGGCTCTCGGGCATCCGGGTGGAGGATCCTGAGCTGCTCGGTGATGCCTGGGAGCGGGCATTCGCGGCGGACCGCCCGGTGGTGATCGAAGTGCTGACCGACCCCGAAGTTCCCCTCCTGCCGCCTTTTCCTGCAGGCCGCACGAAGGCGAAAAGCATGCGCGAGGCGCTCGCCGAGGAGGCAAGCAGCGGCCGGGCGCTCAATCTGCTGGGCACCTACGCCGGGCACGAGGAACGCCCCTAGGGATTCCGGTTGTTGTCAGGGCAGGCTGTCAGAGCATGACAGCGGTGACTGCGAGGTCCTTGCCGGCGTAGCTTTCCGCGTCCTGCAGGACCTCGCAGAGCACGCCGAAGGAACGGTCGGCGCGGAACGGCGCCGCCACAAGCCACAGCACAGTGACGGGTGCGCCGCCATTCTCCGTGAGGGCGTCGGCGAAGTCATGGAGGGAGTCGTTCAGCGCGTCGAGGTTGACGCCGTAGTGCTCGGGGAAGTCGAGGACCTCGCCGAACGTTTCCAGCACCGCTTTCTTGCTGTCCGCTGCCGGTACCACCAGGCTGCGGCGGCCGGCGTCCGCAGCCTGGTCCTGCAGCTCTTCAAGGGTCCAGGTATCGCCGGAGTAGATCTTCATTGCTGTGGTTCAGCTGCCTTCCGCTATGAATCTGAATGACTCGTAATGATCGTCGGTGTAGTACTTGTCGCCGTCCTCGCCGGCCACGATGCGCCGCGCGCCGCGGTCCGTTTCGCCGGGCGTCCGCACCGTGTATTCACGGTAGTAGCCCGGTTCCCGGCGCGGGAGAATGCGCTCGAAGTTGCCGAACGTTCCACCGTCCTGGCTGTAGCGGTACGGCCCGCCCTGCCGGATCTGCGCCAGGACCTCCCGGCCCTCCAGGGGCAGCGCGGCCTCGCGGATCTCCGGCAGCCCTGCAGGATTGGCGACGCCGGCCGGTGCCTGCGCGCCTGCAGGGGCTGCCGCCGTCGGACTTTCCATAGCGCTTCCCAGGAAGCCCGGGAGTCCGGTGCCGCCCAGGGCGAGGAACAAAACCACGACGGCGGCGAGCAGCACGGGAACGATGGAACGGTTGCGCATGGGTCCCCGGGGCTATGTGCGGTAGATGTTGACGGCGAACGCCTCAAGCAGGTCCCGTTCGCCTGAGGCAACCCTGCTCCCCTGCCGCAGCTCGTGCAGTGGGGAGGTGGTAAGCCGCAGTTCGAACATCCGCCGGGATGCAGCGTCTCCGGGAATCGCCGGAAGCGCGAACTGGACGTCCTCGGTGCCGCCATTGACCACAACGAGGCCGGCGAGGCCTCCTTCGTCCGATCCCACCAGGAGCTGCACTACGCGGTTGGTGGGGTCGTTCCAGCGCTCCATGGACATGGGCTTCCCGTCCTGGCCGAACCAGTGAAGGTAGGACTGCTCGTCGCGGACCGGGAAGTCGTGCGGCTGGGCGGCCAGGAATTCCTTCCGCAGCCGGATATAGCGCTTGGTGCTGCGCAGCATTTCGTGGGACTCCGGGGTCCGGGTCCAGTCCAGCCAGGCGATCGGATTGTCTTGGCAGTAGGCGTTGTTGTTCCCGTGCTGGGTTCGGGCCAGCTCGTCCCCGGCAGTGATCATGGGCACGCCCAGGGAGATCAGCAGAGTGGCCATCAGGTTTCGGCGGGACTGGGCGCGCCGGGCCAGGATCTCGCCCACCTCGGTAGGGCCTTCCACACCGTGATTGTAGCTGCGGTTATCCCCGTGGCCGTCGCGGTTCTGCTCGCCGTTGGCCTCGTTGTGCTTGCGGTCGAAGGACACGAGGTCGTTCAGGGTGAAGCCGTCGTGCGCCGTGATGAAATTGACGGAGGCCAGCCGGGAGCGGCCCGAATGCTGGAACAGCGCAGCGGAACCGGACAATGAATCTGCCAGCCGGGCGATGGACCCGCCCTGACCGCCGGACTCCAGGGCGGCGCGGTCCGAGAGCCAGAAGGAACGCACGGAATCCCTGAAGTGGTCGTTCCAGTCGACCCAGCCGCCGGGGAACCGGCCGGTCTGCCAGCCGCCGTGGCCCACGTCCCACGGCTCGGCGATCAGCTTGACGTCGGAGAGTACCGGATCGGCGGCGATGGCCACCAGGAAGGGGTGCCGCGGATCAAAGTCGTTCGCGGCGTTGCGGCAAAGGGTGACGGCCAGGTCGAAGCGGAAACCGTCTATGTGGAACTCGTCCGCCCAGTAGCGCAGCGAGTCCAGCACCATCTGGACCACCCGGGGCTCGCCGAAGTTCAAGCTGTTGCCGCAGCCGGTGGTATCCACGTACCGGCCGTGGCCGTCGGTGCGGTAGTACGTGTCCTCACCCAGGCCACGGAAGCTGAGCATGGTCCCGTCCGGGCCGCCCTCGGCGGTGTGGTTGTAGACCACGTCCAGGATCACTTCGATGCCGGCTGCGTGCAGCAGCTTGACCATGCCCTTGAACTCGTCCTGCACGGCCTGCGGCCCGGCGTCCTGGGCAGCCTGGGTGGCGTATGCCGGGTGCGGGGCGAAGAAGGCGGCCGTGTTGTAGCCCCAGTAGTTGGTCAGGCCCAGGTCCTGCAGGTGAGGCTCATCCAGATGGAAATGCACTGGAAGCAGCTGCACCGACGTGATGCCCAGCGCTTTCAGGTGCTCCACGACGGCGGGGTGCGCCATGCCGGCGTACGTGCCGCGGAATTCCTCCGGAACGTCCGGGTGCAGCATGCTTTGGCCGCGGACATGCGCCTCGTAGATGATCGTGTCTCGCCACTTGATCCGCAGCCGGTCGTCGCCGCCCCAGTCGAAATCGCCCGCCATCCGCACGCTGGTCAGGAAGCCGTCCCGCTGGTCCACGGCGCGGCCGTACGGGTCCAGCAGCAGCGGCTGCCCGCCGTCGTCGTCAACATCGCGGGTGGGTACCGCAACCGGCAGCGACTCCTGCGCCGCGGCCTTCCGGAACCCGTAGCGGGAACCGTACGGCAGGTCTTCCACGATCCCGTGGTGGACGCCGTGCGTAACGTTGGGCAGCGCCTGGACCCTCCAGTCCCCGCCTGGAGCGATGTAGACGATCTCCAGGCTGTCGAGCCCCGGTGCATAGCAGGCGACGTTCGCCCTGCCGCCCGCGTGGTGCCGGGTCCCGCCCGAATCCCCGCGCGGCACCGTCACCCCGAGGGGCGACGCCGTGGAGGAGTCGATGGTGGAGGCGGTGTCGAAGAGCGGCATGACCATGGGGCCTGCTACGTGGTGGCGCGCTGGCGGGACACCTCGTACAGCGAGATGCCCACCGCCATCGATGCGTTCAGCGACTCCATGGCGGAATCGATGGGGATCGAGACGATCTGGTCGCAGTTCTCCCGCACCAGCCGGCTGAGGCCCTTGCCCTCGGACCCCACCACGATGCATACCGGCTCGGCGGCCAGTGTGAGGTCGGGCAGCGAGACGTCACCGTCACCGTCCAGGCCCAGGACGTAGATGCCCATGCCCTTGAACTGCTTCAGGGCGTTGTTGAGGTTGGAAGCGCGGGCCACGGGCACGCGGACTGCGGCGCCGGCGCTTGTCTTCCAGGCCGAAGCGGTCACGCCCACGGAGCGGCGCTCCGGAACGATCACGCCGTGGCCGCTGAAAGCGGACACTGAGCGGATGATGGCGCCGAGGTTCCGCGGGTCGGTGATGCCGTCGAGGGCCACGAAGAGCGGGGCGTTGGCGATGTGCCCCTTCTTCCATTTCTCCACCGTTTCCTCGGCGAGCTCGTAGGCGTCCTGATAGTCGTACGGCGGAATCTGCAGGACCAGTCCCTGGTGGACGGCGTCTTCGGTCATCCGGTCCAGCTCCGGCTTGCCCGTTTCCAAGAGCGGGATGCCGCGTTCGGCCGCGAGCTTCAGGGATTCCTTGACCCGGTCATCCATTTCGATCCGGATGGCCACGTGGAGGGCTTTCGCCGGGATGCCGGCGCGCAGCGCCTCCACGACCGAGTTGCGGCCCGTGACCATTTCCTCCGTGGCGCGGCCCTTGGGGCCGGACTTCGAGGCGCCGGCGCTGCGTGCACCGGTGCCGCGCTTGGCTGCCGAGCGCTCGGCCAGCTGCTTGGCCTTGTGCGCCTTGTGGTAGGGGCGGTCCTCCGCCTTGGGCGTGGGGCCTTTGCCCTCCAGGGCCTTGCGGCCATGACCACCGGTTCCGATGGTTGGGCCCTTCTTCGCTTTAACCGATCGGCGACCATTGTTGGCCATGTGTTCCACCCTTGATTGTGATGACTGAGTCTGCCTACAAGTCTACGCAACCATGTGAAATCGCCGGATCGCGTGGACTTGCGGGCAGGAAAACGCGCCTCAGTCCCGCTTCAGGCTCCACGTGGCGCCGTCCGGACCGTCCTCAACCACGACGCCGGCCTGGTTCAGTGTGTCGCGGATGGCATCCGAGGCAGCCCAGTCCTTGGCGGCGCGCGCCTGGGCGCGGGCGGTCAGCTGGGCTTCCACCAGGACATCCAGTGCGGCAGCTTCGGGGCCGCCGCCCGAGGGGCCTGTTGCGGCAGCGTCCAGGCCGAGCACGCGGGTCATGGCCCGCACCTGGTGAAGCGCCGCGCCGGCGTCCTCCAACCGGCCCTCGGTCAGGGCAGTATTGCCGGACCGGACCGTGTCATGGAGTACGGCAAGGGCCTGGGGGACGTTAAGGTCGTCGTCCATGGCACGCTCGAATTGCTCGGGGACCCCGCCCAGGGAGGCGGCTGCCGCGCCGGGCGGCAGGGCTCGGACGGCGCGGTTGATGAAACCGTCGATGCGTTCGACGGCGGCCGCGGCCTCCTGCAGCGATGTGGGCCGGTAGTCCAGCACGGAGCGGTAATGCGCCTGGCCCAGGTAGTAACGGACCACCCGGGGCGGCGCCAGTTCCAGCATTTCTGCGGGGCTGATGGTGTTGCCGATGGACTTTGACATCTTCTCGCCCTGGTAGGTCACCATGCCGTTGTGCATCCAGAAGCTGGCGAACGGGTGTCCGGCTGCCTGGGACTGGGCCATCTCGTTCTCGTGGTGCGGGAACCGCAAGTCCAGCCCGCCCCCATGGATGTCGAATTCGGTGCCGAGATATTTGGTGACCATGGCGGAGCACTCCAGGTGCCAGCCCGGCCGCCCGGTGCCCCACGGGGAATCCCAGCCCGCCGTCGTCGGTTCCCCCTCCTTGTGGCCCTTCCAGAGCGCGAAGTCCCGCGGGTCCTTCTTGCCCCGGGGATCGGCGTCCGGGGCCGCCTGCATGTCGTCGATGTTCTGGCGCGTCAGCGACCCGTACTTGGCCCAGGAGCGGACGTCGAAGTAAACGTCCCCGGACCCGTCCGTCGCCGGGTAGGCGTGGCCCCGGTCGATCAGCTGCCCGATCAGGGCGTGCATTTCCGGGATGTGGCCGGTGGCGCGCGGCTCGTAGGTGGGCCGGGAGACACCCAGCGTGTCGTAGGCCTTGAGGAATTCCTGCTCGTAGCGGTACGCCAGCGCCCACCATTCCTCCTCCCGGACAGTGTCCGGGCCCGCCTCGAAAGCCGGGCTGAAGGATTCGGCCGACTTTGCCAGGATCTTGTCGTCAATGTCGGTGACGTTCCGTACCACGGTGACGCGCAGGCCGTGGTACTGCAGCCAGCGGGTGAGCTGGTCGAAGGCAATGGCGGAGCGGATATGGCCCACGTGCGGCATTCCCTGCACCGTGGCCCCGCAGTAGTAGAGGCTGGCCTTGCCGGGAACGAGGGGGACGAAGTTCCGGACTTCGGCGGAGGCAGTGTCATAGAAGCGCAGGGTCACCGCTCCAGATTAGCCGATGGGGCCATGGGAACCCCCGGTGGCCTACGGCTCCGTGGGACCTGCGGCGGCTGCCGGATAGACGAGAGCCGTGGCGACGGCGGAAATGCCCTCTCCCCTGCCGGTGAAGCCCAGGCCGTCGCTGGTGGTCGCTGTGACGCTGACGTCCGCCCCCGCGGCTTCGCTGAGCACCCGGCGGGCTTCTTCCCGGCGGGGACCGAACTTGGGCCGGTTGGCCACCAGCTGCACGGAGACGTTGCCGATCTCGAATCCGGCGGCCCGGACAATCCGCGCCGCCTCTGCCAGGAGGGTGGTACCGGACGCGCCCGCGAACTCGGGCCGGTCCGTGCCGAAGTGCGTGCCCAGGTCTCCTATCCCGGCGGCGGAAAAGAGGGCGTCGGCCGCCGCGTGCGCGACGGCATCCCCGTCCGAGTGCCCGGCCAGACCCCGTTCCCCTTCCCACTGCAGCCCCGCAAGCCATAACGGGCGGGGGGCTTCGTCCGGGGCGAAGGCATGGACGTCGACGCCGATTCCGGTGCGCGGCAACACCACGGCTATCCCTCCACCCAACGCGCGCCGAGGGGACCTTCCAGCAGGCCTTCGGCGAAGATCAGGTCCAGAGGAGTGGTGATTTTGAGGGACTGGATGGAGCCCCGGACTGCGTGTACCGGAGTACCGGTCATCTCCACGAGCATCGCGTCGTCCGTGACCGCCGCCGCCTGCTCCGGTTCCAGGTCCCGGGCCGCACGGTGTGCGTGACGGAGGGTTTCCACCCGGAAGCCCTGTGGGGTCTGGACGGCGCGCAGCTCTTCGCGGGGGGCGGTGCCGGTGACCAATTCGGGTGCTACCGCAGCGTCCGGCCCCTGTGTGGGCGCCACGGTCTTGACCGTATCCACGACTGCGACGGCGGGAATCACGGCTTCGGCGCCGGCAGCCAGGGCGTCGGCCACACGGTGGAAGACGGTCTCCGGGGTCAACGCCCGCGCCGCGTCGTGGACCAGGACAGCTTCGATTCCGTCCATCAGGGCCTCGAAGCCGGCCCGGACGGAATCAGCCCTGGTGGCCCCGCCGTCGACAACGCTCAGTAGCGGGCCGCCGTCGGCCAGTTCCTCCTGGAAATCCGCGCAAAGCTTCCGCAGCGCGTCATCCCCGGCTGGAAGCACAACGCAGACCTGGCTGGCCGTACCGGACGAAACAATGCCGCGCAGGGCATGCATCAGGATGGGCTCCCCGCCCAGGGGCACAGAGGCCTTGGGCATGCCGTAGCCGAGCCGTTGTCCGGAACCTGCGGCCACGAGAATCACCGCTGTGACCAGGCGGTTGGGTGTTTCAGTCATGGGCACAAGCCTACGTCGCCGGTAGGCGCGCAGCCCGGACCGGACGGAATTGGGCAAAAAGAAGCCCCGGCGGCACCGCGTGCCGCCGGGGTTCGATTCTTAGGAAGCCAGGACCTCGTCGAGAACGCTTGCAGCCTTCTCCTCGTCGGTCTTCTCGGCCAGCGCCAGTTCTGAAATCAGAATCTGCCGTGCCTTGGCCAGCATTCGCTTCTCGCCTGCGGAAAGGCCCCGGTCGTGATCACGGCGCCACAGGTCGCGGACAACCTCAGCCACCTTGATGACGTCACCGGAAGCAAGCTTCTCCAGATTTGCCTTGTACCGGCGCGACCAGTTGGTGGGCTCTTCGGTGAACTCGGCGCGGAGGACGTCGAATACGTGCTCCAAACCTTCCTTGCCCACTACGTCCCGAACCCCAACAAGGTCAACGTTTTCTGCTGGAACTTCAATGGTCAGATCACCCTGAGCCACCTTGAGCTTGAGATACATTTTCTCTTCGCCCTTGATGGTGCGCATCTTGATTTCCTCAATCTTCGCAGCACCGTGGTGAGGGTAAACTACTGTCTCGCCGACCTCAAATACCATGTGGACATTTCCCCTTTCCCGCAGACCAGTTTATCACGATTAAGGCATATGCCCGGCCTGGCGAGGGCCCTGGAACCGCGAAAATACGCGGAAATTGGGCACAATCCGCACCCCCAACCCCCTTGACGAACGCGGATAATAGTGCATGCGGCGGGTGCTGCCAAGGAGGATGTGACGGTCCCGAATCCTTGATTCGACGGGTTTGCCGATAGGCTATGCGTGATTAATGTTCCAACCCCTCACAAGGAGTACGTGACGTGCGTTTCACTGCGACGAACCGGGCCCAGCGCGGCAAACTGGCATTGACGGCTGCCGCCATCGGCATGGGCCTGCTGACTGCAGGCTGCAGCTACATCACGCCCCAGCAGACCACCCACCAGTACTCCTCCTCGGACGGTATCCGCACTGACCTGGGCCCGCTGAAACTGCGGAACATCCTGGTCGTCTCCGCGGGCGAGGACCAGCCGGGCCGGCTGATCGGCGCCGTGTACAACAATTCGTCCAAGGATGTCACGCTGAAGATCAGCGGCGCCGAGGGTTCCGAGGCCGAAGTTCCCGTCAAGGCCAACTCCTACACGCTGCTGAACGACACCACCGACGAAGTCGTCCTGGACACCACCGGCGGGAAGCCGGGGTCCCTGGTGGACATGGAAGTCAGCGAAGACGGCACCAACGTCAGCAACACCGTCAAGGTGCCGGTGCTGGACGCCACCCTGAACGAGTACAAGGACTACCTGCCTGCCGGCAGCGAACCGACCGAGTCAGCTGAACCCACCGCTTCGCCGTCCGAGAGCGCTTCCACGGGCCACTAAGCACTATTGCTGAGGCGCAGACAAGGAAAGGGAGGGGCCGCCGGCCCCTCCCTTTCCTTATGCCCTGCTGTTCCTACGGCTCGAACTTATAGCCCAACCCGCGCACGGTCACCAGGTACCGTGGCGCTGACGGGTCCGGTTCGATCTTGCCGCGGAGGCGCTTCACGTGGACATCAAGGGTCTTTGTGTCCCCTACGTAGTCCGAGCCCCACACCCGGTCGATCAGCTGCCCGCGCGTCAGGACCCGGCCGGAATTGCGCAGCAGCATTTCCAGCAGCTCGAACTCCTTCAAGGGCAGAAGCACCTGTTCGCCGTCCACGCTGACAACGTGCCGCTCGACGTCCATCCGCACCGGACCAGCCTGGACCGTGGCGGAGACCAGTTCTTCGGGTTCGCCCTGCCGGCGCAGGACCGCCCGTACCCTCGCGACGAGTTCCCGGGAGGAATACGGCTTGGTGACGTAGTCGTCGGCTCCAAGCTCCAGGCCCACCACCTTGTCGATTTCCGAGTCTTTGGCGGTCAGCATGATCACCGGAACGGATGAACGCTGCCGGAGCTGGCGGCACACCTCGGTTCCGGACAGGCCGGGCAGCTGCAGGTCCAGGAGCACCAGGTCGGCGCCGTTCCGGTCAAACTCGGTGATGGCTTCCAGGCCGTTGTCCACCACCTCCACTTCGAACCCCTCTTTGCCCAGCAAATAGGACAAGGGATCGCTGAACGACTCCTCGTCCTCGACAATCAAGATCCTGCTCAAGCGCTAGCTCCTCGTTTTTTCGCGCCGGGGGCGCTGGGTACTCGTTTTTCGGTGGACTCGGCATTGGCCAGCTCGGGCGGACCGGAGACGGCTTCCGGTGCCGGTGGCAGGAGCTCGGCCGTTTCCTGCCCTTCCATTTCCGGCAGGCGCAGGGTGAACGTGGAGCCGTGACCGGGCTGGGACCAGAGGGTCACTTCGCCGCCGTGGTTGGAGGCCACGTGCTTGACGATGCTCAGGCCCAGTCCGGTGCCGCCCGTATGCCGCGACCGGGCCGAATCCACCCGGTAGAAGCGCTCAAAGACGCGTTCCTGGTCCTCGGCGCTGAGGCCCTCCCCCTGGTCGGTGACTGAAATGGACACCAGCCCGTCCTTGGTCCGGACGCCGATTCCGACCCGGGTGTTGGGCGGCGAGTAGCGGATTGCGTTGTCGATGAGGTTGCGCAGGGCGGTGACCAACAGGTCCTGGTCTCCGAACACCGTTCCTTCGGCCCGGCCGCCCACCACGATGCTGATGTTCTTGCTCTCCGCCGGCAGCTGGGAACGGTCCACGGCCTCCGCAATCACGGCGTTCACATCCACCGGGCCGCCCTGCTGGGTGACGCTGGCGCCCTGTAGCCGGGACAGTTCGATGATGTCCTGGACCAATGCGGCCAGCCGACCGGATTCCTTGTGCATGCGCTTGGCGAAGCGCCGAACGGCCAGTTCATCATCGGCGGACGATTCCAGGGCTTCGGCCAGGAGGGAAATGGCACCAACCGGGGTCTTGAGTTCGTGGGACACGTTGGCCACGAAGTCGTTGCGGATTTCTTCGGTGCGGGTGATTTCGGTCCGGTCGTCGGCCAGGAGCAGGATGTATTCCTCCCCCAGCACCGCGGCCCGGACCTGGACGATGATGGTTCCCTGCCCCAGCGGACCGCGGGGCAGTTCAAGCTGCTTTTCCAGGATCACGCCGTCCCGGCGGACTCCCGCCGTCATGTCCAGCAGTTCCTTGTGCACGACGGTGTGCCCGCGGACCAGGCCGTACGCGTACGCTGCCGGGCTGGCGCGGACCACGCCGTCCACGGCATCAACCACTACGAAAGCGCGGCCGACGACGGCCAGCACCTCGGCGGCGCCGGCAGGCAGCGAGACCTCGTCGGAGCCGACGTCGAGGATTTGGCGCTGTTTTTCGCTGACCCGGTAGGCCAGCACGCCGAAGGTGCCAAGCGCCAGGCCAACGAGGCCGGCCAGCAGGCCGATTAGCATAGGATCCACAGGTCCACCTTATGCGCTGAAATTTGCCTTACCGGCGAGTCAGGCCCGCCCGGACCGACGGTTCAACTAACGTTCATCTGCAAGGACTTAACCGTTTACCCCATACTGGCAGGGTAACGAGTTGGAGTGCCTAACGGCGATACGATTCCTGCCGCCGTGGACGCGGCCGGTGGGAGTTCCGAAGAAAGGACGCCCACGTGCGTAAGGTTTTTCAGGAAGAGCTCACCCAGGTCGGTGACCAGCTGGTGGAAATCTCCCGCCTGGTCAGCGAAGCGATGGAGAAGGCAACCACCTCGTTCCAGGTAGCGGATGTGGATCTGGCCCAGGACGTCATCGCTGCCGACGCGCGGATCGACTTCCTGCAGAACAGCCTGGACGAGCGCGCCATCGACATCCTTGCGCTGCAGGGGCCTGTTGCCAGCGACCTGCGGATGATCGTTGGATCGCTGCGCATGAGCGCCTCCCTTGAGCGCATGGGTGACCTTGCCCGGCACATCGCCCAGCTGGCCCGCCTTCGCTACCCCTCCACGGTGATCCCCGCATCCATGACGGAGACGTTCAACCGCATGGCTGAACTGGACCAGGAGATCGCCGACAAGCTGACCGTGCTGCTGGAGACCCGCGACCTCGAGGTGGCGCGGGATATCCTCAAGGCCAACACCGCCATCAACGACCTGCACCTGAGCGTCTTCAAGGCCATCGCAGCCCCGGAGTGGAACGAATCGCCCGCGACCACCGTGGACGTGGCCCTTGCCAGCCGGTACTTCGAACGCTTCGCGGACCACGGCGTCTCCGTCGCGCAAAAGGTGACATACCTGGTTACCGGAGCATGGCAGCCGACCGGTACCGAACACAGCTAAGCCACGGCTCCCCTGAGCAACGTACGACGACGGGCTGGTCACCTGGGTGACCAGCCCGTCGTCGTACGCCGTTAAATCCAGTTCCTGCCGGGCCTGGGTTACTTCTTGCCCTGGTTTGCCACGGCCTGGATGGAGGCTGCTGCCGCCTCGGGGTCGAGGTAGGTTCCACCGGGGTTGACCGGCTTGAAGTTCTCGTCCAGGTCGTACACCAGCGGGATGCCGGTGGGGATGTTCAGGCCGGCGATGGCTTCGTCGCTGATGCCGTCCAGGTGCTTGACCAGGGCGCGGAGGGAGTTGCCGTGGGCGGTGACCAGGACGGTCTTGCCGGCCTTCAGGTCTTCCTTGATGTCCGACTCCCAGTACGGCAGCAGCCGGACCAGTACATCCTTGAGGCATTCAGTGCGGGGCAGGTCGTCGCCCAGGCCGGCGTACCGGGGGTCGTTGGCCTGGGAGAACTCGGAGCTGTCATCCAGGGGCGGCGGCGGAGTGTCGTAGGAGCGGCGCCACTCCATGAACTGCTCTTCCCCGTATTCGGCGAGCGTCTGGGCCTTGTCCTTGCCCTGCAGGGCGCCGTAGTGGCGTTCGTTGAGGCGCCAGTCGCGCTTGACCGGAATCCAGCCGCGGTCGGCCTTGTCCAGGGCGATGTTGGCCGTGTTGATGGCGCGCTTGAGCAGGGAGGTGTACAGCACATCCGGCAGAGCGTTGTTCTCCACCAGCAGCTCACCGCCGCGTGCTGCTTCCTCGCGGCCCTGGTCGTTCAGGTCGACATCCACCCAGCCGGTGAACAGGTTCTTGGCGTTCCATTCGCTGTGGCCGTGGCGCAGCAAAATCAGCTTGTAAGTCATGATTTTCATCCTAGCCGAGCAGTTGCGGGCGCTGCCGGGCGTTACGCGGCCTCAGCTGGCACTGCCACGATAAGGTGGCACGGTGGTGCAAAAGGCTGAGCGGGTGCAGGGCGGCCATGGCCGGCCGGTGGGGAACATTACCCGCGGCACCACCAACCCCAACCGGATGCGGCGGGTGGACCGTTGGGTTACCGGACCGCAGGCCTGGCGCCTCCGCGCCGCGGCTGACCCGCTGGTGGTGGACCTGGGCTACGGCGCGACGCCTGCCACTGCCGTCGAACTTCATACCCGCCTGGCCGCCGTGCGTCCGGATGTGCGTGTCTTCGGCATCGAAATCGAGCCCGAGCGGGTCCGCGACGCCCTGCCGCTGGAACGCCCCGGCCTGAGCTTCCGGGTGGGCGGTTTCGAACTTCCCGTTGCCGGCCGGCCGGTCCTGGTGCGCGCCTTCAACGTGCTGCGGCAGTACGAGGAGGCGGATGTCGCCGGAATCTGGCGGCTGGTGCAGGGACGCCTCGCTCCGGAGGGGCTGTTCATCGATGGAACGTGCGATGAGATCGGCCGCCGCGTGGCATGGGTGGCGCTGGATTCCGAGCGCCCGCTCTCGCTCAGCTTGTCCGTTCGGTTCGGAAGTTTCGCCTTACCCTCGGAGGTCGCGGAGCGGCTGCCCAAAGCACTCATCCATCGGAACGTTCCGGGCGAACCGGTCCACGCGTTCCTGCAGGCCATGGACCGGGCGTGGCTGGAGTGCGCGCCGCTGGGCGCCTTCGGAAACCGGCAGCGATGGCAGGGAATGTGCCTCGCGTTGCGCGCCGCCGGCTGGCCTGTGCAGGACGGGCCAGCGCGCTGGCGGCTTGGCGAACTGACCGTCGGCTGGGAAGCCGTAGCGCCGCCGGCCTAAGGGCCCACGCCGGCAGGGTTCCCTGGGCGAGCTTGCGAGCCTAAGGGCCGGTTGGGCCCACGCCGGCAGGGTTCCCTGGGCGAGCTTGCGAGCCTAGGGTGCCGGTGGGGATCACCAGGGCCCGTACGGGCCCATGTTCCGGCTGCCGCCGCGGCCTGCGTCCTTGACGGCAGGACGGACATCTGCGAGGTATACGGACGCAGCGACGACGGCGGCGAGGCCAAACAGCCCCAGTGTGCCGAAGATGCCCCCTCCGCTGCTGAGAAGCGAGATGACGCCGATCAGGGCGGAGCCACCGGTCAGTGCCAGCCAGAAACCCTTGGTGCGCTTGCCGGTGGCCTCGAATGCGTTGGCCCGGTGCCGGGCACAGTCCACCAGCGCCCACAGCTCCAGCCCGACCGCGACTACGGCCAGGATCAGGAAAATCGTCCGTTCAACAAACCCAATCATCAGATCAACGTCCACGGAACAAGCCTAGCCGTCCAGCCGGCCCAGCGCCTGCTTCAAGTCCGCCCACAGGTCCTCGACGTTCTCGACGCCGACACTCAGCCGGACCAGGTTCTCCGGGACGCTCTCCGGCTCCGCGGTGTGCCGGCGCCGGCGTTCGATGAGCGATTCCACTCCGCCCAGCGATGTGGCCGGCAGCCAGAGTTCAGTCGCCCGGACCAGCTGGTCCGCGGCTTCGGCGCCGTTTTGCCCGGAGCTCGAAGCGAGTTCGATGCACACGATGGACCCGAAGCCGGTCATCTGTGCCTTGGCGCGTTCGTGGCCCGGGTCTCCGGGAAGCCCCGGGAAACGCACGGACCCGACCCGCGCCTCGCCGCTCAGCCGCTCTGCAAGGACCATGGCAGATGCCTGGGAACGCTCCACCCGCAGGGCCAAAGTCCGCAGGCCCCGAAGCGCTAGCCACGCTTCGAAGGGCCCGGCGATGGCGCCATGGATGGTGCGGTGGTGCAGCAGTGCCGCGCGGATGTCCGGGTTGGATGTCACCAGGGCGCCAAGGACGACGTCGGAATGACCGGCGAGGTACTTGGTCACCGAGTGGAGGACGACGTCGGACCCCAGCTTCAGCGGCTGCTGCACGAGGGGGGTCGAAAAGGTATTGTCGGTGACCACGATGGCGCCGGCGGCGTGGGCCGCTGCGGTGAGTGCCGGGATGTCGGCGATCCCCAGCATTGGGTTGGTGGGACTTTCCAGCCAGAGCATGGACGCCGCCCTCGCGTCCGGCCCGGCAGGGGCCAGCGCCGCCTTCACAGCGGCAGTGTCTGCGATGTCCACGGTGCGGAGTTCCAGTGCACCCTTCTGCGCCAGCTCGGTGGCCATGACCAATGAGCCGGCGTAGCTGTGCGTGGGCATGACCAACACTCCCCCGGCCGGGACCAGGGAGAGGGCAGAACTGACAGCCGCCAACCCGGACGCGTAAAGGAGCGCGGGCAGTTCCGAACCCTCGAGCTGGCCGAGCGCCTCCTCGAACGGGTCCCAGGTGGGGTTCGAGTAGCGCCCGTAGCCGCGGTCGCCGTCGCCCAGGGGACCTGTGCCGAAGTATGTGGAGGACAGGACGATCGGTGGGTTTACCGGCTGGTCCCGTTCCCGGGCGGGGCGGCCCGCGGCAACCACCATCGTCTCGGCGGAGAGGCCAGCGGCATGCTGTTCGGAAAGGCTCATGCTGACAGGGTACTGTCCATGCCCGACAGGCCGGAAAGCGATGACAGCTCCGGCCTTACCCACAGCCCGTCCCGGAAAGCCGGTGCGGATCGGTAGGCTTAAGCAGTGAGCACATCAAGGGCCGGACTCTTCATCGCGTTTGAAGGCGGCGACGGCGCAGGCAAGTCCACGCAGGCGGCGCGACTGGCTGAAACCCTGGAATCCCGTGGCCTTTCCGTGCTCCGGACGCGTGAGCCGGGCGGTACCCCCATCGGCGAGAAGCTCCGCTCCCTGGTGCTGGACCACGGACACGGCCACATCGACGCCCGGACCGAGGCCCTGATCTTCGCGGCCTCACGGGCAGCGCACGCCGAACAGGTTATCCGGCCCGCCCTGGAGCGCGGCAGGATCGTGCTCACGGACCGTTACATCGACTCCTCCGTTGCCTACCAAGGGGCCGGCCGCGGGCTCGGGTCCGAGGCCGTCCGTACCCTGAACGAGTGGGCAACCTCCGGCCTGGCACCGCAGCTGACAGTACTGCTGGACGTGGAACCCGGCGTAGGCCGCAGCCGCCGGACCGCCGGAGACGCGGCCGAGGACCGGATGGAGTCCGAGGCCGACGGCTTCCACGCAGAGATCCGCGCGGCGTTCCTGAAGCTTGCCAAGGAGCGCCCGGAGGCCTATCTGGTGCTTCCTGCCCACCTTCCCGTCGACGAGCTCGCCGGGCGCATCCTGGCGAGGGTGGACTCCCTCCTCGGCCCGGACTCCGGAGGTGGCACATGACCGTCTGGGATGACCTTCAGGGCCAGCCGGCCGTCGTCGAGCAACTGCGCCAGGCCTCCAGCGGTGACGGGCTGACGCACGCCTGGCTGTTTACCGGGCCGCCCGGTTCAGGGCGCTCGAACGCCGCGAAGGCCTTTGCAGCGGCGCTGAACTGCGACCAGGAGGACGTCACCCGGCGCGGTTGCGGCACCTGCGCCGCCTGCTTGACGATCCTTGGCGAGACCCACTCGGACGTGACCTTCGTCCGCACCGAAAAGGTCACCATCACCATCGACGAGGCCCGTGAACTCGTGGCCACCGCCGGCAACCGCCCCTCCTCCGGCCGCTGGCGGATCATCGTGGTGGAGGACGCCGACCGGATGGCGGAGCGGACCACCAACGTGCTGCTCAAGGCGATCGAGGAACCTACGCCGCGGACCGTATGGATGCTGTGTGCGCCGTCGCCCGCAGACGTTCTGGTAACCATCCGCTCGCGGTGCCGCAGTGCGGCACTCCGCCTGCCGCCGGCGTCGGACGTTGCCGCCCTGCTGGTAAAGCGCGACGGCGTGGAACCGGCCCTGGCTGAACGCGCGGCGCGTGCGGCACAGAGCCATGTGGGAATTGCCCGGCGCCTGGCGCGCGATCCCGATGCCCGGGCGCGGCGCCTGGAGACCGTCCGGTTTCCGCTGGGACTGCGCGGGGTCACCGCCGCGGTGATGATGGCCGAGAAACTGGTCAAGATCGCCACTGCGGAGGCCACCAGCTCCAACGAAGAACGGGACGCAGCGGAGAAGGCAGCGCTCCTGGCCACCCTGGGTGCACCGGAAACGGGCACCCTGCCCCCGGCCATGCGCAGCCAGGTGAAGCAGCTGGAAGAGGACCAGAAGCGGCGGGCCAAGCGGTCCATCACAGACTCGCTGGACCGGACCCTGACTGATTTGTTGTCCTTTTACCGCGACGTGCTGATCATCCAGCTGGGGAACGCCGTGGAACTGGTGAACGTTGAACTCAGGAGTGAACTGGAAGAGTTCGCCGGCCGCTCCACACCGGAAACCACGCTCGCCCGGATGGACGCCATCAACAAAGCCCGCGAACGCATCACCACCACCAACGTTGCACCGCTGTTGACCATAGAGTCCATGGCAGCCAGCCTGATCTGACCTTCCAAGGAGACCCGATGACTGCCCGTCCATCCGCAGCCCGGCACCGATTCCCGGCCGGCGGCGCCACCGGCCATGCCTCCATGGGTCGCGGCCTGCGCGCTGCTGGGGCCTTGGCCCTGACCATGGTTCTGGCATCGTGCAGCTTGCTGGGCGGCGGAGAGGAGCGGGGGGAACCGGCCACTGCCAAGGCCGACCCGTCGATCGTGGCGGGCGCCCCCGAAGGCCTGGAGGAGTTCTACTCCCAGGAGGTGGTGTGGGAGCCCTGTGAGGAAGACTTCCAGTGCACCACAGTGACCGTTCCCATGGATTACGGCAACCCCGACGGCGAGTCCATCGAGATTGCCGCCCTCCGGGCTCCCAGCACGGGCAAGAAAAAGGGGAGCCTCCTGATCAACCCGGGCGGGCCGGGCGCCTCGGGATACGACTTCGTCAAGGACGCCGCGCTCACGCACTTTTCCCAGCCGGTCCGGGACGCGTACGACCTGGTGGGCTTCGACCCTCGCGGCGTCAAGCGGTCAGCGCCGGTTACGTGCATGACGGACGCCGAACGGGACGCTGCCCGGGCGAAGATCTACGACCTCGACACGGACGCAGGACTCGCCGCTGCGCTGGCGGACAACAAGGCCATCGCGTCGCAGTGCAAGGAGCAGACGGGCCCGGCGCTGGCGCACATCGACACCGAGAGTTCGGCCCGGGACCTGGACATCCTGCGTGCCGTGGTGAACGACGCCAAACTCAACTACCTGGGCTACTCCTATGGGACGTTCCTGGGCTCCACTTATGCCTCGCTCTTCCCGGACCAGGTGGGCCGTATGGTGCTGGACGGCGCCCTGGACCCCTCCATCAGCAACGAGGAACTCACCCGCGGCCAGGCCCGGGCATTCGAAAAGGCCATCAGGTCCTACGTGGCGGACTGTCAGCAGGACGACGGCTGTCCGCTGGGCGGGGACGTGGATTCGGGCGTGCAGTTGATCCGGGACCTGATCAATGGGATTCAGCAGAACCCGCAGAAGGCCAAGGACGGCCGGCTGGTCAACGCCACGATGTTCGTCAGCGGATTGATAACGCCGCTCTACAACGACGAGAGCTGGCCTGCACTGACCCAGGCCATTGAGGCGGCGTTGAACGGCGACGTCAGCCTGATGCTCCGTCTGGCCGACATCGGTGCCGACCGGTCCTCCAACGGCTCCTACACCTCCAACTCCACGTTCGCGTTCAATGCGATCAACTGCCTGGACTACCCCATGGAGACCGACGCCGATGCCATGCGGGCAGAGCAGCGGCGCCTCATGCAGGACTCACCGACGCTGGGCTACTTCTTCGCCTACGGCGGTACCAACTGCGCCGACTGGCCGCACAAGAGCGTCCGGACGCCGGCGCCGGTGGAGTACACGGGCGACACCCCAATCGTCGTGATTGGCACCACCGGCGACCCCGCCACCCCGGTGGAGTGGGCGGCCTCCCTGCGCAAGCAGCTGGGCAACGCCGTGCTCATGACCTGGGAAGGTGAGGGCCACACCGCCTATGGCCGGTCCAACACCTGCATCGAGGACCCGGTGGACGCCTACCTGGTGAGCGGGAAGTCGCCGGCTGACAACACGGTCTGCTGAGCCTTGCCTGGCAGGACCGGGTCCGTTTTGACCCCGGTGCGGGGACTCTATTACAGTTGACTCTTGCATGAACGGCCCGGTTCCACCGGGAAATTCACGCGGTGCTTCCTTAGCTCAGTCGGTAGAGCGTTTCACTCGTAATGAAAAGGTCATCAGTTCGATTCTGATAGGAAGCTCGGGCAAGACCCCCTCGAACTTTGGTTCCAGGGGGTCTTTCGCTGGTTAAGGGGCGTTTGGCTGGGGCCGGCGCTGGCGTTTTCGACGCGCAAAGTTGTTCCCGCTGCGGATGTGCGCCGGCGCACCTCATATAAAAGCCGCGCAGGCGCACATGCGCGTCGAAAACAGGGATCCGCGTCGAAACCGAACCGCTAAACCCTGGCCGGGACCGCAGGCGTCAGCTTCCCGTCGCGCATGGCGGCCACGGAGTCCGCCAGACCCCTGTGCCTATGATGGCGTCCATGGATGACCAGTCGCTGGCGGAGATCGCGGAGGGGCTCTATGCCCTCCCGCTGGGCGATTTCATTGCCGCCCGCGCCGCTGCCGCGAAGGAGGCAGCCGGATGGGATAAAGTCCTTGCCGCGGCCGTCCGCGCGCTGCCCAAGCCGTCGGTGGCCGCCTGGGCAGTGAACATGCTGGCGCGTCACGAGCCGGGCGTGGTGGAGGAACTGGCGGACGTGGGACACCGGATGCAAGCAGCCCAGTCGGCCCTGGATGCGGCCAGCCTCCGTGAATTGGCCCGTGAGCGCAGGACGATGCTTTCCGCCGCCGCGGATACGGCACGAAAAGTGGCCGAAGAACACGGCCGGAGCATCAGCGGGACCATGGCCGGCGACGTCGAAGAGACCCTCCGCGCGTTGACCGCCGACCCGGGCGCTGCCGTCGCGGTCCGGAGCGGCAGGCTGCTCAAGACACTGACCGCCGACGGCGTCAATGCCGTAGACATCGCTGGGTCCGTCGCGGTTCCGTCGGTCCTGCCGGAGCCGGACCTGCCCCCTGTGCCTGTCAAAGGTGTTCCTGCCAAAGGAGTGCCTGCCAGGACACGGATGAAGGAACGCCCGACGCCGGCACCCGCCTCCGGGGGGCCAGCCAGAAAGCATGGGGCCGCAGGGCGCGGGGCCGCAACCCGCGGCGATCCCGCAAAGCCGCCCGTGCCTACTAAGCCGCGGCTGGAGGCGGTCCGGCAGGCGCCGCGGCCACCGTCCCCCAGCGCCCTCGAGAAAGCCCGGATCGCGCTGGCAGAAGCCCAGGCTGCGGAGGAGGAGGCCGCTGCCCGTGCCGCCGAACTTCAAGCCAACGCCGAGGAAACCCGGAACCGCGTGGCGGCTCTTCAGGAAGAGACCTCGGCGCTCCGGAACCGGCTCAAGGCTGCCGACGAGGAGCTGGAGCGGCTGCGCCGTGCTCTGGGCAATACCTCCGCAGAAGCAAAACAGGCGGTACGCGCGGCTGATAAAGCAGCGCGTACCGCCATGCTGGCGCAGGAGCGGGTGCTCCGGTTCGACAACACGCGGAGCTGATTCCTCAAAATGTCAGACCCCGGTTGCACACTGGATTTATGGAGAACCAACCCGTACAGGAATTTCACGTCACGTACTTCGACGCTGACTGCGGCCGTGCCCGCTCCGAGGTTTTTGACACCCTGGCCGAGGCCGAGTGCTTCGCCAGCCGGAACTGCCGCGACCAGGACGGCTGGGCCGTGATCGACGCCGTTCCGGTGGAACTGGGCCGCGTCGCCGCCTAGTAGCAGCCGCCTGGTTCAAGGCACCTACCGGATCACAGCACCTAATGGGTCACAGCACCTAGGCGAAGTCGGAGACTGCCGGGTCGGGCCCGATCCTGCCCTCACCCGCAGGCGTGCGGTCGAGCTTGTTGATCGCTTCAATGTCGCCGGCGTCCAGGGTGACGTCCAGGGCGGCGAAGTTTTCCCGGATCCGTGATTCCGTCACGGACTTGGGGATCACCACGTTGCCGATGGCCAGGTGCCACGCGATGACTACCTGCGCTGGAGTGGCCTGGTGCTTGGCGGCGATGTCCGCCACGGTGGGGTCCTCCAGCAGTTCCCCGCCCTGTCCCAGCGGCGACCAGGCCTGGGTCAGGATCCCCTTGGCCGCACCGAACTCGCGCAACTCACGCTGGCCGAAATACGGGTGCAGCTCGATCTGGTGGATGGCCGGGACAACGCCGGTCTCGTCGATCAGCCGCTGCAGGCCCTCTGCCGTGAAGTTGGAGACGCCGATGGAGCGGACCCGGCCGCGCTTCTGCAGCTCGATCAGGGCCTTCCACGTGTCCACGTATTTGTCCTGCTTCGGCTGCATCCAGTGGATGAGGTACAGGTCCAGGGTTTCCAGGCCCAGCCGGTCCATCGAATCCTCGAAGGCAGCCAGCGTGGATTCATAGCCCTGATCCGAGTTCCACAGCTTGGTGGTGATGAACAGTTCCTCCGGGGACAGCCCGGAGGAAGCGATCGCACGGCCCACGCCTGCCTCGTTGCCGTAGATTTTTGCGGTGTCGATGTGGCGGTAGCCGGCTTCGAACGCCAGGCGGACCACCTTCTCCGCTACGTCGTCCTCAACCTGCCACACGCCATAGCCGAGCTGGGGGATGGTGTTTCCGTCGTTGAAAGTCAGAGTCGGTGAAAGTGTCATGGACTCATCCTGCCAAACCTGGTCCGCAGGAAGCAGTCGAACAAGGGCAACTAAGCCAGGCGCTTAACCCGGAATTTCCGAGGCCTCCCCCGGCGGGGTGCCGGACGCACCGAGGGCCGCCTCGGCTTCGCCAATCTGCTGGAAGACCGCCTCGGCGCGCCTCCGTACGGAAGCAGCTCCGACCGGAACCGGACCGACGGCGAGGCGGAGCATCGCGGCGGCTTCCGCCGTGGTGGCCAACGAATTTCCGGCTTTGGACAGGGCACGGTGGACGGCGGAAAGCGAGTCCGGAATGTCCAGCCCGTCACTGGGTGAACGCCGCTGAGCCTCCATGCAGATGGCCCGGACCCGGACCAGCAGGGCCGCCAGGCTGTTGGCTATTTCCACCAGTTCGTCGTAGAGCTGGTCGTCCTCAACCCCCTCCAGGACCTGGTGGAACCGGTCCAGGCCGCGCTGGAAGCGGTCGTGGGCGCGGCGCCACAGGCCCCGGCCGAGTTCCGCGTCATCCTTCCGCCCCTGCCGGGCGGCGCTGAAAAAGCCCAACCGCGGCCTTAGAGGTACTGGCCCGGACCATGGTCCGGGTCTTCGCGCTGGCCGGGTTTGCCCTGGGGCTGCTGGTGCTGCCCGGCAGGGGCACGCTGTGGTTCTCCGTTCTCGCCGATGATGACGCCGGGGGCGATGACCGTACCCGGGGGAAGCTGGCGCATCTGCAGTTGGGCGGCCGCATGTTCGCGGGCTGCGTGCTGGGCGGCGAGGGCCGTCTGGATGCCGTGGAAGAGGCCCTCTAGCCAGCCCACCAATTGCGCCTGGGCAATCCGGAGCTCGGCATCGGAGGGCGCTCCGTCCTCGGTGAAGGGCAGGCTGATGCGCTCCAGCTCCGCCACCAGCTCCGGCGCCAGGCCGTCCTCGAGCTCCTTGATGGAACGCTCATGGATTTCGGCGAGCCGCCCGCGGGCAGCGTCATCCAGCGGGGCGGACTTCACCTCTTCAAGGAGCTGCCGGATCATGGTGCCAATCCGCATCACCTTGGCCGGTTCGTCCACAAGGTCATGCAGGTTGCTGCCGCGGGGCTTGCCGCCCTGCCCAGGCTGGTTGCCGGGCGCACGCGCGCCACCAAGTGAACCGTCGACTGCGGGCCCTCCGTTGTCCACGGGCGTCCCCTCCATGGGGGTGTCCTCGGAATCGCCGTCAACGGGAAGCCCGCCCGTTGCCTGAGTGTCGTTCGGATCGCTCATGCGTTCATACTCTCACGAGCGATCGGCCCGGGGCCCACTCCATGAAGCGGCCCCGGGCCTTGGTCCGGGCTTGTCCCTAGCCATAGCCGCTGCGGGCACAATCAGCAGCACCGGCCCTGCGGGTTGGTGTCCTGCCGGTCCGTTTTGTCCCGCCAGAATTCCCGTTCGCTGAGCGGTGCCGAGGGGTGGCCGCAGGCACGGTGGTGCTCCAGGTACTTGGCGTAGGCGTCTGCTCCCAGCACCCCGCGCAGGTACCCGGCGATCCCCCGGAGCCCGCGGACCAGTCCGTCGATCATTAGTGGTGTCCTGCCCTTTCGAAGCGCAGCTCGGCCGGGACCTTCTCCCATTCGGCCAGCAACTGCCGTTCAGCGGGCGTCGGCACCAGGCCGGCCGGGGCGAAGACCCGCGACGGAAGCGCGGGATCCTCATTGGTGGGCACGGGCTGGCCCGTCGAATGGGACCGGAACGCCTTGATGGTGGCGAGCACCGCCGTCGTAATCACGATGATGCTCAGCACCACGAAGATCACCGACAGCCAGCCCTGGATGGCTGTGTTGCGCACCACGGCTTCCATGGCGGCCACGGTCTTGGCGGTACCGAACTCGGTCTTGCCGTCCGCCAGCGCCTTGCTGAACGCTGCATTGTTGGCGAAGTAGCCCACGGCCGGGGTGGAGGAGAAGATCTTCTGGTAGCTCGCGGTGATGGTGACCACCGCGGCGAATGCCAGCGGAAGTGCCACGATCCACAGGTACTTGAATGTCCCCTGCTTGGCCACGATGGCCAGGCACACAGACAGTGCGATGGCTGCGAGCAGCTGGTTGGCGATGCCGAACAGCGGGAACAGCGTGTTGATGCCGCCCAGCGGGTCGGTGACGCCCATCAGGAGCACGGCGCCCCAAGCCCCCACCATGATGGCGGTGCAGAGCCAGGCCCCGGGCCGCCATGAGTGTTCCTTGAACTTCGGCACGAAGTTACCGATCGAGTCCTGCAGCATGAAGCGGGCCACGCGGGTGCCGGCGTCCACTGCGGTGAGGATGAACAGTGCCTCAAACATGATGGCGAAGTGGTACCAGAACGCCATCATGGCGGTGCCGCCGATGAACTGCTGCATGATGTGCGCCAGGCCAACGGCGAGCGTCGGGGCACCGCCCGTGCGGGAAACGATGCTTTCCTCGCCCACGTTCCGGGCCGTTTCAGCGAGCATGTCCGGCGTGAGGTTGACCCCTGAGAGGCCCAGGCTGTTCACCCACGTTGCCGCGGTTTCCACGGTGCCGCCGGTCAAAGCCACCGGCGAGTTCATGGCGAAGTACAGGCCACGGTCGATGGAGATGGCGGCCACCAGGGCCATGATGGCCACGAATGACTCCATCAGCATTCCGCCGTACCCGATGTACCGGGTCTGGCGTTCCTTCTCCACGAGCTTGGGCGTGGTCCCGGAGGAGATCAGCGCGTGGAACCCGGACAGGGCGCCGCAGGCGATGGTGACGAACAGGAACGGGAAGAGCGCACCCGGGAACACGGGCCCGTTGTCGCGGCTGGCGAATTCGCTGAACGCCGGCACGTTGATTTCCGGGCGGACCACGATGATGGCCAGAGCCAGCATCACGATCACGCCGATCTTCATGAACGTGGAGAGGTAGTCACGGGGAGCCAGCAGCAGCCAGACGGGCAGGACCGCGGCGATGAAGCCGTAGATGATCAGGCCCCAGGCGATGGTCACCTTGTCCAGGCTGAAGATCTCGGCGCCCCACGGAGTCTCGGCCACGATGCCGCCGCCGATGATGGCGGCCATCAGCAGCACGAACCCGATCACGGAAACCTCCATGATCTTGCCCGGCCGCAGGTAGCGCAGGTAGACGCCCATGAACAGGGCGATGGGGATTGTCAGGCCCACCGAGAAGACGCCCCACGGGCTTTCACCCAGGGCGTTGACGACGACGAGCGCCAGGATCGCGACGATAATCACCATGATGAGCAGGGTGGCGATGAGCGCGGCAGTACCACCGATGACGCCCAGTTCTTCGCGGGCCATCTGGCCCAGGGAGCGGCCGCCGCGGCGCATGGAGAAGAACATCACCAGGTAGTCCTGCACCGCACCAGCCAGCACCACGCCGACGATGATCCAGATGGTGCCGGGCAGGTAGCCCATCTGCGCAGCGATGACCGGGCCCACCAGCGGGCCGGCGCCGGCGATGGCTGCGAAATGGTGGCCGAACAGGACGTTGCGGTCCGTCCGGACGTAGTCCTTGCCGTCAGCCTTGTATTCGGCGGGGGTGGCGCGGAGGTCGTCCGGCCTGGTGATGAAGCGTTCAATCACCTTGGAGTAGAACCGGTAGGCGATCAGGTAGGTGCAGACGGATGCGAACACGAACCAGATCGCGTTGACGGTTTCGCCGCGGATGATCGCCAGCATGAACCAGGCGACACCACCCAGGAGGGCGATGCCTGCCCAGAGTGCGATCTTGCCCGGCGTCCATCTGCGGTCCTCCGCTTCGCGGACCGCCGGGTCCACGCCCGCAGGCGGCAGTTCCGTGGCCACGGAGCCGCCCGCCGGCGGCGGGTTCTTCCGTGGATCTGGGGTTTCGGCCATGTCTCCTCCTTGAGAGTCAATACACGTGTTCTGGACGAACCCTACCAACGGCGCAAGCAGGTTGGGCAGGTTTTTTGGCTGCCCGGCGGCGTGGTGCGGCAAGCGGTGCGGACGCGGCGGCGAACGACGGCGGCGTCCCCCGGCCTAGGCCTGGCCGTTCAGCTGCGTCTGCTGCACCAGCCGCGCCTCGCACAGGTCCAGCCAGCGGATTTCGGCTTCAGTCTGGAAGATCAGCGAATCCAGGACCAGCAGACCGGCAGTATCCCCAGCGCGCTGGACCGGGACCAGGTCGCGGCGTGCTTTCGTGTAATCCTGCAGCGCGGTCATGGACGCGGCCCGCTGCGCCTGGATCACCGCGGGCACGTCCACCCCCGGGAGGGTGACGGCGAGCGCCAGCTTGATCGCGAGTTCGTTCCGCGGCGGAGCGCTCCGGTCCACCGGGGCAGCGAACCAGGTCCGGACCTCTGCCTCCCCCGCTTCGGTGAGGCTGTAAACCAAGTGCGCGCCGTCGTCGTCCGCTGCCTTGGTCACCAGACCGTCGCGCTCCAGCCGCTCCAGGGTGGTGTACACCTGTCCGATATTGAGCGGCCAGGTGCCGCCCGTGCGGTTCTGGAACTCGGCGCGCAACTGGTACCCGTAGCGCGGCTGGTGCAACAGGGCAAGAAGGCTGTAGCGGACGGACATGCGGCTCCTCGGGTATTCGGCCGGGCTACATCGCCAGCAGGACCTTGCCCACGTGCTCACCGGAATCGAAGTAGCGGTGTGCTTCCTGCACCTGGTCCAGCGGGAATGTCCTTGCCACCAGTGGGCGGATGCTGCCGTCAGCGACCAGCGGCCAGACGGCTTCCCGTACAGCGTCCATAATGGCACCCTTTTCGGCCACCGGGCGGGGGCGCAGCGCGGTCGCGACGACGGCGGCCCGCTTGCGCAGCAGCATACCCAGGTCCAGTTCCCCCTTGGTGCCGCCCTGCAGGCCAATGACCACGAGCCGGCCGTAGTCCGCGAGCGCGTCGACATTCTGCGGCAGGTACTTGGCACCTACGACGTCCAGGATCACGTCGGCGCCCTTGCCGCCGTTCTGCCGGCGCAGGCTCTCCGGAAAGTCCTCTTCGGAGTAGTTGATGCCGATGTGGGCGCCGAGGAACGCGGTGGCTGTGCTGACCTTCTCGGCCGTGCCGGCGGTTGCGGCTACCCGGGCGCCCAATGCCTTGGCGAGCTGGATGGCCATGGTGCCGATGCCGCCGGTGGCACCGTGGATGAGGACCGTCTCGCCGGGCTGCAGCTGGGCTGTCATCACCAGGTTCGAATAGACGGTGGCGGCGGTTTCCGGGAGGGAAGCGGCGGTGACCAGGTCCACGCCGTCCGGCACCCGCAGGACCTGCTCCGCCGGGACGGCCACCTGCTGGGCGTACCCGCCGCCTGCAAGGAGGGCCACCACCCTGTCCCCGACGGAGAAGGGCTTTGCGACGTCCGGGCCGAAACCCGCGATACGCCCGGAAACCTCCAGGCCCGGGACCTCCGAAGCGCCGGGCGGAGGGGGGTAGAAGCCCCGGCGCTGCTGGACATCCGCACGGTTCAGGCCGGCGGCAACGACGTCGATCAGCACCTCCCCGGGACCCGGCACCGGAGCCGGCACATCGCGCAGTTGCAGCACCTCGGGTCCGCCCGGTTCCGAAATGTAGACCGCTTTCATGCACCACTCCCGTTCCTTGGCTTACTCGACGCCCGCCTGCCGGCACGTCCCGGAGATGTTCGCGGCCGTGTTTTGTGGCAGGCAATGCCCTATGAAACACTACTGGGTGAGGAAGGTTGTCCGAGCGGCCGAAGGAGCTAGTCTTGAAAACTAGTGTGCGGTAACCCCGTACCAAGAGTTCGAATCTCTTACCTTCCGCGAAAGGAACCCCGGTGCGCCAGCAGTTGGCCGCCGGGGTTCCGTCGTTTCCGGAGCCGTCTTCCTGGCCGGAACAGACCATTGAAACTGCCATGGCCGGGGCATAGGGTCGTTGCTGTTGCCACCCTTGGCTGGGAATACCAGACCGGCGACCAGGAGAAATACGGCGGATACACCACCGCCTACAAGCAGGGAAAGGCCGTTGCCGGCCTCATGCAGAAGGACGCGGAGCAGGCCGGCATGCCGGATGCGTGGTCCACCTATCTCCGTACTGACGACGCCGAGGCCACCGCGGAAGCCGTGACCGCCCACGGCGGCCAGGTGTATGTTGCACCGATGGACGTGCCGGAGCAGGGCCACATGGCCTTCTTCGGCGACGCCGGGGGCGCGGCAATCGGTGTGTGGCAGCCCCGGGAAATGGGCGGCTACGAGCTCGTGGCAGAACCGGGCACCGCCGCATGGCACGAACTGCACACCAAGGACTACGACGCTGCGGTGAAGTTCTACCAGGACGTTTTCAACTGGGACACCACCGTTATGAGCGACACCGAAGAGTTCCGCTACACCACCCTTGGAGCCGGGAACGAAGCCAAGGCAGGCATCATGGATGCCTCCGGCTACCTTTCCGACGATGTTCCGTCGCACTGGCAGGTGTACTTCAACGTGGAGAACACCGATGACTCGATCGAAAGGGCCGTGGCCCTTGGCGCCACCGTCCTTGACGGGCCCGAAGACTCTCCGTTCGGGCGCGTGGCGTCCCTGGCTGACCCTACGGGGGCAACGTTCAAGATCATCGGCTAAGGGCGTCGTCCGCCATCCACCCTGTGTTCACCCACGACTGCTTTGCTGTGCCGGACACCACTTGGCCTAGGAAAGTAAGAGCGGATGAAGACCAAATTCTGGACCCTGGCACTGGGCGCGGTTCTGTCAGCGGGGCTCACTGCAGCTCCGCTGGCAGCCGTCCCGGGAGCCACGGCGGCCGGCACCTCCCCGGTCGTGATCAACGAGGCTTATCTCAGCGGCGGCAGCGCGGGAGCGGCCTATAAAAACAAGTTCGTTGAACTGTACAACTCCTCTGACGCACCCGTTTCGCTGGACGGCTGGTCCATCCAGTACCGCTCAGCCACCGGCACGTCCGCGCCTACCGGAGTGGCAGCCCTTGCCGGGACCATCCCCGCCCGGGGCTACTTCCTCATCAAGGCCAGTTCCAACAGCTCCACATCCACCGCTCCTGAGCTCCCCGCGGCCGACGTCACCGCCACGGGCTTCAACCCCTCCGGCACCACCGGCACCCTCATCCTCGCCAAGCAGTCCACCGCGCTGGGCGGCCTGGCCACCGGCTCCGTGATCGAACCGGCCGGAGTGGCGGACCTGCTGGGCTACGGCACGTCCAACACCTTCGAAACGAGGGCCGCCACCGCTCCGGCCAGCAACACCGACGTGAAGAGCCTGAACCGCAGCAACTTTGCCGACACCAACGACAACTCAGCTGACTTCGCGCTGAAGGCCGAGATCACCCCGCAGTCCGGTCCCGCCACCACACCGACGGACCCTCCCGCGGACCCGGGTGCTGCCACCACCATCGCGGAGATCCAGGGTACCGGCACCACGAGCCCGCTCGCTGGCGCCGGCGTTACGACGCGCGGCAGGGTCACCGCCGCCTTCCCCACCGGCGGCTTCGCCGGCTACTACATCCAGACCCCGGGCACAGGCGGAGACCTCACCCCGGCCAACCACGCGGCGTCGGACGGCATCTTCGTCTACTCCCCCGCCACCGTGGGTTCGGTGCAGATCGGCGACTTCGTCGAAGTAGCCGGCACCGTATCCGAGTACTACGGCATGACCCAGGTCAGCGTGGCGGACGCCGCCGGCCTCACCAAGCTCACCGACCCCGCACCGGAGGTCAAGGCCACCACCTTCAGCCTCCCCGCCGCGGAAGCCTTCCGTGAATCGCTGGAGGGCATGCTGCTGGCGCCCCAAGGCCCCATGACGGTCAGCGACAACTACTCGCTGAACCAGTACGGCGAGATCGGCCTGGCCGGAGGGACCACGCCGATGGTGCAGCCCACCGCGGTGGCACCGTACGGCTCGGCCGAATATAACGCCGTGGTGGCGGACAACGCCGCCCGCGGCATCAAGCTGGACGACGGGGCCAGCACCAACTTCCTCAAGGACGCCACCACCAAGGCTGAAGCCTTGCCGTACCTGACCGCCGCTGACCCCGTCAGGGTGGGCTCACCGGTAACCTTCGCCACCAACGTGGTGCTTGGATACGCCAACAACTCCTGGAAGTTCCAGCCGCTGGCCCATCTGACAACGGCCAACCAAGATTCGGTTCAACCGGCAAGGTTTGGGACCACCCGCACCCAGACACCGGAGGCCGTGGGCGGCAACATCACATTGGCAACCTTCAACGTACTGAATTACTTCACCACCACCGGCGACACGCTCAGCGGATGTTCCTACTACCACGACCGCGAAGGAAACCCGGTGACCGTCCGCGGCGGATGCGATGCGCGTGGAGCCGCCAATGCGGAGAACCTGAAACGCCAGCAGGACAAGATTGTCAGCGCCATCAGCTCTGCCGGCGTGGACGTCGCCGCACTCATGGAGATCGAGAACTCCGCCAAATTTGGCAAAGACCGCGATGACGCACTCGCCCGGCTCGTTGCGGCGTTGGATGCCGTCCAGCCCGGAGTGTGGGATTACGTCCGGTCACCGGCGGAAAGGCCTGAACTGAGCGACGAAGACGTGATCCGGACTGCCTTTATCTACCGCAAGGCAGCGGTAGAGCCCCTCGGCGATTCCATCATCCACAACGACACCGAGGCCTTCTCCAACGCCCGGAAGCCGCTGGCGCAGGCATTCAAACCCGTAGGTGGCGCGGGCAGCACGAAGTTCATCGCGATCGCCAACCACTTCAAGTCCAAGGGATCAGCCGCGACACACGATGACACGGACCAGGGCCAAGGCGCTTCCAACCTGGCCAGGACGGCACAAGCGAAATCGCTGCTCACATTCGCATCGTCAGTCCAAAAGGAGAAGAAAACGGACAAAGTCTTCCTGGTCGGAGATTTCAACTCGTACGCCAAGGAAGACCCCATGAACGTCCTGGCCGCCGCAGGCTACATCAACCAGAACACGAAGGCACGCAACGCAGACGGTACCGCCAAGCACTCGTATCTCTTTGGCGGCCGGGTGGGCTCCCTGGACTATGTGCTTGCTTCCCCTGCCGCTGATGCCGCCGTCACCGGCGCGGACATCTGGAACATCAATTCCGTGGAGTCCGTCGCCCTCGAGTACAGCAGGCACAACTACAACATTGTGGACTTCTATACGGCGGGCCCCTTCAGGTCCAGCGATCACGACCCTGTGCTGGTGGGTCTCGACCTGCCGGTCGCCGCACAGCTGGCCAGGAGCGGGACGAAACCCGGACGCTGAATCAACACAGCAGGGGCAGGGTCGGCGTGGCCGACCCTGCCCCTGCTGTCCTTGATGATTCCTACGGGTTGGTGAAGATCCAGAGCCCGTTGTCCCGGTCACTGCCGAGGATATAGGTCTTGCCATCCTCGCCAATGAAGGTCTCCACTCCCCAGAAGTCGTTTCCGGCCTTGTCCAGGTAGCTGCCAACCTCCACGAGCTCGCATGTGGTGTTGTCGGCGGGGTCGCCGCACTGGATCTGCACGGCGCGGAGGCCGCCGGAGTAGTAGGACAGATACGCCATGGACGGATCCTGCGGGTCCACCGCTACTTCGTGGACGCTCAGGTCACCGTACTTCAACGCGTAGGCAGGATCGTGGGCCTCCGGGATGGCGAACGTGTCCAGATCCTGCAGGGTTGCGGCGTCGAACAGATGCACGTAGCCCCAGCCATCGAATACAGAGCCGACCTCGATCTCGGCGCCGATAGTGCCGAGGGCGATGTTCTCCGGGTAGCTCCACGGTGCCTCGAGCGGGTCGATGTTGAAGAGGCGGTGGAAGGCTGCATGGGTGGTGCAGACTGCCACGACCTCATCGACGAACGCGCCCGACCCGCAGAACGGTTCCCCGCCGGCAGCGTCACCGTTGTGGTGGTTCACGAACAGGACGGAATCCCAGCCGGCAAGCACAGCCTGGTGGGCCTTCTCGCCCGGGAAGCAGGCGCCTTCAGGAGCGCTCGAGTCCCCGACCGGGCCCCGTTGGAGCACGATGATTGATTCCTCGCCCGGCTCCAGTGACTCCAAGTATCCGGGAACGCTCTCCGGCGTGGGAAGCGCCGCGGAATCCGGGCAGCCGTAGCCGCCGTAAACCACAGGGCCGTTGAGCGTCAGGTCATCGAGGATGGCCGGAGCCTGCCCGCCGCCCACCATCACGGACGGGTACGTGCCCGCGTGGTCGCCGCTGGTGATCTTGAATTCATCGGTGCGGTACGGGGCGAAGTCCTCGTCCGTGGCGATGAAGAACCGGTTGTCCTTGGTGAACTCCGCCTGGTGGGCATTCCCCTCGGGAGTCAGTGACGTGCCGAGGGATTCGAGGAGTTCCGGATCGATGTCGGCGAAGTCGGTGTCCCCGAGGAACTTGGCATCAGCCGGGTTGTTCACATTCATCAGGACGTAGCCGCCGTCCCAGTAGGACGCCAGCATGATGAAGTCTCCGTCGATCTCCTTGACCACCATGTCATGGATGAAAGAGTCGGTCAGTCCGATCTTCGGCTGGTCCACTTTGAAGTCGTTGAGGTCGTACTCAGCGACGACAGTCGGGCGCTGCGGCTTGCTGATGTCGAAGATGTCCACGTCGGTGTTCTCTTCGTTGTCCGAGACCACGACGTAAGCCTTGTCTCCTGCATCCCAGGCGAACACGCTGTGGATCTGGTTGCTGTCCCGGCTGCCGGGTTCCCGGTCGCCAAAGTTCTCGGACAGCTTCTTGGGGTTGCTCGGGTTCGTCACGTCATAGAGCGATACGCCGCCCTTGCCGTTCTTTCCGCACTGTTCATTGTTGACCACCAGCACATCCCCGGTGAAGCTGGGGGTAGTGATGTTCAGAACCTGCAGGCCTTCGCCCGGCCGGCTGTCCTGGTGCGCGGGGATGAACCCGATGCGCTTGGGCTCGCTGCCCGGCGCGGGATTGGCCTGGTCCACCGTGGAGATATCCACGATATAGACACCGGCATCCGGGCTGGTCTGCCCGCCGGTCTCCGGACCGGCACAGTCCGGCTCCCCCCAGTTGGCCAGGAATGCAGTGTTTCCATCGGGTGAGACAGTGACATCGGCGATCAGGTCCGGCGTATCTGTGAGCTTGACCTTGTCCACCAGTTCGATGTTCCCGGTGGCCCCCGTTCCTTTCAGATGGCCCTCGTCCATACCGTGTTGTCCGTCCGGGTGTGCGACGGCGGCTGTCAACCCCAATGCTGACAGGGCGAGGGTACTTAGTGCTGCAAAAACAACCAATCTACTGCTTTGTGGCATGCTTGACTCCGGCTGTTAGTTACCTGTGGATTCCCCCAATGCCGCTTAGCCTAAACCCGGGTTATTCCACTGTCTAGGTAAAATTTGCCAACGTTGGAGCGCCGCGGTGCAGTATCGCGGCAGCGATTTCGTCTGCGTCGCGCAGGGTGCGCTGGCCACTTTGGTAAACCGGGCCGCCCTCCTGCAGGGCCTCCGCGGCAATAGCTGTGCCCCACTGTGAGGACGACAGCTGCAGCCCGAGCACGTACAGCCCCTCCGTCACCGACCCGTTGGCCGCCAGCGGGCGGTACGGGTGCGGGACCACATCGAGGCCGGTGGACTGCACCGGGGCCCCCTCGGCGGTCATCATCAGCCGGGGCCGGACCAGCCCGTCGGCCAGCAGCTGTTCCAGGACCGGTGAGCTGTTCGCCGAGACCCGGTTGCCCGGCGCCAGGGCTTCCACCATGGTCCGGGCCCGCACCGGGCCGCCCTCCACCCAGGGGGACGTTGCAGTGAACATCCGCTCCTTGCGGTCCACATCGAACTTGGGATCCGGGCCCACAAAGCTCACCACCCCGGCCCCCGCAAGCGCCGCCAGCTGCTCGGAGCGCAGGGCCGGCGGGCCGCTGGCCAGCCCCTCCACGAATGACTCGAACCAGCCACGCAGCCCGGCGACCCAGGAAGCGTCGGTGATGCCGCCGTCGGCCACTGCCGTCTTAAGCACGGCACGCCCATGGTGGAGTGCGCCGATGGCCATCTTGACGGGATCGTCCTCGCCGAGGGCGGAGCGGCGGGCATCGTCCAGCAGGTATTCCACCACGGCGCCGTCGTGCGCAGCGCGGGAAGGGAAAGAACGGCCCGCCAGCGGGGCGGCCAGGCCGGGCAGGTCCAGCCGGTGGCGGGGCCCGACGTGGACCGCCAGCACGCTTTCCACCGCATCCTCCCAGTTGCCTGCACTGTGCGCGTGCGGGTGCAGGGCCTCCTCAAGCGCGGAGAGGAAGGCAGCGGAGTCGGAGACGGCGGAGGGCTGCGAGCGCACCAGCGTGGAGTAGTAGGCCCAGAGGGCGTCGCGGTGGAGCAGCGGCCAGAGGTCGTGATCGAAGCCGGGGGTGATGCCGGCCGTCCGGAAGCGTTCCAGCGCCGCCTCAGTGAGGTAGCGCAACGATACCGACGCCGGATAGTAGCCTTCCAGCGCGGCCTTGGCCCGGTACGGGGTACCTCGACGGGAAGCGGCAATGATGACGGGCTCCTGGCCGGAGGGCTCGTACCGGAGGCGGCCACCGTTGCCCACGAACTTGCCCCCACGGCCCTCGGTGAGCTGGCCCATCGTGTCGAAGAAGTTCAGCCCCATGCCGCGCACCAGGACGGTTTCGCCCGCCGGGATCCGGTCCCAGTCCACGTCCGCAGGCACCGCCGGGGGCAGATAGTGCAGGCCCAGCTGCTCCGCCGCGGCCTGCAGCCCGCGCTGTTCGTGGTTCAGCCGGGACGGCACGTGCCCCAGCGCAAGCACCACCGCGTTGGTGCGCAGCGGTCCCCCGGCGGCCAGGCCGACGTCGTACGTTCCCCCGTTTGCCGGGCCTCCCTGGCCCGACGGGCGCACCGACACCGCTTCTGTCTCGTGGAAGGCGACAGTGACACCGGCGGGCGCGCTGGCCACCAGTTCCTCGAGGGTGCTGCGCAGGTAGCGGCCGTAGAGGGCGCGGCTGGGGAAGTCGCTGGCGCCCAGGACGGCCAGTTCTGCTCGTTCATCGGCTGTGAGCCCGGGCATCGGGTTGCGCTGCTGGTGGATCCGCCACTGGTCGAACGTGGTGCCGGCAAGCGGGGCGGGCAGCGCGGGATCCTGTGGAATCACTGTGGGGTAGAAGGACTGCGTGTTCATGAGATACAGGCGCGATTGCTCCGGCTGCCACACATGGCCGGGGCCGGCCGGGAACGGATCCACGACGTCGATGTGGAGGCGCACCCGTGGCCCGGCAGCCGCGGCGTGCGCGAGCAGGCGCTCCAGAACGCTGGTGCCCCGCGGGCCGGCGCCAATGATGACGACCCGGGTGCTCTGCGTTATTTCCACGGCATCCAGAGTACGGGCTGAAAGCACGGTGTGGGCCCATCGCTTGACTTGCCAGCCCCGGGGGATGTTGTTTGGATGGGGCGCATGACCACCACTGCTGCTGATCCTGCGCCCGTGTCCGGCCCCGCCACCTCGCCCGAACCCACCGACGAGAACGTCTGGCTGGAGGAGATCTACGGCGAGGAACAGCTGGCCTGGGTCCGTGAGCAGAACTCCCGCACGGAGGACCTGCTGGAGGACGCGGAATACGCCGGGCTGGAAAGCAGCATCCTCGAGGTCCTCGATTCCACCGACCGCATCCCCATGGTGGGCAAGCGCGGCGACTGGTACTACAACTTCTGGAAGGACCGGGAGAACCCCAAGGGCCTGTGGCGGCGCACCACGTGGGAAAGCTACTGCTCGGACTCGCCCGAGTGGGAGGTCCTGCTCGATGTGGACGCCCTGTCGGCCGCGGAAGGCCAGGAGTGGGTTTTCCACGGCGCCACGTTCCTGCGGCCTCCCGCCGGTGAACCCTATCGACTGGCGCTCCTGGCACTCTCCCCCGACGGAGGGGACGCGAACCGGTACCGCGAGTTCGATGTCGAGGCGCGGGCGTTCGTTGACCCGGCGTCCGGCGGCTTCGACCTTCCGACGGCGAAGGGCAACGTCTCATGGCTCGATGCGGACACGCTGCTTGTCGCCTCCACCGCTGCCGGGCTTCCGGCCACGGCATCCTCTTACGCCCGGACCGCCGTAACCCTCGACCGCGGCACCAGCCTTGAGTCCGCGCCACGGCTGTTCGAGGTGCCCCAGGACCACATGATGGCCGTGGTGGCGCACGATTCCACGCCGGGCTTCGAGCGGACCTTCGCCGTTGACTGCATCGACTTCTTCAACCGAACCAACCTGGTGTGGCGGGACGGCGGGTGGGTGGCCATCGACGTTCCCACCGACGTCAACATCAGTGCGCACCGGGAGTGGCTGCTGTTCCGCCCGCAGCAGGACTGGCCGCTCAACGGGACCACCTACCCGGCCGGGTCGCTGCTGGCGGCGCCTTTCGCGGACTACCTGGCCGGGAGCCGGGACCTCGTTGTCCTGTTCGCTCCGGACGCGCACACCTCACTGCAGTCCTGGAGCTGGACCAGAAGCTTCCTGCTGCTGAACCTCCTGAAGGACGTCTCCTCGGAGATCCGGGTGCTGGATCCGTCGCAGGCCGGTTCTTCCGGTTCCGCGTGGGCCGTTTCTCCCCTGGACGCCTGCCCGCCGCTGCACGATGTCAACGCCTACGCCGTGGACGACGAGGACAAGGCAGCGGCCGACGGCGGTGCGGGCGACGACTTCTGGCTGGTCGCCACCGGTTTCACCACCCCCAGCACCCTCATGCGCGGCACGCTGGAACGCAAGCACGGCGACGGCGGGGTCCCCGGCGTGGTGAGCCGGCACGCGGTGGTGAAGGCGTCGCCGTCGTACTTTGCCGACGGTGACTACGAGGTGGAGCAGCACTTCGCCGTGTCCGACGACGGCACGCGGGTGCCGTACTTCCAGATCGCCGCGCGCGGGCTGGCACTGGACGGACAGAACCCGACCCAGCTTTCCGGCTACGGCGGGTTCGAAATCTCGCGCACCCCGGCATACAGCGGGACTGTGGGCCGGGCGTGGCTGGAACGGCGCACTACCGGCCTGCCCGGCGCCGACGGCGGGACGCCGCACTCCCGCGGCGGCGTCTACGTGGTGGCGAACATCCGCGGCGGGGGCGAGTACGGACCCGCATGGCACCGCGCCGCGCTGCAGGAGAACCGGCACAAGGCGTACCAGGACTTCGCGGCCGTGGCCCGCGACCTGATCTCCCGCGGGGTGACATCGCGGGAGCGGCTGGGCTGCGTGGGCGGCTCCAACGGCGGGCTGCTGGTGGGCAACATGCTCACCCGGTATCCGGAACTGTTCGGGGCAGTCTCCTGCGGCGTGCCGCTACTGGACATGCGACGCTACACGCGGCTCTCCGCCGGCCACTCATGGATCGCGGAATACGGGGACCCGGACGTCCCCGAGCAGTGGGAGTTCATTCGCACCTTCTCGCCGTACCACCTGCTGCGTGACGGCGTGGAATACCCGGAGACATTCATCTGGACGGCGACCTCCGACGACCGCGTCGGGCCCGTGCAGGCACGCAAGATGGCGGCCCGTATGCAGGCCATGGGCATCCCCAACGTCTGGTTCCACGAGGCCCTCGAAGGCGGCCATGCCGGGGCATCGGACAACCGGCAGGCCGCAGCGCTGCAGGCCCGCAGCCAGCATTTCCTGTGGAAGGCACTGGCCGGCGGGGGATCCTGAACCCGCGTTGGCCGTTTTGCACTGCATGGCCGGATCTGCGTATCCTTGGTGGGCTAGGAATAGCAACTGGAGACGTGCCAGAGCGGCCGAATGGACTTCACTGCTAATGAAGGGTCGGGGTTAAACTCGACCGGGGGTTCAAATCCCCCCGTCTCCGCGTTTGACCCCGGTCCACTGGACCGGGGTCTTTTGCGTTCCCGGGGTGTGCCATTCCCCTGATTCCTAACCTTGTTCGCAGATCAGAGCCCTCTGCATCCGGATAGGCGAACGAGCTTCTGACAGGAGCGTGCCGCGTGGCAACATGGTCGAATGGCATCAGGTAGCGCTGCAGCGGGCACCACCCCGACATGGAGTCCCCCGCTGGCATTGCTGGTAGCTGCCACGTTCTTCATGGAGTTCCTGGACGGCACCATCCTCACCACTGCCATCCCCAACATTGCGTCGGACTTCTCCGTCCCGGCCGCCGACGTCAACATCACCATGACGGCCTACCTGCTGACGGTGGCCGTCGGCATTCCGCTGAGCGGCTGGCTGGCGGAACGCTTCGGCGCCCGGCGCATTTTCTGCCTGGCGATCGCCGTGTTCACGCTGGCCTCACTGGCGTGCGCGCTGAGCCAGGACCTGGCCGGCCTGACGCTGGCACGGATCGCCCAAGGCGCCGGCGGGGCCATGATGGTCCCGGTCGGAACGCTGGTAGTGCTGCGCGGCACACCAAAGTCCGAACTGCTCCGCGCCACTGCATTCCTGGTCTGGCCTGGACTGCTGGCTCCGGTGATCGCACCCCTGGTCGGCGGAGCGCTGACGACCTACCTTTCGTGGCACTGGATCTTCCTCATCAACCTGCCCCTGGGCCTGGCCGCGTTCATCGCGGCACTTCGGCTGGTGCCTGGCATCGCCGGAGACAAGGGCCGCCGCCTCGACTGGCCGGGCCTTTGCTTCACCACTATCGGAGTGGGTGCACTGGTGGCAGGGCTCGAGCTGGCGAGTTCCCACCCGGACCTGCCCTGGGCCGGAATCAGTGCCGCATCCGGCGTGGCCGCACTTGCCGCCGCCGTGCTCTGGATGCGGCGGGCCCGGCACCCTTTGTTCAATCTCGACGTTTTCCGTACCCGGACGTTCCGCGCCACGGCCACCGGGGGCTTCGTCTACCGGCTCACCATCAGCTCTATCCCGTTCCTTCTGCCGCTGATGTTCCAGACCGGTTTCGGCTGGAGCCCCCTGCACGCGGGAATTATGGTGGCCGCGGTCTTCATCGGCAATATCGGCATCAAGCCCGCCACCACGCCGCTGATCCGCAGGTTCGGTTTCAAACCGGTATTGGTGGGAGCATCACTCGCCTCAGCAGCAACGTTCTTACTCTGCGCGCTGCTGACACCGGAGACGCCACAGGCCCTGGTTTTCGCCTTGCTGGTGTGCAGCGGCGCCTTCCGGTCCATCGGTTTTTCCGCCTACGCGTCCGTCCAGTACGCCGATGTCATCCCGGATCACCTGACCTCCGCCAACGTTGTGTCGCCGACAATGGTGCAGCTGGCCGCCGGAGCGGGCATCGCCCTGGCTGCCCTGATGATCCGGGCGTTCGACGGCGTTACCCCGGCCCGCGCGGTCGGCCCGCCAGACACCGGCCACCCCCTCGCGGGACTACCCTTCGCCGCGCTGCTGGACGACTCGGCTGCCCCCTTCCGCCTTGCGTTCGTGGCCATGGCGGTCCTGATGCTCGCCAGCACCGTGGACAGCCTTCTCTTACCCAACGACGCTGGCGCGGAAGTCAGCCGGGGCGGTACACCGAACGGCAGGCGGCGCGGGACTTCCGGGTCTGACCAGCCCCGGGACACGCCCCCGGACCAGCCGGGCAACACCCCCTCGGGTGTCGCCACGGTCGTCCCCGGCGTTAGCCAGCCTGGGCCAGAACCAGCGGCAGGACAGGCCCCGCACCTGCCTGCCGCAGGGCACTGCCGGCAACCGTAACCGTCCACCGGCTGTCAACGAGGTCGTCGATGAGCATTACCGGCTGGCCCCGAAGGGACGCGAGCGCCTGCTCCAGCTCGGGACCCACCACGATCCGGTCCCAAACTCCTGCCAGCCGGTAGGCGCTGTTTCCGCCCCGCCCTCCGGTCGGCCCGCCGTGGGCAAGCTGCAGCTCACCCAGATAGGGGATCCGGCCGATCTCCGAAATTCCCCGGGCCAGCGACCCCACTAGTTCAGGTTTGCTCCGCGACGGCACGCTCACGATCGCGGCCGGCCTGCCTGCGCCGCTCCAGCCAGGCGTGCGGCTGTCTCCGGCGCCCCATTCCCGCAGCACCTGCACGCAGGCCTGCAGCATGGCCGGATCCACTGGACGGTCCTCGGCACCAGCCGCAAACAGTGCCCGGAGTGCCCCACCCCAGCCGAGGTCTGTGAGCCGGGCAAGGAATCGCCCATCGGACAAACCCTCCCCCGCTTTCAGTTTTCCTTTGACGGGGACTCCCAGCCGGTCCATTCCGCTCGGCCACTGCAGGCGCGGTTCCAGCACACCGCCTGCCCTGCTGAGGGTCTGGCCGGCCGCTTCGGTTGCATCGGTGGCAATCTCGCTGGGGAACCAGCGGCCAGCACAGTTATCGCACCGTCCGCATGCCCGGGCCGCTTCATCATCCAGGACCGAGGTAATGTACTCCATCCGGCAGCCAGCAGTGTCCTGGTAAATGACCATGGAGTCCTGTTCGTCGATTCGGGCCTGGGCTATTCTCCGGTACCGGTCCGCGTCGTAAATCCAAGGCTGCCCGGTGGATCTCCAGCCGCCGCCCACCCGTTCCACGGCGCCGTCCACGGAGAGTACCTTCAGCAGGAGCTCAAGCGGGGTGCGGCGAAGGTCCACCCGGGCCTCGAGCGCCACAGTGGACAGGGCAGTTCCGGCCTCACCGAGGACTTCAAGGACGGCCGCTGCCTTTTCCTCCGACGGCATGGAAGCCGTGGCAAAGTACTGCCAGATGTCCCGGTCCTCCGAGCCGGGCAGCAGCAGGACGTCCGCATTGGCTGCTCCACGGCCTGCCCTGCCTACCTGCTGGTAGTAAGCCACCGGCGAAGACGGCGCGCCCAGGTGGACCACGAACCCCAGGTCCGGTTTGTCGAAGCCCATGCCCAGCGCGGATGTAGCCACAAGTGCCTTGACCTGGTTGCCTTTCAGCAGTTGCTCGGCGCTTTCCCGGTCGGCCGGATCTGTCCTTCCCGTATAGGGCAGCACCTTGTGGCCGGCCTCGGCCAGGAGCCGTGCAGTGTCCTCAGCAGCAGAGACCGTCAGTGTGTAAATGATTCCGCTCCCGGGCAGGTCCGCCAGATGAGTCAGGAGCCAACCCAGGCGCTGCCGCGAATCCGGCAACGCAAGGACTCCCAGTCGCAGGGATTCCCTGCCGAGCGAGCCGCGGATGGTGAGTACACCGGCGCCCAGCTGCTCCTCGATGTCATGTACGACGCGGGAGTTGGCGGTGGCGGTGGTGGCCAGCACTGGAATCGTGTCCGGGAGCTGCTTGATGAGGTCCGCGATACGCCGGTAATCCGGGCGAAAGTCGTGCCCCCAGTCCGAGATGCAGTGGGCCTCGTCAATCACCAGCAGTCCCGTGCGACGGATAAGTTCGGGCAGCTGGTTCTCGCGGAAGGCCGGGTTGGTCAGCCGCTCCGGTGAGACCAGCAGGACGTCCACCTCATCAGCGGCCAGCTGTTCCCGGACGGTGTCCCACTCGAGCTGGTTGGCCGAGTTGATCGCGACGGCCCGCACACCTGCCCGGGCGGCAGCGGCCACCTGGTCCCGCATCAGGGCCAGCAGGGGCGAGACGATCAGTGTCGGCCCGGCACCCCTGCGTCGCAGCAGCAGGGAGGCAACGAAATAAACCGCCGACTTGCCCCAGCCAGTACGCTGGACCACCAAAGCCCGCCGACCGCCGTCGACCAGCGCCTCGATGGCCTCAAACTGGCCGTCGTGGAAATCAGCATGCGGATGCCCTACGAGTCCCCGCAGGATCTCAAGCGCCTGCGCGTGCGTGGGCGACGAGGAGGAGATTGCCGGAGAGGAGGGTGGGGTGGAATCCGAAAGTACCGTGGCGTGCTGGTTATCGACCATTGATTCAGTATCCCAGCCACCCCCGACAGGGGGCACACCGATGGCAGCTCTGTGGAAAAACGGCGGGCCTGCCGCTTCACTGTTCCTCCACAGAGGCCCGGTTTCCGGCGCGTCCACGTAAGATAAGGCGCGTGACTAGCGAACAGACAACGACTTTTGACCTCTCGGCATCCTTCAAGGCCTACGACGTCCGGGGCATCGTGGGCGAGACCATCACCGCCGAAATCGTCGAAGCCGTGGGGGCAGCGTTCGTGGACGTCCTGCAGCTCGAAGGTCAGACCATCCTGGTGGGCGGCGACATGCGGCCGTCCTCCCCCGACTTCAGCAAGGCCTTCGCCAACGGTGCAGCAACCCGCGGCGCCAGCGTGGAACTTCTCGACCTGATCTCGACGGACGAACTGTATTTCGCCTGCGGCTTCCTCAACAGGGCCGGTGCCACCTTCACTGCCAGTCACAACCCTGCCGCCTACAACGGCATAAAGATGGCTAAAGCGGGCGCCGTGCCCATCTCCTCCGAAACGGGCCTCAGGGACATCCAGACGCTGGCCGAGCAGTACCTCAACGACGGCACCATTCCTGCCGCTGGAACCCGGGGCCGAATCAGTGTCCGGGACATCCTGAAGGACTATGCCGAATACCTCCGCAAGCTCGTGGACCTTTCCGGTTCGCGACCCCTAAAGGTCGTGGTGGACGCGGGTAACGGCATGGCTGGCCTGACCACCCCTGCGGTGCTCGGTGACGCCCTGCTGCCAAAGCTCCCGTTCGACATCGTTCCCCTCTACTTTGAACTGGACGGGTCCTTCCCGAACCACCCGGCCAATCCGCTCGAGCCGGAAAACCTCCGCGACCTGCAGGCCGCTGTCATCGAGCATGGCGCGGATATCGGCCTGGCGTTCGACGGCGATGCCGACCGCTGCTTCGTGGTCGATGAAAAGGGCGATCCCGTGTCGCCGTCGGCCATCACCGGCATGGTGGCGCACCGCGAAATTGCCCGCGCCAAGGCACAGGGCGAAGCGGTCCCCACGATCATCCACAACCTCCTCACCTCGCGCGCCGTCCCCGAGCTGGTAGCGCACGACGGCGGCCGCGCCGTCCGTACACGCGTGGGCCATTCCTTCATCAAGGCAGTCATGGCTGAGGAAGGCGCCGTGTTCGGCGGGGAGCATTCCGCGCACTTCTACTTCCGTGATTTCTGGAACGCGGACACCGGAATGCTGGCGGCCATGCACGTGCTCGCGGCGCTCGGCGAACAGGACGGCCCGCTGTCCGAGCTGGGTCGGGAATACGAGCCATACATCAGCTCCGGCGAAATCAACTCCGAGGTCGAAGACAAGCCCGCAGCGGTGGAGCGTGTCCGGGTGGACTTCGCAGGCGAGGACGTGACCATCGATTCCATGGACGGCAGCACGTTCACCGCGAACGACGGAAGCTACTGGTTCAACCTGCGCCCGTCTAACACCGAGCCCTTCCTTCGGCTCAACGCCGAGGCCACGGACCGCGCCACCATGGAGCGGATCCGTGACCGGGTGCTGGCACTGGTCCGGGCCTGATCATGCCTGATACCGCCGGACACAATCCCACCGGGTCCGAATCTTCGTGGCGCGACTCAGTCCCGGAAGACTCGGCCACTGACCTGGAAAACCTGCTCGGAACGGGTATCAGTGCCGCCCAGGAGCAGCTCCAGCGCAACGGCGGCTTCCTGCCCTTTGCCCTGACGGTCCAGAACGACGGCGAGCTGCGGCTGGTTGCCGTGTCCCCGGCAGACGCCGCGGAGGGCACGGACGCCGACTTCGACGCCGATGCGATGATCAGCGACCTGCAGACCGTGCTTCGACAGAACCGGGGCGATTTCCGTGCGGCGGCGGTGGTCTGCGATGTCCAGCTTGTTGAGGACGATTCGGATGCCATCCACGTTGCGACTGAGCACAGTGACGGTTCGGTGTTCGCTGCAATACTGCCGTACGTTGCCAACACCGCGACGCGGACCCTGGAGTTTGGCGAACTCGGCGCGGACTCCAACCAGCCCGCCATCTGGGTGGACTAGACCGGCAGCTGCCATGAAAATCAACGCCTTCGCAGATGTGAGCCTTCGGGCCCTCATGGTGTTGGCCGCCGCCCCCGAAGGCACGCTGCTGACCACGCAAAATGTGGCGGATTCGGTGGCTACGCCCTACAACCATGTGAGCAAGGCGATGGCCAAGCTGCGCAGCATGGGCTTGATCGAAGTGGTGCGCGGCAGGGCCGGCGGGGCCATGCTCAGCCTTGCGGGCCGGACCGCCACCGTCGGCGCAATCCTGCGGGAACTCGACACCCGCAGCGACCCCGCTGAGTGCATGGCACCCAACGGCAACTGCCCGCTCATCAACGAATGCCGCCTCCGCGCCGCCCTCTCGCGCGCCCGGGAAGCCTTCTACAGCGAGCTCGATTCCGTCCGGATCGCCGACCTTCCCGTGTCGCGGCAGATGGCCCCCGTCTTCGAAATGATCGGCCTGCGCCCCGGCCTGGAACGCTAACGTTACGGCTGGTCCGGCACGGTTTGCATCCTCGTTCTACAACCTGTAGAAATTGAAGCTATAAATACTCGCATTTGGAATGCAGGTATTTGCGAAGGCCGGACGAAGGCCCCGGTCACTACCTCAGGAGTTCCCATGCTCTCGGACAAATCCCGCCCCGTCATCGAAGCAACCCTGCCCCTGGTGGGCTCCCGCATCGGGGAAATCACCCCTAAGTTCTACTCCCGCCTTTTTGCCGCCCATCCGGAACTGCTGGACGGCCTGTTCAGCCGCTCCAACCAGCGTTCGGGCAACCAGCAGCAGGCCCTCGCCGGAAGCATCGCCGCTTTCGCGAGCCACCTGGTCAACAACCCTGGCACCCTCCCCGAAACGGTACTCTCCCGGATCGCCCACAAGCACGCATCACTGGGCATCACCGAACCGCAGTACCAGGTGGTCTACGAGCACCTGTTTGCAGCCATTGCCGATGACCTCGCAGAGGTGATCACCCCGGAGATCGCCGAAGCCTGGACAGAGGTCTACTGGCTTATGGCGGATGCGCTCATCAAGATCGAAAAGGGCCTCTACGCCCGCCAGGCCAACAGCAGGATGTGGGCTCCGTGGCGCGTGGCCGCCAAGACCCCCGCGGGCACCGGCGCAATAACCTTCACCCTGGAACCGGCGGACGACACCCCCATCACCGAGGCGCTTCCCGGCCAGTACGTCAGCGTCAAGGTCACGCTGCCGGACGGCATCCGCCAGGTCCGCCAGTACTCGCTGTCCAATGACGCCGGCACCAGCCGCACCTTCACCACCAAGCTGGACGATGGCGGCGAGGTCTCCCCCGTGTTGCACCGTGATGTTCAGGTGGGCGACATTCTCGAGATCTCCAATCCCTATGGCGAGATCACGCTTAAGGACGGCGAGGGGCCTGTGGTCCTGGCCTCCGCCGGCATCGGCTGCACGCCCACCGCGTCGATCCTCCGCTCCCTCGCCGAGGCGGGCTCGGACCGCCAGGTCCTGGTCCTGCACGCGGAAAGCACCCTCGAAAGCTGGGCGCTGCGCGGCCAGATGACAGACGACGTCGAACGCCTGGACGGTGCCGAATTGCAGATCTGGCTCGAGAAGCCGGTGGAAGGCGCCAAGGAGGGGTTCATGTCCCTGCGCGAAGTGGATCTTCCCGCCGACGCGTCGCTGTACCTCTGCGGCCCGCTTCCGTTCATGAAGAACATCCGCAATGAGGCCATCAACGCCGGCATCCCCGCCACGCGCATCCACTACGAGGTCTTCGGCCCGGACATCTGGCTGGCCAGCTGACTCCCTTCCACATCGATTGCTCCGCACCGGCCGTTTTCACGCCTCAAACGACCAAAGCGGAGCAATCGCTGGGTGGGTGCACGACGACGGCCCCGCACCTTTTCGCCAAAGGTGCGGGGCCGTCGTCGTCGTACTTTAGCGGAAGGTCAGCCGAGCCGGGACTTGAGCCCTTCGAGCTCGGAACGCAGCGCCTGCGGGAGAGACTCGCCGAAGTTGGCGAACCACTCCTCGATGGACGCGAGTTCGGCAGCCCATTCGGTGGAGTCGACCTTCACCGCTTCCTCGACCTGTGCCGGGGTCATGTCGAGGCCGTCCAGGTCGATGGCGTCGCCGGTCGGGACGAAACCGATAGGGGTCTCGACGGCATCGGCCTTGCCTTCGAGGCGCTCAATGGCCCACTTGAGCACGCGGGCGTTGTCTCCGAAGCCGGGCCACGCGAAGCCCCCCGTGGAGTTCCGGCGGAACCAGTTGACCAGGAAGATCTTCGGCAGCCGCTCCGGGTTGGCTTTGGCGGACAGGTTTACCCAGTGGTTCAGGTAGTCGCCTGCGTCGTAGCCCATGAACGGCAGCATTGCCATGGGGTCGCGGCGGACCACGCCGACCGCGCCGGCGGCCGCAGCCGTGGTTTCCGAGGACAGTGTGGCGCCCATGAAGATGCCGTTGGACCAGCTGCGCGCCTCGGTCACCAAGGGGATGGTGGTCTTGCGGCGGCCGCCGAACAGGATGGCGGAGAGTTCCACGCCCTCGGGGCTGTAGTACTCCTTCGCCAGCATGTCGATCTGGTCGATCGGGGTGCAGAAGCGGGAGTTGGGGTGCGCAGCCGGCTTGCCGGATTCCGGCGTCCAGGAGTTACCCTGCCAGTCGGTGAGGTGCGCCGGCACGTCGTCCGTCATGCCCTCCCACCAGACGCCGCCGTCATCCGTCAGCGCAACGTTGGTGAAGATGCTGTTGCCCTTGGCGATGGCGCGCATGGCGTTGGGGTTGGTCCCCCAGCCGGTGCCGGGCGCGACGCCGAAGAGGCCCGCCTCGGGGTTCACCGCCCGCAGCTCGCCTTCCTTGCCGAAGCGCATCCAGGTGATGTCGTCGCCCAGCGTTTCCACCTTCCAGCCCTCGATGGTGGGGTCGAGGAGGGCGAGGTTGGTCTTGCCGCAGGCAGAGGGGAAAGCGGCGGAGACGTAGTAGGTCTTCTGCTCGGGCGAGGTGAGCTTCAGGATGAGCATGTGCTCCGCCAGCCAGCCTTCATCGCGGGCCATGACGGAGGCGATACGCAGGGCGTAGCACTTCTTGCCCAGCAGCGCGTTGCCGCCGTAGCCGGAGCCGAAGGACCAGATGGAGCGCTCTTCCGGGAAGTGGACAATCCACTTGTCAGGGTTGCAGGGCCAGGCCACGTCGTCCTGGCCGGGCTCCAGCGGGGCACCCACGGAGTGCAGGGCGGGCACGAAGAACGCGTCGGTCTCGGTGATGCGGTTCAGGACATCTGTGCCTATGCGGGCCATGATGCGCATCGAGGCAACCACGTAGGCGCTGTCAGTGATCTCGACACCGAACTTCGGATCCTCGGCGTCCAGGTGGCCCATGACGAACGGAATGACGTACATGGTCCGGCCGCGCATGGAGCCCGCAAACAGGCCGCGCAGCTTTTCCTTCATCTGGGCCGGGGCCATCCAGTTATTGGTGAAGCCGGCATCGCGCTTGTTCTCCGAGCAGATGAAGGTCTGCTCTTCGACGCGTGCAACGTCAGCGGGATCCGAGAAAGCGGCGAAGGAGTTGGGGAACAGGTCCTGGTTGAGGCGGGTCAGGGTTCCGGCGTCAACAAGTTCGTCCGTCAGGCGCGTGTTCTCCGCCTCAGAGCCGTCCACCCAATAGATGCGGTCCGGCTGCGTCAGTTCAGCAACCTCTTCAACCCATGCCAGCAGGCCGGCATGTGTGGTGGGTGCTTTCTCAAGCAACGGCTTCTGCGCCAGATCGCCCATTTCGGTTCCCTTCCTCGGGTTCATCGGTGTGTCCTAAATGCTATGGTCCGTACCACCGCCATTTTTGGGGCCGGAACGGCGCCTTCAACGGTCAAAAATCCAAAAACCGCGCCGATTCAACAAACTTTCGGTCCAAATCGGACGATTATGTGACTAAGGTCACCTATACCGGTCTAGTTACAGAGATTACACGGGTTTCGATTTGGCAGTGAGGCTCACCCTCGCGTAAAGTAATTCGAGGTTCGGGGAGAGCGGTTCTTCTCCAAGAACACAAGATGCGCCCATAGCTCAGCTGGATAGAGCGTCTGTCTACGGAACAGAAGGTCAGGGGTTCGAATCCCTTTGGGCGCACAGAATGAAACACCCCGGTCATCGGACCGGGGTGTTTTTTGTTGTCCGGTCCCGCTCATCCTGACCAGCCCCGATCACCGGGCCGTACACCGCCGGCCGGGCGTAGGCTGTCCCCATGACGCCTGAGCCCCTGAACCGCGAATATGACGTAGTAGTGATCGGCGCGGGAGCCGCAGGGGAAAACGTTGCAGACCGGGTGGTCCGGGGTGGCCTCACCGCGGTGCTGGTGGAGGCGGAACTGGTCGGCGGGGAGTGCTCGTACTGGGCATGTATGCCGTCAAAGGCGCTGCTGCGGCCCGGCACCGCACTGCACAGCGCCCAAACCATGCCGGGGGCCAAGGAAGCAGTCACAGGGACGCTCCACGCGGCCGCGGTCCTCGCCAACCGGGACCGGTTCACCTCCAATTGGGAGGATGGCAGCCAGGTGCAATGGGTCGAGGACGCGGGGATTGACCTGATCCGCGGCCATGCCTGGCTGACGGCGCCCAAGTCAGTCGAGGTGGCCGGGACCGACGGCACCTCGCACCTGCTGACGGCCCGGCACGCGGTGGTCCTGGCTACGGGCTCCATGCCCAACACTCCCCCCATCAAGGGACTGGATGACGTTGAAGTCTGGGGCACCCGCGAGGCGACGTCCGCCAAGGAGGTCCCCGAGCGGCTGGCAGTCCTGGGCGGCGGCGTGGCCGGGACAGAACTCGCCCAGGCTTTCGCCCGCATGGGCTCAGCGGTTACGCTCGTTGCGCGCGGCCGGCTCCTGGGCAGCTTCCCGGAGGAAGCGGCTGAGCTGGTGGCCGCCGGGCTCCGCGCCGACGGGGTGGACATCCGCACCGGCACGGCGACGCACAGCATCACCATGGACGACGACGGCGCGCTGAGCCTGGAGGTGGACGACGGTTCCGGGGGCCGCACCACAGTGGTGGCGGACAAAGTGCTGGTGTCCACCGGCCGGCACCCCGCACTTCAGGGCCTGGGACTGGAAAAGCTGGGTTTCGCCCCTGACCACCAGGGGAATCTGACGCTCTCCACCGACACGACGGGCCTGGTCGAGGGAGCACCGGGCGAAGGTTCCTGGCTCTATGCAGTGGGCGACGCCGCGGGCAAACACCTCTTCACCCACCAGGGAAAGTACGAAGCACGCGCCACCGGCGACGCCATTGCCGCCCGGGCCAAGGGCGAACTGGACGGCACCCCCGCGGCGTGGAGCCGCTACGCCCAAACGGCAAACGACCACGCCGTCCCCAACGTGGTTTTCACCGACCCGGAGATCGCGGCCGTGGGCCGAAACCTGAAGCAGGCGCAGGACGATGGATTCAAAGCCTCTACAGTGGAGCTCCCCATCGAGGTGGCCGGCTCGTCCCTGCACGCCGAAAACTACCACGGCTGGGCGCAGCTGGTGATCGATGAGGACAGAAAGGTTCTCCTGGGCGCAACATTCACCGGCCCGGATGTGGCCGAGCTCCTGCATGCGGCCACCATCGCCGTCGTGGGCGAAGTGCCATTGGATCGGCTCTGGCATGCAGTCCCGTCCTACCCCACCATCAGCGAGGTATGGCTGCGACTCCTCGAAAAATGCGGGCTATAGGAAAACCCGACGGCGGGCACGTCGGCAAGGAGCCCGCTCCCCAATGTTTTCGGGGGATGATTGATCACATGCGCCACATGGGGAACAGCGGAAAGTTTGCGGTCATCACCGGTATTGTCGCGGCCGGACTCCTGGTGCTCACGGGGATGACACTGGCGATGCCGGTGTTTGTGGCCTTCGCCGGCGTCCTTGGACTCGCCTATCTGGCCTGCATCCTGGAACTTATCCTTCGCCGACGCCACGTGATGCTGGTGCTCGGCGGGCTGTTCACCAGTCTCGCCATAGCCGGATCCCTGGCATTCCTGGGCACCTGGGAGCTCTCATTCGAAGGCCAGTCCTCCCTCATCGGAACACCGCTGCCCACGGACGATCCCGACACGTACTTCGTCCTGGCCGCAGGCTCGCTTGTCGCTGCCATCGCCGTCCTGTTCACCGGCGCCATCTGGCCCGGGCGTGCACCCGCGGGGAAGACCCAGCGGAAGCCACAGGCTCGCCGGGCACCGGTAAGGCAGGGCACAAAGCGGCCGGCGGGGCAGCGCAACACCCAGGCACGCGCCACCCAGCCACGGCCTGCGCAACCACGCACTACGGCGGGCGGCCGCGCTCCAGTGCGGCAGACGCCGTCGTCCGCGCAACGGCAAGGGGCCGCCCAACGGCAAGGGTCCACGGCCAAGGCGAGGGCTAAGCCAGGCGCAGCGGCAAGCGGCGCTGCGAAGCAAACCCCGCCCAAGCAGCCGGCCCGGAAGCCGGCGCCGCGCCGCTGAGGCATCCAGCCGCGGCAACCGCGGGCAGCTGCACGCGGCGAAGCATCAGCGCCGGCTCAGTCCGGGCTCAGTGCGCGCGCGGAACCTTGAACCGGGTAATGCGGGCGTCTTGGCCGTCCAGTTCAGCCCATGGCTTTTCCGTCTCCAGGACAGTCAGCGCATTGGTCGGGTACCGGGTGGCAGCATCCATGTAGGCGTCGTGGTCCGAGTCGCGGGAGGCCAGGTGCATGGCGAGATCCTGGACGCCGGGAAGGTGCGTGATCAGCATCAGGGTCATCACGGTGTCCGGCACATGGTTGACCACGGCGAGCATCCCGAGGGCCGACGCCTCGTACAGCCCGTCCTCCAACTTGGGCGTGGGAGCCTTGTCCCCGAGTTCCGAGCACACCCACGTGCAGGTCTGCCGGGTGCGCAGCGCGCTGGAACATAAGATGAAGTCCGGCACGATGTTGTGCTTGAGCAGCCATCGGCCAGCCAACGGCGCTTCACGGTGGCCCCGCTCCTCAAGGGGGCGTTCGTGGTCCGCGACGCCGCCGGGCCAGTCGGCCTTGGCATGCCGCATCAACACAAGACGCCGCAGATGGTGCTCACTCATGGCCCCAGCTTAAACCAAACCGCGGCGGCCAATGCCGGGAGGGCCCCAGCTAGATCGAGTATTCCGGAGCGGCCCAGACAACAACCTCGGGGTGCTCGTAGAACCGGTAACCCTGGCCCCGCACCGTGCGGACGGTGTTGGCGAGGCGGCCCAGCTTGGAGCGAAGGCGGCGGATGTGGACGTCAATGGTGCGCTCGTTGGGCACCTCCTCGGCGTTGCGCCACAGGCCCTCGAGGAGCTCGTCGCGGCCGACGGTACGGGTGCCGTTCTCCACGAGGTAGTTCAGGAGTTCGAATTCCTTGAAGGTGAGGTTCAGGGATTCGCCGTCCAGGTGCACTTCGCGGCGGGCCAGGTCGATCAGGACGCCGGAGGGACGGGGCTCCTGCTGCGCAGGACGCGGGGTTTCGGTGCGCTGCCGGGCGTTGACGGTGGGGTCACCGAACGTTGAGCGTACGACGTCGAGGGCGGAACCGGGGGTACCGGCGGGGGCAACGGCAACTGCTGCGTAGCTTTCGGCACCGGTCACGAGTGACTGGGCGTAGGCGCGGATTTCCTGGGCGAGCTTGGCGATGGAGGTGCCGGCTGCTGCAGCGGTTTCTTCATCGATGCCCATGTAGAGAACGAAGCCGCGGGCCACGTTGTCGTTGGCAACGGGGCGGACTGCGTTGGGCCCGGCCACCACGGGAGTGGGAGCCGTCATGGGCGCGGATTCTGCCGGCGGGACCGCGCGGAGCTGGCCGTACGAGTTGGGGTTGTAACCCTGGGGAACGTAGCCCGGGGCCGGGAAGCTGTTTCCGGAGCCGACGGGAGCGGTCGCCGGACGCTGCCCGAAACCGGGGCGGAATCCGGTGGACTGGGCAGCCTTGGCGGCGTTACGGACGGAGATGTGGACGTATCCGGATGCAACTGACATGAATGCTTACCTCAATGTGAATGGCCGTCATCGCGGCTCGAATGCTGGGTCCCCGCAATGCTGGGGGAGGGGCGCCCGACGCTGGGCTAGTTGGGCGAATGCCTAAGAACTTCGGAGGGTGGGAAGGTCAGGCGTGCATTCGGCAACAGCGCATCTCGGCGGCAGCAGGTGTGCTGGGCCAAATATCTGCGGCTGCAGGTGCTGTTGAGTTCTTGTTCACATTGGAAGTGTGACGCGTAACAATGCCAACTTGCAAGTAACAATGGACGAAACCGTCCGCATTATGAGACGAAATGGGCTAATGTGCCGTAGATCACGATTCCGGTACTCGGCGGTAACCGTGCTGAAAATGCCATTACCCGGCGGTAACCGAGACACATGCAGTGCTTTGTTCGGTCAATGGTCCCGTAAGAACGTTTTAATTCATTATCCCGCCGAAGCGTGAAATTGCCCTCTCTACGAGGGTCCGCTGTCCAGCCGGACCCGGATTTGGACTCCCCTAGGACACCATGCGGACGGCACCCGGGCGTCCGGCTGCGCCATTACGCCGGGATTCACAGCCGGCTCACAGGAAGACCCAAGCCCGGCAATAACGAGCAATCGGAGAGTTGTTGCATGGGCACCCTGCACTCCATGACCAACAACCTGCCGCAGCTCTCTCATCCGGACGGCTCCCCCATCCGTGCCCTGGTGGTTGATGACGAACCCAGCCTCGCCGAGCTGATGAGCATGGGCCTGCGCATGGCCGGCTGGTCGGTGGCCGTTGCCGCCGACGGCCCCCAGGCCGTGAAGCTCGCCAAGGACTTCCGTCCCGACGTCCTGGTGCTGGATGTGATGCTCCCCGGGTTCGACGGTGTTGAGCTCCTGGGCAGGGTCCGGGCCTTCGCGCCTGAAGTGCCGGCGCTGTTCCTTACTGCCAAGGACGCAATCCAGGACCGCATCGTGGGGCTTGCGGCCGGCGGTGATGACTACGTCACCAAGCCGTTCAGCATGGAAGAGGTACTGCTGCGCCTGCACCGCCTGGTGCAGCGCTCCGGCGTGGCCGCCATGGACACCGCCGAGCTCGTGGTCGGAGACCTCGTCCTGAATATCGACACCCGCGAAGTAACCCGCGCCGGCGACCAGGTCCAGCTCACCGCAACCCAATTTGAGCTGCTCCGTTACCTCATGGAGAACCCTAAACGCGTGATCAGCAAGGCCCAGATCCTGGACCGGGTGTGGAACTACGACTTCGGCGGCCAAGCCAACATCGTGGAACTGTACATTTCCTACCTGCGCAAGAAGATCGATGCCGCCCGCCCGCCCATGATCCACACCGTCCGGGGTGCCGGGTACGTCATCAGGCCGGCGGACTAGATGACATGCTCGCCGCACACCCCCGACCCACGGAGTTGGCGGAAGCCCGCCACCTGGCACCTCCGCACGCGGCTGACCGCCTTGGCCATGGGCCTGCTCATCGCGATCTGCGGGGCAGTGGGCGTGATCAGCTACGCCTCGATGGACACCTTCCTGACCCACCAGCTTGACGGCCAGCTGACCCAGGCGGCGGATCGGGCCAACGATCCGGGCCGGCCGCACATGGACGGAGCCATCGGGCGGGACCCGCTGGATGCCCGGGGACAGAGCGTGGGCACGTTGAACGCGCGCATCGTGGACGGCCAGGTCAACAGTGCTGGCTTCCTGGCACCGGACACCACACGATCACCCCTCTCGGCGGCGGACAAGGAGGCACTCCTTGCGCTGACGGCGGGCTCCGCACCGGTGGACCGGAAGCTGTCCAACGGCAACTACCGTCTGGTCGCGGCCCAGACCTCCTTCGGCGACGTTCTGGTGACCGGCCTGCCGCTCAATGCCAAGGAAAGCACACTGGCCTCCCTGGTGTGGACCTTCCTCCTGGTATCGCTCGGGGGGCTGGTGCTGGTCGGCTTCGCCGGCACCGTTCTGATTCGCCGCACCATGAGGCCGCTGGAGCAGCTCTCCGCGGTGGCCACCAAGGTTTCGCGCCTTCCGCTGGACGCCGGCGAGGTCGCCCTGGCGGTGCGGGTGCCGCCGTCGAACGCCAATCCCGGAACTGAAGTGGGCAGCGTAGGCCACGCGCTGAACCTCATGCTGGACAACGTGGCCAACGCGCTGCAGGCGCGGCAGCGGAGCGAAACGAAAGTACGGCAGTTCGTGGCGGACGCCTCGCACGAACTGCGCACTCCCCTCACCGCGGTCCGCGGGTACACCGAGCTGCTCCGCCTGACCGAGCATTTCACCCCGGACGGAGAACGGTCGCTGGCCCGCGTGCAAAGCCAGTCCGAGCGCATGACCGCCCTCGTGGAGGACCTGCTGCTGCTTGCCCGGCTGGATGAGGGGCAGCCGCTGAAGCTGGCGGACGTGGACCTGACCCAGCTGGTGGTCGAGGGCGTCAGCGACGAAAAGGTGATGGCGCCGGGGCACAACTGGCGGCTGGAACTGCCCGGGGAGCCGGTGGTGGTAAACGGCGACGCCGCGCAGCTCCGACAGGTCCTGATGAACCTGCTCTCCAATGCACGCAAGCACACACCGGCCGGCACCACAGTGGTGGCGGGCGCCCGGCTGGCATCCGCGGACACGGCGGAGATCACGGTAACGGACGACGGCGGCGGCATTCCACAGGAGTTCGTGGACCAGGCCTTCGCCAGGTTCGCCCGCGCAGACGCGGCGCGCAAGGGCGTCGGCGACCAGCCCGGTGCGGCCGGAACCGAGGGGACCAGCGGTCTTGGCCTGTCGATAGTGCAGTCCATTGTGGAAGCTCATGGCGGGACCGTCAGCGTTGAGTCACGCGCCGGCTGGACGAGGTTCGCGGTAAAGCTGCCCACTACGCCCCGATGAGGTGGTTAGACAATGGCGACGCGCCGCCGTCGTGATCCCTGTTACCAAAATGTGACTTTGCCGTAGATCTCCTGTACCGTCGAGTGAGTGCGCTTCCGTTCGTGGCGCATGTCCGGATGACGCCGAGCTCTGCCGCTTCCCGGACTCCGATAGACCGATGGCAGAGGCGGGGGACCCACCGTCCCGGGCGATTTCAGGCCCTTGGGGTTAAGCCAGCACGTGAATGTTCCGTGCGGCCGGATGCCCTCATCCGAACCCGACAGCTAACTCCGCAGGTGTGAGAGGCGATCCATCATGTCTGAATTCCAGGTAGCACCGCGCCCAAAATCCGGCGCATCCAGCCGCGCGGACGCGCGCGCCGCCAAGCGCTCCCGGCGCGGCACCTTCCCTGCACTGGGTAAGAGGGCTGCCGTGCTGGCCGCGTCCTGCGCACTGCTGGTGGGCGTTGGTGCAGCAGGCCAGGCCACCGAGTCCATGACGCGCACTTCGTCCACCGAGGCCACCGCCACGCAGCTCTCCCCCAATGAGCAGCAAGCGCAGCTGGGGCTCGAGAAGAGCGAACTGCAGGCCGCCGCGGCGGAAACGGCTGCTGAACAGGCTGCCGCTGCCAAGACTGCAGCAGAGAAAGCCGCCGCCGCGAAGACTGCTGCAGAGAAAGCCGCCGCCGCCAAGGCCGCTGCTGCGAAGGCTGCCGCTGAGAAAGCCGCGGCCGAGAAGGCCGCTGCGGCAAAGGCCAAGGCCGCGAAGCCGGCTGCCGTGAATGACCCCGCAGGCGCGCAGGCTTACGCCGCAAGCCAGCTGGCGAGCTACGGCTGGGCGCCGGACCAGATGCAGTGCCTGAAGACGCTGTGGACCAAGGAATCCGATTGGAAGACCACGGCGACCAACCCCAGCAGCGGCGCGTACGGAATCGTCCAGTCGCTGCCTGCCGAGAAGATGGCAAGCGCCGGAGCCGACTACGTCACCAACTACCGCACTCAGATCAACTGGGGCCTGGACTACATCCAGGAGCGCTACCAGTCACCGTGTGGCGCGCTGAACTTCCACTACGCCAACAACTGGTACTAAACCCGGCCAGCTACTGAACCAGGCTAACCTGCGATGCCGTACAGGCGGTCGCCGGCGTCGCCCAAGCCGGGAACGATGTAGGACTTCTCGTTGAGCTTCTCGTCGATGGAGGCCAGCACGATAGTCACGTTGGCGCCGGAAAGCTCCTCCTCCAGCTTGGCCAGGCCCTCCGGGGCGGCCAGCAGGCAGATGCAGGTGACGTCCGAGGCGCCTCGCTTGAACAGGAACTTGATCGCCTCGCGGAGGGTTCCGCCGGTGGCCAGCATCGGGTCCAGCACGAAGATCTGGCGGTCCGTCAGGTCCTCCGGCAGGCGTTCCGCGTAGGTAATGATGTCCAGGGTTTCCTCGTCACGGGCCATGCCCAGGAAGCCCACCTCTGCCGTGGGGACCAGTTTGGTCATACCCTCGAGCATGCCGAGGCCGGCGCGAAGGATCGGAACCACCAGGGGCGTGGGCTTGGTGAATGCGGTGCCCACGGTGGTGCTGACGGGGGTCTCAATGGTGACCTCTTCGGTGCGGACCTCGCGGGTGGCCTCGTATGCCAGCAGCGTGACCAGCTCTTCCGTCAACTGCCGGAAGACCGGCGAGGGGGTGTTCTTGTCCCTCAGGACGGTGAGCTTGTGGGCGACCAAAGGGTGGTCAACAACGAGAGTGCGCATGGGTCAAAACTATCACCCGGCGTGATGGTCTCCCGGGCCGCGGCCGGCAGCAGGCTCGCTGTGGTCCCCGTGGCGGTCCCGGCCGTGGTCGTGGATTTTCTCTGCCACGACATCCCGCACCACGGGGTGGTCGAACGTGGGAGCGGGACCGACGTGTTCCTTGCGCCTGGTCAGGTGAAACAGCCTGTGGGCCAGGATCACCAGGCCCACCCATGCACCACCCAGCAGCCATCCAGCGGTGACGTCTGTGAGCCAGTGATGGCCTAGGAACACCCTGCTCAGACCCATGGCGATGATGAAGATCACGCCCGCGGTGATGGCCGTGACGCGCACCCAGAGTTGATGGAACTGCAGGCACAGGACGTAGAGCAGCACGCCAATGACCACCGTGGTGTTAAGCGTGTGGCCGCTTGGGAATGACGGCGAGTGCTCAAACGGCGGGACGGCTTCCGAGTGGTCCGGCCGGGTCCGCCCAACCAGCCGCTTGCCGACGGTGGTGGCGTAGATGGAGACGGCGGCAGCACCGCCCACCAGGATGATTGGCCGCCACGTCCTGCTGAGGAAGGTCAGCCATGCGGTGAGAATGCTGGCCAGGATGGGCATCCCGACGCCACCGCCGATATTGGTGAAGCCGGTGACGACGGCGTCCAGCTCCGGGTTCCGGAGGGTCTGTGAGTACTCCAGCGCCGGAATGTCGAGGTTGGTGAGACCTTCGTCGTCCACCACGTTCGAATAGACCTCTGCTCCCAGGAGCGCGAGTGCCACCACCAGGCTGCCGCCGATGAGCATTGTCAGCCAGAGGGCGGCATAAGGTTTTATCCATTTGTCCATGCGGTCTTTGACAGTGCTCACTGTGCCTCCCGGCGGATGGTCGTCACGGGCTCTGGGTATCCTTCGAAACTATCATTGAGCCATGGTCTCCGCAGGAAAATCACACCACGAATGGATGGGCCTCGCCCTGGCGGAGGCCCGCCGCGCCCTTGCCACGGCCGACGTGCCGATCGGCGCCGTGGTCATAGGTCCCGACGGCGGCGTGCTCGGTTCCGGCCGCAACCAGCGGGAAGAACTGGGCGACCCCACCGCACATGCAGAGGTGGTGGCGATCCGCGAGGCCGCGGCCCGCCTCCGGGAACGCGCTCGACTGAGCGGCGGCGCAGACGACGGCTGGCGGCTGGCCGACTGCACGCTGGTGGTCACCCTGGAGCCCTGTGCCATGTGTGCGGGCGCCATCGTGTTGTCGCGGATCCCGCGGGTGGTGTTCGGCGCGTGGGACGAGAAGGCCGGGGCGGCAGGTTCGGTGTTCGACGTCCTCCGCGAGCGCCGTCTCAATCATTGGGTGGAGGTCTACCCGGGCGTCCGCGAGGCCGAATGCGCCGCGATTCTGCGGGAGTTCTTTGCGGCCCACCGGGTGTAGGGTCCCGGACCGGGCTGGTTTTCCGCCCCCGGAACTTGGGGTTCAGCCCCTCACCGCTTCGAGGACCGTGCGCGCCGTGTGCTGCCAGTCCGGCAAGCGCGTGCGGGCGTCGAACGCTGCCCCGCGCCACTCAGCCCGCAGCTTCGGGTCTTCCAGCCAGCGGCGTACGACGGCGGCCAGCTCGCCCGGACTTTCCGGCCCGCCCGGGGTGAGGGGAACCGCGGCGCCCGCAAGGACCGGATGTTCGGAGTCGCCGGGCCGCGGTATTCTGTGGCCGAGTGCTTCCACGGCACCGGTTCCGGCCCGCACCACCACCGGAATGCCTCGGGCCAAAGACTCCGTGACCGACATGCCAAAGGCTTCCTCCCGCGATACCAGAAGGCTCAGGCTGGCGCGTGACCACTCCTCCGCCAATGGTGCGCCGGTCAGTTCTCCCGTAAGCCTTATTCGGTCAGTCAGTCCCAGTCGTTCCACTGCGTCCCTGACCTGGCCGGCATAGCCAGCATCCGCCTGGTCCGAGCCTACTAACGCTGCCGTCCAGTCCAGGTCCTGCAGCTTGGCCAGCGCCTGCACCATCAGCAACTGGTCCTTGTTCGGCAGGAGTGCCGCAACCATGACAAGGTGGGGAGGATCCGACCCAGGGGCCAGCGGCGCCGGCTCCGTTCCGGGCAGGGCCACGCGGATGCTGTGGATGCCGTGCCTTTCCTGAAGAGTCCGGGCCGCTGTAGTGCTGGTGCAGATCAACCCGGCTGCCGCTTTCAATGCCCGCGCTTCGCTGTCCAGGGATGGGCTGCCGGGCGTCTCCGGACCCACGGGACCGGCGTCGGGAACCGGCATGTGGACCAATATCCAGGGCGGCCGCCCCGTCTTGGCACCGGACTCCAGTTCGTCCGGTGCACCCACCGCAACCAGCCCGTCCACGATGACCACGGCTTCGCCGGGACCGTACTCGGGGCTCCGGGCGCCCAAGAGGCTGCCGAACCGGCGTCGTTCGAGGGCGGAGGCGGCCGGCCACGACCCTTCGACGGGAACTATCTCGACCTCGCTGCCGAGGCCGCGAAGACCCTCCGCCAACCGGGAGTTATAGACGTTCCCGCCGGAATGGTGCCGGATGTTGCCCGGGACCAGCAGCCGGATAGGCGGCGCGTTCATAGTGGTCGACGGGTCAGCTGGCGAGGTCCAGCGAAAAGGTGGCCCAGGCATCCGGATTTTCGCGGAGGGTGACGTCGATCCCGGCGAGCTGGGCGCCGTCGTCGGACTTTCCGACCTCCCGCGCGACGCGCTGGGCAACATACTCGGCGAGGGCCTCGGTGGTGCTGAGTTTGCCCGCGAAGTCCGGGTGTTCATCCAGGTTGCGGTAGTTCAGGTCCGCGAGGACCTCCTCGATGATGGTTCCGGCGGCGCCGATGTCCAGAACGATCGCGTCCGCGTTCAACGCACGACGGCGGAAGGTCACCTCTGCCACGAAGGTTGCCCCATGCAGCCCCTGGGCAGGGCCAAAAACCTCGCGGGGCAGGCTGTGGGCGATCATGAAGTGGCGTCGGACGGTCAGGCTGAACATTCGTTACCTCAGGTTCTGTTGCTGGAGTCGGTGGGAAATTGCGTGGCGGCCGGGTATTCGATCACATGGCAGAGGGCGTCGCGGCTGCCGCATGCGAGTTCCTTGACGACGGCCGGGAGGTCCTCGAAGGGTGAGGACCCGGTCAGGAACGCGTCAAAAACTGGGTCGGCAAGGAGCGAAACGGCCAGGTTCAGGCGGTCCGCGTTGGTGCGGCGGTGGCGGCGCGCGCGGGCGACCACGCCCACCTGGCTGGCCCGGATGGACAGGCGCCGGGCGTGGAAGTCCTCCCCCAGCGGTACCGTGACTTCGCGGTTGGCATACCAGGACATTTCGATGACATCGCCCTCGTCACCGGCCAGCTGCAGGCTGCGCTCGAGGCCCTTCTGGGAAGCCGAGCAGTGGAACACGATGTCGCAGTCGGCAGCTGCTTCATCAGGGCCGACGAAATCCACGTCCAGGGCGCTGGCGAGCTGCTGCTTCGAGGGGTCGAGGTCCACAAGCTGCAGGCGTTCCAGCGGGAACGAACGGAGGAGCGTGGAAACCATGCCGCCCACCAGGCCCGCGCCGACCACAGCCACCCTGTCCCCGAGCCGGGGACCCGCCTCCCAGAGGGCGTTGATGGCTGTTTCAACAGTGCCGGTAAGGACTGCGCGTCGTGCGGGAACGTTGTCCGGGATCTTCGTGAGCGATTCCACCGGCACGACGTACAGGTCCTGGTGCGGGTTGAGGCAGAAGACGCGCTGGCCCTTCCACTCCTCGGGGCCGTCCTCAACGATGCCGACCGAGAGGTAGCCGAACTTCACCGGTCCCGGGAACTCTCCTTCCTGGTGCGGTGCGCGCATTCTGGTGGCGACCCGCGGTGGAACGGCTCCATTGTGAACCACCATTTCGGTGCCCTTGCTGATGCCCGAGTACAGGGCACGGACGAGGACCTCGCCCTGGCCGGGCCGCGCGATTTTCTCGGAGCGCAGTTCGCCGTGCTCCTTGGCGGTGGTCCAGTAGGCGGTTGCGTCGATGGCGGGATTCGAATTAGTCATCTTGCTGACGAATCTATCCGCCCTGCGGCGTACCGCAAAAGCCCGGCACCTGGGACTGCCCCGGGTTGGCAGCATGCCTTGGCTTGGTGGCACGTTTTAGGTGGGCAGCAGTCCGTTGGTGTTGATGGTTTCGAGGAATGATTCCCAGACGTCGGGCATCGGGTCCGGCGGGAGTGTGTCGGGGTAGGGGTAGGTGTCCCAGGCGGGGTGTGCCGGATGGAGGTCTCGGGTGTCAATGAAGTGCAGGCCGGTTGGGGCATGCGGTGCTTCTTCCGGCGCGTATTCAGTGATGCGTCTGGGCATGGTGGGGCCAGGCGCGGTGCTGGTGGGTGCGGCGTTGATTGGTGCGGCGTTGATGGGCACCGCGGTGGTGGGCAGGTTGGTGGGTAGGTGTGGTCGGTGCCAGGGGTGGGGTTCGTTGTTGTAGTGGCGTCCGGTCGGTGAGGTCCAGCCTGGTGGTGTGGTTTTGGTCGCCGGGGTGGGGGTCCAGGTGCTGGCGTGTTTGAGCCGGTGGTGTTTGGGGCAGGGCTGGGCGAGGTTGGTGATGCCGGTGGTGCCGCCGTGGTGCCAGGCGGTGAGGTGGTCGGCGTCGTTGTCGAGGGAGTGGTTGGTGCAGCCGGGGAACGGGCATTTGGTGTCGCGGAGCCGGAGCCAGTTCCGCATGGCCTGCGGGATGCGGTAGCTGCTGCGGCCGATCTCCAATGGCGCCCCGTCGCGGGGATCGATGAGGACCCGGTAGAACGAGTCCGCCCCGTCGGCCAGGATTTCCCTTGCCATGGAGGCGGGGACGGGTCCGTATCCGTCCAGGTCCGCCGGTTCGTCCGTGAGCCCGAGCAGTGCGAACACCGGCACGGTGACCAGGACCTGCGCCCGCGGCACCGGCACCCGCGCCAACCCACCGTTACCGGCCACCCCCTCACCGGCCGGCCCGGCTAGGTCAGTACCGGTATCAGCGGCAGCACGGGCGTCGGCATCATTCTCGGTCTTGGCGTCATGGCCCCTGGCTGAGGCGGCGGCCCCCGTTTTGACCTCGGTGGTGTTGGTGAGGAGGGCTGTGGCGAAGATGTCGGCGCGGAGCTGGGTGAGGGTCCGGGATTCGGTGGGGCCTTGGAGGGCGCGGGCGATCGCGGTGGTCCGGTTCCAGATCGCTTCGGCCTGGTGCGCGGGCAGGTAGGCGCTGAACCAACTCATCCCGTCCCGGTCCGGCGAACACTCGACCCGGCGGTCCGCGACACCCTTCACATGCCGCTGCTCCAGCGTCTCCGGATGATGGCGCTCACGCCAGGCCCGCACCCGGGACCGGAACCTCCCCGGCGTCAAATCCCCCGCAACACACCCCCACACCCCACCATGACCAACATCAAGGCCGGCAGGATCAGCAGAATCATCGGCGTCGGCGGCCTCAGCGGGGCCAGCGGCCTCGTCGGGAAGCGACGGTTGTGGGGTGAGGAAGTGGGTTTCGAGGGCTGTGGTCCCGGCCGGGGTGAGGCCGGTGGTTTCATCGCACGCGATGACCGCGTGGCGCCAGGAGATCGCCCCCGCCTGCAGCGCACCCAACGCCAACGGGAGATCCGTGCACAGCGCCCGGGCCTGGGCCAGAAACAGGGCCGCGGCGCCGTCACTGATCCGCAGCAGACACCCGATCTCGGCCCGGATGGACACCTCGAGCATCCCGGCAGCCTTCACCGCCGGCGGGGCGAGAGCCGTTTCGAGCTCCGCGAACCGGGCAGCAGCACGGGCCTTCAACGCCACCGCCTTCGCCTCAAGCCGCGCCGCCTCGGCCATCACCTCCAGGAGCGCGTCGGCCTCAACCCGCATCGGATCAGCCCACCAATCCCGCACCCCACCGGCAGTATTCGCTTCGCCGGTAGAAGGAGCCGCGTCATCAGGGCCAGCGGGACCGGGTTCCGCGTGTTCGGCGGCCTGCCGGGCCAGCGCATCCAGGCGCGCGGCGGAGCCCCCAACAGCCTCCACCGCCGCCCTGATACCCCCACCAAAACCCATACCCACATCATCCAACGAGGGTCTGACAATTTATTCCGGGAGTTCGACGGCATGAGTGCTGATCTCATAGGGCCGCTTCAACAGGCTTCGTTTTGGGGATGAGCGCCCTGCTCCGGTACCCTATTCAGGTTGGTGACGTGTCCGAGCGGCCGAAGGTGCAACACTCGAAATGTTGTTTGGTGTAAAAGCCAACGTGGGTTCAAATCCCACCGTCACCGCCAAAGAAAACCCCCGGGAAACCGGGGGTTTTCTGCATTCTTAGGAACGTCACGGTGCAGGGATCGAAGCTACCGCCAGATGACTGCTGTGGCGCTTCAGCCATATGACATCATCGATCTTTTCAGTTACTCCATAGTTGAAAAGATCAGAGCCGAATTCTTCAACTAACCCCGAAAATGATCTATTTGGCGTCGTACGCGACCCGTGAGCGTTCTCCTCTGCTGGTCAACCATGCTCAGGAACTCATTCCCGGCTCCAGCCAAGGCGTCCAATTCCTCAGCAGGGAAACCCTGATTAATACAGCCGGGCTTCCTTTCCATCCCGCAGCGGCTGCGGCCTACCGAAAGCTCCACGGCTAAGACAGCCCCATCAGTGTGCCGCAGCATCCTTGAGTTTGCTGCGGATGCCGGCGAAGTGGCGCTGCAGCCGTTCTGAGGCGAGCTCCTTGTCCCGGTTGGACACCGCCTCGTAGATGTCCCGGTGGGTCTGCACCTGTTCCTCGAGGTTCACGGGGCCGGAGCCCAGTGCCTCGTCGATCTGGCGGTGAACCTTCCAAAAGACGTCCATAAGGTTGATCAGCACCTCGTTGTTAAGGGGAGCGTAGAGGCGGCGGTGGAATTCGGCGTCGTGCTCGGCCAGGAGCCCGCCCTGCGTGGCGGCCGCCTGCATTGCCTCCATGGTCTCTTTGAGGTCCGACAGGTGTTCTTCGGTGAGGAGGTCGATCGCCAAACCGATGAGGCCCGATTCGAGGGCCTGCCGGACGTCGATGAGTTCCATGGCTTCCTCGCCCTTGTGGCGCAGGGAGAGTCGGCCGCGGAACGTCAGGCCGGAGACGAGGGCGTTGAAGTTGTTGGGGGCGACGAACATGCCGAATCCGTGGCGGATCTCAATCACACCGAGCGCCTGGAGGACTTTCAGGGACTCGCGGACGGTGTTGCGGCCCACGCCCAGCTCGGAGGAAAGTTCACTCTCCGTGGGGAGAGCATCGCCGACGTCCAGGCCGCGTTCCAGGATGAGGTTCATGATCCGCGTCTGGAGCGCCTGCGACCGGACTTGTGCACTAAACCTGGCGGGCGAAACCGCTGCCGGCGCTGTTGCCACATCATTCTCCTCGTAACCGCGTTCGGCGGTGAACGCCCTTTCGCTAGGGTACAGGACATGGGATGTCCCCAGTCTTTGGATGCCACCAATTGCGCCTTCGATGTTAGGCAACCACTGGAATCCCCGGCTCTTCGGAACGCCGCCCAAAGAACGGCCGTCCCCATTGGGCCGGGTTCCATAATTAAGTCCCTGTGAGCTCGATACCATGTAATGACCGGACAGAGGCGTCCGGCTGATCGACGCTAAAAGGGAGCTCATGGGCGCGCTGACCGTGGACGATATCCTGTCGGACCTCCCGGTGGGTTTCGCCAGCCTGACCCTGCGGCCGGCACTGCCGGAGTCGGCGATCGACCGGTTCCTGATACTTGACTCCGACGACGGGCCCACGGATGCGGACTCGACCTTCGTCCTGCTCATCGGAGTACGCGGCCGCGCAGCCCTGCCCGCCCTGCGGCGGCTCCTGCACAGCCCGCCCCCGGTAGTGGCAGTAAAGGGAGCCCGCGAGGATTTCGTGGATGCCGAAGAACTGCTTCGGGCTGCCGGGACCGGTCTGCTCCTGGTGGATCCCGGCGCGGACTGGGACCGGCTGCTGTCGATCGCCAAGGACAGGATCCAGCCCCGCAGCTACCAGAGCGAAGTCCTGACCCTCCTTGAGGAGGACCTGTTCGCCATTGCGCAGACTACCGCCCGGCTCACCTCCAGCCACGTGGTCATCGAGGACGCCGCCAACAAAGTCCTGGCCTATTCCACCGTCACGAACGACATCGACGAGCTCCGCAAAGCCTCCATCCTGGCCCGGCGGGGTCCGCGCAAGTACGAACTGCTGCTCAAGGACCTCGGCGCCTACCGGGAACTTCACCGTGCCCGGGGGCCGGTTCGGGTTCCGGCACGGCCACAGGACGGGCTCCGCGAACGTATGGCCGTGGCGCTGTTCGCGGGTGAACGCATCATGGGCTACATCTGGCTGCAGGAAACCGGCGAAGGGTTCGGACCGGATATCGGGTACGTGCTCAGCGGCGCCGCCGCCAGGGCCTCCGCCGAGCTGATCCGTTACCGCAACCAGCAGTCGGTGCATATGCAGGAGGACCGCATCGCACGGCTGCTCTCGGGTCCGGCCGAGGCCGCTGCGAGCGCCCGCAGCGAAAAGATTCCGGCGGACCGACCCGCTGCCCTCCTCCTGCTCGGCCTGCCGGGACCTGAATCGCAGGCCGACGACGCAGCGCTCAAGCACGGCGAACTTGCCAACCTCGCATCCATCCACGCCGCCGCGTACAAGGCCTCCGCCGTCGTCGGCCAGTACAAGAGCGGGACAGCCGTGATCGTCCCGGGCCTGCAAACCGCCGGTGCGGAGGCTGGGCTGCGCGCGCTGGCCGAAGCCATCATCAGGGACGCGGGACGTCACCTGGGCATTCACCCCTTTGCCGCGATCAGTCCCTTGGTCCCCGAACTGACCGCCCTCCACTCGGTCACGTCGACCGCCGAAGCCCTGCTGGCCTGCGCGGGTCCCGCCGAGCACACCAGGGTGGCCACGCTGGACGGGTTCGAAGGAGAAGTCCTTTTCCGCGAGGCGGCGGCAAACTTCAGGTCCTCGCCTTTCCGCCACCGCAAGCTTGCGGCGCTGCTGGCCACCGACCGTGAACTGGCAGTGACTTTGCAGTCCTACTTTGATGCGTGCCTGGACGTGGCAGAAGCTGCACGCCGGCTGGCCCTCCATAAAAACACCGTGTACTACCGCGTCAGCAAGGCCGCCCGTTCCACCGGACTGGACTTCGGCAACCCGCGTGATGCCCTGGTTACCCTGCTCCATTTGGAGGAATGGGCCGCAAAGCACCCTAAGAACGAAGGCAACCCATGACCACCACACTCGACGCCCCGCCCCTTGGCCCCTTGCTCGATGACATCGTCCGCACGCACAGGCCGCGCCAGGAAGGCGGCCACACCCCCGCGAACATCCCCTTCCTGTCCACCATCCCCTACGACAGGTTCGGAATCGCCGTGGCCACCACCTCCGGCGATGTGTTCAGCTCCGGGGACGCCGGCGTGGCCTTCTCCATCCAAAGCATCTCCAAGGTTTTCACCTTGGCCTTGGCCCTCCAGGGCGGCAACCCGGAGGCGCTGTGGCAGCGGGTCCTTCGAGAACCGTCCGGCACGTCCTTCAACTCGTTGGTGCAGCTGGAGGCGGAACTGGGCATTCCCCGGAACCCGTTTATCAATGCGGGCGCTCTGGTCGTGACTGACCACCTGATGCAGGTAACGTCTGATGCCGCAGCGCAGGTCCTGCGGTTCCTCACCGAACAGGCGGGAGCCGCAGAGCCCGGGAGCGGAAGCGGAAGCGGAACACCGTACATCGACGAGGCGGCTGCCGCGGGTGAGCTCGCCCGCAGCAGCCGCAACCTCGCCCTGGCCCATTTCCTCAAGGACTTCGGCAACCTCGCCGCGCCGGCCGAATCCGTAGTGGAAAACTACGTACGCCAGTGCTCCATCATGATGACCTGCTCCGACCTTGCCAGGGCCGCCTTGTTCCTGGCCCGGGACGGCCAGGGCAGCCGAGGGGCGGTATTGTCCCGCAGCCAGGCCAAGAGGATCGGCTCCATCATGCTGACGTGTGGAATGTACGACGCCGCCGGTGAATTTGCCTACCGCGTGGGCCTGCCAGGCAAGAGCGGCGTGGGCGGCGGGATCCTGGTGGTGGTACCCGGCGTCTGCACCATTTGCGTCTGGAGCCCCCGCCTCGATGCCAAGGGCAATTCGCTGGCGGGCACGGCAGCCCTGGCCGACCTCTGCGAACAGACAGGCTGGTCCGTCTTTTAGTCCCGGACCGGGTGCAGTCCATCCACCCTTACGCCGAACCCGGCGGCCGGTATTTGATGCCGCCGGCCGTCCGAAGCGCCTCCATCGTCTCCTCGACGGTCAGCAGCACGGTGGTGTCGAAAGAGCTTAAGGCACCTCCCCCGCTGATCGCCAGAGCGACGGCGGCCATGGAGACGTTGTCGGGCGCCTCCCACAGGTTGTAGCCGTCATGGGCGCCAAAGCCGTACCAGAATCCGTGGAGCTTCCCGCCTACCGACTCGATATAGGCCTGCGCTGCCTTCCGTCTGTCCTCCGGGTGGTCGATGAGCCGCGACCACGTCTCCGGTGTGTAGCTGAACTTTGAGAGATAAAGAGGCATGGTCCTGTCCTGTCGCTGGATACCGGACTCTCCCCGTACCCACAGAATGGCAGAGCGGCCCTTCACCGGCAACGCCTGGCGCCCCGCGAGATGGCATTTAACAGCAGGATTGGGGATAAACACTGCTGCGAAGTGCCATCTCGCGGAGGGGTGGGGATGGGAGGTGCCAGGAGAAATTGTTGAACAATCTGAGATTCTCGTGCATCCTAGGGAGACCACTTAAAAGGAGACGGGAATCACCATGGCCTTCATTGACCTCAACAGCGACGTCGGGGAATCGTTCGGCAACTGGACGATGGGCGACGACGCCGCCATGTTCCGTTCGGTCTCGAGCGCCAACGTGGCCTGCGGCTTCCACGCCGGGGATCCCTCCACCATCGCCCAGACCTGCCGCGACGCCGTAGCGGCCGGCATCACCATTGGAGCCCACGTGGGCTACCGGGACCTCGCCGGCTTCGGCCGCCGCTTCCTGGACTGCTCCCCCACCGAACTCGCCGACGACGTCCTCTACCAGCTCGGTGCCCTGGATGCCCTGGCCCGGGCAGCCGGCGGACAGATCCGCTACGTCAAGCCGCACGGCGCGCTCTACAACACCATCGTCACCCACCAGGTGCACGCCCGGGCCGTGGTCGACGCCGTCAAGGCCTTCGGCGGGGACCTGCCCCTCCTGCTCCTCCCGGGCTCCGTCGCCCTCACCGCCGCGGAGGAAGCCGGGCTGCGCGGCGTGGCGGAGGCCTTCGCGGACCGCGCCTACAACCCTGACGGCACCCTGGTGTCCCGCAGGGAACCGGGCGCCGTCCTCCACGACGAAGACGCTGTTGCCGCCAACATGGTCCGCCTGGCCACGGAGGGCACCATCGTGGCCAGCGATGGCTCCGTGATCCGCACCTCCGCCGAAAGCATTTGCCTGCACGGCGACACCGCCGGCGCGGTCTCCATGTCCGCCGCCGTCCGGCGCGAACTCGAGGCCGCCGGCGTCACCATCCGGAGCTTCGTGTGAGTTCCCCGGACATCCGCTGGGCCGGACCCCGCGCACTGCTCATCGAGCTCGACTCCCTGGAACACGTGCTGGCCCTCCATGCGCAGCTGCTGGAACACCCGCCGGCCGGCCAGGTGGACGTCCTCGCAGCCGCGCGGACCGTCCTGGCCGTGTTCGATTCCCGTGCCAACGCGCAGGCGGCGCGCGCCGCCGTCGCGCTTTTGGACAGCGGCCCCTCCACCGATGGGGCCTCCTCCGCCGATCCGGTGCGGATCGAGGTGGTGTACGACGGCGAGGACCTCGCCGAGGTGGGCCGCATTACCGGCCTGGGCGCCGACGGCGTCGTGGCTGCCCACACGGGGCAGCTGTGGACCGCCGCATTCGGCGGCTTCGCCCCGGGCTTCGCCTACCTGGTGGGCGAGAACGAGTCCCTGAACGTCCCGCGCCGCAGCAGCCCGCGGACGTCCGTGCCCGCAGGATCCGTGGCCCTGGCCGGAAACTTCTCCGCGGTCTATCCGCGCAGCTCCCCCGGGGGCTGGCAGCTGATCGGCCGCACCGCCGCCCGGATGTGGGACCTGGATCGCGACCAGCCTGCGCTGGTCCGGCCTGGCCGCACCGTCCAGTACGTGGCCGTCCGCGAACTCGTGGAACTCGCCGAACCGGCCAAAGACGTGCAGTCCCCGGACGAGCCGGAAGAGCACGCCGGCCCAGCCCTCGAAGTGGTCATTCCCGGCCCCCAGTCCCTCATCCAGGACTTGGGCAGGGCCGGCTACCGCGACCTGGGCGTCTCCGCCGCCGGCGCCGCAGACACCGCCAGCGCCCGGCAGGCCAACCGACTGGCCGGGAACCCGCCCGGCGACGCGGTGATTGAAAACGTCTTCGGCGGGCTTACCGTCAGGGCGCGCGGCGAGCTGACTGCAGCCCTGAGCGGCGCACCGGCCCCGGCGGAGATCGAGAGCAAGCACGGCACCCGCCCCGTCCCGATGTACGCACCGTTCGCCCTGCACGACGGCGAGTTCCTGCGCCTGGACCGGCCTACCGCCGGCCTGCGCACCTACCTGGCAGTCCGCGGCGGGATCAACGTCCCCGCAGCCCTGGGCAGCCGGTCCACGGACCTCATGTCCGGCATCGGCCCGGAGCCCCTGGCCGATGGAACCGTGCTGCCCGTGGGAGAGGTGGACCGCGGCCGGATCGTGGGCGACCCCGAGCCGTCCACGCTTCCGGCCGACCTCGCCGCGGGCACCGACCAGCCCGTGGTCCTGCGGATCACCACCGGCCCCCGCGACGACTGGTTCACCCCGGAATCACGCGAAGCCCTCACCGCCCAGACCTGGTCCGTGACCCCGGAGTCCAACCGGATCGGCGTCCGCCTCGGCACCACTGGAACGGGAGCCGCGCTGGAACGGTCCCGGACCGAGGAACTGCCCAGCGAAGGCGTGGTGGCCGGCTCACTGCAGGTGCCGCCGTCGGGCCTTCCCGTCCTGTTCCTTGCCGACCATCCGGTGACCGGCGGCTACCCGGTGATCGGTGCCGTCATTCCGGAGGACCTGCCCGCAGCGGCGCAGCTTCCGCCCGGCACTCCGCTCCGGTTTGTTGCCGTCGACCCCGAAACGCTGCAGCCCCTGACCTCCGCTCCGAGCCTGTGAAAGAAGCCCCCATGAAAAAAGTGCTGATCGCCAACCGCGGTGAAATTGCTGTCCGGATCGCCCGCGCCTGCGCCGACGCAGAGCTGGCTTCCGTGGCTGTCTACTCGGACCCCGACGCCGACGCGCTGCACGTGCGCCTCAGCGACGAGGCCCACGCGCTGGACGGCTCGGCCAGCTCCGACACGTACCTGAACATCGAAAAGCTGCTGGCCGTCGCCGCCCGCGCCGGCGCCGACGCCGTCCACCCCGGCTACGGTTTCCTCTCGGAGAACGCGGACTTTGCGCAGGCAGTGCTCGACGCCGGACTGACCTGGGTGGGCCCGTCACCGGAAGCCATCCGAAGCCTGGGCAACAAGGTCACCGCCCGCGAAATCGCGGTCCGCGCCGGCGCGCCGCTGGTCCCGGGCTCCGACGGTCCCGTGGCGGACGCCTCCGAGGTGCGCGCGTTCGCCGAAGAATTCGGCGTGCCGGTGGCCATCAAGGCGGCCTTCGGCGGCGGCGGCCGTGGCTTGAAGATCGCCTACCGGCTCGACGACATCGAGGACGCGTTCGATTCTGCCGTCCGTGAGGCCACCGTGGCGTTCGGCCGCGGCGAGTGCTTCGTGGAACGGTTCCTGGACAAGCCCCGGCACGTCGAGGCACAGGTCCTCGCGGACACCCACGGAAACGTCGTGGTGGTGGGCACGCGCGACTGCTCGCTGCAGCGCCGCAACCAGAAGCTGGTTGAAGAGGCACCCGCACCATTCCTGACGGACGAGCAGCGCAGCCGCATCCACGAGTCCGCCCGGGCCATCTGCCGGGAAGCCGGCTACACCGGCGCCGGGACTGTGGAGTACCTGGTGGCGCCGGACGGCGTGATCTCGTTCCTTGAGGTCAACACCCGGCTGCAGGTGGAGCACCCGGTCACGGAGGAAACCTCCGGGATCGACCTGGTCCGTGAGCAGTTCCGGATCGCCGCGGGCCTCCCCGTGTCCGTCACGGAGGATCCGGCGCCCGTGGGCCACGCCTTCGAGTTCCGCCTCAACGCCGAGGACGCCGGCCGCGGCTTCCTGCCCTCCCCCGGCCCGGTGGACGTGTTCGAAGCCCCCACCGGCGCCGGCATCCGCGTTGATTCGGGCGTCCGATCCGGCTCCGTGATCCCGTCCGAGTACGACTCCCTGATGGCCAAGCTGATCGTCCACGGCGCGGACCGCGCCCAGGCCCTGCGCCGGGCACGGGCAGCACTGGACGAGCTCCGCATCGAAGGCGTCCCCACGGTGGTCCCCTTCCACCGGGCCGTGGTCCGGGACGGCGATTTCACCGCCGCGGACCGGCTGGGCGTGTACACCACGTGGATCGAGTCGGCCTTCGCCACGCGCCTGGCCGCCGCCCTCGAGACGGGAGTCGAAGGACCTCTGGCCAAGCGCGAAACGCTCACGGTGGAGCTGGACGGAAAGGCCGTGCAGCTGGGTCTCCCCGCGAACGTCTTCAACGCGCTCATGCACGGCGGGGGCGCCGCCGTCGACCATTCCGCTGCTCCCGGGACGGCTGCTGCTGACGGCGCGGTGACGGCTCCGATGGGCGGCAACCTGGTGAAGTGGCTGGCCGACGACGGCGCCGAGGTAGGCGCCGGGCAGCCGGTTGCGGTGCTCGAGGCGATGAAGATGGAAACCGTGGTGTCCGCCGGCGAGGCGGGCACGTTCAGCCGCGGACCGCAGGAGCCCGGCGCTGCCGTGGCGCGCGGCGAAGTGCTGGGGACGGTCGGTTAAGATTTAGGGTCCGGGGAAGTTGGGGGAAAGGCTATGGATACAGTGTTGGACGGTACCAAATTGGACGGCATGGCCGAGCACGCGCACACTACGGCGTGGGTGGCATCCGTGCTACGTAACCGGATTGCGGCCGGTGAACTGACACCGGGGTCCAAGCTCTCCGAACAGGCGCTCTCCACCGCCCTGGGCGTGTCCCGGAACACCCTGCGGCAGGCCTTCACCACGCTGGCCGGCGAATCGATCGTGCGCCGCATCCCCAACCGCGGCGTCTTCGTCTCCTCCCCCGGGATAGAGGAAGTCCGCGAAATCTACCGCGTCCGCCGCGCGATCGAGCCTGCGGCGGTGCTGTGGAGTTCGCCGTCCCCGGAAACTCTGGACGCCATGGAGGCCGTGGTGCAGCGCGCGCAGGCCGCACGCGACGCGGGGTCCGTGACGGATATGGCCGATGCCAACCAGGCTTTCCACCGGGAAGTTGTGGGGCTGACCGGAAGCCACACGCTACAGACCCTGATGGACCGGGTGCTGGCCGAGATGCGCCTGGTCTTCTATGCCATGTCCTCCGCCCCGGACTTCCACAGCCATTACGTGGACCGCAACGTCCAGCTGGTCAAGAGACTGCGGGCGGGCGAGAACGAGAAGGCAGCGCAGGAGCTCCGTGAGTACCTGGACGCAGCCGAGGCCGAGCTGCTGGGACACCTCCAACCCTCTCTCACCTGACGCACGAAAATCCCAAACGCTCTCGCACATGAGAGAGGATCGCAGGGGTACAGATTAACTGGTCGCGCCTGAAGCCACCACGCCAAGGCCCAGCGCGGCGATGATTCCGCTGCTCGTGCGCTCGATGACAGTGTTGACCTTGGGCCGCTTCAGCCAGCGCATCGCCTTGAACGCCACCACGGCGACCACCGACAGGTAGGCGAAGGCAATCAGCGCCACGACGACGCCGAGGACCAGGGACGTGCCCATCGTGTCACCGCCGTGCGGGATGAATTGCGGCACCACGGCGAGGTAGAACAGGCCCACCTTGGGGTTCAGCAGCGTAGACAGTGCGCCTGCGCCGAGCGCCGACAGCCTGCTGTAGGGAAGCGGGGTGTCCCCGCCCCCGCCGGCCAGTCCGCTCTTGGCGGCCCGGCGGGACCTCATGAACGAGGAAATCCCGAGGTACAGCAGGTAGAGCCCGCCCGCGATCTTGAGCCAGCGGAAGAGTTCCGCGGACTGTTCCAGCAGCGCGGCCAAGCCCACTCCCACCAGGGCGGCCCACACTATGGCGGCGCCCGCGGAACCCGCCGCCGCCGCCACGCCCGCACTGGGCCGGTTCAACGCGATGCGGAGCACCAGGAACGTGTCCGGACCCGGCGTCAGGGACAGAACGAGGCACAGCCCCGCGAAGGCAATCAGGGAAGCGATAGTCACAGCCCCGATTATGCAGCACCGACGCCGGTCCGCGCGCCCTCAGGGGATGAGGTACTCGCTGTCCCGGGCGTCCGTGATGAGCATGTGCCCCGGGGCGTGACCGATGGCCAGCGGCGGCCGCGACTGCATGACAGCGGCCTGGGGCGTCACACCGCACGCCCAGAACACGGGGATATGTCCGGCGGGAACCTGAACGGCGTCGCCAAAGTCGGGGCGGGACAGGTCACTGATACCCAGCTCTTCCGGATTCCCCACGTGCACCGGCGCGCCGTGGACGGCCGGATACCGGGAGGTGATCCGGACTGCGTCCGCCACCTGGGCGGCGGGAATCGGCCGCATTGAGACCACCATGGGCCCGGACATTGAGCCGGCGGCAGCGCATTCCCGGTTGGTGCGGTACATGGGGACGTTGACGCCCTGGTCGATGTGGGCGATGGAGATCCCGCCGTCCTGCAGGGCGGCCTCAAAGGTGAAAGAGCAGCCAATCAGGAAAGTGACCAGGTCGTCGCGCCAGTAGTCCCGGATGTCCGTGGGCTCGTCCACCTTCTCGCCGTCCCGGTACACCGTGTACTTGGGCACGTCCGTGCGGATGTCCCCTCCGGCCAGCAGCGGCCCGGTAGCCTGCCCGGGCTCGAGTACGCCCAGGATGGGGCAGGGCTTGGGGTTCCGCTGGGCGAACAGCAGGAAATCGAAAGCATTCTCCCGCGGCAATGACAGGACGTTCGCCTGTGCAAACCCCCGGGACCAGCCTGCGGTGGGCTCAACCAGCCCGCCGCGGAACGCTTCGCGCGCCGCGGCGGGCTGTGCTGTTGCGCGGTGCGTCATGCCCACAGCTTCGCGAGGCCCATCACGGAGTTCCAGCCCAGGAACAGGGTCAGCAGCCAGGTAACGACGCCGACGATGAGCAGCCACTTCGGGTAGGCGTAGCCGTGCATCAGGTCGCGGCGGCGCCAGGCCACCCAGAGGAGGACACCGAACCCGACCGGCAGGATCAGTCCGTTGAACGCACCGGCGAAGATCAGCAGCTGCTGCGGGGCCTGGCCCAGGAACATGTAGACGATGGCGCAGCCGGCGATGAACGCCACGGTGATGAGGTTGCGTTTGCGCTCCGGGGTCCTGGAGGACGTGATGAAGGAGACCGACGTGAACGCGGCGCCGATGACCGAGGTGACGGCTGCGGCCCAGAGGACGATGCCGAAGAGGCGGATGCCGATTTCGCCGGCGGCCGCGCCGAAGGCTTCAGCCGCCATGTTGTTGCTGGAGAGAACCGTTCCGCCCGCAACGACGCCCAGGATCGCCAGGAACAGCAGGACGCGCATGATGCCGGTGACGATGATGCCCAGCACGGAGCTGCGGGTGATTTCCTTGACGTGCTCGATGCCCGTTGCGCCGGAGTCCAGCATGCGGTGCGCGCCGGCGTAGGTGATATAGCCACCCACGGTGCCGCCCACCAGGGTGGTGATGATCAGGAAGTCGACGGTCTCGGGGAGGAAGGTGTTCTTCAGTGCCTCGCCTACCGGAGGAGCAGCAACGATGGCTACGTAGATCATCAGCAGAATCATGACTGCACCGAGCATCACCACGATGCGGTCCAGTGCCATACCGGCCTTCTTGCTGAGGAAGATGAGGATGGCCACCACAGCGGAGGCAATGCCGCCAACTTTGGGGTCAACACCCAGCATGGCGTTGGCACCCAGGCCGGTACCGGCGATGTTGCCGATGTTGAAGACCACGCCGCCCAGGAACACCAGGCCGGCCAGGAACCAGCCGACGCCGGGAATCACCTTATTGCCGAGCTCCTGTGCCCGGAGTCCGGTGACGCCGATGACGCGCCAGACGTTCATCTGGACCGCGATGTCGATGAGGATCGAGGCCAGGATCGCGAACGCAAAAGCGGCGCCGATCTGAGCCGTGAAGACAGTGGTCTGCGTGATGAAGCCCGGCCCGATGGCGCTGGTGGCCATGAGGAACATGGCCCCCAGAAGAGCCGTCCGCCGGGCTGAGGAGCTCAGGTTCAGTTTTGTGCCGGTATCTGCCATGGGTCCGTCCGTTACTTTGGGTGACTGGTGTCACAATGATCGTCCTTGAGAGACGATACAGGTTGTTGAACAATCTGCGCAAGATATTGTTCAACAACCCTTTTGTCCAGTCACACTTCCGGACCCCTTATGGCAAGGCCTCGAGGTGCCTCACCCACGGAGGGAAATGTTAAGAAGGAGACCCCTCCGGACGGTCCCCGGGCTTGTGGGTTGCACCGCGCAGGTTTTCCTGGACCTTGCCGAACAGGTCCTTGATAGTTGATTCGGCATTGGTGATCACGTCCACCTGCAGGTACACGTCCTGGCCCACCGGCAAATCGTATTCATCCTTCAGGTGCGTACCGCCGGCTACCCCGTCCAGAGACAGGTACACCATGGCTTCCGTTCGCGCGATGCCGGCGATCCGGCCAAAGACAACGGTGAACTCGTTGGCCTGGAAACTGACCGTCTGGCCGATATGGCTGCGGTCCAGCTCCCCGGCGGCCACGGCCCGTTCTGACTGGCTTCCGGCGTAGTTCATGAACTTCTCCTTGCGATCGCCTGACAGTTACGGTGGCAGTCTAACGCCGACGCCGACACAGGAGCACCCATGACTGCCGAGCCCCTTTCCGCAGCCCGCCCGAACCGGCTCGCCGGCCTCCTCGGCATTGACATTCCGGTGGTGCTGGGACCTTTCGGCGGCGTTTCTTCCGTGGGGCTCACCGCTGCCGTGAGCGACGGCGGCGGGCTGGGTTCGTTTGGCCTGTACGGCTACGACGGGGAGGCCATCCGGCGCACGGCCGCCGAACTGCACGCGGCCACCAGCCGGCCGTTCGCCCTAAACCTCTGGGTACCAACCGGCACCGAAACCACATCCCTGCCCCAGGCCGACTTCGACCGCTACGCCATCGCCCTCAAGCCTTTCTTCGACGAACTCGGCCTCCCGCTGCCGCAGCTGCCCGACCGCTTGATGGCCGACTACGCCGGGCAGGTGGAGGCCGCGCTGGAAGCCCGTCCCGCCGTCGTCAGCTTTGTTTTTGGCGTCCCCTCCCCCGAGGTGGTGGAGGCCGCACACCGGCAGGGCACCAAGGTGCTTGGCACCGCCACCACAGTGGCGGAGGCGGTAGCGCTGGAGGCCGGCGGCGTGGATGCCGTGGTGGCAAGCGGGGCGGAATCCGGCGGGCACCGCGTCTCGTTCCTGGCGCCTGCGGAGGAGTCGCTGGTGGGCACGTTCGCGCTCGTACCGCAGGTGGCGGACGCCGTCCGCATCCCGGTGATCGCCGCCGGGGGTGTCGCGGACCGCCGGGGTGTGGCCGCCGCCCTTGCGCTCGGGGCCGACGGCGTGCAGGTGGGTACCGCTTTCCTGTCCACCGCGGAGTCAGCCGCCGTTCCCGCCTACCGCGACCTGCTGCACAGCCCGGCCGCCGCGCAGACAGTCCTGACCCGCGCCATGAGCGGACGCCTGGCGCGCGGCATTCCCAACACGGCGACCCGCAGCGTCGCGGAAGATCAAATCGCGCCCTTCCCCGTGCAGAACTGGCTCACCGGACGGTTCCGGGCCGAGGCCGCCGCGCAGGGCAACACAAACCTGATGTCCCTGTGGGCCGGGCAGGCGGCACCGCTGCTCCGGCACCGGAACGCGGCGGACGTCCTGGCCGAGCTCACCGCGGGCCTGCCCGGCAGGGCACCGGTAACCCCTGCCCGTCCCCGGTAGAATTCAGGGCAGACCCCAACGCCCCGTGGAAGGAGCAGCCGTGCCTAAGCCGCCGCGGATTCCCTTCCATGCGTTCCGCGCCGCGGCACTGGCCACCGGCACACTCACGCTCGCAGCCGGGGCGCACCTGGCGGCCGGCGGGTCGCTTCCCGCTCCCGGCACCGTGCTGGCACTGCTGGCCCTGACCGTCCTGGTGTGCACGGCCGCCACCCGACTGCGCCTGGGCCTGCCTGCCATCACGGCCCTCCTGGGCGGCGGGCAGCTGGCACTCCACGAAGCGCTGACGCTCCTCAGCACGGCCAGCAGCGCGCCCGCGGTGTCGTCCACAGTGTCGTCCACGGTGTCGCCCGCAGCGGGCCGCATCGCAGGCGCTCACGCCCACGATGCAGCTCCGCTCGAGGTCCTGGCCCACGCCGCCGGGCACGTGGCCACCCACGTGAGCCCGGCCGATCCCGCCGCAGCACCGTTCATGCTGGCGGCCCACGCCCTTGCCACCCTCGGCTGCGCCCTCCTGCTCGCCCAAGGTGAGAACGCCCTCTGGCACCTCGCCGCTTGGCTGAAGCCGCTCACGGAACTGCCCCGGGCCGCCGTCGTACACGCTGTCCCCATGGCTCCCGGAGCCGTTCCCTCCGCCCCGGCGCCCCTGCGCCCCTGGCGGAACCTTCGGCAGGACAGCCGGCGCGGCCCGCCTTCCGCCGCCGTGCTTTCCGTTTAGCCCGCGCCGCTCCAGCCGGCCCGGGACCACCCATTTTCTTGCGCGCCTGGCAATGGCGCGCGCCCGAAAGGCAACCATGCACACCCCTTCAATCCGCCGTTTCGTCGCCGCCACCGCTGCCACGGGAGGCGCCGCGGCACTCCTCCTGTCCATGGCCGGCGGCGCGTCGGCGCACGTCGGCGTCACGCCGGACACCACCGACGCCGGCCAATATGCCCTGCTCACGTTCGGCATCCCGCACGGCTGCGAGGAAGCCGGCACCACCAAGGTGGCCATCACGCTGCCGCAGGAGCTGAACGACGCCCAGCCCACCGTCAACCCCAACTGGACCGTCGAAAAGGTGACCGAAAAGCTGGCCGAACCGCGCAAGCTCCCGGACGGATCCTCCATTACGCAGCGCACCAGCCGGATCGTCTACACGGCCAAGGTGCCGCTGCCGCACGAGCTCCGTGACGCGTTGGTGCTGTCCGTCAAACTCCCGGAGAAGGCCGGCGCCACACTGTATTTCCCGACGCTGCAGACCTGCGAAACAGGCCAGACCGACTGGGCGCAGATCGCCAGGGACGGCGAGGATCCCCACTCGCTCAACGCTCCGGCGCCAGCCTTCACGCTGACGGCTGCAGAGTCTTCCGGAGCGCACGGCGGGGACTCTTCCGTTGGGCACGGGGCGGCACCGGAAGAGCAGCGGACGACGGCGGCGGACAGCGGCGCGTCCGCGCGCAGCTGGGCGGGACTCGCCGCAGGCGCGGGAGGGCTCGCGCTGGGCGGTGCGGCGCTGCTGCGCACCCGAAACCGCCCTGCGGATAAGTAACCGGGATTGCTGACCGCTGGCGGAGGTCCGGGCGGGCCCGCTTCATCACGATCCGGCCATCAAATGGGCCTCCGCCACGCGGCATCGTTGACGCGGGCAACGGCTGACGCAAAGGTGGTGGCATGAGGTCTCAGCGAAATTCATCCCGTTTAGTCATGGCGACCGCGGCTGCAGCGGCGGCTTTGGTGCTGGCCGGGTGCGGCCCCAGCCAGCCGCAGCAGCAGCCCACCACCAGCCCGGGCACCGACTCGGCCAGTCCCGCCCCAACCGCCACGGACCCAGCCAGCCCCAGCGGCAGCGCCACTCCGGACGCAACGGCGGCTCCGTCGTCGTCCGCTGCCGGTTCGCCTGCCCTGTGCAAGGCTGCCGGACTCTCCGCCGCTACGGACGCCACCGGCGGCGGCGCGGCCGGCAGCGTATACATGAAACTGATGCTCACCAACAAGGGCACCGAACCCTGCCTGCTGCGCGGCTACCCCGGAGTGTCCCTCGTGGCCAACGCCACCGGCGCCCCCATCGGCGCGCCTGCCACCCGGGACAACACCGCGCCCGCCGTGGACGTGGTCCTGGCCCCGGGCAAGAGCGGCACCGCAGTGCTCCGCTACACGCAGGCCAAGAACTACATGGAATGCAAGGTGGCGGACGCCGCCGGCTATCGAATCTACCCGCCGGAGGACAAGGCTTCCCTGTTCCTGGCAAAGCCCACCACGGCCTGCACCAACGCCGACATCACGCTCCTGAGCGTAGGGGCATTCCAGCCGAGCTGACACGCAGCTCCAGCGTTTGCCCGCACCACCCGCTTACCGCACAGGTACACCCAGCACAGGGGCGGCCCGGCAATTGCCGGGCCGCCCTTGCTGTTGCGCCTGCCTTAGTGTGCCGTGGCTTAGTGTGCCGTGGTGGTGCGGCGGGTGTGGGCCGTGCCTCGGGACAGGGCAAGGCCCAGTCCGACCATGGCGACCCCCAGGACGAAGTGCAGCCAGTTGTCGGCGGTGTTGACGGGGACAAAGTTGGCGGCGGTGTCCTGCCCGATCAACAGCCCGTAGAGCCACAGGACCAGGTAGATGGCGCCGCCCACCACCAGGTAGTTCCGGGACTGGGCGGCAGTGCGGGCCATGGCTATACCGGCAGCACCGAAGAGCAAGTGGACGATGTTATGCAGCACGGAAACCTGGAAAATGCCCAGCAGCAGGGCTTCAGAGCCGTGCCCGGCGAAACCGAGTGCGCTGTAGTTCGTGGTAATTCCCGGGATGAACCCCAGGACGCCCACCAGGAGGAAAACCGCCCCCACGGCGAGCGCTGTTTTTTGGATGGTGGTCCGGCCTGCGGTGCGGCCGTCCGGGCTGATGCTGGTCATGACTTCTCCTAGTGTCTGTCGAAACGTACACAAGATGCCCGCCGGGCTGGGCCTGGCCATAGACTTAAACCCGGACACCATAAGTATACTTAGTAAGTCCCGCGCGGATAAGGATGGATCCATAACGGACCCATTACAAAACCGGCCCCGGCCAGGGCCTTCACCACGGAGGCAGGCAGCTGACATGACATCTCTTTGGTTGGACCGTCCCGATACGTTCGTTTCCGATCCGTTTAAGCCGGGGTCCCGCTACCACACCGTGGTGGCCGGAGCCGGCCTCACCGGCCTGGTCGCAGCGCTCCTGCTGGCGCGGTCGGGGCAGGACGTGCTGGTGGTGGAAGCGAGGCATCCCGGCGCGGTCACCACCGGAAACACCACGGCCAAGGTGACCCTGCTGCAGGGCACGGTCCTGGCGCAGCTGGCGCGGCAGTACCCCCGGCACCAGGTCCAGGCCTACGTGGATGCCAACCGCGAAGGCCAGGCGTGGCTGCTGCGGTACCTGGAGGAGCAGAACGTTCCGTTCCAGCGCCGCGACGCCTACACCTACGCCACCACGCCCGCTGCCACGGAGAAGCTCCGCGAAGAAGTCAGCGCAGCAACCACCGCAGGCCTGGACGTCGAGTACGTGCGTGACGCCGGCCTCCCCTTCCCGGTCCACGGCGCCGCACGCCTGGCCGCACAGGCGCAGATCCACCCTATGGAGGTCCTGGATGCGCTGATGGCGGACCTCCGCAGCCGCGGCGGCTCGATCGCCACGGGCGTCCGACTGCGGGATGTCACGGGCGACAGGCCCTGCACGGTGGAAACGGACCAGGGCAGCATCACCGCGGACCAGGTGGTGCTGGCCACCGGCACCCCCGTGCTGGACCGCGGCCTGTACTTCGCCAAGCTGAAGCCGCACCGCTCCTACGCCGCGGCACTGCAGCTGGCCGAGGGCCAGGAGCCGCCTCCCGGGATGTACATTTCCGTGGAGCAGCCCACCCATTCGCTCCGGGACTACGAGTCCGACGCCGGGCGCCTCCTTTTGGTGGGCGGGCATGGGCATCCGGTAGGCCGGACACCGTCCGAAAAGGCGCACCTGGAGGGCCTCCTCGCGTGGGCCGGCCAGCACTATCCCGGGGCGGTACCCACGCACACCTGGTCGGCGCAGGACTACCAGCCCACTAACCTCATGCCGTTCTTCGGCAAACTCCCCCGCGGCCGCGGCCATGTGTACTTCGGCACCGGCTACAACAAGTGGGGGATGACCAACGCCGTGGCCGCTGCGCTGGGGATCTCGGCGGACATCCTGGGCGGCCAGGTCCCGTGGGCCGACACCATCCACCACCGGATCACCTCGCCGTCCGGGGCGCTATCCGCCCTCGGCCTGAACGCGGGCGTGGCCGCCCGGCTGGCCACCGACTGGGGCAAGGTCGCCGGCCGGAAGCTGCGCAAGGATACGCCCGCAGCGGCAGCACCGGCTGTCCCTGCCGAGGGGACGGGAACGGTCGACGGCGGCACCGGACGTCCCGTGGCCGTCTCCACCGTTGACGGGACCACCTGCAAGCTCTCCGCCGTGTGCACGCACCTGGGCGGGATCGTGCACTGGAACGACAGCGAAAAAACCTGGGACTGCCCGCTGCATGGCTCCCGCTTCAGCAGCGACGGCACGCTCCTCGAAGGACCCGCCACCCGGAACCTGCCAAGGGCCGACAAGGGTTGACGGCTGCGGCTACGGGACGCCGGCGTCGCGGGCCCCACGGATCCTGTCAGCGGGGTGGGGCATGATGGAGGCATGAACCCGGAACAGCCGCCCGCTCCCGGCGCTGAAGCTCCCATGGGTCAGTTCAGCCGCCCCACCAGGGAGTGGTTCCTGGGCGCGTTCCATGAGCCTACGCCCGCCCAGGCCGGGGCGTGGAACGCCATCTCCTCCGGCTCGCATGCCCTGGTGGTTGCCCCCACGGGATCGGGCAAGACGCTGGCCGCGTTCCTGTGGGCGCTGGACCGGCTGATCAGCTCCGCTCCGCCCGCACCCGTCCCGGCGGAAGCGCCGAAAGGCAAACGCACCCGTGCGCCCAAGCGGAAGACCCGCGTCCTTTACATCTCCCCGCTGAAGGCCCTGGGCGTGGACGTGGAACGGAACCTCCGCGCCCCGCTGATCGGCATCACCCAGACGGCCAAGCGGTTGGACCTGCCGGCACCGCTCATCAGCGTCGGGGTGCGGTCCGGGGACACCACGACGGCGGACCGGCGGGCGCTGTTGAGCAACCCGCCGGACATTCTGATCACCACGCCCGAGTCGCTGTTCCTCATGCTCACCTCGCGGGCACGGGACACCCTCACCGAAGTGGACACCGTGATCATCGACGAAGTCCACGCCGTGGCCGGCACCAAGCGCGGCGCGCACCTTGCCGTGTCGCTCGAACGGCTGGACGCGCTGCTGCCCAAGCCGGCGCAACGGATCGGACTCTCGGCCACCGTGGAGCCCCGGGACCTGGTGGCGCAGTTCCTGGCCGGGTCCGCCCCGGTGGAAATCGTGGCGCCGCCGGCCCGGAAGAACTGGGACCTGACGGTGTCCGTGCCGGTGGAGGACATGACGGACCTGCAGGGTGCGGCGGGTGCGTTCGATTCCGGTCCGGCCTCCGGACTGCAGCCGCAGGCGTCCATCTGGCCGCATGTGGAGGAGAAGATCGTGGACCTGGTCCTGGCCAACCAGTCCACGATTGTCTTTGCCAACTCCCGCCGGCTGTCCGAACGGCTCACCGCGCGGTTAAACGAGATCTACGCCGAACGCCAGCTCGTGGCCGCGGGCGGCGGCTGGGACGCCCCTGCGCTGGGGGCTGATGCAGCTGCGCCGGGGACGGCCGCGGCCTGGGGGGACGCGCCGCCGGAGGCGACGCCGTCGGGCGTTCCTGCCTCAACCGCGACGCCCGCGCACATGATGGCCCAGGCCGGAAGCTCCGCCGGGGCGGACCCGGTGCTGGCCCGTGCCCACCACGGTTCGGTGTCCAAGGACCAGCGCGCGCTCATCGAGGATGACCTCAAGTCCGGGCGGCTGCGTTGCGTGGTGGCCACCTCGTCCCTGGAGCTGGGCATCGACATGGGCGCGGTGGACCTGGTGGTGCAGGTGGAATCGCCGCCGTCGGTGGCCAGCGGACTGCAGCGGGTCGGGCGTGCCGGCCACCAGGTGGGCGAAGTGTCGCAGGGCGTGCTGTTCCCCAAGCACCGCGCGGACCTGGTGCACACTGCCATCACCGTGGAGCGGATGCTGGACGGGAAGATCGAGCAGCTCAGCATCCCGGCCAACCCCCTGGACATCCTGGCCCAGCAGACCGTGGCTGCCACCGCGCTGGGCAGTATCGACGTGGAGGAATGGTTCAGCACGGTGCGCCGCTCGGCCCCGTTCGCCTCGCTCCCCCGGTCCGCGTTCGAGGCCACGCTGGATCTGCTGGCGGGGCGGTACCCGTCCGACGAATTCGCCGAACTCCGGCCCAGGATCATCTGGGACCGCAACGCAGGCACCATCGAGGGCCGGCCCGGCGCGCAGCGGCTGGCCGTCACCTCCGGCGGGACCATCCCGGACCGCGGCCTCTTTGGGGTGTACATCATCGGCACCGAAGTGGAGGGCTCTGGCGCCCCTGCGGAGGACGGTAAGCCCGCGCGCGCGGCCAAGGGCGGGCGGCGCGTGGGCGAGCTGGACGAGGAGATGGTCTACGAATCCCGCGTGGGCGATGTGTTTGCCCTTGGCGCCACCAGTTGGAAGATCGAGGACATCACGCACGACCGCGTCCTGGTCTCCCCCGCCTTTGGCCAACCCGGCAAGCTGCCGTTCTGGAAGGGCGATTCGCTGGGCCGCCCGGTGGACCTGGGGCGCGCCCTGGGCGCGTTCGTCCGGGAACTTTCAGCATCCGACGCCGGCCCTGCCGCCGAACGCTGCAAGGCCAGCGGGCTGGATGACTTCGCCGCGAACAACCTTCTTCAGTACCTCACCGAGCAGAAACAGGCCACCGAGGTGGTACCCAGCGACACCACGCTGGTGGTGGAGCGGTTCCATGACGAGCTGGGCGACTGGCGCGTGATCCTGCACAGCCCGTTCGGCATGCCTGTTCATGCACCGTGGGCCCTGGCTGTGGGGCAGCGGCTGCACCAGCGGTACGGGCTGGACGGCTCGGCCATGGCCGCGGACGACGGTATCGTGCTGCGCGTTCCCATGATGGAGGACGAACCGCCCGGCGCGGAGCTGTTCCTGTTCGACCCCGAGGAGCTGGAGCAAATCGTCACGGCGGAGGTGGGCGGCAGCGCGCTGTTCGCCTCCCGGTTCCGCGAATGCGCCGCCCGGGCACTGCTGCTGCCCCGGCAGACCCCGGGAAAGCGGCAGCCCCTGTGGCAGCAGCGCCAGCGGTCCGCGCAGCTGCTGGATGTGGCGCGTAAATACCCCACGTTCCCGATCGTGCTGGAGACTGTGCGCGAATGCCTGCAGGACGTGTACGACCTCCCGGCTCTGAAGGACATCGCGGCGTCGGTGGAGCGCCGGGAGCTACGGATCCTGGAGACCACCACGCAGCAGCCATCGCCGTTCGCTAAGTCCCTGCTGTTCGGGTACGTGGCGCAGTTCCTTTATGAGGGCGACTCCCCGCTCGCCGAGCGCCGTGCCGCCGCCCTGGCCCTGGACTCGACGCTGCTTAATGAGCTGCTGGGCCGGGTGGAGCTGCGGGAGCTGCTGGACGAGAAGGTCATCGAGGCGACCGAACGCGAGCTGCAGCGGCTGGTTCCGGACCGCCGGGCCCGGGGCATGGAAGGGGTGGCGGACCTGCTGCGGCTGCTGGGACCGCTGACGCCGGAAGAAACGGCGGAGCGGCTGCAGGGAGCTGACGGGCCGGAGGTGGCGGAGGTCGCCGACGTCGAAGCGGTTGACTCCGATCCTGACGGCGCGGCGGTTGAACCTGCCGTTCCGAGCGCCCCGAGCGCCTCAGCGGCCGAGGCCACCGCACACCTGGTGGCGCTCCAGCGCGCCAACCGGGCCATCCGGGTGACGATCGGCGGGGTGGAGCGGTTCGCCGCTGTGGAGGATGCCGCGAGACTGCGAGATGCCATTGGCGTGCCGTTGCCGATGGGTGTTCCGCTGGCGTTCATCGAGCCGGTGGCCGATCCGCTCGGCGACCTCGTGTCCCGTTACGCCCGGACGCACGGACCCTTCACGGCCACGGAAGCAGCGGACCGGCTGGGACTGGGCGTGGCCGTCGTCGAAACTGCGCTCAAACGCCTCGCGGCGGACGGCCGCGTGGTGGAGGGCGAGTTCCGCCCCCACGTCACGCCGCCCGAAAGCGCACTCCCTGACGCTGAATCACGGAAAGCTGGCCCCCAGGAAGCAGCACCGCAGCAGACAACCCGCCCCGCCGGCAGCGAATGGTGCGATGCGGACGTCCTGCGCAAGCTCCGGCGTCGTTCGCTTGCCGCACTCCGCGCCGAAGTGGAACCGGTGGATGCCGCCGCGTACGGCCGGTTCCTGCCCGCCTGGCAGCACGTCCGGACGCCCGGAGGCGGGCGCGGCCAGCCGTCGCTGCGGGGGCTGGACGGGATCGTCACCGCCGTCGACCAGCTCTCCGGCGTGCCCATCCCCGCCTCCGCGTGGGAGCCGCTCGTGCTGGCCAGCCGCGTGTCCAACTACCAGCCGGCCATGCTCGATGAGCTCATGGCCGCCGGCGAGGTGGTGTGGTCGGGGGCAGGCCCGCTGCCCGGGAACGACGGCTGGATCAGCCTTCACCTCGCGGATTCCGCCGAACTGACCCTGAACCCGTCACCCGAGTACGAACCCGGCGACACCCAGCAGCGGATCCTGGACCACCTGCGGGGCAACGGCGGCGGGTACTTTTTCCGCCAGCTGACCGACGTGGCGGGCGGGATGGACGCGGTGCTGGGCGACCAGGAAGTCGTCTCCGCACTGTGGGATCTTGCGTGGGCCGGCCGGATCACCGGCGATACGTTTGCGCCGGTCCGGGCACTGATCGCCGGCGGGCACACGGCGCACCGGCAGGTGGCCCGTGCGCCGCGGGCCAGGGCGCCGCGGCTCAGCAGGCTGGGCCGTTCGCACGGCTCAGGGCTGTTCGGGTCCCCGGGGCTGGGCGGTGGTTCCGGGGTGGGTTCATCGGGCTTGGGTACTGCGGGGGCGGGTTCTTCAGGGCTGGGCTCCTCCCGGCTGGGCGGCGCGGGCGCCGTGCCGCCGATGGCTGCCGGCCGCTGGTCAGCGCTGCCGCAGCCGGAACTGGACGCCACGCTCCATGCGCGCGGCACGGCGGAACTGCTGCTGGACCGCTATGGCGTGGTCACCCGGGGCTCCGTTATGGCGGAGCAAATCCTGGGCGGTTTCGGCCTGATGTACAAGGTCCTGGCACGGCTCGAGGAGGCCGGGCGGTGCCGCCGCGGCTACTTCATCGAACATCTGGGGGCCGCACAGTTCGCCGTGCCCGCCACCGTGGACCGGTTGCGTTCCTATTCTGAAGATACCCAGCTGGCCAAGGCGGAACCGGTTGCGCTGGCGCTGGCCGCAACGGACCCCGCCAACCCTTACGGCGCCGCGCTTCCCTGGCCTGCGTCGCACGATGACGCCGGCAGCGGGCACCGGCCCGGACGGAAGGCAGGGGCCCTGGTTGTCCTGGTGGACGGTGCCCTGGTGCTGTACGTGGAACGCGGCGGCAAGACCCTCCTGGCCTTCAGCGATGACGACGCCGTCCTGGCCGCCGCGGCGTCGGCTCTGGCCGGAGTCGTGACCCGGGGCGCAGTGGACAAGCTGATCATGGAGAAGGTCAACGGCCACGGGATCCTGGACACCCCCGTCGCTACCGCGCTCACCGCCGCCGGAGCCTACTCCACGCCGAAGGGGCTGAGGATCCGTGCCTGAGGGCGATTCCGTCTGGCGTGCGGCCCGGCAGCTGCACGAAGCCCTGGCCGGGCAGACGCTCCTGGCCTCGGACTTCCGGGTGCCGCGGTTCGCAACGTTGAACCTCGCCGGCTGGACCGTGGCGGAGGTGGTGCCCCGCGGGAAGCACCTGCTCATGCGCGTCGCTGGCCCGGACGGCAAGCGGCTCACCATCCACTCCCACCTGAAGATGGAAGGGACCTGGCAGGTCTATCCGCCGGGCGGCCGGTGGCGGAAACCCGGCCACACGGCCCGGTGCGTGCTGCGGACGGAGGCTGCGGACGCCGTCGGATTTTCCCTGGGCCTGCTGGAAGTGGTGGCTACCGACCAGGAGGACGCAGTGGTCGGGTTCCTGGGCCCGGACCTGCTGGGACCCGATTGGGATATCGATGAGGCTGAACGCCGGATCCGCGCTGCCCCGGACGTTCCCGTGGGCGTGGCGCTGCTCGACCAGCGGAACCTGGCCGGCATCGGCAACATCTACCGGTGCGAGGCGTGCTTCCTGTCAGGGGTTCATCCGGCCGTTCCGGTCTCCGACGTTGCGGATCTGCGGACCATCATGACGGACGCCAAGCAGCTTCTGGAAGTGAATCTTGGGCCGGGCCGGCGCGTCACCGTGCTCAACGCCCGCGGGATGCCTGTTGGCCGAATGGCCGGCCGGCCCGGCTACTGGGTATACGGCCGCGAACACCGGGCCTGCCTGAAGTGCGGGACACCCATCCGCCGCGGGCTGCTGGGGAAACCCAACGGAGACGAGGAACGCGACATCTACTTTTGTCCGCGGTGCCAGCCCGTCCCAGGCTGACCGTCCGGACCCGCACACCTGGTGGCCTTCCGGCGGAACTAGCGTGCCGCCGTCGTAGGTTCCTCACTGGCCGGACGGGCCGAAGGCGCCGCCGTGTCCGGCACCATGAACCGTGGCAGAAGCAACTGGACCAGGGGGCCGATGGCGAGCGCGTATACCACTGTGCCCACGCCCACCGAACCGCCCAGGAGCCATCCGATGGCCAGGACGGCAACCTCGATCAGCGTCCGGCAGAGCCGAATCGACCGGCCGGTGCGGTGTGCGAGGCCGGTCATGAGTCCGTCGCGGGGTCCGGGGCCCAGGCGGGCGCCGATGTAGCAGGCGGACGCGACGCCGTTGAGCAGGACGGCGCCGGCCATCATGGCGAACTGGCCGGCAACGTGCGTGACGTCCGGAATCACCGCCAGGCCCAGGTCCGCGAAGAGACCCACCAGGACCGCGTTGCACAGGGTACCGATCCCCGGCCGCTGCCGCAGCGGGATCCACAGCAGCAGCACCACGAAACTCGTGATGATCACCACGGTGCCGATACTGAGCACGGTTCGGTTGGCCACGCCCTGATGAAAGACGTCCCACGGGTCCAGGCCGAGCCCGGCGCGGATCAGCATCGCCAGGGACACCCCGTACAGGGCAAGGCCGATGAGAAGCTGGACGAGTCTGCGGGTCACCACACCACCTTGCCACGGAATCGCCCCGCAGCCGCCCCTTTCTCGTGCCTCCGAGCAGAGGTTACGCGTAGACCTGTCCGAGGAAACCGCCCCATGCTTTTGCAGTCGCGGTCGAATCGCCGGAACCGCTGAAATCATGCACCGTCATGCCCACCGGAGCGCCCCAGGCATTGCGGCCGAAGAACCTGTACATCGCATCCTTGGTGCGGATGCCCAGGAAGTGCTGGTTGGAAAAGTCCACTTCACCCGAAAGTCGGCCCACACCGTCGAGCTCCACGTCCACCGGTGAACCCTGCCGCGCCGACTCAACGCCCAGCGCCCTGCGGAGCCGCTCGAAACCCTCCGGCGACTGCGATGCGGCAGGTCCCTGGATGTCGGTGAACACCACGGGACGGCCATCAAAATGCGCCAGGTACTGCCCCAGCGTGTGGAGGTAGAACTCGGTGTGACGGGACGCGCCGTCGTACTGTTCATCCCAATTGTCCGCAAAGACGCCGCTGTGGACGTAGTGCAGGCGGGCGCGGTTGTCCTCCAGCGGTTCGAGCACGTGCTCCAGCTGGTTGAACCAGCCGTCCGGGCCCTCCATCCGCGAGACCAGGTGGGTGGGGTATTCCTGGACAGTCTTCACATCCGGCCACTGGTCCGTGGGGAACATCCAGGCGGGGGTTCCGTCGGTTACCGCCTCCCACACCCGTTCCGGCGTGGCGGGAAGTTCGGTGTCATGAACGATTTCGAAGCTGCGGTTGTCAGTCATTGTCCTGTTCCTTGCCTGTCTTGTGGGCGGTTGCCTTGGGGTTCTGGTCGGGTGCCTTGAGGGCCCGTCGCTTTCAGGACCGGGTGCAGTGCGACCACCAGCCGGTGGCGCCGCCCCTTGGGTGCGCTCGAGCCGCCGTGATTGTGGTACTTGTCCACCAGTTGCGTAACCGCCACACCGAGTTCCTCGGCAAAAGCGGCCCGGTCGGCGGCGGTGCGGAAAGTGATTTCGCCGTCGATCGCAAACGTCGCCAGCTCCTGCTTTGCCGCGGCCGCGCCGGCGATCAGCTTGCCCATCTCCTGCACCATCCGGCCGGCGAGCGCCAGCAGCCAGAAAGCGGAGAACCGGTCCGAAAACCGGTGCGGATCCGGCGACACCTGGGCCAGCGCCTGGGGCGAGATCAGGTACGACGCAGCCGTCGCCTGCAGCACCCGCTCCGTGACGTTTCCCTTGCGCCGCTCCTCCACCAGCTCCACCAGGCCGTGCCGTTCGAGGGCCTTGAGGTGGTAGTTGACCTTCTGCCGGGGCAGGCCGGTTTTGGCGGCGAGCTGCGTGGCCGAGCCCGGCTCCCCCAGTTCGCGCAGGATCCTGGTCCGAATAGGGTCCAGCGACGCCTCTGCGGCGGCCGGATCCTCGATCACCGCGATGTCCAACATGGGTTAACAATGCCCACCGACAACTTTTTTTGTCAATAACTTTTTTCTGTTCGGAGCGCCGGGGTGCGGACGTTCACATCCGTCCCAGGGTCACGCTGCCGATCCGCGCCCGGCTCCCCGGTAGACTGGACCGGTGATGCAGTCACCCCTCCCCGTGCGCGACGGCGTCAATGCCACCCGCCTTCGCCTGCCGGAAGACGGTCCGTGGGATACGGCCATGGACTACATGATGCACCGGTGGGGCCACATCGATCCACAAGGCATCGAGGACCGTTTCGACGCCGGCGAAATCGTGGGTGAAGGCGGCGTTCCGCTGGACCGGACTACCAGGCTCCAGGACCACACGTTTATTTGGTACTACCGCACGCTCCCGCCGGAAACCCGGATACCGGTGGAGATCAACATCCTGCACCAGGACGAGCACCTCCTGGTCGCAGACAAGCCGCATTTCCTGCCCACCACGCCCGGCGGCACCTACATCCAGGAATCGGCGCTGGTCCGGCTGCGGAACCAGCTCGACCTGCCGGATCTGATCCCCATGCACCGGCTGGACCGCATGACCGCCGGCGTCCTCCTGTTCTCCACCAACCCGCAGACACGGGGCAAATACCAGGTGCTCTTCGAGAAGCGCCAGGTCCAGAAGGAGTACGAGTGCGTGTCCGCCGCCGAGCCCGCGCCGGGGCACCCCGCCGTCGAGTTTCCCGTTGTGGTCCGTAACCGTATGACCAAGTCCCGCAGCTACCTCCTGGCCGAGGTGGTGGACGGCGAGCCCAACGCGGAAACCAGGATCGAACAGCTCGAAACGTTCGACGCCGGCACCCCGGCGGACGCTTCAGCCGCCGGTTCCGCAGCGCATCCCGCGGTCCGCCTCGCCAGGTACCGGCTGGAGCCGCACACCGGAAAGACTCACCAGCTGCGGGTGCACATGGCATCACTGGGACTGGGCATCGTCAACGACGCGTTCTACCCGGAACTTCTGGACAAAGCCCCGGACGACTACTCCAGACCGCTCCAGCTCCTGGCCCGCGGCATCCGTTTCGTGGACCCGATCTCGGGCAAACCCGTGGAGTACCGCAGCCGGCTGGAATTGAACGAAGCAGCACGCGCCCGCGCCTGATAGCTTGGCGCCATGGACTTCGGCAGCGCAGACAGCTGGGGCGCGGCGATCTATTTCTGGATCATCCCCTTGGTCCTCGGCGATGCAATCTTTCCGCTGGTACCGTCCGAGATGGTGGTCATTACCGGCGGCGCGCTCTCAGCGGACGGCCGGGCCAACATCTTCCTTGTGCTCCTGCTGGCCGCCGTGGCTTCCTGGATCGGCGACATGGTGGTTTTCCAGCTCTTTCGTCGCCGCCTCAGCCATAGCCTGGACCGCTGGCGCTGGGGCCGCCGGGTCCACCGCGGCATCCGCGAGGCCATTGCGAGGGCCGGCCGCACCACCACTTACGGCACCATCATCGGCGCGCGTTTCATCCCGGGCGGCCGGCTGGCCACCTCCGCGGCGGCCGGTATCGCCAGCGTGTCAGTGCGCGGCTTCAGCCTCTGCGCCGGGCTCGGAGCAATCCTCTGGGCCTGCTGGCTGGGGGGTTTGGGCTACTTCACCGGTTCGGCCACCCGGCTGCCATTCTGGGCGAGTTCACTCATCGGGGTGGCGTTGGGGCTCCTGGTGGGCGCCGCCGTCGGAATAATCGCGACCCGGCGGCGCGGCAACCGCTCACGCGTGGACGAACCGCCCGCCTGACCTCAACCTCACACGGGCAGCCAGCGGCCGCGGGCGCGGCGGAGTACGGTAAGCGTTCCGGTCAGGGCAACGCGTTCGACGGCGTCACGCATCATCGCGGCCGACTCCACCGCGTGGCGGTTCTCGCCGCTGTATTCGGTCGCCTCCACGAGGAAGCGCAGGTTGAGCTGCGGCACACCTCCGGCGATTTGGAGCTGGTGCGATTCGACGTGATGGCAGGTTCCGAGCGCTTCGACGGCGGCGTCCATGACCGCCTCGGGCGGATTGCCGGGCCGCAGGCCGGTGATTTTCAGGCGCGCTTGAAACGAAGGCACCCCACCACCCTAGACGATCCGGTCCCGCATTCATCCTTCCGGATTGAACCGGGAGAACCTTGATCTATTCCCCGTTTGGAGACCAATGCACGGCGCATCAAGTCTCTGGCTGCAATAACCTTGAGGGATGGAAATCCAGCAGGCCCGTGCCTTTCTCGTCGTTGCTGAGGAACTGCACTTCGGCCGCGCCGCCAAGCGGCTGCATATGGCCCAGCCGCCCCTCAGCCGTCTCATCAGGCAACTGGAGGCCGAACTGGACGGCACGCTGTTCGAACGCAACACGCGCCACGTCAGCCTCACTCCGCAAGGGGAAGCCCTCATCGAGCCCGCCCGTGAACTCGTCCTGCTGGCGGAACGGATCAAGGACGTAGTCCGTAAGTCCAAGGCAGGCGAGGTAGGCCGTGCGCGTATCGGTTTCGCCGGCGCATCCGTGAATCAGGCCGTGGGAGAACTCGCCCGCCAGATCCGCCGCAAGCGGCCGGGCATCTCCCTGGAGCTCCACAGCTCCCAGTTCTCGCATGTAGGCCTCGAGAAGGTCCTGGATGGTTCCCTCGATCTCGTCATCGGCCGATGGGACTTCCTGCCGCCGGGTATCAGCTCGCGGCTCACCGCCGTGGAAGAGCTGTTGATCGCACTGCCGGAAAATCACTCCCTTGCGGCGAATGACGCGGTTTCCGCCGAAGACCTCGCCGATGAAGCATGGATCGTCCTGCCCGGCGGAGCAGGCGCCACCCTGCCCAACCGGCTGAACACCCTTGCTGTGAACGCCGGATTCGTACCCCGCATCGTCCAGGTAGCCCCCGACTCCTGGACGTTGGTTGTGCTGGTGGGCGCCGGGGTTGGCATTTCGCTGATTCTTTCAAGCGTGCGCGACAACATCCCCTCCCGCGGCGTGGTCTATAGACCCTTGAAACAGGAACAGCGTCCAGTCGAGGTACGGCTGATCTGGCGGAAGGGGGACCTCAATCCCGCCGTCCAGGCGGTCATCGAAATCTCCGAAAGCGTTCTCCCGGTCCCGGACCCTGCCACCGTTGAACACGCGCCCCTCAGCCTGCGTCCGCCTGCAGACTGTAGGTGAAGAACCCCTTGCCTGACTTCCGGCCCAGCTCCCCGCGGGCCACCATATCCCGCATCAGCCGCGGCGGTGCGAACCGCGGGCCGAGAGTACGTTCCAGGTACTCCGCGATGCCCAGTCGGACATCAAGGCCCACCATGTCCGACAACGCCAGCGGGCCGACTGGATGCTTGTAGCCCAGCTTCATCGCGTTATCGATGTCTTCTGCGGAGGCTACACCCTCCTCCACCATGCGCATTGCCTCCAGCGCAATAGCCACACCCAGGCGGGAGGAAGCGAAACCTGGGGCGTCATTGACGACGACGGGGGTTTTGCCCAGTTCCCCCACCCACCTCGGTGCCAGGTCTGCGAGCTCCTGAGCTGTATTCCGGGCGAGCACTACCTCCACGAGATGGGAGGCCGGGACGGGGTTGAAAAAGTGCAGCCCGCAGAAGCGCTCCGGCCTCCGCAGTTGCCCGGCGAGCCCCTCCACTGACAGGGAAGAAGTATTGGTTGCCAGCCATCCACCCGCCTGGAGATGACGTTCCACCTCCTGCAGGGCGGCGACCTTCACGTCCCACACCTCCGGGACGGCTTCGACGACGAGACCGGCCCGGGCGAAATCGGCGCAGTCGACTGAGAGGGAAAGTCTTCCGGTCCATTGGTCCACGCTGCCACCCGCGGCGCCCCGCTCAAGCGACGCCGCCAGGTCCCGATGAATCCGGTCCTTCGCGGCCTGCACAGACTTCGAGTCCCGCTCCACTACAACCACCCTTGCCCCGGCAAGCAGGAAGGCATGGGCGATACCCGCACCCATGCGGCCTCCTCCCAGCACGCCTACGACACCGGGCACGATTCCGGCCATCAGACCCGCTCCACCAGCAGGGCCGTGCCCTGGCCCACGCCGACGCACATTGTGGCCAGTCCACGTCCGGCGCCTTCGCGCTCCATCCGGCCGAGCAGGGTGACCACCAGGCGGGATCCGGATGATCCGAGGGGGTGTCCAAGGGCGATCGCCCCGCCGTCGCTGTTCACAATCTCCGGGTCCAGGCGGAGACGGCGGATGCAGGCCAGGGACTGGCTGGCAAATGCCTCATTGAGCTCCACCGCACCAAGGTCACCGATCCCCCACCCGGCACGGTCGAGCACCTTTTGGGTTGCCGGCACGGGGCCGATGCCCATGAGGTGCGGCTCCACACCGGCGGAGGCACCGTCGACGATCCGGGCCCGTGCACGGAGCCCGTACTTCTCGACAGCCCGTTCGGACGCGACCAGGACCGCGGAGGCACCGTCGTTGAGGGAAGATGAGTTGCCGGCTGTGACGACGGTGCCGTGCTGGACGACCGGCCGCAAACCAGCCAGGACTTCCATGGTGGTGCCGGGACGGGGCCCTTCGTCGGTGTCCACAATGGTTTCAGCTCCCTTCCGGCCTGTCACCGTTACCGGAACGGTCTCGGCAGCGAAGCGGCCAGCGCCGATCGCAGCGACCGCCTTGGCGTGGGACGCCACGGCGAACGCATCGGCGTCCTCGCGGGAAATGCCGTCGACGGTGGCGACTTCCTCTGCGGTTTCGGGCATCGAAAAGGTCAACTTGTCGACGTGGTGGAATCTGGGGTTCGTGAAGCGCCAGCCGATGGAGGTGTCAAAGATTTCTCCGGGCTTCGCGTACGCCTTGGCGGGCTTCTCCATGACCCAGGGGGCCCGGGACATCGATTCCACGCCGCCGGCGACCACCAGGTCCGCTGCTCCGGCCTTGACCATGTGGGAGGCCATGGTGATGGCCGACAGCCCCGATGCGCACAACCGGTTGACCGTAATGCCGGGAACTGTGTCGGGAAACCCCGCCAGCAGCCAGGCCATCCGGGCCACATTCCGGTTGTCTTCCCCCGCTCCGTTGGCGTTGCCAAAAATCACCTCATCGACGTCGTGGGGGTCGATCCCCGCGTCCGTCACCACGTGTCCGACCACCAGGGCCGCGAGGTCATCCGGCCGCATGGTCGACAGGGCGCCGCCGTAGCGGCCTACAGGGGTGCGTCCCCCTCCGACGAGAAAGGCTTCCATCATTCTTGTGTCCGTTCCTTAGTGCGTACCTGTTGCTGCTGCTGGTGCAGCGCCGGTGGCTTAGTTGAAGGCAGAAATGCCGGTGATGTCCCTGCCCACCAGCAGGGCTTGAATGGAATCGGTGCCCTCGTAGGTGGACACCACTTCCATGTCGGTCATATGCCGGGCAACGTGGTTTTCGAGCAACAGTCCGTTCCCGGCCAGCAGGTCACGTGCCTCGTTGCAGATCCATTTGCCCTTCTGGGCTGTCGCCATTTTCACCATCGACGCCTGGGCGTTGGTCAGCTGGCCGCGGTCCGCGAGCTCGGCCATCCGGTTGCACAGCAACTGCATGGCGGTGAGTTCGCTGAGCATGTTCGCCAGCCGCGCCTGGACCAGCTGGTAGCCGCCGATCGCCTTGCCAAACTGCATGCGCTTCGACGCGTAGTCGGCGGCGATTTCGAAGGCCGCCATGGCGTGTCCCACGGCTTCCCAGGAAGCTCCGCCGCGGGTGGCCTGAAGGACTCGGGAGACATCCTTGAAAGAGTTGCAGCCTGTGAGGCGGTTCGCGGCCGGGACGCGGAGGTCCGTGATCAGGATGTCGGCCTGGTTGATGGCGCGCTTTCCCACTTTGCCCCTGATGACTTCCGGCCGGTAGCCGGCGGGGTATGCGCCATCGTCCTCCTTCTCAACGACGAAGGCGTTAACCTGCCCGTCCGCAACATTCCGGGCGAAGACAACCACGGCGTCGGCCGCATGGCCGTTTCCGATCCATCTCTTATGTCCGTTGAGCACCCATGAGGAGCCTTCGAGGCGGGCACTGGTCTCCAGTGCGACAGAATCGGAACCATGCTCCGGCTCAGTCAGTGCGAAGGCGCCGGTCTTTTCCAGCCGGGCCATGCCCGGCAGCCAGCGGGCCTTCTGCTCTTCGCTGCCGAGCATGTTGATCGCGCCCATGCAGAGGTTGGAGTGGACGCCGAAGAACGTGTTGATGCTGCCGTCGGCCCGGGCGATTTCACGGGCAACCATGCCGGCAGCCTTCCGGCTCATGCCCGGGCATCCATGGCCCTGGATTGTGGTGCCGGCGACGTTCAACTCTGCCAGGGCGGGCACCAGTTCCCACGGGAACTCGGCACGCTCCCAGTATTCATTGATCACAGGCAACACGCGTTCCTGGGCAAAACTGCGCACCTTGTTCCGGACTGCAATCTCCTCTGGACTGAGGTCCTCGTCCAGGCGGAAATAGTCAGCGTCGGTGCTGGTCCCGGTGGCTACCGGTGTTGCCCGTTGGGCTGCAGTTTCAATGGTCATTTTTGGTCCTTTCGTTGGCGGGTTCGGGGATTACCCGGATGGGCTCGGGAACACCGGCGGTGCGGCGTGTCAGGCCGCGGGCGTCCCCGAATGCGTAAAGCATGGCGACTCCCATCAGGGAGACAAAGGGGAAAAGGAGGAGGGTCGCGTCAGCGGCGTAGGCAAGGGCCACGACGGCGTATCCGGCCCCCATCGCGAGGAAACGGATCATGTTGTGGATGCCTATTGCGGTCCCGGACCTTCCTGCGGCGGATAGGACGATGTCGGTTGCTGCCGCGCTTTGGGTAAAGGCTATGCCTGTGCCCGCGAGCACGAGTCCGGCCACCACCATGGACAGGACCGCCCACGGGACCATGCCGAACCGGGAACAGCAAACCGCCAGCGCCACGACCGGCCCGGATGCCATGAGGATCAGGATGCCGCGCCGAAGCTGCACATTCACGCCGCGGCGGCGGCCAAGCCTGGCGGCGAGGGGGCCGGCCACGATCATGGAGAGCGCCATCGTGAAGACAATGGCTCCGATGCCTGCAGGACCCATGTCCAAGTCCCTCGCCAGGAACAGCGGTACGGCCACAATGAAAACCGCCATCGATCCCATCGCCAGTCCGGCCCCGGCTGCCGCCCGCAAATATCCGCGGTCGCGCAGGAGACTGGGATCCAGCAGGGGGCCCGGAGCGCCAGCGTGTTCGGCTGCGAAGCGGGCCCGCCGGACGGAAAGCCGCCCGAACAGCCACAAGCTGAAGACCGCGCTGCCCAGGGAGCACAATATCCACCACCAGGACGTGGCCTGGCCTATCAGTACGGTGCCCGCAGCCGTGGACCCGGCCCCCACGACGAGCCAGAACATCGCGAACCTGTGCATTGGAGGCCGTTGAGGGCCGCTGGCCGGCATGGAGGCAATGAGCAGAAGGATCATGACCAGGACCAGCAATCCGTGGCTGAGGAACACGTTCCGCCAGCCGAGGGCTTCGGTGACGAGACCGCCGAAAAGCGGCCCGACCGCCTGGCCAAGGCCGATCGCGGAAGCCCAGGCCCCCATGGCCTGCGCCGTCCGCTCCGGCCAATGATTCATCAAGGCGGCCTGCACGCACGGCGGGATGGCGCTGCATGCCGCACCCTGCACGGCCCGGGCAGCGACCAGGGCCTCGGTCCCTGAAGCCTGCGAGGCCGCGGCCCCGGCAAGGACAAGGACACTGAGGGCCCAGACCAGCAAGGTCTTTGTTCCCACCCGATCGCCGACCCACCCGGCAAGTGGCACGAACATTGCCATCGCCATCGTGAAGGCACTGACGGCCAGGACCGCCTGCTGCCTGGTCATCCCGAGATCGGTCTGAATGACGTACAACGGTGCATTGATGACGTTCGCTGACAGGGTGCCCAGCGCGGTGGTGCCGAGCAGGGCAAAGTAGGCGATCCTGCGGCCTCCGTTGCCGGTCCTGCCCTGCTCGGTGGTGTTCATGCACGTTCGTCTGCGGTGCACGGCTGGGGAACCTGCACCTCGTTCAAAGAATCTCGCACGGTTGCTGGAAGCGGTGCAGGGCGTCCCGTAGCCGGATCCATCTGGACAAGCACTGTCCGGGCCCTGGCTGCTACATTCCCATGCTGGTGCAGCGTGTAGGCCACGGTGTAAGAGGTACGACCCACACCGGCAACCCACACCTTGGCCGTCAGTTCCGGTCCATGGTCGATCGGCCGTAGATAGTCGAGGCTCAGGGAGGCGACAACCCGCGGGTTCGTTGGGTCGGGAATGCCGGTTTCACCGAGCCAGTGTGCAATCGCTGCGAGCCGCGCCTCTTCGAGCAGGGTGACAATGCGCGCATTATTGACGTGGCGGTTGATGTCCATGTCTGACCAGCGGACGGCCAGTGGCGCGGTAAACACGAGGCTCATGAGGCTTTTCGGACCGCCTGCCGTGCGCCATCCAGCCAGAGCAGGATCTTGTCCCTGTCACCGTCAAGAAGGGGTGGAGCCTGGCTGTAGTCGACGGGGGTCCGGCTGAAGGACACGGGGTGGCGGACCGTAGGAATGCTGCGGTCCCCCTTGCCGGCCATCGCCACGGGCTCCAGCCCGAGGCTCTGGGCCAGCTCAACTCCTTCCTCGACCGTCAGGATCGGCGCGCATGGCACCTGTACCGCCTTCAGTCGCTCGAACCAGACCCCGGCATCCTCGGTTGCCAGCCGTTCGATCATCAGCCCGCGCAGCGCCGCCCGGTGTTCGTTGCGTGCCGCCGGCGTGCTGAAGCGCTCGTCCCGGGCGAGCTCCGGGACACCGAGGCATACGCAGAGGCGTCCGAACTGTCCGTTGTTGCCGACGGCGATGACGATCTCCTTGTCCCGGGCCGGGAACGGTTCGTACGGGTAGAGACTGGGATGCTCGTTGCCCATCCGGGTGGGGACGGTACCTCCTGTCACATACGCTGCTGACTGGTTGACCAGTCCTGACAGGGCCGAGGACAAGAGGTTCAGTTCAACGTGCTGCCCCGTCCCGGATTCCTGCTGCTCGTGGAATGCGCCAAGGACACCCACGGCTGCATGGAGTCCCGTGATGACGTCGAACAGCGCCACACCCGCCCTGTACGGCCCGCCATGCTGGCTGCCGGTGAGGCTCATCATGCCGGACAGCGCCTGGGCCAGAAGATCGTAGCCCGGCAACTCCGCCCCACCCGCCGTACCGAAACCGGTGATCGAGGCGTAAACCAGGTCCGGCCTCCATGCACTGACACTTTCGTAATCAAGGCCGTATCTCGTGAGCCCGCCCGGCTTGAAGTTTTCCACCAGGATGTCCGCACGGGCGATGATCTGCCTGACAAGCTCAAGTTGTTCGGGGTCGGTAAAATCCAGCGAAATAGAGTGCTTGTTCCGGTTTACCGAGAGGAAGAACGTGCTCTCCCCGTCCCGGTGCGGCGGGGTCCACGCACGGGCGTCGTCGCCGGCGGAGCTCTCCACCTTAATGACCGTCGCCCCCATGTCGGCCAGCAGCATGGTGCAGTAGGGGCCCGCGAGCACCCGGGTCAGGTCCGCCACCACTATCCCTGCCAGCGGGCCCGTCCCGGATCGGCCGAAAATATTCCGCAGTTCCTCTGCGGCCAGGGACTGGCTCATCTTTTTTCCTCTCGTAGTCCAAAACGGGCGCGGGCAGCCGCTTTCAGCCGGCATACTCGTACCAGCCGTGCCCGGTCTTGCGCCCGTAGCGGCCTTGGGCATAGAGCTTCTCGATTGATGGGTGGGGCAGGTCCTTTGGGTCCCCCGTCTGCTCATGTTCTGCAAGCCGGATCAGGTAGCTGACATCGATTCCCACCAGGTCCATCAGTTCGAACGGCCCCATGGGGTGGCCCAGAGCGGTTCTCGCGGCGACGTCGATGTCCCCGAAGCTGGCCACGCCCGATTCCTCGAGGCGAAGTGCCTCGTCCCGCAGCGCTCCGAGGAGCCGGTTGGCGACAAATCCGGGGACTTCTTTGTTGAGCCTGACGGGCTGCTTGCCGATCCTGCGGGCCAATTCGGCCGTGGCTTCGACGGTCTTGTCCGACGTCAATGGATTCCGTACGACCTCAACGCACTGCATGACGAGGGCAGGATTGAAAAAGTGCATGTTGCACACCCGGTCCGGCCTGCCGGTGGCGTCAATCAACAGTGATGAGGGGATCGTGGAGGAGTTCGTGGCCAGGATGGCATGCTCCGGGGCCGCTTTGTCCAGGTCCGCGAAAAGCTGCCGTTTGATGTCCAGCCGTTCGACGGCGGCTTCCAGAACAAAGTCCGCGGTGCGCGCTGCTTCCATGGAGTCGGTCGTATACGCCATCCGTGCCAGCGCGTCGTCTATCTCCTTGCGGCTCCGGCTGCCTTTCTCCGCCATACGCCCCAGCCGCCGACGCACCTCATCCCGGGAACGGCCGAGCGCGTTCATATCCAGGTCACTGATGGTGACGTCATAGCCGCCGAGGGCAAAGAGGGCGCTGATCTGGGTGCCCATGGCGCCCGACCCCACCACCAGCACATGCTGGATCGAATCAACGGTGTCGTGCCTGCTCATACGTGTTCCTTCCGTTCCGTTTCAGTGCCGGTCATCGATTTACCGAACCGTGCGGGGCGTTTTTCAAGGAATGCAGCTGCCCCCTCGGCCTTCTCGTCGGAGGCGTAGAGCAAGGACTGCGCCAGCCGTTCAAGCAGGAGACCGGTTCGCTGATCAGTCTCGATGCCGTTGCGCACTACGAGCCTGGCCAGCCGTACGGCCAGCGGCCCCTTGGCGAGGATGCTGTCCGCGGTGACGGCCACGGTGTCCATCAGGTCTTCTGCGGGGACAACGTTCGTGACGAGACCAATACGAAGAGCCTCATCGGCGTCGATGATCCGCCCTGTGAGGATCATTTCCTGGGCCCGGCCAACACCTACGAGCCTGGACAGCCGCTGGGTGCCGCCTGCTCCCGGAAGGATCCCCAGATTGGTCTCCGGGAGCCCGAAGCGGGCATTGACTGATGCGATGCGGATGTCGCAGGACATCGCAAGTTCGTTTCCGCCGCCCAGTGCGTAGCCGTTGACGGCGGCAATCGTGGGCTTCCCGTAATCCTGCACACGGTCATAGAGCCGCTGCATTCGCGCCTGCAGACCGTCCTGGAGCGTGTAGCCGGCCAACTGGGAAATGTCTGCGCCTGCGACGAACGATTTCTCGCCTGCACCGGTGAAGACCACCACGCCGATGTCCTCGCGCCCTTCAAATTCTTCGAGGGCCGCCTCGATCTCGCTGAGCACCTGGCGGTTCAGCGCGTTACGCACCTCGGGACGGTCTATGGTCAGTACCGCCATCCGGCCGATGACCTCGGTCGCGACGAGCGTCGCGCTCGCTGTTGCATGTGTCACGGGAATCAATCTCCTTTTTCCGGGTTTGCTGTCAGTGGACTGCGCTGACGCTTTGTGTGCTGTCCGTCGCGGGGCCTTCAGCGGAGTCGGCTGCCTGCGTTCCCGGTACTGGGATGCCGGGCTTGCTGAGGAAGGTGAGGCCAACGCTCCCGGCCACCAGCAGCAGCCCCGCCACCACGGACAAAGTCGTGGGCAGGAACAGGAGGAAGCCGCCGGCCCCCGCGGTAATCCGGAACAAAGCGCGCATCGGCCGGTCAAAACCAACCACCCATCCCTCAATGGCCGAGGCCAGGGCGTAGACCCCAACGATGCTCAGCACAAAGGCGAAGATGATCTTCCCGGGGTCGTCTTGGGCGACGAGCGCCGGGTTGAGCGCAAAGCCGAACGGGACGATGTATTTCACCGCGCCCAGCCGCATCGCCGCGAAACTCGTCGCCATCGCCGGCGCCTTGGCCAGTCCGGCGGCCGCGAAAGCCGCCAGGCCCACGGGCGGGGTGATATAGGAAACGGATGCCCAATAGATCACAAAGAGATGCGCTGCGAGCGGGTTGACTCCCATATCCACGACTGCCGGGACCATGACGATGGCCAGGAAGACGTAGGCCGCCGAGATCGTCATACCCATGCCCAGGATGAAGCAGGTAAGCGCCCCGGCGATCAGGATCAGGACCACGTTGTCGCCGACCAGGGCAACCAGTTCCCGCGCAAGGGACAGGCTGACGCCAGTCGCCGTCAGTCCCCCTACGATCAGCCCCACGCCGGCGATGATGCCGATGATGTTGCTGAGGGTCTTGCCGGAGTCGACCAGGAAGTCCGTGAACTCACTCAGCCCGAACCGTTGCTTGCGGCTGACCACTGCTACGGCCAGGAGGAAAGCGATCACGTAATAGGGCACCTGGGTTTCAGAGTTCATGACAAACAGCAGGCTGGTCAGCAGCACCAGGGCCACAACGCTGGGCCAGCCAGCGACGAGGGCAGCCGTGGCGCGGGGCAACTGGGCGACCGGCACGCCCCGAAGACCCTTGCGGGCCGCATATCCATCAACCTGGAGGAAGATCCCCACGAAGTACAGGACAGCCGGGATGATCGCGGCGACCAGGATTTCGGTGTAGGGCACGCCCACGAAGGACACCATCAGGAATGCCGCAGTGCCCATGATGGGCGGGGTGATGGAACCGCCGGAGGAGGCGGTGGCTTCGATTCCGCCGGCGTAGGTGGCGCTGAATCCTGACCGCTTCATTGCGGGAATGGTCATGGGACCCGTGGTCAGCACATTGGAGACGGCGCTGCCGCTCATCATGCCCATCGCGGCACTGCTGGCGACTGCCACCTTAGCCGCACCGCCCCGGTACCGGCCGAAAACCGACATGGCGAGGTTATGGAAGAAATCCGCACCGCCGGTGTGCTGCAGGGCCACCCCGAAGATCAGAAAACCCACCAGGATTGTCGCGGCGGTCTGGATGGGCAGGCCCAGGATGCTCTCCGCGCCCATCGCATGCACCTGCGCCAACGTCGGCAAATCGTAGGTTACCCCCTGCAGCACACCGATGGGCAGGTATTCGGCGAACAACGGATAGACGGAGAAGACGAGCGCTATCAGCGTCACCACGAGCCCGCCCGTGCGACGCAGCACCTCAAGCACGACCGCCCACAGGGCGAATGCTGCAACGGTGGCGGGCGCCGGGGCCATGTATTCCCAGCCGAAATTCTTTATTTCTGCACCGTTGAAGGCGAAGTACAGGCACACCGTGGCCGATACGAGCATCAGCGCGATGTCATACCACCGCACCGCTGCCCCGCGGTGCCCGGATGCGGTATCACCGTCATCGCTGTGGGTGGCTTCGATTTTCTCGGCCAGCGGAGCCTTGCGAACAGGATTGACGATGAAGACCACCGGCAGGAAGCATGCCATCACCAGATAGAGGTAGGAGTTCGACAGCAGTGACAGCCCGAACATGTTCCAGAAGAACACCTGGTTCATGGCGAGCAGCACCCCCAGCACCGTCAGCGCAACGACGGCACCCCGCCAGAACGGCGTGATCCGGGCTTCAGTTCCCATTGGTGGTCCCCTTGTTGGTCTCGGTGGCAGACTCGCCGTCCAGTTCGGTCTTCTTCCAGTTCTTCCAGTTCTCGGCAAGATCCCGCTTCGACGAGGATTCGGCAATTTCCGGCCACGCCTCGCGCATTTTTTCGCCGCGCTCGATGAGCTCGTTGTTCTTTCGCTCGAGTTGCTCGTTCCATGCGCCCCGCTCCTTGAAGTACCGCACTGTGCCTTCATGGAACGGGACCACCAGCGGCTCCTTCAGGACTTTCTCGAAGCTGAACCTTGTCGCGTCGGGGGTCGTCCCGTTGTAATCTTCGAAGTGCTCCACCATGGCCTTGACCAGTCGGTAGACCTCGTCAGCATCGCGTGAGCCGAGAGTGGTGAGCGGGATCGTGTACTCCAGGACATTGGCGCCTTCACCCTGCTCCATCCCGGCCCCGTCCGTGACTTCGGCCACACGGACCATGGGGGCAAGTTCCTTCCACGATTCATAGCGGGCTGGGTCCGGATCATCGAAACTCAACCATTTGACGTTGGTCTTACTGGACAACTCCTCGATGTTGGACCCCACGACGTTCTGGTAAAGGGCATCAATCTTGCCCGCTTCGAGACCAGCAATCTGCTCCCCATAGGAGATGGGAACCTGTTGCACGTCCTTCCAGGTGAGGCCTCCGTAGTTGAGGAAACCTTCCATCTTGTTGTTGATGGAAGTGTTTGCGGTCAGTTTCGGGAAACGCTTGCCCTTTAGATCCTCATAGGAATCAATGCCGCTGTCCTCGCGCACCAACAGCCCGTAATTGCCCAGCGGTGCCCACACCATGCGGAGGTCCTGTGGTCCCCATTCGGGGCTGGCGTACTCAAAGTTCCCTTCGAAGGCGTAGTAATACTCATCACCGGTACGGGCATAATCGACCGTTCCGTTCACAAGAGGAGCCAGCCGCCCAATGCCGGTATCGGCTGTCATCAGCCTCACCTGAACGCTTTCCTCGCCGGTGAGGGTGTTGGCGATGGCGGCCAGGTCGTTATAGGTTCCGGTCCCAACGTTGTATGTGGACCAAACCAGCTGCTTCGGCAGACCATTCGGCCCGGACGACGGGCCGGGAGCTGCGCCAGTGCAGCCCGTCAGCGTCATGGCCGGAATCACCGCGAGCGCGAGAATCATACTGTGCACCTTTTTCATGGCGCCCTTTCGATTAGGTGGAGTGGCCGCCGTCAGCGGCCGGAGAACCGCGGTTCGCGCTTCTCGTAGAATGCCTTCCTGCCCTCCAGGAAGTCAGCGGTGTCGAACAGCAGCGGCTGCCGGCTCCGCTCCAACGAGAGGGCGTCTTCAAGCTCACCGCTTGCGCTGCGGAACCCCTCCTTGAGTGCTGCTACAGCCAGAGGCGCCCGGGCTGCGAGTGCGCCGGCCCGCGTTATTGCTGACGTGACCACATCACGGTCAGTCACCACGTCGTCGACGAGTCCGAACTCCAGTGCATCGCTGCTGCCGATCGCGGCCGCCTCAAGCAATAGCCGCCGGGCGCGCGCCATACCCACCCGCTGTGCGAGCAGATGGACAAGTCCTCCGTCCGGCAGCAGGCCAAGCCTTGTAAACGGAAACAGGAAACGGGCGTTTTCGCTGGCAAGAACAACGTCGCACGCACAGACGACCCCTATGGCCACTCCGGCAGCAGGGCCACCAACAGCGGCGACGACTGGCTTATCGAGCTGGACGATCACCCTCATCAGTTCAGCGACGCCGGCCATCCGCTCCGCAGCGGCGTTCCTGCTTTGCGGCGGCATTGAAGCGAGATCGCCGCCCGCGCTGAAACAGGTCCCCTCCCCGGCAAGTACGATCGCACCCACTCTGGAGTCGGCACCTGCTTCTGCCAGAACATCGCGGAGCTCATCCCTAAGGTGCGTCCCGAGGACGTTGCGTCGTGCCGGGTCATTGAGGGTAATCAGGGCAACCCGCCCCGAGAGTTCGCATCGGACGAGTGCTTCCCGTGCCGCAGCGGAGCCGGGGGGGAACGCTGGCAGCATGTGGACTCCTTTGTCGGACTGGGTTTGTATCCCAAGTCACATTTCCACGGAAATTAGTAGATTTCAAATACCTAATTACCGCGTAATTGATACCAAATCATCAATAGCCACGGAGGGGGTATTGCGGAGCGCCTGATTCGTGGACGCTAGGGGGAGGCACGTTCCCATGCCGCCAAATCAGAGGAGAACCGCTTGTGAACACCACACTGACCATCGCGACAACAGACCTGCTGAACGTTGAGGCCGATTTCAGCCCTGAAGAACTGGAAACCCGCGGTGCTGTCCGCGAGTTCGTAGACCGACGGATCCGGCCAAATATCGCCACCTGGTACAACGATGCTGTCTTCCCACAGGAGATCGTTCCCGAAATGGCGGCACTGGGCCTCCTGGGCATGCATCTGGAGGGTTATGGCTGTGCCGGCAAGACCGCAGTGCAGTATGGAATCGCCATGCAGGAACTGGAAGCCGGGGATTCGGGGCTGCGGACATTCGTTTCCGTTCAGGGTTCTCTCGCAATGTCTGCCATCTCCAAGCACGGTTCAGAGGAACAGAAACAGCGTTGGCTGCCCGGCATGGCAGCCGGTGAAATTATCGGCTGCTTCGGGCTGACCGAACCGACGGCGGGCTCGGACCCGTCCACGATGACGACTACGGCGGTACTTAAAGACGGCGAGTGGATACTCAATGGCGTCAAGCGATGGATCGGGCTGGCCTCCATCGCCCACGTCGCCGTCATCTGGGCGAAAGCCACCGATGACGCCGGACGCGAGCAGGTCCGGGGCTTCCTGGTACCCACAGGAACCCCCGGCTTCAAAGCGACCCCTATCGAGGCAAAGCTTTCGATGCGGGCGTCCATCCAATGCGACATCACTTTGCGGGACGTCCACCTGCCGGCCGACGCTGTCCTTCCACACAACCCCGGCCTACGGGGACCGTTCTCATGCCTGAATGAAGCCCGCTATGGCATCATCTGGGGAGCCCTGGGCGCGGCCCGGGACAGTTTCGATACGGCCCTGGCGTACTCCCAGAAACGGATCCAGTTCGACAAACCGCTTGCGGCGTACCAACTCTCCCAGGAAAAGCTCGTCAACATGGCACTGGAGATCCAAAAAGGCCAGTTGCTGGCGCTGCGCATAGGACGGCTCAAGGACGCAGGACGCTTGGAGAACCATATGATTTCAGCAGGCAAACTCAATAACTGCCGCACTGCCATCGAGGTCTGCCGGGAAGCCCGCACCATGCTCGGCGGTAACGGCATCACGTTGGAGTACTCGCCGCTGCGGCACGCCAACAACCTTGAGTCCGTGCGCACTTACGAGGGCACTGACGAAGTGCACACCCTCGTGCTCGGCCAGCATCTGACAGGGATCCCTGCCTTCCGTTGAGTGATACGGCCTCTCCGCCGCTCTATCACTTTTGGTCCCCATTCCGCCCGCCGTTTGGGGACCAAAAGCGATAGAGGAAGAAGGGTAGATATTCGCACCGGCCAGGACTAGAATTTGGCGGCGGTCTCATCGTTTTTATCGGCATCAAGAAAGAAGAACGATCATGAGACGGACCCCATTTCGCTTGCTGGCTGCAATCTTTGCAGGGCTGCTTGTGTCAATGCTGACTATCAGCGGCGCGTCAGCAGCAGGTCAGAGGGACCTTGCACAGGTACGCCAGGCAACGGCCCAGTATCACGACGTCGACGCAGCCATTGCTGCTGGATACGTACCCGTAGGTGACTGTGTTCCAGGCATGGGCTACCACTACGTAAACTTCAGCCAGTTTGGGCACATGGATCCGCTGGTTCCGGATGCCTTCACATATGCGTCTGACGGAGCAGGTGGACTCCAGCTGGTAGCCGCAGAGTGGTTCAAGGTAGACGCGGACCAGTCCCTGGCAACGGACGACGACCGGCCCACCATGTTTGGGAAGGCATTCGATGGCCCCATGCCGGGGCACGAGCCCGGAATGCCTGTCCATTACGATCTCCACGCCTACCTCTGGCAAGGTAATCCGGACGGCGTCCTGGCGACGTTCAACTGGAATGTCACCTGCCCTTAGCGGGACGAGCGGCCCTGGTGCTTAGCGTGGGCCGAGACCACGCGCTCTCTCACTTGCTGCGTAAGATCTCGGAATCCTCTCTCACCAGCCGGGCGATAACACGGCAGGGGTGAGAGAGGATCCTGAAAAACCCGACTTTAAGTGAGAGAGCGTCGGGATAACCCGGGGGTTATCCGGTGTTGCGCAGGCCGGCTGCCACACCGTTCACGGTGATCAGCATGGCCCGCTGCAGGCGCTCATCGATTTCGCCGGCGCTGATGGTTCCCGCGGCTTCGGCGTCCTGGGCCCGGACGCGGCGCAGCAGTTCCACCTGCAGGTAGCTGATGGGGTCCAGGTACTGGTCACGGATCTCGAGCGAGCGCTTGAGCGTGGGCTGTGCGTCCAGGAGCAGGTTCTCGCCGGTGAGCTGCTGGATTTCACTGACCGTGAGCTCGTACTCCTCGCGGATGGTGTTGAAAAGGTGGTGGAGCTCCTCCGGGACCAGAGTGGCCACGTAGTATCCGGCGATGTCCATATCCGTCTTGGCCAGGGTCATCTCCACGTTGGACAGGACGGACCTGAAGAAGTGCCACTTCTCCATCATCTCGGCAAGCTGGGCTGAGTTTCCAGCTTCGCGGGCTGCCTTGAGGCCGGAGCCTACTCCAAACCAGCCGGGCACGATCTGCCGGGACTGGGTCCAGCCGAACACCCACGGGATCGCCCGCAGCCCGCCCAGGCCGGCGCCGGAGTCGGGGCGTTTGGACGGCCGGGAGCCGATGTTCAAAGAACCGAGCTGCTCCACAGGGGTGGACGCCAGGAAGTACGCCGGCAGGTCGGGGTGGTCGATCAGCTGGCGGTAGCGGTCGAAGGCGGCATCGGAGATGACCTCCATGACGTGCCCATACCGTTCGCGCTGGTCCTCGGACGTGCGCGGGTCCCGGTGCAGGGCGGAACCCTGCAGGACCGCGGCCAGGGAAAGCTCCAGGTTTTCGCGGGCCAGCTCCGGGAGGGAGTACTTGTCCGAGATGACCTCGCCCTGCTCGGTGAACTTGATCTCACCTTCCAGGACGCCGTTGGGCTGGGCCATGATGGCGTCGTAGGTGGGCCCGCCGCCACGGCCCACGGAGCCGCCGCGGCCGTGGAAGAGGCGCACGCGCACGCCGTGCTTGGCGGCCACGTCACGGAGCTTGCGCTGGGTCTTGTGGATCTCCCACTGGCTGGTCATCACGCCGGATTCCTTGTTGGAGTCCGAGTAGCCAAGCATGATTTCCTGGATGTCCCCACGCAGCCTGACCAGGTCACGGTAGGACGGGTCGGAGAGCAGCCGGTCGATGATTTCAGCGGAAGCGCGCAGTTCCTCAACGGTTTCCAGCAGCGGCGCAAAGCCGATCTTGGCGTACGGCTTCTCGCCGAACAGGTTGACCAGGCCTGCCTCGCGGGCCAGGACGGCGGCGGCGAGGACATCGTCCGCGCCCCGGGTCATGGAAATGATGTAGGTCTCGATGACGTCGGGACCATAGGCGCGCAGGGCGCGGCGGATCTCACGGAAAACGTCGTACGTGCCGTCAGCGGCGCCGTCGAGCTTGATTGGGTGGCCGGAGAGCGGACGGCGGGAAGCGAGCTCGGAGCCGAGCACCTCGAACCGTTCCTCCCGGCTCAGCTCGGCGTAGCGCAGGCCGGGGCCGCCGAGGCGGTCCATCAGCTGTCCCACGGCGTCGTGGTGGTGGTCCGCATGCTCGCGGATGTCCAGGGTGGCAAGGTGCAGGCCGAAGGAGGTGATGGCGCGGCGGGCACGGGCCAGCGCACCGTCCGCGGCGAGCGTGGCCGAGTGGTTCCGAAGGGACAGTTCCAGCAGGTCAAGATCCGCCAGGAGTTCATCGGTTCCGCTGTAATCGCGGCCGTGCTGGTGGTTGGAGTCTGCGGAGACGCGCTTGCCGGTGTTGATCAGCTTCGCCTTGATGCAGGTCAGCTTGAGGCGGTAGGGCTCCTGCGCGTTGAGTTCCAGCACACGCTTGTCCAGGCCGGGCAGCTTCTCCAGGTCCGCTGCGATCGAGTCCAGCAGCTGCTGGTCCGCACCGGCCAAGGCTGTGGAGTTGGACAGAATGGAAATCAGCTCATCGATCATTCCAATGCTGATGCGCACGGCGTTCTGGTTCTGGATCTGCAGGATTTCCCGCGTGACGGCCGCCGTGACGTTGGGGTTGCCGTCACGGTCCCCGCCGATCCAGGAGCCGAACCGGATGGGCGCCTCGTGGGAGGGCAGGCTGACGCCGTGCTCGCCCAGGAGCTCGGAGAAGTCCGTCAGCATCTCCGGCATGGTGTCGGTGAGGATGCCGCCCAGGTAGTAGATGGCGTTGCGGGCCTCGTCCACCGGCGTGGGCCGGACTTGGCGGAGCTCGTCCGTCTGCCACATTTGGTCGATAATCTCGGCCAGCTGGCGGTCCTGTCGGCGGCGGGCCGTGGTTCCTTCGACGGTGGGCCGTGCCAGCACGTCCGAAAGCTTGCGGATCTTGTCGAGCACCGAACGGCGGGATGCCTCGGTAGGGTGGGCGGTGAAGATGGGGCGGACGTCCAGCCCGTCCACCACTTCCTGCAATACTCCGGCGCCTGCCTTGTCGGCGATGTCCGCCACGGCCTTGGCCAGCCAGCCGTCCTTTTCGGCGCGTGTGCGCAGCCCGCGCACCCGGTGGACCTGCTCGGCAGCGTTGGCGAGGTGGAAGTAGAACGCGAAGGCGCGCACCAGGTCGGTCGCCTGCTCGATGGGCAGGGAGCCGAGCAGCTCGCGCACCTGGGCCACGACGTCGTGCGCGCTCCACGGGCCCGTGGCGTCCGCACCCCCGCGCGCCGCTTCCTTGGACTCCTTGGTGAGGAGACGCACCTGCTCCACGAGGTCCAGAAGCTCAGGGCCGTGCTGGCGGACCAGGGATTCGCCGAGCAGCGTGGAAACCCGGCGGACGTCGGCCCGGAGTTCGGATGCGAGGTCGGATTCGGAATTCATTGCAGTGTGAGCCATGGAAACTAATCTTTCGAGGGTTCGGACTTGGCTCGTACACTGCGCTGGATACTGTGAGCCGCGTTACTAGCTAACGATGCTACCCGGAGGTCGCGGCCGGGTGGGAATCCATCTCAGATAATGTCATCCGGTGGGTAACGTACGCCCATGGACGCCGCCTACCCGGCCGTGCGCGCCACCTTGAAATTGAAGTCTGCGTTGCCCAGTGCACCCCAGAGCCGCAGCCACAGGGGGAGCACCATTTCAGTGCCGCGGGCAGTTGTGATGTCGCCCAGGTCGATGATGTCCCGGTGGCCGAACTCGCCGAGGAGGCCGCGCACCACGTCCTTGGCATCCCGGTCATTGCCCGAGAGGAACACGGAGTGGTCACCTCCGGCAACACTTCCAGGGTCCACCATGATGGCGGCGTTCATGGTGTTGAGTGTTTTGACGACACGCGCGTCAGGGAATGCGCGCTGGAGCTGCTCGGCCAGGCTGTCCGTGTTGACCGGGTTCAGGGACGGCGGGAAACCCTCCGAGAAGTCGAGCGGGTTGGCTATGTCAACGATGATCCGGCCAGCCAGGTTTTGCGCTCCCGCTGCCTTCAGGGCGGCCAGGGAGCCGCTTCCGTTGGTCGCGTTCACGATGACGTCGCCACCTTCCGCCGCTTCGGCGAAGGTGGCCACCCTGATTTCCTGATGTTCGGCGTGCCACTCCGCAAAGGGCGTGCCGCCCATGGGCCCCGCTTCGACCCGGGCCAGTGTGGCCTCCGGGTCCCGGGTTCCCACCGTGACGTCGTGGCCGTTGGCCGCGAGGGCTCCGGCAATGGCCGTTCCCACCATTCCGGTCCCAAAAACCGCAATCTTCATATCCCGCTCCCTTGTTTCACCTAGACACTTCCGGCAGACAGACCTGTCTACCTGCTGGACGAGACGGTATCAGACAGACTTGTCTACTGCAAGGAATCGCCCTGAATAGACAGACCGGTCTGTGTACGATGGAGTCATGACGCCGATTCCGGCCGCGAGGACACCCGCGGGGCATGCAAGGGAAAGAATCCTCGACACCGCCTTCCGACTCTTTTACGCCCAAGGACTTCGGGCTGCCGGAATCGACACCATCATCGCCGAATCCGGCGTGGCCAAAGCCACGTTCTACAAATATTTCCCGGCCAAGGATGACCTGATCATCGCCTACCTGGACAAGGTCGACACCGTCTGGACCGGGCAGCTGAAAGCCGCCGCGGAAGCTGCCGGACCCGACCCCGCGGACCAGCTGGTGGGCCTGTTTGACGCCCTCGGCGCAGCCTGCCGCCGGGACGGGTACCGCGGCTGCGCCTTTATCAACGCAGCTGCCGAGTCGGCCGCCGAGACCAGGGTGCACCAGCGAACCGTAGCCCACAAGCAGCAGGTTCTCGACTGGCTTGAGACCCTCGCGGCCCAGGCTGGAGCAGACGATCCAGCCCGGCTGGCCCGCAGCATTTCCCTGCTGCTCGACGGCGGCCTCGCCAGCGGCGCCCTTGATGCAGACCCCGCCGCGGCAGACGCCGCCCGCTCAGCCGCGGCTGCGGTGGTTGCCGCCGCTGTAGGACCGGCGCCCGCTCGCACTGCCCGGGAGGAACCATGACTACAGCCCCGGACGCCAAGCTCGAGCGCTGGCAGCGTTTCCGCGCCAACCGCAACAACGCCCTCGCAGCCCGCCACGGCTGGCTCACCCTCACCTCGTTCGCGTGGCTCGGGGAGTCTCCGGCCGCCGTCGAGGGCATCCCCGGGCTTTGGTCCACGGACGGTACGACGGCGGCGCTCACCGCTGTGCCGGCCGACGGGCTTTCGCTGGTGGAGACAGGGGCACCGGTGGACGGAACCGTCACGGCTGCCCTCGCCGACGAGGAATCGCTGATGTGGGTCCAGTTCGGCGGGCCGGACGGGGACCAGGTGGTGGTGGAACTGGCCATGCGCGCCGGCCGGTACGCCCTCCGCACCAGGGATGCCGGCTCGCCGGTGCTGACCGGGTTCGACGGCGTGCCCACCTTCCCTTATGACCCCGCCTGGGAGGTTACGGGCCGCTTCGAGCCCTACACCGAACCGGTGGACGTGCCCATCAGCACGGCCAACCCGCTGGTTGACGGCGTGCACCGGAGCGTGGGCGAGGTGGTGTTCCGGCTGCCCGGGAGCAGCCATGAAGTGCGGCTGCAGGCGGAGGAGGAAAAGCTGGGTGCCCTCACCGTGACGTTCCACGACGAGACCAACGGCGACACCACGGACGACTGGCGGAAGCTCTCCATGCCGCGGCCCCGGCCCAATCCGGACGGGACATTCAGCGTGGTCCTGGACTTCAACCGGGCCATCAACTACCCCAGCGCGTTCACCCCGTATGGCACGTGCCCCATGCCGGTGCGGAACAATAGCCTGGACGCCCGCGTGGAAGCCGGCGAGAAGCGGCCGTTCCCGGAGGACTGAGGCCGCCCTTCCGCGGGCCGCCCCTTCTCCCGGCACCCCGCCCCTTGCCCTGGCCTTCTAGACGATCGCCGACATTCCCGTGACCGACCGTCCCACGATCAGGCTGTTGATCTCGTACGAGCCCTCGTAGGTATAGATGGCCTCGGCGTCGGCAAAGATCTTGGCCATCCGGTAGTCCGTGACGATCCCGTTGCCGCCCAGCAGGGACCGGCCCAGCGCCACGGTTTCCCGCATGCGGGCGCTGATGAAGGACTTGGCCAGGGCAACCTGCGCCATGTCGGCGGCGCCCTCCTCCTGGAGCCGCGCCAGGCCCGCCATCATGCCCATGCTGGCCACGGCGTTGCCCAGCATGGTCACCAGCTGCTGCTGGACCAGCTGGAACCGGGCCAACGGGCGGCCGAACTGCTGCCGCTCCACCGCGTACTGCCGGGCCACGTCGAAGGCAGCGAGCTGCTGCCCCACCGCCTGCCAGGCGACCATGATCCGGGAGCCACGCAGCAGCTCGTTGGTGTCCTCGAAGCTGTTGATGGCCGCGAACCGGTCCGCTTCCGCCACCCTGACGTCGGTGAACACGATGTCCGCGTTCTGCACCGTCCGCAGTGCGATCTTGTTCTCGATCCGGCTGCGGGTGACACCCGGCAGGGTGGCGTCCACGATGAATCCGCGGACTGCACCGTCCGCGTCATCCTTCGCCCACACCAGCATGTAGTCGCAGAACGTCCCGTTGCCGATCCAGCGTTTGGCGCCGTTGAGCACCCAGGTGTCGCCGCCGTCGTCGGCCATTCCCGTGGCGGAGGAAATGCGGCGCGCGCGGGTCTCCATCCCCCCGGCGACGTCGGATCCGTGGTCCGGTTCGGTCAGCGCGAAGGCGCCAGTGATGCGCAGACTGGCCGCGTCATCGAGGAGCCGCGCACGCTGGTCCTGGGTACCGAAGGCGTACAGGGACTCGACGAAGAGGTCGTGGTGGACCATGAAAAACGTGGCGATCGAGGTGTCCACGCGGGTCATTTCGGCGATGACCAGCCCGGCGAACAGGTGGCTGTACCCGCGCTGGGCCGGCGTGCTCAGCTCCAGCGCGGCGAGCTTGGGCAGGATGTGCGCCGGGAACTCCGCCTTGTTCCACCAGTCCCCCGCGTACGGCGCGATCTCCGCTGCGAGGAAGGCGCGCAGCTCGGCGAGCTTGTCCCGTTCGCCCTGACTGAGCAGGGACTCGTAGGCGAAGAAGTCCGCTTCCGGCAGGACCGCCGTGGCCGCGGGACTCACTTGGGACCCATCCGGATGGCGCCGTCGAGGCGGATGGTTTCGCCGTTGAGCATGGCGTTGTCCACGATGTGCGCCACCAGGTTGGCGTACTCCGCGGGCTTGCCCAGCCGCGACGGGTGCGGCACCTGCGCGCCCAGCGAATCCTGGGCCTCCTGCGGCAGTCCGGCCATCATGGGCGTCTCGAAGATCCCCGGCGCGATGGTGACCACACGGACCAGCGAGCGCGCCAGTTCGCGGGCGACAGGCAGTGTCATCGCGGCCACGGCACCCTTGGACGCAGCGTAGGCGGGCTGCCCGATCTGCCCGTCAAAGGCTGCCACCGAGGCGGTGTTGACGATGACGCCGCGCTCCGGACCGCCGAGTTCAGTGGCAACCGGTTCGGTGGTGACCATCGCGGCCGCGGCGAGCCGGAGGACGTTGAACGTCCCGATCAGGTTCACCTGGACCACGCGGCTGAAGGCCTCCAGCGGCAGCACGCCGTCGCGCCCCAGCACCTTCCCCGGTGTGGCGATGCCGGCGCAGTTCACCACCACGCGCAGCGGGCCGAGGCCCATCGCGGTGTCGACGGCGGCCCGCACCTCCGCCTCGTTCGTCACGTCCGCGGGAGTGAACACGGCGGTACGGCCGTCTCCGGCAGCGTTCAGTTCCGCGGCAAAAGCCTCCCCGTCCGACGACGGGAGGTCCACGAGCACCACGGAGGCACCGTCGTCGAACATCCTCCGGGCCGTGGCGGCACCCAGCCCCGAGGCGCCTCCGGTAATCAGCGCAACGCTGCCTGCAACGTCCATACATCCTCCTTGATGCGTACCCCGGCCGCCGCACGGACAGGAATGTTAGTTAGTGAATGTTAACTGAAATGTGTCCGGGGCGCACCCTTTGGGCCCGCTGCCGGCCATGGCTAGGGTGGAACGCATGACGCCTACGGATGCAGCCCGCCCGCAGTGGCATGACCGCGCCAACCACGCCGCCCGCTCCGTCACCGCACTGTTCGGCAGGAGGCTGCTGCTTCTTCCGGGTACACACCTGGGCGCCGTCTCCTGGTCTGGGAGTTCCCCTTCCGGGCGCTCGGGCTCCGGGAGGTTCGCGGACTGGCGCGCGAGGCTCATCCAGGGGAACGCAATCCGGGCCCTCTTCCAGCCGTGGCACTACTGGTGGCAGGCGCATTACGTCGACTGCCTGGTGGATACGGGCCGGCGGGAACTCGGCGGCGGCGCCACGCCTGCCGCCCGGTTCAACGGTCCGCGCCGGCCCAGCGCCGGGCGGCTGGCCTCGCGGCTGGTGACAGGGATCCGGCTGCGCAACGCCTTCACCTTCGTCAACAGCTACTACGACGACATGGCCTGGCTGGCCCTCGCAACGGACCGGCTGGACCGGCTCGCCGAAGAAACCCGCAGGCCGGGACGGCGGCGCAATGCAGCGGTGCGGAAGTCGCTGGCGCTGCAGTTCGATTCCGCAGCCACCTCGGACTTGGGTGGCGGCGTCTTCTGGAGCAAGGCCCGGGACTTCAAGAACACGCCCGCCACCGCGCCCATTGCCCTCTTTTATGCCCGGACAGGCCAGCAGACGAAGGCCCAGTCATTGCTGGACTGGCTGGATGCGACGCTCTTCGACGCCGAACGCGGCCTGTACCTCGACGGCGCCCGGCTCAACTCCCGCGGCGAAGTGGTCCTGGAACGCACGGTGTACACGTACAACCAGGGGCCGGTGCTGGGCGCGCTCCTGGAGCTTGGCGGTGAAGCCAACCTGGCGCGGGTGGCTGACGTCGTTGCCGCAGTTGACCGGCACCTGACCGTGGACACCGGCGCAGCACCGGCATCCCCCGAAAATCACAAGGTGTTGCGCTGCGATGGAAACGGCGACGGCGGCCTGTTCACCGGGATCCTCTGCCGCTACCTCGCCCTCGCCGCCACAGACCCGGGACTGCCCGAGGCCGCGCGGGAGACGGCCGCCCGCCTGGTGCTGGACACCGCCGAGGCTTTTTGGGCGGGCCGGCGCCCGCTGGCCGCGGAGGAGTCGGCGGGCCTGTCACCCGCAGGCCGCAATGCTTCGATCTTCTCCCTGCACGCCGAGCGGCCGGCGAGCGAAACATATCCGCCAGGCGCCGCCGTCGAACTTTCAACCCAGCTGCAGGCGTGGATGACGCTGGAGGCGGCCGCGGCCATCGCAGACCGACGGGATGCAGCCGCCGCGCCCTGACCGGGCCGGGCGCCGTGTTCGCAGGACTGGGTACTCAGGCGGGCTTCCTCTTTTGCGGGTACGGCGTCTCCCCGCGCGCCAGCATCTCTACAAGAGCGGCAATCTTGCGTTCCCGCGTTGCCGCCTGCTTCACCGAGTCCGTCCGGTAGATCAGCGCGAACCGATTCACCGACGTCAGGACATCGAACATCGCCTGCGCTTCCGGAACGGCGGCGATCGCTGCGGCGAGATCGCCCGGGACTACCGCCGTCGCCTGCCCTGCATACGCCGCCTCCCACCGCCCGTCAGCCTGCGCACTTTCGATGGCGGCGCGGCCCGCGTCGTCCATCCGGCCGGCGGCTTCGAGCCGTCCCGCGCGCCCCACGTTCCTGGCTGACCACGGGCTCTTGGGGGCGCGGCGCGTCATCCGCTGGAGGTAGCTCCCGGCGTCGCGCTTCCTGACCTGCCCGTCAATCCATCCAAAGCACAGCGCCTCGTCCAGCGCCGCATCGTAATCCAGCCGGGTGACGTTCCCGCCCTTCTTATGGAGAACCAGCCACACGCCCGGACTGTCCCGGTGATTTGTTTCCAGCCAGGCCCGCCACGCAGCGGCGTCTGCCACCAGCAGCTCCTCAAGTTCAATGGCCATGGCCCTATTTTGCACGGTGCCGGAGACTTCGGGAGGTGGCATGATGGCGGTATCTTCGCTGTTCCGGATTCGAGGAGTACCCCATGCTGCGTGTCCGCCCCATCCACTTCACCTCCAGCGCCGGGAGCTGGGAACGGCTTCTCACCGCACTCGGGATGACCGGCGGAGAGGACGACGGCGGCCGCCGGGTCTTCACCGCCGGCTCCGGCAGGCTGGTGCTGCAGCAGGTCGCGGCCGGGTCCGCCGAGGACGGCACCACCGCATTCTCCGTGGAGGTGGGCGACCCGGCAGAGTTTGCCCGCCGCACCAACCTCGCTGCCCAGGCGGACACCTCCGGGACAGACATCGCACAGGCGCACGGCGACTCGTGCCGGGTCACGGCGCCGGACGGCTTGAGTTTCGCGGCAGAAAAAGCACCCCACACCGTCCCGCTGGATGGCACCGACCCCGCGCTCGCCGTCGTCGGCGTCTGGTTCACGCCCGATCCCGGCACGGCCGCTGCCACCCTGCTGCACATGGGCGCCCGCCCGCGCCCGGTTCCGGACAACGACGAAACCGCCGACTTCACAGCCAAGAATGGCGGCGTCCTCCTGGCCCGTCCGGCGTCCGGCCAGCCCCGCGGCGGCTTCGGCTTCGAGTACGACGGCGGCCTGGAACCGCTGCGGGAACGGCTCGTTTCCGCCGGATTCAGTCCCACCGTCACCGAGGAGGCGTTTGGCAGCACCGTGCACGTGGCCAGCCCCGGTGCCGAAGCCGCGGCACATGCGCCGGAGTCGGTATGGATCTCGCTGCGCCACCCCATGCGGTAGAACTTAACCATGAACCTGCGCACCCCTGACCCGAATCCCGGCTGGCTCTCCGAAGAGGACCTTTTTGAGGCGCGCGGCCGGCTGCCCATGGTCTATGTGGAGGCTGTCCCGGTCAGGCTTGATCCGCTCGGGTTCGTCAACGAGGTGGGCACGCTGCTGCAGGCGGACGAGGACGGGACCATGGTCCGGTCCCTGGTGTCAGGCCGTGTGATCTATCGCGAAACGATCCGCGCCGCACTGCTCCGCCACATGGAAAAGGACCTGGGCCCGCTGGCGTTTCCGCAGTTGCCCATCAGCCCGGTGCCGTTTACGGTGGCCGAATACTTCCCCGCACCCTCGCAAACCGGCTTCACGGACGACCGGCAACACGCCGTGTCCCTGGCCTACATCATCCCCGTCACCGGCGAATGTGAACCCCGGCAGGACGCGCTGGAACTGACGTGGATGACCCCGGAGGAAGTCCTCAGCCCCGGCGTTCAGCTGGAGTTCACCGGCGGCCGCGGCGGACTGATCCGGCAGGCCCTTGCCTTCGCCGGCGTGGGCTTCTAGGGCCGTCGCCGGGCCCGCGGGGGTCCCCACGTCCGGTCAGCCGTCTTTGTAGACTGTAGGGCGGACCGCAAGAGAACGTAAGGACTCCCATGACCGAATCACCAGCCGCGAGGCGCCACAGTGAACAGCAGGCAGGGGCCCTGGCCGCCGGCAGCACCATCGTCCTGCCGGACGGTGAACGGACCGCGGAAATCCACCGCGTTGACCTGGAACTTGATGACTTTGGCGCGCCCGCACTGGTGCTCGCCAGCCTGGCCGGCGGAGGCACGCTGCGCATCGCCGTGGGTACCGCGGTGACGGTCCTGGAACAGGATCACGACGTCGTCCGGCGGCTTCCGTTCGCCGGCGCGCCCGGCGTGCTGGCCGATGAAGAAGCCCCAAGCCCGCCCTCCGCCCAGACTGGGACCGGGGAAGCCGCCACAGCCGCACCTGCCGGGGACGGGCCCGGGCAACCCGGCGCGAAGGCGGCTCCGGCGGCCGGGGCCCCCGCCGTCGTCGTACCTCCACTTCCTCCGGCGCCGCCGGTACTGCCCGGACCGAGCGAGGAGGACCTGGCGCTGATCCCGGTGCCGCAGGGCACGCCCGAATCCGTGGTGGAGGCCGCCGCGGAAGCGCACCCCGACTCCGAGGGCGTCCTGCTGCTGGCGGACCGGCTGGCCAAGGGCGTCAACGTGAAGTCGGGAAGCTGCCTAAAGGACCTCAGCGACCTGGCGCACGAACTGTTCATCACGCTCAAGGATCCGGACACGGCTCTCTCGGTTGCGGACCTGATCACCGTGTTGCCGTACGACGGGAACCCTGGGCGGTGGTCGTCGGTGGAGGCCGCGCTGGCGCTGGCCAGTTACATCTGCCGGCAGGAAGGCCACGACGAACGCGCCGCTGTGTACGAGAAACTCCTGCGCACCCCGGAAAACCAGGAAACCGACCCGTTCAAGGCCCGGATGGCGGCCAAAGTGCGGCAGCGGTCATTGAACGAGCCCAACCTGTACGACAAGGAAATCTTCCGCTCCATCGACAACTCCAACCACGACGCCGAGCGCGAGTGGCGGCTGCTGCGTCTCGAATCGCTGCTGTTCCTGCGCGCGCACGGTGGATCGGAGACCATCGGCGCCTCGGAGCTGGAACGACGGATCAGCAACGAACTGGACGCAGTCCGCAGCTGAGCAAATAACCCCTACCCGAGGCCCGGCGGGAGTTGTACATTCGGGGCTATGACGAACAATCTGAGCGTACTGATCAACGCTGACGCGCCGCAGGTCTGGACCATGCTGCGCGAACCGTCAAGAGTAGCCCAATGGCACGGCTGGCAGGCCGAAAACCTGGATGCCGAGATCAAGGAGATCTACTTTTCCGGCGACGTGGAGGAATCCGCGGACCACACCAGCCTGACCGTTCATGGCGGGGACACGTTCGAGCTGCATCCGGTTCCGGGCGGCACCCGGGTCAGCGTGACCCGGGGGGCCCGCGAGCATAATTCCGAATGGGCAGCCTGGGACGAGGACATCACGCAGGGCTGGCTCATGTTCCTGCAGCAGCTGCGGTTCGCGCTGGAACGGCATCCGCACGGCAAACGCCACACGTTGACGCTGCAGCTGCCAGGCGGGGATTCCGGGGCCGGTTCCGGAGCCATCCAGAAGCTGGGGCTGACGGACCTTCCCGCTCCCGGCGAAGATTACCGGCTGACCCTTGCGACCGGCGAGGAGATTTCCGGCAAGGTGTGGTTCCGCACCGGCCACCAGGTTGGACTTACGGTGCACGACTATGCCGAGCACGGCGAAGGCCTGCTGATCGTGGCGGACCATCCGGAAATCAAGGACGTGCAGCCGGACAACGGATCCATCGTGGTGGCATCCACGTATGACCTCGGCGCGGGCAGACTGGATTCGATCCGCTCCTCGTGGGACTCGTGGCGTGCAGAGAATTACCCGTCATCCGGGCCCGTGAGCTGAGCTTCGTTTTTGCTGGCACACTGGTACGGTGCCAGCCAACCCCGCCCCCGCCGTCCCTGCGGTCCAGTCACAGTTTTCCTTCGAGGTGGGCACCCGCCTGACTGAATCGTGCCCGCCGTCGTCCGCCCAGATCGAAGGGAACGGCGGGGAATTCCTGGGCCGCACCGGCACCATCACCACCCCGCACGGCGAGATCCAGACGCCAGCGTTCATCGCCGTCGGTACCAAAGCGACGGTCAAGGCCGTGCTGCCCGAGTCCATGGCGGACCTCGGTGCACAGGCGCTGCTGGCCAACGCGTACCACCTGTACCTGCAGCCCGGCGCCGACATCCTGGACGAGGCCGGCGGGCTGGGCGCATTCATGAACTGGCCCGGGCCCACCTTCACTGACTCGGGCGGGTTCCAGGTGATGAGCCTGGGCTCGGGGTTCAAGAAGGTCATCGACATGAAATCGGTGGATGCCTCGGGCCCCGACGACGCCGTGGCGCCCGGCAAGGAACGCCTGGCACACATCGATGACGACGGGGTCTGGTTCAAGTCGCACCTGAACGGCGACCGGCACCGCTTCTCCCCCGAGATCTCCATGCAGGTGCAGCACAAGATCGGCGCGGATATCATGTTCGCGTTCGATGAGCTCACCACGCTGCAGAACTCGCGCGGCTACCAGGAGGACTCGCTGGAGCGGACCCGGCTGTGGGCTGAGCGGTGCATCAATGAGCACTTCCGGCTGACCGCTGAGCGCGCCGGCAAGCCATACCAGGCGCTGTTCGGCGTCATCCAGGGCGCGCAGTACGAGGACTTGCGCCGGAAGGCCTGCCGGGACCTTGGCGCCATGCCGTTCGACGGGTTCGGGATCGGCGGCGCCCTGGAGAAGGAGAACCTCGGCACGATTGTCCGCTGGTGCAACGAGGAACTGCCCGAGGACAAGCCGCGCCACCTGCTGGGCATCTCCGAGCCGGACGACATCTTCACCGCCATCGAAAACGGTGCCGACACCTTCGACTGCGTCTCCCCCACCAGGGTTGCCCGTAATTCCGCGTTCTACACACCCTATGGGCGGTTCAACCTTTCCGGCGCCAAGTACAAAAGGGACTTCGGTCCCCTGCAGGACGGCTGCGACTGCTACACCTGCCAGAACTACTCCCGGGCCTACATCCACCACCTGTTCAAGGCGAAGGAGATGGTCTCCGCCACGCTGATTTCCATCCACAACGAGCGGTTCGTGGTGAAGATGGTGGATGACGCCCGGCTGGCCATCGAGTCCGGCACGTTCTTCGATTTCAAGGCCGAGACGCTGGGGCGGTACTACTCCTAAGGCCCTCTGCCGCTCAGCCTACCGGCGAGAGCGCGCCCACCAGGCCGAAGAGGTCCTTGGGGTCCTCGGGGTTGGCCACGAGGTCGATGTCCTCGTAGAAGTCCGTGCCGGCAACAGCGTCCCGCACGTACCGCAGGGCGGAGAAGTCCTCGATCGCGAAACCCACGGAGTCAAAGATCGTCACCTGTTCCGGGGATGTCCGGCCGGCGGCCCTCCCCGTGAGGACCTGCCAGAACTCGGTCACCGCAAAGTCCGCGGGCATCTGCTGGATCTCGCCCTCGATGCGCGTCTGCTCCGGGAATTCGACGAACACCTCGCCCAGCTCCAGGATCCTCGCATCCAGCTCGGTCTTGCCGGGGCAGTCGCCTCCGATAGCGTTGACGTGGACTCCGGGCCGGATCAAGTCCGCGGTAAGGATGGTGGCGTTGGCCTTGTCCGCTGTGCACGTGGTGATCACGTCCGCGCCCGCCACGGCGTCCGCTGCAGAGGTGGCCAGGGTGATATCGAAGCCGTACGGGGCCATGTTGCGGCGGAACTTGTCCATCGCGGCGGGGTCCGTGTCCCACATCCGCAGAGTGGTGATGCCCAGCGCGCTCCGGAAGGCCAGGGCCTGGAATTCGGACTGGCTGCCGCTGCCGATCATGGCCATCACGCTGGAACCCGGCCGCGCCAGCTTCCGAGCCACCATGCCGGACGTCGCTGCGGTCCGGAGCGCCGTGAGTACGGTCATTTCCGTGAGGAACGTGGGGTAGCCGTTGTGGACATCGGCCAGCACACCGAAGGCGGTGACGGTCTGGAAACCGCGGGACGGATTGGAAGGGTGGCCGTTGACATACTTGAAGCCGTAGGTCTCATGATCGCTGGTGGGCATCAGCTCGATGACGCCGAAGGGGGTGTGGCTGGCAACGCGCGGCGATTTGTCGAAGCTCTCCCACCGGCGGAAGTCGGCTACAAGATACTCCATGATGCCGGCGATGATGGGCTCGGGGCCGGTCGAGGCGACCCAGCGGACCATGTTGCGGACGTCGACAAAGCGCGTCATTGCGCCTCCTTGGGATTGGTAAACAAATGTTGCCTAAGGCTAACCTTGCGGGCGCCAAACGACAACAGCCTTCCGCCGGCCGGTCCCTAAGTCCGCGGAATGCTCCGAAGATTCCCGCGTGCCATCGTCGTCTGCGACGTACCAACTGATGGCCCGCGTGACCGCTGCCCGGCCGTCCGCTTGGCGGAAACCTCATCACGTGAGAGAGGGTCCCGGAGTTACGCTCCCGAATGCGCCTGCAGGAAGGTGTACACCTCGGTCTCGTCCACGCCGGGGAAGGCGCCCGGCGGCATCGCGGCCAGGAGGTGCGAGTGTGCCCGCGCCGACGGCCAGGCGTTACCCGCCCACTCTGACGTGAGGGACTCCGGCGGCCGCTTGCAGCAGGTGGGGTCCGGGCAACTGGAGGTGGCCCGCGCCGTCGTCTCCCGCCCGCGGAACCACTTCACGTGCTGGTACGGAACCCCGATGCTCAATGAAAACTGCCCGGTGGCAGAGCGCTCAGTGCGGGCGGTGCACCAGTACGTACCGGAGGGCGTGTCAGTGTATTGGCTGTAGGCGCTGAACTTGTCCGGTACGTCGAACACGGCCCGCGACGTCCATGCCTTGCACGACGGTTGGCCCTCGATGGCCCCGGTGTGGTCCTGCGGGAAGTTCACGCCGTCGTTCTCATAGGCCTTGTAGATGATGCCGCTCTGGTGCGTCTTCTGGAAATGCGTCGTGATGCCCAGGTGCTTAGTGGCCAGGTTGGTGAAGCGGTGCGCCGCGGTCTCGTAGGACACGGCGAACGCATCCCGGATGTCCTCAACAGCAATTTCCTTGGCAGCCTTGGCTTTTTGCAGAAATTCCAGGGTGGCCTGCTCAGGAAGGAGGAGAGCGGCGGCGAAGTAGTTGGTGGCCACGCGCTGGGCCAGGAAGTCGCCGTAGTTCTTGGGGGTCTCATGGCCCAGGACGTAGTGACCGAGGGCCTGGAGCAGCACCGAGCGGGGGTCATGGTCCTGCCGCTGACTCTGAGTCAGGTAAATTCTGCGGTTCTTCAAATCGGTCACTGAGCGGGTGGAGTGCGGCAGGTCGCCCACGTGGTGGAGGCTGAATCCGAGGTGCGCTGCGATGTCCGCGATGACGTGCTGGCTGAGCGGGCCGGTGGTGTATCCAACCTCCTTGAGAACCTTTTGCGCCTCGGCCTCGTACTCCGGAAAGTAGTTGCCGCGCTCGCGCATCATGGCCCTGAGTTCACCGTTGGCGCGGCGGGCTTCCTCGGGGGTCGCAACCTGTTCGTTCATCTTCCGTTCGAGCTCGTGCAGCAGACCCACCTGGGCCTCCAGCACATCCAGCGGAAGCCGCGAGCTGATGCGGATTTTGGGCAGGTTCAGCGACTCGTACAGCGGCCCGCGCTGATACCGTTCCAGCTCGATTTCCAGGGCTGCCCGGCGGCTGGGCGGTTCGGCCCCGAGCAACTGGTCGATTCCCACATTGAGGGCCCCCGCGAGCTGCTGCAGCAGGCCCAGCTTGGGTTCCCGCTTGCCGTTCTCGATCAGGCTCAACTGGCTGGGAGCGGTGCCGACGGCGGCGCTCAGGTCATCGAGCGTCAGCCCGGCCTGCTTGCGCAGATGGCGCACGCGGCGGCCCAGCGAGATGACGTCCAGTTCCGGGGTGGCGGGGGCGGACGGGGGCAGTAAAACTTCCCTGTTCCAGCTTGAAGGCGACATTTCTGAAGAATACGCGAAGAAGTGCGTTTCTTTCCAGAGTTTTCCTCTAGAAAGGTGGTTGAAAGTGCAGAAAAGTAGTCCTCACGGAAAGAAACACCGCACCGGACAAGCCGGTGGGAGCCTCAACGACGCGGCTCCCGCCTCTTCCATCCGGAGCTCAACCAAGGAGATCAACGATGACTGCAGCATTTGAGCCCACCCAGCAGACGCCCGAAGAGCAGGCTGCGGCCCTGGAGCTCGAGTGGGCCGCCAATCCCCGCTGGGAAGGTGTGACCCGCGACTACTCAGCCTCGGACGTCGTCCGCCTCCGCGGCCGCGTCTCCGAGGAACACACCCTGGCCCGCCGGGGGTCCGAGAAGCTCTGGAAGCAGCTCACCGAAGAGCACGCCACCGGCAAGTACACCAACGCCCTCGGCGCCCTGACCGGCAACCAGGCCGTCCAGCAGGTCAAGGCAGGCCTGCGCGCCATCTACCTCTCCGGCTGGCAGGTCGCCGCAGACGCCAACAACTCCGGCCACACCTACCCGGACCAGTCCCTCTACCCCGCCAACTCGGTCCCCACGGTTGTCCGCCGCATCAACAACGCCCTGCTCCGCGCCGACCAGATCGAGTACTCCGAAGGCGTCCAGACCGTTGAAGACTGGCTGGTTCCGATCGTCGCCGACGCCGAAGCCGGCTTCGGCGGACCGCTGAACGCCTACGAGCTGATGAAGTCCATGATCCAGGCCGGCGCCTCCGGCGTTCACTGGGAGGACCAGCTCGCTTCCGAGAAGAAGTGCGGCCACCTCGGCGGCAAGGTGCTGATCCCTACCCAGCAGCACGTCCGTACCCTCAACGCAGCCCGCCTGGCAGCGGATGTTGCCGGAACGCCGTCGGTCATTATTGCCCGTACCGACGCCGAGGCAGCGACCCTGATCACCTCGGACGTCGACGAGCGAGACCGCGAGTTCATCACCGGCGAGCGCACCGCCGAGGGCTTCTACAAGGTCCGCAACGGCATCGAACCCTGCATCGCCCGCGCCAAGGCCTACGCCCCCTACTCGGACCTGATCTGGATGGAAACCGGCACCCCGGACCTGGAGCTGGCCCGCAAGTTCGCTGAAGCCGTCAAGTCGGAGTTCCCGGACCAGATGCTCTCCTACAACTGCTCCCCGTCCTTCAACTGGAAGAAGCACCTGGACGACGCCACCATCGCCAAGTTCCAGCGGGAGCTCGGCGCCATGGGCTTCACCTTCCAGTTCATCACCCTGGCCGGCTTCCACGCCCTGAACTACTCGATGTTCGACCTCGCCCACGGCTACGCCCGTGAAGGCATGAGCGCCTACGTCGAACTGCAGGAGAAGGAATTCGCCTCCGAGTCACGCGGCTACACCGCAACCAAGCACCAGCGCGAAGTCGGCACCGGCTACTTCGACGACATCGCCACTGCGCTCAACCCGAACGCATCCACCCTGGCACTGGTGGGATCCACCGAAGAAGGCCAGTTCCACTAACCCCACCCCTCCCCAAGTAAGTAGCACTAAGTGCCGTTTTGGAGGCTCAAAACGGCACTTACTGCTACCCAGTTGGGACCTTGCAAGGAGAACTCCCATGAACAGCTTCACCGACTCTTTTACGATCAACGGCATCACTCTGACTGCGCAGCCGATTTGCCGGCAGGACGAGGTGCTCACGCCTGATGCGCTGGCCTTCGTCGCGAAGCTGCACCGGGCCACCGCCGAACGGCGGCAGGAACTCCTCAAGGCCCGCCGTGCCCGCCGGGCTGAGATCGCCGCCGGCGCCGACCCGCGGTTCCTTCGCGAGACCGAGCACATCCGCAACGACCCGTCCTGGCGCGTCGCTCCCCCGGCCCCCGGCCTGGAAGACCGCCGCGTGGAGATCACCGGCCCGGTGGACAAGAAGATGGCCATCAACGCGCTGAACTCCGGCGCCAAGGTGTGGCTGGCGGACATGGAGGACTCCCTAACCCCCACATGGCGGAACGTCATCAAGGGCCAGCTGAACCTCACGGATGCCCTGGAGCGCCGGATCGATTTCACCACCGATGAGGGCAAGGAGTACAAGCTGCGCCCGTCCGGTGAACTGCCTACTATCGTGGTCCGTCCGCGCGGCTGGCACCTGCCGGAAAAGCACATGCTGATCGACGGCGCCCCGGTGGCCGGCGGCATCGTGGACTTCGGCCTGTACTTCTTCCACAACGCGCGCCGGCTGCTCGCCCAGGGCAAGGGACCATACTTCTACCTGCCCAAGATCGAGAACCACCTCGAGGCACGGCTCTGGAACGACATCTTCATCATCGCCCAGGACCTGCTGGGCATCCCGCAGGGGACCATCCGTGCCACAGTCCTGATCGAAACCATCACCGCGGCCTTCGAAATGGAGGAGATCCTCTACGAACTCCGCGACCACGCCGCCGGCCTGAACGCCGGCCGCTGGGACTACATCTTCTCCCTGATCAAGAACTTCCGCACCCGCGGCCCGCGCTTCGTCCTGCCCGACCGCGGCCAGGTGACCATGACCCAGCCCTTCATGCGCGCCTACACCGAACAGCTGGTCCGGGCCTGCCACAAGCGCGGCGCCATGGCCATTGGGGGCATGGCGGCCGCTGTCCCCAACCGCAAGGACCCCGAAGCAAACGCCATCGCACTCGAGAAGGTGAGGGCGGACAAGGCCCGCGAAGCCCGCGATGGCTTCGACGGCTCCTGGGTGGCGCACCCGGACCTGGTTCCGGTGGCCCGCGAAGTGTTCGACGCCGCCCTCGGCGAGCGCACCAACCAGCTGGACCGCCAGCGCGAGGACGTCATCCCCGATGACCGGGCCCTGATCAACGTGGCCGCGACCACCGGCACCATCACCGAGCAGGGCATCCGGAACAACATCGAGGTGGGCATCCGCTACATCGAGTCCTGGCTGCGCGGCAACGGCGCGGTGGCCATCCACAACCTCATGGAGGACGCCGCCACCGCCGAGATCTCCCGGTCCCAGCTGTGGCAGTGGATGTACGCCAGTGCCATCACGGACCAGGGAGAAATCATCACCCACCACTGGGTTGAGGAGCTGCTGGACGAGGAGTTTGCACGCCTGGAACGGTTCGACGGCGACCGGTTCGAAGACGCCCGCGACATCTTCGAGGAGGTCACCATGGCCCGGGAGTTCCCGACCTTCCTGACCCTGCCCGCCTACGCCCGCTACCTCACCGAGGCCCGCGAACGGGCCACGCTGGAGGAGCTCGCCGCGGCCTGACTCGGCCGCAGCAGCACACACTTCCGTCCGCCGGGCCGGCATGCCCACCGCAACAGGCACCCCGAAATCCGGGAGCCGGGCCGGCGACGGAGCACCTCACCCGGACGCTCTCTCACTTGATGTCGCTTCTGCAACGACGCTCTCTCACTTTCCCCGTGAAAGTGAGAGAGCGTCGGCCGTTAACGGGCGTCGAGTGAGAGAGCGTGCGGAGGCGGGGTGCAGAAAGGCCGACGGCGGCGCCCGGCTAGCGCCCCTTGGGCACCCGCCGCACGGAGAGGGTAGTGCTGACGAAGAACGTGAGCACCGAGCCCAGGACTAGCAGCATCGGCACCGTCCAGGAGCCGGACAGCCCGTGGATGTAGCCCAGCAGCGGTGGAGCTGCGGCACCGATGGAGTAACCCACCCCCTGCACCACCGCGGACATCCGCCCTGCGGAGGCCTGGTCGCGGGCAATCTTGATGATCGCGATGAAGATCAGCGTGATCCCGCCGCCCTGTGCGATGCCGCCCAGGGAGGACCACAGCCACCAGCCCTGCGGCACCAGCAGCAGGCCCACGGGGACGGTCAGCCACATGACGCCGATGGTGACGGCAACCGTCGTCGTACTCGCTAGCCGCGCCACCAGCGGAACCCCCAGTCCGCCCGCGATGGCCAGGATCTGGAAGAGTGAAGACCCGGCGCCGGCAGCCGAGGGTGCCATGCCGAGTTCATCCGAGAGGAAGGTGGGCAGCCAGGCCGTGACCCCGTAGTAGGAGAAGGCCTGCCCCGCAAAGCCTGCCGTCAGGCCCGCCGTGGTCCACCGCGCCCCGGCGACCGGTGGCAATCGGGTGCCGGAACCGTCGTCGGGCGCTATCAGGAAGGCGCGCCGCGCCCCTACGGCGAGCGTCCAGAACACGACCGCCGCAACAGCCAGCAGCGCCACGGATGCCAGCGCCACCTGCCAGCCCGCGACGGCGGCGAGCGGTGCGGTGGTCACGGAGGTGAGGAACGAGCCGATGTTCAGCGCGGCCGTATAGATGCCCATCGCGGTGCCCTGGCGGGCAGGGGCGAAGTCGCGCCGGATGATCAGCGGAACGGCAATGTTGCCGATGGTGATGGCCAGGCCGATCACCACCGTGCCGCCCATGACCAGGGCCGGGCCGCCGGCGGAGCGCAGGAGCACCCCGGCCAGGACGCCCAGGATGGTCAGCGTAACGGCGAACTCGGCGCCGAATTTGCGCGCGGCGAGGGAGGCCAGCGGGGCGGCCAGCGAGAAGCAGAGGACGGGAATGCTGGTAAGGACGCCCAGCGTCGCCGGCGAGAACCCCAGGTCCGCCTGCATCATTCCCACCACGGGCGCCACGGCAACGAACGGACCGCGCAGGTTCAGCGCCAGCAGGCCGATGCAGGCAAGCAGGATCCAGCTATTGGGGACTCGGGCGAGGAGCCGGCCGCTCATGCGCGGGGCCGGGCGTACGGCATGTTCATCACCCCCATTGCTATCACGGCCAGCGGGTGGTTCAGGATTCCTGCACGTACCACCCGCGTGCGTGGTTGCTCACGGCCGGCTGCTCGCGGGAGATTTCCGGCTGGGCCGCCCAGCGGACGGCGTTGGCCAGCACCTGCCGGATTTCGGCCTGATGGTAGACCGGGTAGTCCTGGTCACCCGGGCTGAAGTAGAAGATCCGGCCCTTGCCTCGCGTGAATGTGACGCCCGAGCGGAACACCTCGCCGCCTTCGAAGGAGCTGATGAAGATGAGGTCGTCCGGGTCCGGGATGTCGAAAAGCTCACCGTACATCTCCTGCTGCGGGATGATCAGCGGGTTCGGGATGCCCTGCGCAATGGGGTGCGACGGTTTGACGGTCCACACCAGCTCACGTTCGCCCTCATTGCGCCACTTGAGCGAGCAGGTGGTGCCGAGCAGGCGGGTGAAGATGCGGGCGAAGTGGCCCGAGTGCAGTACCAGGAGGCCCATTCCGCCCAGGACGTGCCGCTGTACCCGGTCCACTACTTCGTCGCTGACCTCGGCGTGGGCCTTGTGACCCCACCAGAGCAGGACGTCCGTGGCAGCGAGCGCTTCCTCGCTGAGTCCGTGCTCCGGGTCAGCCAGTGTGGCGGTGCTGATGGCCGCCTCCGGCAGGTGGGCGCGGAGTCCGTCGGCAATGGCGCCGTGGATGCCGTCCGGGTACATCTCCTTCATGGTGGCAGGCTCGTTGTTCGCCTCGTGCACGCCTTCGTTCCAGACCAGGATGTTCAGGTTTTCAGTCATGTCAGAGTGCAACTTCCCGTTGTTCCAGGGCTGATCGGTAGCAGGCGTCCAGGACCAGGGCTCGGCTCAGGGCCACGGACCCGTCATGCTGGGGCCATACTTGCTCACCGCCGCGGACTGCGTCGATGAAGTCTTCCACCACCGCCTGGTGGGCCCGGCCCGGCTCGGCCAGTACGTCGTAGTCGGCGTTTTCGCCGTCCTTTTCCTTGAAGATCCGCAGGTCCGCCACCGGGGTCATGGACGCGCCGACGGCACGCAGTTCGGCCCCGCCCTCCGTGCCGTAGACCGTGAAGTCCAGCAGGTCGGCCTCTTCGCGGTAGGCTGCCCAGCCGGCTTCGAGGATGAGCGTGCCGCCGCCCTCAAGCCGGATAAAGGCTGTGGCGAAGTCCTCCACCTCGAACTTGTGGCTGGATTTCATGGCGGTGTAGCGGGCGTTGCCTCCCAGTCCGCGCGGCCCCAGCTCCGAGTGGGTGGCGGCCGAGACGGAGAGAACTTTCGGTTCACCCAGCAGGTGCAGCGAGTAGTCCAGCACGTGCACCCCGATGTCTGCCAGCGGGCCGCCGCCGGCCAGTTCCGGGTTGGTGAACCAGCTGCCCAGCATCGGGATCCCTGACCGTCGCAGCCACGAGGCCTTGGCGTAGTACGGCCGGCCCAGTTCGCCGTCGTCAATGATGCCCTTCAGCTTCTGGATGTCGCCGCGCCGGCGGTGGTTGAACGCGACATCCAGCACCCTGCCGGCCTTCCGTGCGGCGTCCACCATCGCCTGGCCTTCGACGCCGTTGCGCGCCAAGGGCTTTTCGCTCAGGACGTGCAGGCCCTTCCCGAGCGCCGCGACGGCGATCGGGGCGTGCAGGAAGGTGGGGACGGCCACGCTGACGGCGTCCAGCCCTTCCAGCTCGAGGAGGTCCTCCCACCGGGCGAAAGTATGCGGGATGGCGTATTCATCCTTCAGGCTGGCCAGAAGGTCCGCTTCCATGGCGGCAACGGCCACGAGTTCGACGCCGTCGATCGCTTTGTAGGCCTTGATGTGCTGCTGGCCGGCCCATCCGATGCCGACCACGCCCACTTTCAAGGTTTCCGGCTGCTGGTTGCTCACGGGTAGATCCTTCTCTTTTGGTGACGGGAGTCTGGGTAGGAAATGGTGTTGAACTGCGGGGTCAGCCTTTGACGGCGCCGGCGGTCATGCCGGACACAATCCTTTTCTGACAGACCAGGACCAGGATGACAAGGGGCAGCGTGATGAGGACTGACGCAGCACTGATGGTGCCCAGCGGCTGGTCAAACTCGCTGGCCCCGCTGAAGAAGGCGATGGCCACGGGGACCGGCCGTGCTTCGGGGGACGTGGTGAGTGTGACGGCCAGGAGGAACTCGTTCCAGACCGAGATAAACACAAGGATTGCTGTGGTCGCCAGCCCTGGAACTGCGAGCGGCAGGATGACCTTGTGGAAGGCCTGGAACGGTGAAGCACCGTCCATGTAGGCCGATTCCTCCAGTTCACGCGGGATCTCCTTGAAGAAGGAGGTCAGCGTGTAGATGGCCAGCGGCAGCGCGAACGTCATCTTGGGGATGATGAGGCCCAGGAGGGTGTCGTACAGGCCGATGTCCCGCCAGATGGCGAACATCGGCGCCGCGATGGCGATTGCAGGAAAAGTGGTCACGGACAGGACCAGCGTCAGGATCAGCGCCTTCCGGCGCATCTTGAGCCGGGCCAGGGCGTACGCGGCAAAGGACGCGAACACCAGGGCAAGGGTGGTGGTGACGACGGCGATGATCACCGAGTTCCGGAGCGCCAGCAGGAATTCGGCGTTCTGGAGCACACTGAGGTAGTTCTCGATCGTCGGCTCACTGGGGAACATTTCACCCTGGCCCAGGCTGGCACCCTTCTTCAGGGAAGTGTTCACCAACCAGTAGAACGGCACCAGCGAGAAGGCCATGACGGCCACGACGAAGAGCCAGGTGAGCGGGTGCAGCTTCGCTTCCCCGCGCAGCCGGCGCCGGGGCGCCCTGGATTTGGCGGGGGCGGAACCGGCGGGACGTTCCGCAAGCAACGTAGTCATCAGCCCTCCTTGGCGACGGCGCGGATATTGCTGCCCGCGAAACGGATGTACACCATGGAAACCGCCATGACGGTGAGGAAGGTCAGGATGGACAGGGCCGAGCCTTCGCCCACCAGCCGGTTCTCCCTCAGTTCGTTGTACGCCAGCATGGACATCGATTCGGTTCCGTTGGCACCGCGCGTCAGGACGAACGGCAGGTCGAAGACGCGCAGCGAATCCATGGTGCGGAAGATGGCGGCCAGCGCGATGGCGGGCTTCAGCAGCGGGAGCGTGACGTCCCGGAAGGTCTGCCATTTGCCGGCCCCGTCCAGTTCTGCAGCCTCATAGGTTTCGTCAGGGATGACCTGCAGGCCCGCCAGGATGATGAGAGCCGCAAAGGGTGTCGTCTTCCATACGTCGGCCAGGACCACCACGGCCATGGCGTACCCCGGCTCTCCCAGCCAGACGATATCGCCGCCCGGCAGGCCCAGCCCGGAGAGCACTGTGGTGACCAGGCCGAGGTTGGGCTCGAACATGGTTTCCCAGGTGATGGCGCTGACCACGGTGACGATCGCGTAGGGCAGCAGCACGATGGTTCGCAGCAGTGCCCGCCCGCGGAAAGCCAGGTTGAGCAGGAGCGCCATGGCCGTCCCCAGGATGAGTTCCAGGGAAACCGAGAGTCCGGAGAACAGGAAGGTTTGCCCGAACGCGGCCCACCACTCGCGGCTGCTGAGGGCCGAGATGTAGTTGTCAAGCCCCACGAAGCGGGACAGGCCGGCCTGGCGGACGCTGTACTGGTTCAGCGACAGCCAGATGGCGTAGCCGATCGGAACAGCGGCCACCAGTGCCATCAGGATGAGCGACGGTGCCGTCATCCTGATGGCCAGGCGGCGTTCTGCCCGGTCGTGGGGGGGGGGGGGGGGCGGGGCCGCGGGCGGGGGCGGCCGGGGGGGGGGCGGGGACGGCGGGGGGCGGGGGGCGGGCGGGGGAGTAGCCGGCGAGGGGGTGGGGGGGGCG
>NZ_JBHXIW010000007.1:0-21221 GCF_042723515.1 Pseudarthrobacter sp. NPDC058362 | reverse complement strand
CCTGTTTGTCTACATTTTTTGGGGGGTTACCCCCGTTTGTGGGCACCATATATTTCAATTTCACAAATTGTGGGGGGGGGGGGGGCGGGGGCCGGGCGCCCCCCCCCGACCCGGGGTCAGGACCTGGGGTGCCATGGTCAGAAGGTCGCCTTGGCGGTTTCGATCTCTTCAGCCATCCGTTTGGTGGCCTCGTCGGCGGTGGCTTCGCCGGAGAGGACAGCGTAGACGTTCTTGTTGATGGCCTGGGAGATCTGGGGGTACACCGGGGACACCGGCCGCGGCTTGGCGCCCTTCACCGAGTCAAGCAGCTCAGCCGCGAACGGCATCTTGGCTACGACGTCCGGATCCGAGTAGGCGGCCTCGTTCACCGGCGCCTGGGAGTTGTCCATGGCAACATGCTTCTGCCAGTCCGGGGAGGTGGCAAAGTTGATGTACGCGACCGCCGCTCCGGGGTTGGTGGAGTGCGCGGAGATGGAGAAGTTCCAGCCGCCCAACACACCGCTGGCCTTGCTCGAACCGTCGAAGGACGGAAGCGGCGCCACCCCGAAAGTGCCCGCCATCTTCGTGGCGTTCAGCAACCGGTAGACGTGCGGCCAGTTTCGCTGGTACCCGAAGTTTCCGGACTCGTAGGCCAGGCGCGTCGGGTCCTCGCTGTAGGTCAGCACGGCGCGGTCCGCAGATCCGTTCTTGATGCCGCCGGCCATGAACTCCAGGACCTTCCGCGTGGTGTCGTTGTCCACTACCACTTCACCGGCATCGTCCAGCACTTCTCCCCCGGCGCTGTAGAGGAGTTCGAGGAAGTTCACGGTCAGGCCTTCGTACTGCTTACCCTGGTAGACCAGGCCGTTGCCCGGGGCCTTGGCCGCCTCTTCGTAAAGCTGCTGCCAGGTTTCCGGCTTTGCCACCTTGTCCTTCTGGTAGTAGATGAGGCCGGCGTTCGTATAGAACGGCGTCGCCCAGTACTTCCCGTCGTACTTTGCAGACTCCGTGGTGGACGGGATGAGCCGGTCCTTGATTCCGTCAATCAGTTCGGTCTGGTCGAGCAGCCAGCCCTGCGAGGCGAACTCCGCGGTCCAGATGACGTCCGTCATGAAAATGTCGCACTCTGTGGACTTGCCCTCCAGCCGCTGGACCGCCTGGGTGCGGGACTCGTCCGTGGTGGAACCGATCTCGGTGTACTTCGCCGTCATGCCGGGGTTGGCTTTGTTGAAGGCGGCGGTGGTGTTCTTGTGGATGCCGCTGGCGTCTTTGCCGCCGCACAGGGTGACGTTTCCCTTTGCGCCTTCCGCGCTCTTGGGATCGGCCGCGGCGGCAGCCGGCGCCTCCGTTGAGTTTGAGGCCGGCTGGTTTCCACAGCCGGCGAGCATGACGCCCGCCACTACGGTTGCTGCAACACTCTGGGCAAGACGACGGCGTCTGGCTGGCATGGGTGCCTTCACGGGTTTCCTTTCGGGGTGGCATGATCCGCACCACCGGCCGTTCTCGAGCTTTCAGGCCGCTCACTCGCCGGTTTTGCGGGAAGATCGGACGATAACCCCCGACTTTCAACGTCACTGAATCAAAAGTCTGCAAGCTCACCGCTGTAAGCAGATTTCCACGGAGTGTGATCTATGTCAACAAAATCCGAAGTGAATTTTCAGGTCCTCCGCGTACCGTTGAATGGCCCGAAGACACGCAAAAGTACGCCCCGGCGAAAGGCGCCGCCAGGGCCGTCTGGAAAGCCCCTCAGTTGGCCGGCGAAGCGTTCCGGATGGCAGTTTCCACTACCTCGGGAGAGAGGACATGGTCGATCACCATCCTGCTGGCACCCAGGATGGCGGCGTCCGCCGGAGCTTTGGCCTGCTCGATGCGCAGCCGGGACGTGGCCAGTGGAAGCGACCGGCGGTAGACCGCTTCCCTGACGCCCGCCAGCAACTGGTCACCGGCGCGGGCCAGGCTTCCACCCACCACAATGACGGACGGGTTGAGCAGGTTGACGCAGAATGCCAGCACCTCCCCCAGGTCCCGCCCTGCTTGGCGGAGGGCATGGATCGCCTGGACATTGCCCTTGGCCGCCAGGTCCACCACATCCGTGCTCGTGGTGGCTTCGATCCCTTCGGCGCGAAGCTTGGCCGCGAGGGCGGGGCCGGACGCGAGCGCCTCGAGGCAACCGGTGTTGCCGCAACGGCACTGCACATCCTCGCCGTCAGGCACCCGGACATGGCCAAGGTCGCCGGAGGTTCCGTCGGCCCCCCGCTGGATTTCGCCGTTGCTGATGATGCCGGCGCCGATGCCGGTCGCCACCTTGACCAGCAGCACGTTCTGAAAGTCCTGCCAGTGGGCGTAGCGCTCCCCGATGGCCATGATGTTCACGTCGTTATCCACCAGGACGTCCGTGGCCAGGCGTTCACCGACATACCCGGCCACATCGAAGCCGTCCCACCCCGGCATGATGGGGGGCTTCACCGGGCGACCGGAGCTGTGCTCCACCGGCCCCGGCAGGCCGATCCCTACCCCGGCGAGATCACGACGGTCCCGCCCGACGTCCTCCAGGAGCTTTTGCCCGATCTCGATGACCCTGTTCAGGACGGGCTCCGGCCCTTCGGCTATGTCGATGGCCTCGGAGTGACGGGCCAGGATGGTCGCGTTAAGGTCCGTAGCTGCAACGGAGGCATGGGTGGCGCCCACGTCGGCAGCGAGGACTACCTTGACGCCTGCGTTGAAGGCGAATTTCGACGGCGGACGTCCGCCTGAGGAGGCAGCCTCGCCGGCGGTGTCCACCAGCCCCATGGCCAGGAGGGCATCAATCCGGGCCGCCACAGTAGTCCGGGCCAGGCCGGTGATGTCCGCAAGTTCTGACCGCGTCCGGGCCTTGCCGTCCCGCAGCAACTGAAAGAGGTCACCGGTCCGCGAAAGCAGCGCGGCTTCCTGTGTTGGCCGCTGCTGATTCCTGGAAACGATCGCCATGCGTTAAGGAATAGCACACCGACGCCGCTTAGTCCCGAGAAATCTGCGACTTTTGATTGACTTGCGTCAAAAGTCGCCGTACGTTGAAGAAAACCCCGCGACGATGTGCTGCCGCACATGGGCTCCGAGCAGCAAGGACGTGCACGCTATGGATTATTCGCTTCAGCTTTACACTCTTCGGCGGCCGTTGGAAGAGGACCTCGCCGGGACCATCCGCCGCGTTGCAGAGATCGGGTTCGCCCAGGTTGAGCCCTACAACTTTGTTGCCAACGCCAAGGAACTCGGTGCCGCTCTCAAGGAGACCGGCCTCGCCGCGCCCTCCGGCCACGCTCCGCTGCTGAGCCATGACCAGGACGAAATCTTCGCCGCAGCTAAAGAGCTCGGCATCACCACCGTGATCGATCCCCACATCCCGGCGGAGCACTGGCAGAAGGCCGAAAACATCCGGGCCACGGCCAACAAGCTCAACGAGGCGGCCAAGAAAGGTGCCAAGTACGGCATCCGGGTGGGCTACCACAACCACGCCTGGGAGCTGGAGTCCACGATCGAGGGCCGCACCGCGCTGGAGTACTGCGCGGACCTGCTGGACCCGGAAGTGGTCCTGGAGGTCGACACGTACTGGGTGGCCGTCGGCGGCAAGGACCCGGTGGACATCCTCGCCAAACTGGGTGACCGGGTGAAATTCATCCACATCAAGGACGGACCGCTCACCACCGACACCACCGCGCAGCTTCCGGCAGGCCAAGGCAAGCTGCCGGTACTGGACGTCATCGTGGCCGCAAAATCCCTGGAAGTGGGCGTCGTGGAGTTCGATGACTACGCCGGGGACATCTTCGAGGGCATCGCCCAGAGCCTCTCGTTCCTGCAGGCCTCCGGCGAAGGGATCAAGGCATGAGCACCCCCGCAGCTGCCGCAGCGGTCCGCAGAGGCCCGGTCGGCGTCGGCATTATTGGCGCCGGCAACATCAGCAAGCAGTACCTGGACAACCTGACCGTCTTCCCGGACCTCAGGGTCCTTGTCATCGCCGATCTCTTCGAGGAGGCGGCGGAAGCCCGGGCCAAGGAGTACGGAATTCCGGAATGGGGAACGCCGGAGAAGGCGCTGAACCACCCGGACGTCGAAATCATCGTCAACCTGACCATCCCGGCCGCGCACGTTGAAGTGGCGGCCGCCGCCGTCAGCGCCGGCAAGCACGTCTGGACCGAGAAGCCGTTCTCCCTGGACCGGGAGTCCGGCCTTGGCCTGCTCAAACAGGCGGACGCGGCCGGAAGAAGGCTCGGCACCGCCCCCGACACCTTCCTCGGCGCCGGGCTGCAGACCGCCCTGCGGCTGATCCAGCGTGGCGACATCGGCACCCCGCTGACCGCCATGACCACGTTCCAGACACCCGGCCCGGAATCCTGGCACCCCAACCCGGCGTTCCTGTTCCAGTACGGTGCCGGCCCACTGTTCGATATGGGCCCGTACTACCTCACCGCCCTCGTCCAGGCCTTCGGGTCCATCCGCAAGGTGGCCGCCATCGGTTCCAAGGCCAAGGACGTCCGCGTGATCGGCTCCGGTCCGAAGGCAGGCGAGGAGTTCACCGTCGAGGTGCCTACCCACGTTTCGGCGATGGCACAGTTTGAGTCCGGTGCGTCCTCGCACAGCGTGTTCTCCTTCGAGTCCCCCCGCGTACGGATGGGCTTCGTGGAGATCACCGGCACCGAAGCCACCCTGTCGCTGCCGGACCCCAACTATTTCGACGGCGATATCCGCCTCTGGCGCGCAGGAGACGAAGACTGGACGACCATTGCGGCCACCGGTCCGGCGAACGGCCGGGGCATGGGTGTCCTGGACATGGCCCGCTCCATCCGCGCCGGAGTGCCCCACCGCGCCACCGGCGACCTGGCTTACCACGTGCTGGACAGCCTGGTCTCGATCACCGAGTCGATGGAGTCCGGCACCTTCGTGGACGTCGACAGCTCCGCTCCGGCATCCCCGGCCCTCCCGGAGGACTGGGCCCCGGAAGCCGCCACCCTTTAGGAAGACCACTATGACTTCACTCCGAGACACCGGCAACTCGAACAGCACCGGAACCCTGGGCGTGGCCATGATCGGTTACGCGTTCATGGGGAAGGCCCACTCGAACGCCTGGCGCAACGTTGCCGCTTTCTTTGACGTCCCCGCTTTCGAGCAGAAGGTCCTGGTAGGCCGGGACGCCGCGGCGGTGGCCGAAGCCGCGGCAAGATACGGCTGGGCTGAGTCGGCCACCGACTGGCGCGAGGTGATCGCCCGGGACGATATCGACGTCGTCGACGTCTGCGCCCCCGGCTGGATGCACGCCGAGATCGCCATCGCGGCGCTCGAAGCGGGCAAGCACGTGCTGCTGGAGAAGCCGCTGGCCAACACCCTCGCCGAAGCGGAAGCCATGACGGCGGCCGCCGCCAAGGCCCGGGCAACGGGGGTGCAGTCCATGGTGGGCTTCAACTACCGGCGCGTGCCTGCCCTCGCCCTGGCAAGGGAACTCATTGCCGAAGGCAGGTTGGGCACTATCCGGCACGTTCGCGCCGCGTACCTGCAGGACTGGCTGGCCGATGACCAAGCACCCATGACGTGGCGGCTCAAGAAGGAAACGGCCGGGTCCGGGGCGCTGGGCGACATCGCCTCCCACGCCATCGACCAGGTCCTGTTCCTCCTCGGAGACCAGGTCACGGAGGTCTCCGGCCGGACCCACACCTTCACGACTTCGCGCCCTGGTGCCGAAGGACCGGAGGAGGTAACGGTCGACGACGCCGCCTGGGCCACGCTGTCCCTCGCCTCCGGGGCGGTCGCCTCAGTCGAGGTCAGCAGGGTGGCCACCGGCCGGAAGAACTCCCTGAACCTCGAGATCTACGGCGACAAGGGCTCCATCCTCTTCGACCTGGAGAACCTCAACGAACTCGGCTTTCTGGACGCCACCGTGCCCCTCCGCGAGCAGGGCTTGCGGCGGATCCTGGTCAACGAACCCGAACATCCCTACGTTGCGGCATGGTGGCCGCAGGGACACATCATCGGCTGGGAACACACGTTCACGCACGAAATCCGCGACTTCCTGGCGGCCATCGCGGCAGGCGAAGCACCCTCGCCGTCGTTCGAGGAAGGCCTGGAAGTCCAGCGGGTCCTCAGCGCCGTGGAGGAGTCCGCCGCCGCGAAAAGCGCCCTCATCCAGCTTCCGACCGCCCCGACCACCGGGGCAGCGCGCCCTGCAGCAACCGAAGGAGCCTGACATGCCCCGCCCGTTCACCCTGTTCACCGGCCAGTGGGCCGACCTGCCCTTCGAAGAAGTCGCCAAGCTTGCCTCCGGCTGGGGCTACGACGGCCTCGAAATCGCCGTCTCCGGCGACCATCTGGACGCCTGGCGCTGGGCCGAGCCCGGCTACGTCGAATCCAAGCTCGCCGTCCTGGAGAAGTACAACCTCAAGGTGTGGGCCATCTCCAACCACCTCACCGGCCAGGCCGTGTGCGACGACCCCATCGACTTCCGCCACCAGGCCATCGTCCGGTCGAAGGTGTGGGGCGACGGTGATCCGGAGGGCGTCCGCCGTCGTGCGGCCGAGGAAATGCAGCACACCGCCCGGCTCGCCAAGGCACTCGGCGTGGACACCGTCGTCGGCTTCACCGGCTCCGCCATCTGGCAGTATGTGGCGATGTTCCCGCCCGTCCCGGAGAAGGTCATCGACGCCGGCTACCAGGACTTCGCGGACCGCTGGAACCCCATCCTGGACGTCTTCGACGAGTGCGGCGTCCGTTTCGCCCACGAGGTCCATCCCTCCGAAATCGCCTACGACTACTGGACCACCGTCCGCACCCTCGAAGCGATCGGCCACCGGGAAGCGTTCGGCCTGAACTGGGACCCGTCGCACATGATGTGGCAAGGCATCGACCCCGTCTCATTCATTTGGGACTTCAAGGACCGGATCTACCACGTGGACTGCAAGGACACGAAGATCCGCCAGACCGGCCGCAACACGGTCCTGGGCTCGCACCTCGCGTGGGGCGATCCCCGCCGCGGCTGGGACTTCGTCTCCGCCGGCCGCGGGGACGTGCCGTGGGAAGCGTCCTTCCGGGCCCTGGCCGCGATCGGGTACGACGGGCCGATCTCCGTCGAATGGGAGGATGCCGGCATGGACCGCCTGCACGGTGCCCCCGAGGCCCTCGCCGCGCTGAAGAAGTACGACTTCCCGGCTTCCACCGCTTCCTTCGACGCCGCCTTCAGCTCCAAGGACTGACGTACCCTGATAGGCGACACGGGAAAGGGAGGACATGGGCCACACCATCCGCAGGGCAAGAGCGGACGACGCCGGCGCATTGGCTGCCCTTGCCGCCGTCACCTTTCCGCTGGCCTGCCCGCCGTCGTCGTCACCTGAGGATATTGCCGCGCACCTTGCCGGAACGCTGAGCGAAACGCACTTCGGGCAGTATCTCGCGGACCCGGACACCACCATCCTCGTCCTGGATTCGGACGGCACGCTGAATGGATACAGCCTCCTGGTCAACCGCCCCGCGGCCGACCCGGACGTGGCTGCCGCCCTGACCCTGCTGCCGTGCGTGGAACTAAGCAAGTGCTACGTCCACCCGCAACACCATGGCCTGGGCGCCGCCGCGGAACTCATGCAGGCCAGCCTGTTGGCTGCCACCGAGGCCGGCGGAGCGGGCATCTGGCTGGGCGTGAACAGCCAGAACGCCCGGGCCGTCCGCTTCTACGAAAAGTCCGGTTTCCGGAAGGTGGGAACCAAGACGTTCAGGCTGGGAACCGCCGTCGAACACGATTTCGTAATGGAACGGTCCCTGCCCTGAAAATATCTGCCCTGCTGCGCCTCGGCTGAATCTACCGGCCGGCCTTAAGGCCTGTGCCATGCCCGCCCAGCAGGTCCTCGAGCGGCGGCCGCGGTTCGCTGCGGAAACGCAGGCCGGGCGGCAGGCCCTCGATGGTGCCCTCCGCGCCGTTGGCGGCGATGGTGATCCGGCTGGTGTCCAGCAGGACGTTTTCAGCCCGGAACTCCCCAAAATCCCGGTCCAGGATGGGGGCCAGGTGCACGACGCCGCGGGTGAAGTCGGGGTCGAACCGGAGGAGGACGCGGGCCAGCTGCACCGGAGCGGCCGCGGCCCACGCCTGCGGCGAGCACGCCGTGGGGTAAGGCACCGGGCCAGGGTATTCGCCGCGGTCGAAACCGCAGAACAGCTCCGGCAGGCGGCCGTCGAAGTGCTCGGCGGCGTCGAAAATGGCCTGTGCCACGCGCCGGGCTTCCTCCACAAAGCCGTAACGCATCAACCCCGTGGCCACCAGCGCCGTGTCGTGCGGCCAGACGGAGCCGTTGTGGTAGCTGACGGGATTGTAGGCGCCCATGTCGGAGGCAAGCGTCCGGATCCCCCACCCCGTGAACATCTGCGGGGACATCAGGTGCTCCACCACCTGCGCGGCTTTGTCCTCGTCCACGATCCCCACCCACAGGCAGTGGCCGATATTGGAGGTCAGCGCGTCAACAGGGCGCTTGTCCTTGTCCAGCGCCTCGGCGAAGTAGCCCTTCTCCGGCAGCCAGAACTTTTCGTTGAACGCCTTCTTCAGCTCCGCGGCGCGTCCCGCCCAGTGCTGTTCCAGCTCCTGGTCCCCGCTCCACCGGGCCAGCTGCGAACGGCCCACATAGGCAGAGTAGACATAGGCCTGCACCTCGCAGAGGGCGATGGGCGCCTCCGCCATGGTGCCGTCAGCAAAGTTGATGCCGTCCCAAGAGTCCTTCCAGCCCTGGTTGACCAGGCCATGGTCGTTGGGGCGCAGGTACTCCACAAATCCGTCGCCGTCACGGTCACCGTAGTTGTCGATCCACTCAAGCGCCCGGTCGGCATGGGGCAGGAGGGACTCGATGATGTCGGCCGAGAGGCCCCATCGGCTCAGTTCACCCAGGAGGCCAACAAACAGCGGCGTGGCGTCAGCCGTGCCGTAGTAGGCAGTGCCGCCCAGCGACAGGCCCGCGGTGATGCCCAGCCGGACCTCATGCGGAATGCGGCCCGGTTCTTCCTCTGAATCGTTGTCCACCTTGGTCCCCTGGAGACCGGCGAGGGTCTGCAGGGTGCCGGCGGCAAGATTGGGGTCCACCATCAGGGACATGTAGGACGCCAGCACCGAGTCGCGGCCGAACAGCGCCATGAACCACGGCGCACCGGCAGCCACCGCTGCGCGGTCCGGGTGGTGGGGGTCGAAGATACGCAACGAACCCAGGTCGCTCTGGCTGCGGTTCAGCGCCGCCTGCAGGTTGCTGTCCCCTACCGTGACGCGCGGGACGTTTTGCTCCCAGTCCCGGTGCCGCCGCACTCCCTGCCGGTGGTGCGGCTGCCCGGATTCGGTGAATGCCTCCGCCGGGGCCTCGCCGTTGATCAGCGGCACGACGATGACGCTGGTGGCCCACTTGCCGCGGGCCGGGACCGTGGCCCGGAAGCGCAGCCCGTCGGTCATGACGTCCGCGCCCTTGGCCCGGACTGCGGTGCCGCGGCGCTGCCCGTTGCGGCTGGTTTCGATGACCAACTGGCCGTCCTGGACCGTGCGGGAAGGCCGCGGACCGTCCGAGGTGCGGCCGCCCTTGACGTCGAAGAGGTCCGCCTGGTCCGCATCCAGCAGCAGCTCAATTTCGCACTCCACCGGCTCACCCGAATAGTTCTCCAGGGTGATGTCGTCCTGGAGTCCCGGGCCGATGTGCCGCACCTGGCGCACCACCAGCGGGCTGTCGAACCGGCCGTCCGGCCATTTGGCCCGGCCCACGAACGTAGCCCCGAACGGCTGGGGCCGCTGGGCCACCAGCGGTTCGCGCAGCGAGCCGTTGATGCGCAGGACCCACCGGGAAATAATCCTGGTGTCCTGGAAAAACGCGCCGTTCGTACCGCCGTCGGAACTGATGTCACCGCTTCCGGACGAGATGCAGAACGAGGAGCCCTCCACCACGGTGACCGAACCGGTCTCGGAAGCGGCGGCCTCGGTATCTTCGTTCCATGCGGTCATGAACGGTGTTCCTCCTCAAAGTCGGGTAAGTGCCGGCGGACCAGCGCCTGCACCTTATTGATTCTGGTGCACACCAACAGCATGGGGAACCCCTCCCGGGCCCTTACCCTCAAGAAGTTTGCGGAAAAGCTCCAGATGCTCGCTGACCATGCGCTCTTCGCTGAAGCGCTGCTCCGCAGTATTGCGGCACAGCTCCCGGCTGAGCCCCGCTGCTGCCGGCACGAATTCCGCCAGGTTCTCCGTCGCACCCAGGAATCCGGTGCGGCCGTGCTCCACGATTTCCGGCGCTGAGCCGATGCGAGTGCCGATCACCGGGGTGCCCGTGGCAAGCGCCTCGATCATCACCAGCCCGAAGGGTTCGGACCACTGGATCGGATTGAGGAAGGCCAGGGCTTCGCCCATCAGCGCGTACTTTTCCCCGTCGCCCACCTCGCCCACGAAATCCTCATTGGCGCCCAGCAGGGGTTCAATCACCTCGCGGAAATAGCGCAGTTCCTCGGGCTGGCGCATCTTGACGGCGATCCGCAGCGGCATCCCGGCGCGGCGGGCGAGCATGATGGCCTCGAGCAGACCCTTGTCCGGGCAGGACCGGCCCACGAAGCACAGGTACCCCCCGCGTCCGGACCCCACCGGCACCGCCTGCACGTCCATGCCGTGGTGGATCACCCGGGATACCGGGACGTCCGGGGCATGGGAGGCCTGGTCACGGGAGATCGCGATGATCGCCGAATCCCTTGCCATGGCGCGGTAGATGTCCACGGCCTGCGCGTGCAGCGGGCCGTGGATGGTGGTGGCCACTGGAACCTCCCGCGGCCGGTGGAGGTACAGCGGCCCGGCCAGGGTGTGGTCATGGATGATGTCCATGCCGCGAAGCCCTTGGTATGCCCGGGCCACGTGGCTGAGCTCCGACATGGTGCAGCCCAGTTCCTCCACTGCGGCCGGACGCATCCCGGGCGCCAGCCGGACCGGGCAGGTGCTGTCCGACGGCGCGGCCAGCACCACCTCGTGGCCTGCGGCGGCGAACCCGCGCGCCAGGCTGTCCACTACTCGTTCAATACCACCGTATGTAGGCGGTGGGACAGGAATCCATGGTCCTGCAACCAGTCCAATCCGCATCCCAGGCCTCCCAGGATCATGACTGGCCGGGCCCCCAGTTGGCCTGGCATCTATGCCGTGGGCCACTGCTTGACCTACACCCGACTATTGCCCACCATCCGCCCCGCCGCAAGGCCCGCTGTGGTGGAAGTAACAGGACGACGGCGGAATGGCCGCCGGCGCAGGCCCGTTACCTTAATCATGAAGATCGAGATCTGGTCGGACGTCGCCTGCCCGTGGTGCTACATCGGCAAGCGCCGGTTCGAAGCTGCCCTGGCCGAATTCCCCCACAGGGAGTCCGTGGAGGTCACGTGGCGGAGCTTCCAGCTCGATCCCACCCTCCCGGACCACTACGCCGGCACCGAGCTGCAGTACCTGAGCACCCGGAAGGGCCTGGCCCCGCAGCAGGTCACGCAGATGTTCGAACACGTGGCCGAACAGGCCGCAGGAGTGGGCCTGAACTACCGCTTCGACAAGGTGGTGGTCGCCAACAGCTTCACTGCGCACCGGCTGCTGCACCTTGCCGCCGCCCACGGGCTGCAGGACGCCGCCAAGGAACGACTGCTCAGCGACCACTTCGAGCACGGCAAGGACGTCGGCAGCCGCGAGTACCTGACCGAACTGGGCGCTGGCCTCGGCCTGGACCCGGCGGACGTCGAAGAGCTGTTCACCACCGACAAATACGCCGACGAGGTCCGGGCGGACTTTGACGAGGCCCGCACCCTGGGCATCAGCGGCGTCCCGTTCTTCGTGCTGGACCGGAAATTCGGACTGTCCGGCGCGCAGCCCAAGGAAACCTTCACCGCAGCCCTGAACCAGGCCTGGAACGAAGCCAATCCCCTGGTCATGGTCGGAGCGGGCGAGGCCTGCGGTCCGGAAGGCTGCACCCCCTGACGCAGAATTTTTGGTGACACATCGCGGTAAAGTGTCCGTATGCCAAGGATTTCAGCGGCGAGCAACGCGGAGCAACGCGCGGATACCCAACGCCGCATCCTCACGGCCTTCGGCGAGCTCCTCTTCTCGCACGGCCTTCCGGGTCTGACCATGACGGACGTCGCCCGGCACGCCGGGATCGGCCGCACCGCCGTGTACAACTACTATGCGGACATCGAAGAATTGCTCATCGCCTACGCCCTGGATGAGACCGAAAAGTTCCTCACCGAGCTCCGTGACTCCCTCGCCCGGCTCGAGAACCCCGTGGAGCGGCTCGCCCTGTACGTGCGCGCCCAGGTGGTGGACCTCAGCCGCCGCCACCTCCCGCCGGGACCTGCCATGGGGGCGGTGCTCTCGCCGTCGTCCTTTGCCAAACTGGCCGACCACGTGGGCGAGCTGAGCGTCCTGCTGCAGGGCATCCTGCGCGACGGGATGGAGCAGGGTTACCTGCCCCCGGCGGACGTGGGGCAGCAGGCCCAGCTGATCCTTGGGACGCTGTCCTCAAGCGCGGCACGCGGCAGCGACGAGCCGGCGGAACTGGAGGCGCGGGTGGCGCGCACGGTGCGGTTCATCCAGCAGGGCGCGGGAGCAAGGTTCGACGACGACGGCCGGCCCGTGCGGCTCGGCCCGCCTCCCGCCGCCAACTGACAGCGTTGCTCTATCACCTGTAGTCCCTAAGAGGCCCTTTTGGGAACCAAAGCTGATAGAGCAACGCTGTCAGCCGGCTGCCGCGGACGGAACCACCGGCCACTTGTCGTCGTCGGCGACGCGCCGGCTGTCGCGCGGGCAGCTGAGCGTGCCGGGAGTCTGGTCCACCAGGTCCGGCGGCGTGAGCACACTGTATTGCTGGGCCAGGATCACGTCCACGCTGCCGTCCGTCCGGCTGTCCTGGAAGTAGTCAGACCCGGGCAGGTGCCGCTGCACGGTAAATGCCGCGGACTGCCCGGCCGCGCCGGACACCACCGCGGCGGCGCCTCGGTAGTTGGCTTCGGTGTTGGCCACGGCCCCCACCACGAACTTGCGGGCCAGGAGCTCCTTGCCCACTGTCCCGGCCAGGCCCGGCCGGCTGGTGGAGTTGAACACATTCACGTTGACCTTGTCCGGGGACACGTAGTCGAACGTGGCGTCGGGGCAGGTGGAAACGGTCTCTTCCGCCGGGCCGGCCGTGGGGATTTTGAGTCTTTCGTCCAGCACGGCGAGCGCGGTGATGATCCCGGCCGCGATGAGGCCCAGCAGCAGGACCAGGACAACGCCGTGCAGCGCCCGGCGCCGGACCCGCGCGGTCTGGTCTGCGCGGGCTGCTTCGAACGTTGCGCGCAATTCAGGGCCGGTGACCACGTGGTGGCCGTGGAGGATGCTGGGATCCTGCACTTTCCTAGCCATCAAGCACCAGGACCCGGGCGTGGATCGCGGTGCGCTGGTGCAGCGCGGTACGGACGGCACGGTGCAGCCCGTCCTCCAGGTAGAGCGTCCCTTGGTACTGGACAACGTGCGGGAACAGGTCGCCGAAGAATGTTGAGTCCTCGGCCAGGAGTGCTTCGAGGTCCAAGGTGCGCTTGGTGGTGACCAGTTCGTCCAGGCGCACCGGACGTGGCGGCAGGGCCGCCCAATCCTTGGGCGTGTTGTAACCATGGTCGGGGTAGGGGCGTCCCTCGCCCACAGCTTTAAAGATCACCCTGCCACCCTAGGCAAGCGGCAGGCCCGGGGAAAGCATCATCCGCGGCCCGGCGCCAGGTTGTAGCCAAAAGGTAACCATGTCACACGCGGCGATCTTCGCCGTCGGAGCCTTCCGGTGCTCTCACCGGCTGACAGAATAGGTGCATGACCTCGGATTTTCCTGCTGTTCCCGCGCCCGGAACCACCTTGCCGGCTACGCCGCCGCTCGCGCTGCTGCTCGACGTCGACGGCCCCATCGCCAGCCCCGTCACCCGGGAGGTCACCGACGGGATCATCGGTGACCTGGTGGCGCTGGCCGCCGCCGGCATCCCGGTGGTCTTCAACACCGGCCGGTCCGATGCCTTCATCCGCCAGCAGGTCATGGAACCGATGATCGAGGCAGGAATTCCGTCCGGCACCGTCATCCACGCCGTGTGCGAGAAGGGCGCGGTGTGGTTCAGCTTCACCTCTGCCGGCCCGGGCCCGGTCCATGTGGACCACGACCTGGCCGTCCCGTCCGCCTATGGCGATGACGTGCGGCGGCTGGTGGCCGAGGACTACGCAGCGCACATGTTCTTCGACGAGACCAAGCGCGCCATGGTCTCCGTAGAGCAGCACATCGAGGTCCCCAACGCCGACTATCTGGCAGAGCAGGCACTGTTCGACGCCGAGGCCATGGAGCTGATGGCCCGCCACGGCCTGGGCGTGGTGCGGCTGGATCACCATGCGCCCAATTCCGACGACGAGGTGGACTACCGCGTGGATCCCACCATTATTTCCACAGACATCGAGTCGGTGCGGCTGGGCAAGGATCTTGGTGCCAGCCGCGCGGTGGAACTGCTCGCCGCCCAGCACATCACCCCGCAGGCGTGGCGGACGGTGGGAGATTCCCGCACCGATTACGCCATGGCCGACTGGCTCCACCACAACGACCACCCGGTCAAACACGTGGACGTCCGCCCGGCCGACGGGGTCCCGGTCAAGCCCTACACCATTCTCACCGCCGCCGACCTGGGGCTGCCGGACACGGTGATCCACGACGACGCCGGCGCGGCCTTCCTGCGCAGCTGGCGGGAGGCCCTGGGCATCTGAGCCCCTTCCGGACAGGACTATCATCCAAGTAAGAACATTTACCCCTCACAGCACGGAGCCCACCATTACAGAAGCAGCGGTCCAGGACGAGGTCTACTACGGCGCCCAGGCGTCAGTGGCGGAGCCATTCCATGACGAAATCACGTCGGCGGCAGCGGAGAAACGCCTCAAACCCCGCCCTGATGTGATCCGCCACAAGGGACGCTATGCCCTGATCAACCACAACCGGACGCCCTACCAGGCGATGGTGGAGGACCTGCTGTTCCTGCGTAACGTGCTGGCGAACGCCGGGCTGGCATACCTCTTGGTTCGAGGCAACAACGACCGGCCGGTCATCGCCCTGGACTGGAAGGACCGGAAGAAGCTCCGGGCCGCCATGGTGGAGGCGTGCCTCGACGAGCCCTTCTACTCCATGACCGTGGACGCCAAGAAAAAGACCTCGGTACTGGTGGCGGACGGCGAGCTCTCCCCGAGCAGGCAGGCCCGTATCTTCCGCATCTACCGGCCCCGGGTGGAGCCGGAGGGCGGCTTCGAGTTCGGCGCGTCTGCTGGTGTGCAGATCGAGCTGTGGTCGTTCGAAGGTGAAGAACTGATCCTCCCCATTGAGAACTCGCTGACCCGCCGGACCCTCCTGCGGCAGGATGCGGTCCGCGGCACCGTGGAGCGGTACGGGCACACGTGGCCCACCATCGAGAACATGTTCGCGGACCACGCCAGCGACATCAGCTTCGACATCGACCTGGTGTTCTCCTGGGTGGACGGCAGCTCACCGGAGTACATCGCGGCCCGCCGAGCCCAGCAAAAGGACGCGGTCCTGGGCGAGGGCGACGACCACGAAGCCCGTTTCCGGCAGATCAACGAACTCAAGTACGCGCTGCGGTCCGTGTACATGTTCGCGCCCTGGATCCGGCGGGTCTTCATCGCCACCGACTCACCGGCGCCGGAGTGGCTGGCCGACCACCCTGCCGTGACCATCGTGCGCAGCGAGGAGTTCTTCGCCGATCCTTCCGTGCTGCCCACGCACAACTCGCAGGCCGTCGAGTGCCAGCTGCACCACATCGAGGGCCTGTCCGAGCACTTCCTGTACTCGAACGACGACATGTTCTTCGGCCGCCCCGTCAGCCCGGACCTGTTCTTCACCCCCGGCGGCATCACCAAGTTCATTGAGGCCGAGACCAGGATCGGGCTCGGCGAGAACGCGGCGGAGCGCAGCGGCTTCGAGAACGCGGCACGCGTCAACCGCAAGCTGCTGTGGAACCGCTTCGGCCGGATCACCACCCGGCACCTGGAGCACACTGCCGCCCCGCTGCGCCGGAGCGTCGTGGAGACCATGGAGCAGGAGTTCCCGGAGGAGTTCCGGAAGACGGCAGCAAGCCGCTTCCGGGCCGCGGACAACATCTCCGTCACCAATTCCTTCTACCACTACTACGCGCTGCTGACCGGCCGTGCCGTGACCCAGACAGCGGCAAAAGTCCGCTACGTGGACACCACCATGCGGTCCGGGCTGAACTACCTGCCCAAGCTGCTGGCAAAACGGAACATGGACATGTTCTGCCTGAACGACGGCAGCTTTCCCGAAGTGGACTCCGATGAACGCGCCGCGCTGGTCACGGACTTCCTGGAGAAGTACTACCCCATCAAGGCGCCCTGGGAGAAGTAGCCGCACGGCCGCCGTCGTCCGCGCTCACGGGGCCAGCGATCCTGCTCCCGCCGCTGCCGCGGCTCCCGAGCTAGCGCGGCGACGGGACGGTGGCCGTGTGGCGCTGCTTGGCGGTCTCCGGAATGCGGATACCCGCAGCCTCGAGACGCCGCGCCGTCTCCTCGGGGGTCACGTACTCCCCCACGGTTGCCGAGCTTCCCATTGGAACCACGGAGTGGACGATGGTGTGCTCATAGACGTGGACCAGGTTGAATGCCTGCCCGCCGTCCCGGCCGCGGGTTCCGCCCACCGGCACGTTCAGGTCCTGGGTGTAGCAGCTGGCCGAAGCGACGGAGACAGGAATGCCGGCGAACGTGGCGGTGGTCGAGTAGTGCAGGTGGCCGGCCAGGATGGTGCGGACATCGGAATCGCGCACCACTGCGGCCAGGGAGCCCTGGTCCCGGAGCTCCACCAGGACGGACAGGTCCAGCACGGATGGCACGGGCGGGTGGTGCAGGGCCAGGATGGTGCCATCCGGGGCTGGAGTGGCCAGTTCAGCGGCGAGCCATTCAAGCTGCGCGGCGCTGAGTTCGCCGTGGTGGTAGCCGGGGACCGAGGTGTCCATGGTGATAATGCGCAGGCCGTTGATGAAGTAGCTGTGGTCCACGGGAGCGTCCGTCCCGGGCTGGTCCAGCAGGCCCTTGCGGAAGTTGGCCCGGTTGTCGTGGTTGCCCATGGCCCAGATGACATCCGCGCCCAGTTCTTCGCAGGCCGGTTCCACGATGGCGCGCAGCTTGGCGTAGGCTTCCGGGTCGCCCTTGTCTGCCAGGTCACCGGTAAAGATAACGGCCTCGGGACGCGCGCCTGACTCTTTAACTTCTTCGAAGAGCTGGATGAGCCGGGCTTCGCTGTCAACAGCGCCGTAGAGGGGCTCGGGCCCGCCTACCAGATGGGGATCGCTCAGGTGGAGTAGGAAGTGGCGTGGCCGGGGATGTTCGGCCTCGATGTGCTCCATTGCTACCTCTGTGGTCGGTGGGAAGCCGCTCTTCCCTTGTACCCTTCAGTAAGGTTTATCCAATCAGACATTTGGTAAATTTTGGGCAAATTGCGGCTTCCTTTGTGGAAAAAAGTTAAAGCAATGCCTCTATGGCGTCGATGACCTGGGCCGAATCGGGTTCGACGGTGGGTGCGAACCGGGCAGCCACCCTTCCATCCCTGCCCACCAAGAACTTTTCGAAGTTCCACTTCACCAGGCCTGGCAGCGGTCCGTTCTTGAATTTGGTCAGTTCCGCGTAGAGCGGATGCTGGGCCCTGCCCCGGACGTCGGCCTTGGCCGTAAGGGTAAAGGTCACACCGAAATTGCGCTGGCAGAACTCCGCAATTTCACTGTCACTGCCCGGTTCCTGCCCTGCGAACTGGTTGCACGGCACTCCCAGGATCTCGAATCCGCGGTCCTGGAACTTTTCGTAGAGCGCTTCAAGTCCCGTGTATTGCGGAGTAAGCCCGCATTGGGAGGCGACGTTCACCACCATCACGACTTTCCCCCGGAACCGGCTGAAATCCGTGGCGGTTCCGTCATTCAGCGTCAGGGGTATCTGGTACAGGGATGTCACAGGCTGCGTCCTCACGAAGTTGTCCATACTCATGGTTCGTAACTGGCAGTCCAGCGTACTGGTCCCGGCTGGGAATTCCCTGACCGCACTTCGAGGGGGCAGTTGCCTCACGGGCAGCGGACGACGGCGGCGCCCCCTTCCCTGCGACGCCCGGCTTGGGTGATGGCTCGGGGGGCAGCGGTTCCGCGGGGGCCGGTTCTACCGGGGGTGACTCTGCCGGGGGTGACTCTGCCGGAGCTGGCTCCGAGGGTTCGGTGGGTTCCGGCTGGGCAGGGGCCGCGGGGGCAGGGGCGGGTTCCGCCGGAGGCAAGTCAGGTGCAGAGGATGGCACAGGCGCGGGTTCTGCTGTTGGTGACGGGGCAGCCGATAGCGGCGCGGATGCGTTTGGTGGAGGCGCCGCCGATGGGGGCGATGCCGCCGGAGGGGCGGGCGCCGTCGTCGTACTTCCAGGTAGGGGCGGCACGCCCCAAGGTGCGTAACCCGCTGTGCTGACCCCGGGATGATCGTCCCAAGATGGTCCGCCCGGCCTGGCCGGCGGCAGGCCGGCGAGCGCCGACAGCGGCAGGAGTATCCAGGACAGGGGGCTGACGTGGCGCCCGTTGAGGATGGTTTCGAAGTGCAGGTGGCAGCCCGTGGACCACCCCGTGGAGCCGACGCGGGCGATGGCCTGCCCGGCCCGCACCACGTCGCCGGCACGGACAGTGCTCGAATCCAGATGGTTGTAGGTGGTGATGAGCCCGTTGCCGTGGTCCACCTCCACCCGGTTCCCGCCGCCCCAGGGATGCCAGCCGGCGGCGCGCACCAAGCCCGAATCGGCGGCGTAGACCGGCGTGCCGCACGCGGCCGCATAGTCCTGGCCGAGGTGGAAATCTCCGGGCAGGCCGCTGATCGGGCTCGCCCGGAGACCGAACGGGGACGTTGGCACCAAAACCTCCAGCGGGGCCAGCAGGTAGCCGGCAGGCAGCCTGACCGTTCCGGCCGGCATGACTGTGAGCCCACTCGGGTTCCGTGCGTTCCGGGCGTCCGGGCCCCGGGCTTTTGAATCCCGCAACGGAATTCCGTCGGCAGCCACCGCCGTGCGCGGGAAGTCGAGCGCCGCACGATGGTCTGCGGTGAGGGCGGCGGCAGGCAGCATTCCGGCACCCACCACGCCGGCGGCGTGCCGTCCGGTCCCGGCCACGATGGCCGGCACGCCTGGCTGGGGCGCCGGCCCGTTGCCGTTCCCGCCCGGCAGGATCAACATGCCCAGGGCAAGGGACAGTGCACCGGCTGCGCCGGCACGGGCGACGGCACGCACCGCTTCCGGAATGCGCGCGGCATTCCCCGGCAACTGCCGGCCCTTTTCGGCTCTGTTGTGACCCCGTACCTTGCCCAACCGATTGACTCCAGGACGTGTCGGCCCGCACGCTGTCTCGACGGTAATTTCCATGGGACCACACGCTTCGGCGCCGTGGGAACCCCTTCGGGAATCATGTGGATATCCGCGCTCCGGCCTGACCACAATGATGTATGCGAGGGCTATTTCGGATCTGGCGGGACGAACTGAGGAAGACGTTCACAGGCAAATCGGACACCCCGCCCGAGTGGGCGCTGCGGCTGGCCGACGGGGACGACGCCGGCTATCACCTGCCGGGCTCAGCGGTGTGGGCCGTGCATGGCTCCATGTCCACGATCGTCGCCGGAATCCGCACCCTCCTCATGCAGTCCCTGCACCCCGGGGCACTGGCAGGCGTCCACGAGCATTCCGACTTCCGCGCGGATCCGCTGGCGCGGCTGGCCGCCACCATCCGCTGGATCTTCACCGTGACCTACGGCTCCCGGGCCGCTGCGGAAGAGGCTTCCCGCCGGGTCCGCGTGCTGCATGGGCCGGTGCAGGGCAGCTACCGCGGGAATGACGGGAGCCTTCGGGACTACAGCGCCAACGATCCCGTGCTCGGGGCGTGGATCCACCTGGCGTTCACGGACGGGTTCCTGGCGGCACACAGGATCTGGGGGAAACCGATTCCCGGTGGACCCGACGCTTACGTCCGGGAGTGGTCGCAGGCCGGCAGGCTCATGGGCGTCGCTGGTCCGCCGATGAGCGAGGCGGAGCTGCGCCGGCAGCTGGATGACTGGTACCGCAGCGGCGAGCTCCGGGCGGACGCCCGCGTGGCCGAAACCGTGGAGTTCATCCGGAACCCTCCCCTGCATCCCCTGCTGCGGCCGGGCTACCGGGTCCTGTTCGCAGGCGCGGTGTACAGCCTGGAGCCCAGGTTCCAGCGGATGCTGGGGCTGACTCCGCCGCGGCTTGGCCCGTTCCCGCTTCCGGTGCGGCTTGGCACCCGGGCAGTCCTCGGCGTCGTCCGTCTCATGCTCGGACCGAGGGGCCCCAGTGAACTGGCCGCCCGGGAACGGCTCCGCCGCCTCGGAGTGCCCGCGGCCGACGCCTGAGAGCACTGCGCACATTTGACGCGGTCCCAGAATGGGGCGGGGTTTCAGGGTAGAGGCGGGCTCAGGCGTCAAGTCGCTTGCGGAGGAGGCAGAACTCGTTGCCCTCGGGGTCGGCGAGGACGTGCCATTGCTCGTCACCGGTCTGTCCCACATCGGCCGGCCGGGCGCCCAAGGCCAGCAGCCGGTCCAGCTCCGCAGCCTGGTCCCGGTCCACAGGGTTGACGTCAATGTGCAGCGGCAGCTTCCCCGTCCGCGGATCGATGCTGGGGCTCAGGATGATCGTGGGCTGCAGGCCGCCGAATCCCTCCGGCGGTCCGATCTCGATGGCACCGTCTTCCCGGCCAAGCTCCACATAGCCCAGGACGTCGCTCCAGAAGCGGGCGAGCAGTTCGGGGTCGGAGCAGTCGAGGACAAGTTCGCTGATTCGGCATGACATTGGCCCAGTGTACGGAGCCCGCAAGCCGGGAAACAGGTCCTGCGCCGTCGGGTTTCGACGCGCAAACTTGCGGCCGAGGCGCATCCTCGCCGGCGACGCCCACATATGGGGCGCGTCCGGGGACATGCGCAGCGCCGATGAATATGCGCGTCGAAAACAGGACGGACTTTGAAAGGGCCCGGACAACAAGAACACCCCCGGTCCTAAGACCGGGGGTGTTAACGATGACCCGACACATCCGTAAACGATGTCTCGACTCATCACAAGGGCGGAGAATGGGGTGTCTAGTTTCACGACATAGTTCTCACATGAGTCGGGACATCGTTCCCAGTTGATGCTTCACCGGTGAGTCGGGACATCGTTCACACCCTG